>JBBDMS010000024.1:0-28670 GCA_040878185.1 Dongiaceae bacterium | reverse complement strand
TCCGCGAAGGCGGCCGCACCGTCGGTGCCGGCGTCGTCGCTTCCATCATCGAATAGTCGGAACGACCGGCAGAATTAACGAGGACGTGGGTCATGGATAATCAGAACATCCGCATTCGTTTGAAAGCGTTCGATCACCGCGTCCTCGATCAGTCGACTGGCGAGATCGTGAGCACGGCGAAGCGGACGGGTGCGCGGGTGCGTGGCCCGATCCCGCTGCCGACGCGGTTCGAGCGCTTCACGGTGCTGCGTGGCCCGCACGTCGACAAGAAGAGCCGGGAACAGTTCGAGATCCGCACCCACAAGCGGTTGCTCGATATCGTGGACCCGACGCCGCAAACGGTAGACGCGCTGATGAAGCTCGAGCTGGCCGCCGGCGTCGACGTCGAGATCAAGTTGAAGGGTTGAGGATCAGGTCATGCGTTCGGGCATCCTCGCACAGAAACTGGGCATGACCCGCGTCTTCAACGACGCGGGCGAGCATGTGCCGGTTACGGTGCTCAAGGTAGAGAACTGCCAGGTGGTCGACGTCCGCAAGGCCGACAGCCATGGCTATTCCGCGGTCCAGGTCGGTATCGGCAAGCGCAAGGTGCGCAATGTGTCGAAGCCGATGCGCGGCCATTTTGCCAAGGCCAACGTCGAGCCGAAGACGAAGCTCGTCGAGTTCCGCGTCGGCGACGACGCGCTGCTCGATATCGGTGCTGAGATCACGGTCGAGCATTTCGTGCCCGGCCAGTTCGTCGACGTGACCGGCACGAGTATCGGCAAGGGCTTCGCCGGTCCGATGAAGCGCTGGAATTTCGGCGGTCTGCGTGCGACGCACGGCGTGTCGGTCTCGCACCGCAGCCACGGTTCGACCGGCAACCGGCAGGATCCCGGCCGCGTCTTCAAGAACAAGAAGATGGCTGGCCACATGGGCGATCGCCGCGTGACGGTACAGAACCTGCGCATCGTGAGCACGGACATGGAACGCGGGCTGATCCTGGTGCGCGGCGCGGTGCCGGGTGCCGAGGGTGGTTTTGTGATGGTGCGCGACGCGGTGAAGCGTAAGGCGCCGGATAATCTGCCTTTCCCCGCTGCATTGCGCGGCGGTGCGGCGGCTGCATCCGAGGCAGCGGCCGATACGGCGACCGACTCGGCGGCCGATTCGGGCGCGGCCGGCGATGAAAGCGGGAAGGAATAGCGGCGATGAAGTGTGAGGTTACATCGCTCGAAAGCAAGAAGGTCGGCGATATCGATCTGTCGGACGACGTGTTCGGCGTGACGATCCGTCGCGACATTCTTGCGCGCATGGTCAACTGGCAGCTCGCGAAGCGGCGCGCCGGTACGCACAAGACCAAGGGCATCAGCGACATCAGCGGCACGACCCGCAAGCCGTGGAAACAGAAGGGCACCGGTCACGCCCGTCAGGGCAGCCTGCGCTCGCCGCAGTTCCGCGGCGGCGCGGTGATCTTCGGTCCGGTCGTGCGCTCGCATGAACATGGCCTGACGAAGAAGGTCCGGCGGCTCGCGCTCAAGACGGCGCTGTCCGCGAAGCAGGCCGACGGCAAGCTGGTCGTCGTCGATGCGCTGACCAGCAGCGACGGCAAGACCCGCACGGTCGCCGATCAGCTCGCGAAGCTCGGTTGGGGCACGGTGCTGCTGATCGACGGGCCGGAGGTCGACACCAAGCTGCAGCAGGCGATCGCCAATCTGCCGGGGATCGATCTGCTGCCGCAGCAGGGTGCCAACGTTTACGACATTCTGCGCCACGACACGCTGGTGCTCAGCCGCTCCGCGGTCGAGCATCTCGAATCGCGGCTGAAATAGGGAGCGTGCGATGAAAAAGCCAGCAATGACGCTCTCGAAGGAACGCATGTACGACCTGGTGCGCTCGCCGGTGGTGACCGAAAAGTCGACCATGGCATCGCAGTTCAATCAGGTGGTCTTCCGCGTGCCGCTCGATGCGAGCAAGCCGGAGATCAAGGCGGCGGTCGAAGGTATCTTCAGCGTCAAGGTGCTCGCGGTGAACACGATCCGGACCAAGGGCAAGCTCAAGCGGTTTCGCGGGCAGCTCGGGCGGCGGTCGGACACCAAGAAAGCCATGGTGACTCTGGCGGAAGGCCAGAGCATCGACGTGACGACGGGCGTGTGACGGAGAGATTGGTACGATGGCACTGAAAACACACAGGCCGGTCACGCCCGGCACCCGCCAGCTGGTCCTCGTGGACCGGAGCGAGCTGTACAAGGGCAAGCCCGTCAAGGCGCTGACCGAAGGTCTGACCAGCACCGGCGGCCGCAACAATCATGGCCATATCACCTCGTATCAGCGGGGCGGCGGGCACAAGCGGCGCTATCGCAAGGTCGATTTCAAGCGCCGCAAGTACGACGTCGTTGCGACGGTGGAGCGGCTCGAATACGACCCGAACCGGACCGCGTTTATCGCGCTGATCCGCTACGAGGACGGCGAGCAGAGCTATATTCTCGCACCGCAGCGCCTCAAGGCCGGCGACAAGGTGATGTCGGGCGAACGCGCCGACATCAAGCCAGGCAATGCGATGCCGCTGAAGAGCATTCCGGTGGGCACGATCGTCCACAATGTGGAGCTGCGTCCCGGTGCGGGCGGCCAGTTCGCCCGGTCGGCCGGCACCTACGTGCAGCTCGTCGGACGCGACCAGGGTTACGCGCTCTTGCGCATGACCTCGGGCGAAGTCCGCAAGGTGCGCGGCGAGTGCATGGCGACGATCGGTGCGGTTTCGAATCCGGACCGGCAGAACGAAAGCCTGGGCAAGGCCGGTCGCAGTCGCTGGCTCGGTCGCAGGCCGCATGTGCGCGGCGTTGCGATGAACCCGATCGATCACCCGCATGGCGGCGGCGAAGGCCGTACCTCGGGCGGCCGTCACCCGGTGACACCGTGGGGCAAGCCGACCAAGGGCAAGCGCACGCGCCAGAACAAGAAGACGGACGGCATGATTGTCCGCCGTCGTCGCAAAAAGAATTGACGCTGGAAGGAGCGTAGACACCGTGGCTCGTTCAGTATCAAAAGGCCCGTTCATCGACGGTTATCTGCTGAAGAAGGCGGAAACGTCGCGCGGCTCCGGTCGCAACGAGGTCATCAAGATCTGGTCGCGACGTTCGACCATTTTGCCGCAGTTCGTAGGCCTCACGTTCGGCGTCTACAACGGACACAAGTTTCTGCCGGTGCTGGTGACCGAGAACATGGTGGGGCACAAGTTCGGCGAGTTCTCGCCGACGCGTACCTTCACCGGTCACTCCGCCGACAAGAAGGTCAAGAAGGCCTGAGGATCGGAAGATGGGCAAGAAGTCAGCACCGCGTCGCGCGGCAGACAACGAAGCAATGGCGGTCGCACGAGTCGTGCGCACCAGCCCGCGCAAGCTCAACCTCGTCGCGGAGCAGATCCGCGGTATGGCAGTGCAGAGCGCGCTCAACGAGCTGACCTTCTCGAAGCGCCGCATCGCGGTCGAAGTGAGGAAGGTTCTGCAGTCGGCGGTGGCGAATGCGGAAAACAACCACCAGCTCGACGTCGACCGGCTCTATGTGGCCGAAGCCTCGGTCGGTCGCGCGTTCTCGATGTGGCGCTTTCATCCGCGGGCCCGGGGTCGGGTGTCGTACGTGCAGAAATACTGGAGCAACCTGACGGTTGTGGTCCGGGAACGCGAGGAGACCGCCTGATATGGGTCAGAAAGTAAATCCGATCGGGCTGCGGCTCGGGATCAACCGGACCTGGGATTCGCGCTGGTTCGCGGACAAGGACTACGCGAACCTGCTGCACCAGGATCTCAACCTGCGCCGCTATCTGACGAAGCGCCTGTTGCAGGCCGGTGTGAGCCGCATCGTGATCGAACGGCCGACGAAGCGCGCGCGCGTGACCATTCACACCGCGCGGCCCGGCGTCGTCATTGGCAAGAAGGGCGCGGATATCGAGAAGCTGCGCATCGACCTGCAGAAGATGACCGGGACCGACGTCGCGCTGAACATCGTCGAGATCCGCAAGCCGGAGATCGAGGCGAAACTGGTGGCCGAGAATATCGCCCAGCAGCTCGAGCGCCGCGTGGCGTTCCGCCGCGCGATGAAGCGGGCGGTGCAGTCGGCGATGCGGCTCGGCGCCCAGGGCATTCGAATTCACTGCGGCGGCCGCCTCGGCGGTGCCGAAATCGCACGCACCGAGTGGTATCGCGAGGGTCGCGTTCCGTTGCACACGCTGCGTGCCGACATCGATTACGGCGAGGCGACGGCGAAGACGACGTATGGCACCTGCGGCGTGAAGGTGTGGGTGTTCAAGGGCGAAATCCTGGCGCACGACCCGATGGCGCAGGACAAGCGGGCACTCGAGCAGCAGCCGACGCGCGGCTGACCGACCTAACGAAGAAGACGACGAGGACGAACGATGCTTCAGCCGAAGCGCACCAAGTACCGCAAGGCCCACAAGGGCCGGATTCACGGCAATGCCAAAGGCGGCACGTCGCTGAATTTCGGCGCCTACGGGCTGAAGGCGGTCGAACCGGGCCGGGTCACCGCGCGCCAGATCGAGGCGGCGCGGCGGGCGGTCACGCGTCAGATGAAGCGCGCCGGCCGCGTCTGGATCCTGGTTTTCCCGGACGTGCCGGTCAGCAAGAAGCCGGCCGAAGTCCGCATGGGCAGCGGCAAGGGCACGCCCGAATTCTGGGCGGCGCGGGTGAAGCCGGGCCGCATCATGTTCGAGATCGACGGTGTGCCGCGGGACGTCGCGGCCCGGGCATTCGAATTGGCGGCGGCGAAGCTGCCGATCAAGACGCGCTTCGTGGTGCGTCTGGGCGAGGAAGGTTAAGGCCATGAAGGCGGAAGATATTCGCACCAAGACGGCGGACGAGCTGATGACGCAGCTCGTCGACCTCAAGAAAGAGGCGTTCAACCTGCGTTTTCAGCAGGCGAGCGGCCAGTTGCAAAACACCGCCCGGGTTCGCGAGGTGCGGCGCGATATCGCCCGCATTCGCACGATACTGAACGTAAAGACGCCTGCGGGCGCCTGAGGAGCGAGCAAGACGATGCCGAGGCGTGTTCTGGAAGGGGTCGTGGTCAGCGACAAGGGCGACAAGACCATCGTGGTCAGCGTCGAACGTCGCGTCATGCACCCGCTGTACAAGAAATTCATCAAGCGCTCGAAGCGCTACATGGCGCATGACGCCGACAACCGTTTCAAGGTGGGCGATCAGGTGCTCATCCAGGAATGCCGTCCGATTTCCCGTCGCAAGACGTGGGAAGTGATCGGAACGGCCGGCGCACCGGGCGCCTGAGCGTTACGAAAGGGATCTGAACGATGATCCAGATGCAGACCAACCTGGAGGTCGCCGACAACTCGGGTGCGCGGCGCGTCCAGTGCATCAAGGTTCTGGGTGGCTCGAAGCGCAAGACTGCCGGCGTCGGCGATGTGATCGTCGTATCGGTCAAGGATGCGATTCCGCGCGGCCGGGTGAAGAAGGGCGACGTGCACCGGGCGGTTATCGTCCGCACCGCGAAGGCGGTACGGCGGCCCGACGGCAGCATGATCCGCTTCGACACCAACGCCGCAGTGCTGATCAACAAGCAGGGCGAGCCGATCGGGACCCGCATTTTCGGCCCCGTGACGCGCGAGCTGCGGGCCAAGAAGTTCATGAAGATCGTTTCGCTGGCGCCGGAAGTCCTCTAGGGCGCGCGGAACGAAAGACGGGAAGAATCGATATGTCGTTGTTCAAATCGAAGATCAAAAAGGGCGATCGCGTGATCGTCCTGACCGGCCGCGACAAGGGCAAGACCGGCGAGGTGCTGCGGGTCATCCCGGTCGAGGAACGCGCGGTCGTGCGCGAGATCAACATGGTGAAGCGCCATACGCGCGCCAGCATGGCCGGCCCGGGCGGCATTGTCGAGAAAGAGGCGTCGATCCATCTATCGAATCTGGCGCATATCGACCCGAAGGATAACAAGCCGACCCGTATCGGCTATCGCGTTCTGGATGGCGAGCGGAAGGTTCGTATCGCGCGCCGTTCCGGCGAGCAGATCGACAGGTAGGCGAGGCAGAGATGAAGCGCTTGCAGGAAACATATTCGACGGTCGTCCGTCCGGCCCTGATGAAGGAGTTCGGTTACTCGAACGCCCTCCAGGCGCCGCGGCTGACGAAGATCGTCATCAACATGGGTGTCGGCAAGGCGGTGCAGGACAGCAAGAAGCTGAACGCCGCGGTCAAGGAACTGACGGCGATCGCCGGTCAGAAGCCGGTCATCACGCGCGCGCGGACCTCGATTTCGAACTTCAAGCTGCGCGAGAACATGCCGATCGGCTGCAAGGTGACCCTGCGCAGCGACCGCATGTACGAGTTTCTCGACCGGCTGGTGACGATTGCATTGCCCCGCGTTCGCGACTTCCGCGGGCTTTCGGGCAAGAGCTTCGACGGACGCGGAAATTACGCGCTCGGGCTCAAGGAGCAGATCGTTTTCCCGGAAGTGAACTACGACGAGATCGATGAAATTCGCGGCATGGACATCGTTATCTGCACGACAGCGAAGACCGATGCCGAGGCGAAGGCCCTTCTCAAAGGGTTCGATCTGCCTTTCATGAACTGAAGGCAGAAGGAGAGAGAGTATGGCAAAGAAGAGCTCGATTGAACGGAACAAGAAGCGCGAGCGGCTGACCAAGAAGTTCGCCGCCCGGCGCTTGCGACTGAAAGAGATCGCCGACGACGAAAGCCGTCCGATGGAAGAGCGTTTCGGCGCTCGCCTGCGGCTGGCCGAACTGCCGCGCAACAGCTCGCGGGTGCGAATCCGCAACCGTTGTGCGCTGACCGGTCGTCCGCGCGGCAACTATCGCAAGTTCCGTCTTTCGCGCATTGCGCTCAGAGAACTCGGATCAACCGGGCAGATCCCCGGTCTGGTCAAGTCGAGCTGGTAAGGGAGGAACGTCGTCATGGCGTTTACCGATCCCCTCGGGGATATGCTGACCCGCATCCGGAATGGCCAGAAGGCCGGCCTTTCCGCGGTTCTCAGCCCTGCGTCGAGCCTGCGGGCCAACGTGCTTGAAGTACTCAAGCGCGAAGGGTTCATCCGCGGGTACGAACGCGCGGAAGGGAGCAAGGGCGGCGGTGAAGAATTTCGTATCGAGCTCAAGTATCACGAGGGTCATCCCGTGATCCGCGAGATCTCGCGTATTTCCAAACCGGGCCGCCGGGTGTACCGCAAGGTTGCGGACCTGCAGCCGGTGTTCAACGGCCTCGGGATTTCGATCCTGTCGACTCCGCGTGGCGTCATGTCGGACCATGAAGCGCGTGCGGCGAATGTCGGCGGCGAAGTCCTGTGCCGGGTATTCTGACGAGAGGTTCGTAAGTCATGTCCCGTGTCGGTAAAAATCCGGTCGTGATCCCGAGCGGCGTGACGCTCGAGGTGCAGGGTGGTGCGGTGCTTGCCAAGGGCAAGCTCGGCTCGCTCAACTTCGCGCTGTCCGACCAGGTCGAGACGCGGATCGAGGACGGCAAGTTCTGGGTGAAACCCGCCAACGACACCAAGCAAGCGCGGCTGATGTGGGGCACCGTCCGCAACATCGTGCGCAACATGGTGGTCGGCGTTTCGGAAGGTTTCACCAAGTCGCTGGAGATCAACGGCGTCGGCTATCGCGCGCTGGTTCAGGGCAAGAATCTGCAGCTTCAGCTCGGCTACAGCCACGATGTGATTTATCCGATCCCGGCCGACGTGCAGATCAAGTGCGAACGCCCGACCGCGATCACGATTTCGGGTGCGAGCAAGCAGCGGGTCGGTCAGGTCGCTGCCGAAATTCGCGGCTTCCGCCCGCCGGAGCCCTACAAGGGCAAGGGCATCAAGTACGCGGACGAAACCGTCCTGCGCAAGGAAGGCAAGAAGAAGTAGGAATCGAGCCATGGCGAAGGGTGAAACCATTTCGGAGCGCCGTCAGCGGCGCAATCGCAATCGCCTGCGCGGGTCGGCGTATGGTCGGCCGCGGCTGTCGGTCTTCCGGTCGTCGCAGCATATCTATGCGCAGATTATCGATGACGGGCAGGGCGTGACGCTGGCAGCGGCCTCGACGGTCGACAAGACCCTCAAGGGCAAGATCAAGACCGGTGCCGATTCGGCAGCGGCCAAGGAAGTCGGTCGTCTGATCGCGGAGCGCGCGATCGCCGCAGGCGTCAAGGAAGTCGTGTTCGACCGTGGCGCCTATCTGTTTCATGGCAGGGTCAAGGCCCTGGCTGACGCCGCCCGTGAGGGCGGCCTGACGTTCTAGAGGGTACGATATGGCACGTGCTGCAAGAGAAGAGCGTCGGGGTCGCGACAAGCCGCGCGATCGGGACGAGGTCGAGCTGACGGAGAAGCTGGTCAGCATCAATCGCGTCGCGAAGGTGGTGAAGGGTGGCCGGCGTTTCGGCTTCGCCGCCCTGGTCGTCGTCGGCGACGGCAAGGGTCGGGTCGGCTTCGGCACCGGCAAGGCGCGCGAAGTGCCCGAGGCAATCCGCAAGGCGACGGAACAGGCCAAGCGCGGCATGATCCGCGTGCCGCTGCGCGACGGCCGTACGCTGCATCACGACGTGAAGGGCCATTACGGCGCCGGTCGCATCGTCATGCGCACGGCGGTACAGGGCACCGGCATCATTGCCGGCGGTCCGGTGCGTGCGATCTGCGAGGCGCTCGGATTGCAGGACGTGACGGCGAAATCGCTCGGCACCTCGAACCCGCATAATATGGTCAAGGCGGCGTTCGATGCGCTGAGCCAGTGCAATTCGCTGCGCGCGGTGGCGCAGCGGCGCGGTCGCAAGCCGGCGGACATTCTCGGCCGCCCGGAAAGCGGCGCGGACGCCCGGGAGTAGGGTCATGGCGGCAGGCAAAAAGAAGATCAAGATCACCCAGATCGGTTCGCCGATCGGGCGGCGTTCCGATCAGCGCGAGACGCTCATCGGGCTCGGCCTCAACAAGCGGCATCGCAGCCGCGAGCTCGAGGACACGCCGTCGGTTCGCGGCATGATCGATAAAGTTCGCCACCTGGTCAGGGTCGACGACGGCGCCTGATTGCCGGGTTCGGCGCGATGGCCGGCCATGATGGCCGGTCCGCCTCGACCTGTGCATTGCGATTGGAAAGTCAGACGATGAAGCTCAATCAGCTCAAGGACAATCACGGCGCGCGCAAGGGCCCGATCCGGGTCGGGCGCGGCATCGGCTCCGGCAAGGGCAAGACCGGGGGCCGTGGCGTGAAGGGTCAGTCCGCGCGTACCGGCGTTGCCATCAAGGGCTTCGAGGGCGGTCAGATGCCGATCTATCGGCGCCTGCCCAAGCGCGGCTTCAAGAACATTTTCCGCAAGCGCTATGTCGAGATCAATCTCGGCCGGCTGCAGGCGGCGGTCGACGAAGGCCGTCTCGATGCGGCGAAGCCCGTGACCGCCGACGCGCTCGTCATGGCCGGCGTGCTGCGTCGCTCGCGCGACGGGGTGCGCCTCCTTGCGAACGGCACCCTGAAAGCCAAGATCACCGTCGAAGTGGCCGGCGCCACCAAGGCGGCCATCGCGGCCGTCGAAAAAGCCGGCGGCAAAGTCATCGTTCAGAACGCCAAGGCGGAGGCGGCCGGCGCCGCTGAGGCCTGAATGGCAGGAAGGGCCCGCTGATGGCCTCGGCAGCCGAACAGCTCGCCTCGACATTCAACTTCGGAGCGCTCGCCAAGGCGCACGAGTTGCGGCGCCGCATCTGGTTCACGCTGGGTGCGCTTCTCGTCTACCGGCTCGGCACGCATATTCCGCTGCCAGGCATCGATCCCATCGCGCTGCAGCAGCTTTTCGAGCAGCAGAGCGGCGGCATCCTCGGCATGTTCAACATGTTCTCCGGCGGTGCGCTCGGCCGGATGGCGATCTTCGCCCTGAACATCATGCCGTACATCACGGCCGCCATCATCATGCAGCTTGCGTCGAGCATGTCGCCGAAGCTCGAGGCGCTGAAGAAGGAAGGCGAAGCCGGCCGCAAGAAGATCAATCAGTACACGCGGGTCGGCACCGTATTCCTCGCTGCCGCGCAGGCTTTCGGCATCGCGGCCGGTCTCGAAGGCATGTCGGGCGGCGGCTCGTCGGTCGTGATCGACCCGGGCCTCTTCTTCCGGGCATCGACCGTCATCACGCTGACCGGCGGCACCGTTTTCCTGATGTGGCTCGGCGAACAGATCACCGCGCGCGGCGTCGGCAATGGCATCTCGCTGATCATCTTCTCGGGCATCGTCGCCAACCTGCCGGCGGCCTTGATCCAGACCCTGGAGCTCGGCCGCACCGGCGCGCTGTCGACGGCGGTCATCATCCTGGTTCTGCTGATCGCTGTCGTGACGATCGCGACGATCGTGTTCTTCGAACGCGCGCAGCGCCGGCTGGTCATCCAGTATCCGAAACGCCAGGTCGGCAATCGCATGTTCGGCGGCGAGAGTTCGCATTTGCCGCTGAAGCTCAATTCCTCGGGCGTCATCCCACCGATCTTCGCGAGCTCGCTGTTGTTGCTGCCGCTGACGGTTGTCAGCTTCGGTGCGAGCGGCGCCTCCAGCGGCTGGATGCAGCAGCTCACCGCGCAGCTCCAGCACGGCACGCCGCTGTTCATGGTGCTTTACATCGCGCTGATCGTGTTTTTCGCGTTCTTCTATACCGGCATCGTGTTCAATCCGGTCGATACCGCCGAGAATCTGCGCAAGCAGGGCGGCTTCATTCCCGGAATACGCCCCGGCAAGAATACGGCCGAGTACATCAACTATGTGCTGACGCGCGTCACCGTCATCGGCGCCGCCTATCTGGCGGCCATCTGCATCCTGCCAGAGATCATGATCGCGCGCTTCGCGCTGCCGTTCTATTTCGGCGGCACCAGCCTTTTGATCGTCGTTTCCGTCACCATGGATACGGTGGCGCAGATCCACTCCCATCTGCTCGCCCATCAATATGAGGGGCTGATCAAGAAGGCGCGGCTCAAGGGTCGTCGCGGATGATCCTGATCCTTCTGGGGCCTCCCGGCGCCGGCAAGGGCACGCAGGCCAAGCGCCTGGAAAAGAACCGGAGCCTCGTGCAGCTATCGACCGGCGACATGCTTCGGGCGGAAGCGGCCGCTGGCAGCAAACTCGGCCTCGAAGCCAAACGGATCATGGACGAAGGCAAGCTGGTTCCCGACGCGCTGATCATCGGCATGATCGGCGAGCGGCTCGAGCGGCCGGATGCCGCCCAGGGCGCCATTCTCGACGGGTTTCCCCGGACCGTGGCCCAGGCCGAGGCGCTGGAGGCCATGCTGGCCTCCAAGGGGCGCCGGGTCGATTGCGTCATCGAGCTCAAGGTCGACGAGACGGCCCTGATCGACCGGATTGCCGGGCGGTTCTCCTGCGCCCAGTGCGGTGCGGGGTATCACGATACCTTCCATCCGCCGCTTAAGGCCGGGGTGTGCGACCAATGCGGCGGGACCAAATTCGACCGCCGGAAGGACGACAATCCGGAGACCATGAAGACTCGGCTGAAGGCCTATCGGGAACAGACCGCGCCGATCCTGCCCTTTTACGAGGCGCGGGGCCTGGTGCAGCGGGTCGACGGGATGGTCCCGGTGGCCGAGGTGGCCGGTCAGATCGATGCTGTGCTGGAGCGCTGCTAAATGCTTGACCTGTGGGTGAAAATTCGTAGAATTCGCGCCCTCGGACGGGGCCGCCCAACGGCGTCGAGCCTAACCATTTGAAATATCGGGAGTAACGGCGGTGGCTCGTATCGCGGGCGTGAATATACCGACTCAGAAGCGCGTGGAAATCGCGCTCACCTACATTTTTGGCATCGGCCATACCAAGGCGAAGCAGATCTGCGGCAAGGTCGGGATTCCGATCGAGCGGCGGGTGCAGGAGCTGACGGATGACGAGGTCGTTCGCATCCGCGAAGTCATCGACCGCGAGTATCGCGTCGAAGGCGATCTGCGGCGCGAGATGGCAATGAACGTGAAGCGGCTGATGGATCTCGGCTGCTATCGCGGGTTGCGTCACCGCAAGGGCCTGCCGGTTCATGGCCAGCGGACCCATACCAACGCGCGCACCCGCAAGGGCCCGAAGCGCGCGATCGCGGGCAAGAAGAAGTAACGGCACGAGCCGGCCAATAGACTGACGGGAACGGATCAACATGGTTAAAGCAACTGCGGCGCGGCCGCGCCGTAAAGAACGGAAGAACATCACTTCCGGCGTGGCGCATGTGAACGCGACGTTCAACAACACGATCATCAACATCACCGACGCGCAGGGCAATACGATCGCCTGGTCGTCGGCGGGCCGGATGTCGTTCAAGGGATCGCGCAAGTCGACGCCCTATGCCGCGCAGGTTGCCGCCGACAATGCGGCGCGCCAGGCGATGGAACATGGCGTCAAGACACTCGAAGTCGAGGTGAAGGGTCCGGGCGGCGGTCGCGAGTCCGCGCTGCGCGCGCTGCAGGCGGCCGGGTTCATGATCACCGCGATCCGCGACGTCACGCCGATCCCGCATAACGGTTGCAGGCCGCCGAAGCGGCGACGCGTGTAACGACGTTCCGGCGCTGCGTTTGCAGACGCCGGGACGACAGCAGAATTCAGAGGCGGCCGGGGCCTGCGCAAGGCGGGACCGGCCATGAGCCATGAGGACGAACACCGTGATTCTTCAGAAAAACTGGACCGAACTGATTAAGCCCTCGAAGCTGAGCATCGAGACGGGCGCCGATTCCGGCCGCACCGCGACCGTGGTCGCCGAGCCGCTCGAGCGCGGCTTCGGCGTGACGCTCGGGAATGCGCTCCGTCGCATCCTGCTGTCGTCGCTGCAGGGTTCGGCGATTACGTCCGTTCATATCGACGGCGTGCTGCATGAATTCTCGTCGATCCCCGGCGTGCGCGAGGACGTGACCGACATCGTTCTCAACATCAAGTCGATCGCGCTGCGGATGCATGGCGAAGGCCCGAAGCGCATGCGCCTCAAGGCCGAAGGCCCGGGCGAAGTGACCTGCAGCATGATCGAAACCGGCCACGATATCGAGATCATGAATCCCGATCTGGTCATCTGCACGCTCGACCAGGGCGCCAAGGTGACGATGGAATTCACCGTGGAGAACGGCAAGGGCTATGTCGCCGGCAGCCAGAACCGCGCCGAGGATGCGCCGATCGGACTCATTCCGGTCGATGCCGTGTTCAGCCCCGTGCGTCGCGTCTCGTACAAGGTCGACAACAGCCGCGTCGGCCAGGTGACGGACTATGACAAGCTGTCGCTGACGGTGCAGACCAATGGCGCGGTGACGCCCGAGGATTCGGTCGCGCTCGCCGCGCGCATTCTTCAGGACCAGCTCCAGCTCTTCATCAATTTCGAAGAGCCGCGCGCGGCCGAGGAAGAGAGCCATGCGCCGGAAATGCCTTTCAACAAGAACCTGCTGCGCAAGGTCGACGAGCTCGAGCTGTCGGTGCGATCGGCGAACTGCCTGAAGAACGACAACATCGTCTATATCGGCGATCTCGTTCAGAAGTCGGAGCAGGAAATGCTGCGGACGCCGAATTTCGGCCGCAAGTCGCTCAACGAAATCAAGGAAGTGCTGGCCCAGATGGGGCTGTCGCTCGGCATGGAAGTACCGGGCTGGCCGCCGGAGAACATCGAAGAGCTGGTGAAGCGGCTCGACGAGCCGTACTGAACGAAACGGGCCCGACCGGGCTCACCCTGACGTTCATGGGACATCCGCGATTGGGATGTCGGCGCGGCGGCAGGTCATCGCAATCGGCTTCATCCGGGCAGCGACCCGCGATGAACCCGGCAGCAGGAAGAGGAGGGCGTCATGCGCCACGGTATCAGCGGTCGTAAACTCAATCGCACCAGTTCGCATCGCAAGGCGATGTTCCAGAACATGGCAGCAGCCCTCATTCGCCACGAGCAGATCAAGACAACGCTGCCCAAGGCGAAGGACCTGCGCCGGGTGGTCGACCAACTGATCACGCTCGGCAAGCGCGGCGATCTGCATGCGCGGCGCCAGGCGTGGTCGACGCTGCGCAACGATGCGCTCACACAGAAGCTCTTCAGCACGCTCGCCGACCGCTATAAGGCTCGCGCCGGCGGCTATACCCGCGTCATCAAGGCCGGCTTCCGCTACGGCGATGCGGCCCCGATGGCCGTGATCGAACTGGTCGACCGCGATCCCGACGTGAAGGGCGTGGAAGACCGCGAGCGCTCGGTGGCGATGGCTGCCGCTGCGGCGGAGGATGGCGCGGCCTCCTGACCGGGGCCGCCTGCGATCCGGTTCGTCCGGGATCCGGCACTTTTCTGCTAGATTGGTGTCGCCGGCCGCGGGTCGGCCGCGGGCCCCGTAAACGCCAGGAAACCATGGCAGACGCGATCCGACATAGGAAAAGCTGCGGCCCGCTCGCCGCGCTCCTGCTCGTTTGCGCGATGGCGGCGCCGGCGGCGGCACAGAGCGTTGTGCCGGACAGCCAGGAACAGATCACGCTGAGTTTCGCGCCGATCGTACGGCAGACGGCGCCTGCGGTGGTCAATATCTATACGAGGCGCGTGGTCGAGAATCGCTTCGGCCTGTTCGACGATCCCTTCTTCCGGCGCTTCTTCGGCGATGATTTCAATTTCGGAATTCCGAGCGAGCGCGTCCAGAATTCGCTCGGCTCCGGCGTCATCGTGCGGGCGGACGGCCTCGTGATCACCAACCATCACGTCGTCGCCGGCAGCCAGGAAATCACTGTCGTCCTGTCCGACGGCCGCGAGTACGAAGCGGAACCGGTCCTGATGGACGAGCGCACCGACATCGCGGTGCTGCGTATCGATACGCGCGGCCAGGCTTTGCCGCATCTGCCGCTCGGCGATTCCGACGATCTCGAAGTCGGCGATCTGGTGCTGGCGATCGGCAATCCCTTCGGCGTCGGCCAGACCGTGACCAGCGGCATCATTTCGGCGCTTGCGCGCACGCAGGTCGGCGTCAGCGATTACCGTTTTTTCATCCAGACCGATGCGGCGATCAATCCCGGCAATTCCGGTGGCGCGCTCGTCGCGCTCGACGGCACGCTGGTCGGCATCAACACGGCGATCTTTTCGCGGCAGGGCGGCGGCTCGATCGGAATCGGCTTTGCGATCCCGGCCAATATGGTGGCGACGCTGATCGCGGCGGCCGAAACCGGCAATGTGGTGATCCGCCCGTGGATCGGCGCGACCGGCCAGCCGGTGACCGCCGAGCTTGCCGAGGGCTTCGGGCTCGACCGGCCCGGCGGCGTGCTGGTGAACGGTTTACATCCGGGCGGACCCGCCGAGGAGGCCGGCATCGAAGTCGGCGACATCATTCTCGCGGTCAATGGCCGCGAGGTGATCGATCCACAGGGCATGCGCTTCCGGCTCGCGACCTTGTCGGTCGGCTCGCAGGCGGAGCTTCTTGTTCTCCGTGACAGTCAGGAAATCCGGATCGCGGTTGATCTCATTGCAGCGCCGGAAGATCCGCCCGCGGAACGCACGCTGGTCGAGGGCCGCTCGCCGATGGCGGGCGCGACGGTCGCCAATCTTTCGCCGGCGCTCGCGGAAGAGCTGGCGATGGATTCCTCATGGACCGGTGTTGCCATTCTGGGCGTCGATCCGGAGAGCACCGCGCGGCGGATGCGCTTTCGCGCCGGCGATATCATCCTCGAGGTCAACGGCGTCGCGATCGAAAACGTTGCGACGCTGATCGATACGCTCGGCGCCGGCGGCAGTCGCTGGCAGTTCACGATCAAACGCGGCGACCGGGTACAGACCTTCACCATCGGCTGAGGTGTCCTTGTCCACTTTGTTCGAATCCCAGGCGCCGCGCCCTCTCGCCGACCGGCTGCGGCCGCAGCGGATCGAGGAGGTGGTGGGTCAGGATCATCTGCTCGGGGCCAAAGGGCCGATCGGGCGGATGCTGGCGGCGGGGCGGCTTTCTTCGATGGTGCTCTGGGGGCCGCCGGGATCGGGCAAGACGACGATCGCGCGCCTGCTCGCCGAACATACCAAACTCGAATTCGTCGCGCTCTCCGCCGTGTTCTCGGGTGTCGCCGACCTGCGCAAGGCGTTCGAGGCGGCGCGCGAGCGGCGGCGCGTCGGCCGCGGCACCCTTCTGTTCGTCGACGAGATTCACCGCTTCAATCGCGCGCAGCAGGACGGATTCCTGCCGTATGTCGAAGACGGTACGGTCATCCTAGTCGGTGCGACGACAGAGAATCCGTCGTTCGAGCTGAATGCCGCGTTGCTGTCCCGCGCGCAGGTGTTCGTGCTCAATCGGCTCGACGACGAGGCGATGGAAACCTTGCTCGCACGCGCCGAAGCGACCGAGAAACGGCCGCTGCCGCTGACCGCCGATGCCCGCGCCGCATTGCGTGCGATGGCGGACGGCGACGGGCGCTACCTGCTCAACATGGCGGAGGAACTGTTCCTGCTGCCCGGCGGCAAGCCGCTCGATCCCGCGGCGCTCACGGTTGCCGTGCAGCGGCGCATGCCGATCTACGACAAGGCTCAGGAAGGTCATTACAACCTGATCAGCGCGCTGCATAAATCGCTGCGCGGTTCCGATACCGATGCCTCGCTCTATTGGCTTGCGCGCATGCTCGCCGGTGGCGAAGACCCGACCTATATCCTGCGCCGGCTGGTGCGTTTTGCGGTCGAGGATGTCGGCCTTGCCGAGCCCGACGCGTTGCCGCAATCGCTCGCGGCCTGGGACGCGTACGACCGGCTCGGTTCGCCCGAAGGCGAACTCGCGGTCGCGCAATGCGTGATCTATCTCGCGACGGCGCCGAAATCGAATGCGGCGTATCGTGCCTTCGGCGCCTCGAAACGGGCCGCAACCGAAACCGGGTCGCTGATGCCGCCCAAGCACATCCTCAATGCGCCGACCCGGCTGATGAAGGAACTCGGCTACGGTTCGGGCTATGAATATGATCACGATGCGCCGGATGCTTTCTCGGGACAGAATTATTTTCCGGAAGGGATGGCGCGCCAGCAATTCTATCAACCGGTCGAGCGCGGCTTCGAGCGCGAGATTCGCAAGCGGCTGGATTACTGGGCGAAACTGCGCGACGAGCGCGCAGGTCGCGACGGCGACTGAGCGGGGAGGGCGGCTATGGGCTTCAACATGATCGCAGCGGTGGCGGCCGGCGGCGCGATCGGGGCGGTGGCGCGCTACATGCTCGCAACCCAGATCGGGCAGTGGCTCGGCACCGGTTTCCCCTGGGGCACGTTCGCGGTGAACGTCATCGGCTGCACGATCATGGGCGTGCTGACCGAGCTGTTTGCCCTTGCCTGGTCGCCGAGCCCCGAAATCCGCGCCCTGCTGACGATCGGCGTGCTGGGCGGGTTCACGACATTCTCCGCTTTCTCCCTCGATGCCGTACTGCTGATGGAACGCAACGACTGGCTGCCGGCGATCGGCTATGTTGCGGGCTCGGTCCTGCTGTCGCTGGTCGGGTTTTTCGCGGGCATGCGCCTCTTGCGGCTGGTGATCGCGTGACAGCGGTCCGCACGATCCGCGTCGGCGACGACGAGGCGGCGCTCCGGCTCGATCGCTGGTTCCGACGCCATTTTCCGGGCGTCACGCATGGCCGGCTCGAGAAGCTGCTGCGCACGGGCCAAGTCAGGATCGACGGACGGCGCGCGAAATCAAACCACCGGCTCGAGGCGGGTCAAATGGTGCGCGTGCCGCCGCTCGATTCCGACGCCGAAGCGGGTCCGGTTCGGGTCGCACCGATCGAAATCGACGAACATGAGGCGGCGGCGATCCGCGCCCGCGTGCTGCATCGCGACCGAGACTGCCTGGTGATCGATAAACCGGCGGGATTGCCGGTGCAGGGCGGGCCGGGCATCCGTGTGCATCTCGATGGGCTGCTCGATGCGCTCGAGTTCGATGCCGATGAGCGGCCGCGTCTCGTTCATCGGCTCGATCGCGACACCAGCGGCGTGCTCGTGCTGGCGCGACATGCGCGGGCCGCCGCCTTCATCGCCGAGGCGTTTCGCCGGCGCACCGCACGCAAGCTCTACTGGGCCGTCACGGTCGGCGTGCCGGTGCCGCCGGTCGGCCGCATCGATATGCCGCTCGAAAAACGGGCCGGCCCGCAGGGCGAGCGCATGGTTGCCGACGATGGCGGGCAATCGGCGATCACGGACTACCGGGTGCTCGATCACGCCGCGACCACGGCGGCTTTCGTAAAGCTCATGCCCCATACCGGGCGGACCCATCAGCTTCGGGTCCATTGCGCAGCGCTCGGCACGCCGATCCTGGGCGACGGCAAGTATGGCGGTGCGGCAGCCCACATCGCCGGCGGCGAGATCGCGGGGCAACTGCATCTGCATGCGCGTGCAATCGAACTGCCGAAAATGGACGGCGGCGTGTTGCGCGTCGTGGCGCCTCTGCCGCCGCATATCCGCGATGCGTTTCGTTTCTTCGGCTTCGAAGCCGGGCCCGTGCGCGTCCGGGTCGAGGATTTCGAGGCATGAACGAAACGGCCGGCAAAATGGGTCCGGCGTTCCGCCTCGTGGTATTCGATTGCGACGGCACGCTGGTCGACAGCCAGCACAGTATCGTGGCGGCCATGAACGTCGCCTTCGAGGACGCGGGGCTCGGGGAGCCCGACGCGGCCGCGGTGCGGCATGTCGTCGGCCTCGCACTCGAAGAGGCGATTGCGCGCCTGTTGCCTCGCGCCATTCCCGAACAGCATCGCCAGGTGGCCGCCGCCTATCGCCGCGCGTTTCATATCCTCCGGCAGCGGTCCGACTATCAGGAGCCCCTGTTCCCCGGGATACGCGCGGTGATCGAGGGGCTCGAGCGTGCCGGATCGCTGCTCGGCGTTGCGACGGGCAAGAGCCGGCGCGGTCTGATCGCGACGCTAGAACGGCATAAGCTGCTCGACAAATTTGTGACATTGCAGACCGTCGACGACAATCCGGGCAAACCGGCGCCCGACATGCTGATCCGTGCCATGCGCGAAACCGGCGCGGAGCCGGCGCAAACCGCCATGATCGGCGATACGATCTACGATCTGGAGATGGCGCGCCGCGCCGGGACTACTGCCATTGCCGCGACCTGGGGGTATCATGACGCGGCCGAGCTTGGGCCCTATGCGGATGCTGTCGCCGAATCGCCGGCGACCCTGCTATCAGTCATTGAGATTCTTTCCGGGAGGTCCTCATGCGTCTCCGAACAATCCTGATCGCGATTGTCGTCGTCCTGGTCGGGCTGGCGGTCACCGGGTATGCGATCCTGAAATCGCTCGACCTCAACGACTACAAGGCGGTGCTCGCCGAGAAGGTCAAAGAGGCGACCGGGCGCGATCTGACGCTCGCCGGCGATATCGAGCTCGAGATTTCGTTCACGCCGCGCCTCGCGATCAACGGCGTGAGCTTTGCCAATGCCGAGTGGGGCAGCGGCGCCGAAATGGCAACGATCGAACGGCTCGAGGCGCAGGTCGACCTGATCCCGCTGCTGTCGAGCGAGGTGCGGGTCAACCGCTTCGCGCTGATCGGGGCCGACATCCTGCTCGAGACCGACGCGAACGGCACGCCGAACTGGGGCCTGCCGGGCGCAGCCGGTGACGGCACCGCGACCTCGGGTGGGTCCGGCGGCGCGGATTATACATTCGCGGTCGACGAGATCGCGATCGAACGCGCGCGCGTGACCTATCGCGATGGCGCGACGGGTGAAACGCAGGTCATCGCCATCGAATCGCTGACCGCGTCGGCGGCGAGCGCTGCCGATCCGATCGCGATTGCCTTTGCCGGCACGGTGAACAACAGTCCGGTTTCGGCCACCGGCACAATTCCCGGCATCACCGCATTACGCGCGGGCGGGGCGATGCCCATCGATCTTACGCTCGAAGGCGGCGGCGCGACGATCACCGCGAAGGGTGCGGTCAGTCCCGATGCGTTCGACGTCGCACTCACGGTGGGCGGCGCATCGCTTGCCGATCTCGGCGCGCTGAGCGGCGCCACCTTGCCGCCGCTCGGGCCGTACACCCTTGCTGCCCATGTCACCAATCCCGACGGCGTCTATCAGCTGGGCGGGCTCGATCTCAAGATGGGCGACAGCACGCTGACCGGCGAAGCGAGCCTCGCTCTCGGCGGTACCCGGCCGCGCGTGACCGCCGTTCTTCAATCGACGCTGCTCGATCTCAAGGATTTCGGCGTCGAGCCGCCCGCGGCGAGTGACGGCGAAGGCACCGGCGACGAGGACGGCGACGGGCGGTTGTTCCCGGACGATCCACTGCCGCTCGACGGGCTGCGCATCGTCGATGGGACCGTCACCTTTACCGGCACGCGTGTGATCAAGGATCCGGTGACGCTGGAGAATGTCGCCGCCGATCTCGTGCTGGAAAACGGACGCCTGACGATCAACAATATCAATGCCGATCTCGCCGGCGGCCAGCTCGGTATCGCCGGGATCATCGATTCCAGCCAGGCGCCCGCGGGTGTTTCGCTGCAGATCGTCAGCAACCAGGTCGAGGCCGGTGCCTTGCTGCAGGCGTTGGTCGGTTCGGAACAGCTGACGGGCGGCCGGGTCAATATGAACCTCGATGTTGCCGGCAGCGGCAACTCGGTCCGCCAGATCATGGCGAGCCTGGGCGGCGCCACGAATTTCGAGATGGGTGCCGGACAGATCAACGACCGGTTTGCCCGCATCATCCTCTCGGATCTGTTCGAGCTGATCGCGGCGGGCGGTGCCGGCGGGTCGAATCTCAACTGCGTCGTGAGCCGGTTCGACATCGCTGGCGGCATCGCGGAGAGCACCGCGCTGGTCCTCGACACCAACGGCGCCACGATCATCGGCAGCGGCCAGATCGATTTGCGCGAGGAGCGGCCGGATCTCCGGCTGGTGCCGAATGCCAAGCAGACCAATCTCGTCAATCTGGCGATCCCGGTGCGCATCCAGGGTACGCTCGCGAAACCGCAGGTCGGACCGGATGCAGCGGCGATGGCGGAAGGTCTGGTCGGATCCGTGGGCAGTGTCGGCGGCGGTGTGTTCGACGTACTGGCAGGGGTGACGGGCGTCGGCACATCGAGCGGCGATGCGACGGCCAGTGACAATCCCTGCGTGGCGGCGCTCGAAGACACCGGCACCGCGGAGGCGGCGCCGACGCCGAGCGCGACCGATCTGGTTACCGAAGGGGCGGAGCAGATGCTCGACGGCGCGGGGACGGCGGGCGAAGGGATCGGCCAGGGTGCCGGCGAAGTCCTCGAAGATGCCGGCGACGCGATCGAAGGGCTGTTCGGCAACTGATCGCGCGCAGCCCCGATCGACGGTTTTACAAGACCGCGGGCGTCGTCGGGCGCGACGGCGGTTTCGCGGTCGTCCTCGACGACCGGCCGGTCAGGACGCCGGCGAAGAACGAGCTTGTGCTGCCGAGCCGCCCGCTGGCCGAGGCGATCGCCGCGGAATGGCAGGCGCAGGGCGAAAAAGTCGATCCGGCACACATGCCGCTATTGCAACTGGCCAACACCGCGATCGATCGGGTGGCGCCCGATCCCGCCAAGGTCGTTGCCGAGATCATGGCTTATGCCGAGACCGATCTGCTCTGCCACTGGGCGCCCGAACCCGCAGAACTGATCGAGCGGCAGCGCCAGACCTGGCAGCCTTTGCTCGACTGGACGGCGCTCGCTCTGGATGCACCGCTGCAGTCTGTCAGCGGCATCGTCGCGCACCGGCAGGCCGACGCCGCGCTCGCTTCCCTCAGGGCCGTGGTGGAAGCACAGGCGCCGTTCCGACTGACCGGCCTACATCTCCTGACCAGTGTGACCGGCTCGATGGTGATCGCGCTGGCGGTCCTGGCCGGGCGCCTCGATGCGGACGGAGCGTGGGCGGCGGCCCAGCTCGACGAGGATTTCCAGATCGAGCGCTGGGGCGAGGACCCGCTGGCCACCGAGCGCCGCCTCGGCATGAGGGCGGATCTGGACGCCGCGGTTCGGTTCGTCGCCCTGTTGGGGCCGTCGGGCCTCTAGGCACCACGTACCAGCCGGCCGATTTCAGTTTTCTTGCAGGGCTCATGGTGGTAATTCCCCACGGGGCGGGCGTCTTCATTTCTGTAACAAAACTGTAACAATAGGCACTCATGCGGGAAATCCTTCACCAGCTCGAGCTCAAACGAGCGGCGGCCCGGGCGGGGGGCGGCCCACGCCGGGTCGAGGCGCAGCACGCCAAGGGCCGGCTCACGGCCCGCGAGCGGATCGAGCTTCTGCTGGACGACGGCAGTTTCGAAGAATGGGACATGTTCGTCGAGCATCGATCCGCCGATTTCGGAATGCACGACCAGCGCATTCCGGGCGACGGGGTGGTGACCGGCCACGGCACGATCAACGGACGGCAGGTCTTTCTCTTCAGCCAGGATTTCACGGTCTTCGGCGGTTCGCTCTCCGAAGCTCATGCCGAGAAGATCTGCAAGATCATGGACCAGGCGATGCGCGTCGGCGCGCCGGTCATCGGCATCAACGATTCCGGCGGCGCGCGCATCCAGGAAGGCGTCGCCTCGCTCGCCGGCTATGCCGAAGTGTTCCAGCGCAACATCATGGGCTCGGGCGTTGTGCCGCAGATCTCGCTTATCATGGGGCCCTGTGCCGGCGGCGCCGTCTATTCGCCGGCGATGACCGACTTCATCTTCATGGTGAAGGATTCATCCTACATGTTCGTGACCGGCCCCGATGTCGTGAAGACGGTCACGCACGAAACGGTGACGCACGAAGAGCTCGGCGGTGCTTTGACGCACAGCACGCGCTCCGGCGTTGCCGACCTTGCTTTCGAAAACGATGTCGAGGCGCTGCTGCAACTGCGGCGCTTTTTCGATTTCCTGCCGCTCTCGAACCGCGGCGGATTGCCCGTGCGCCCCACCGCCGACCCGGCGGAAAGGCTCGATTACTCTCTCGACACGCTCATCCCGGCGAATCCGAACAAGCCCTACGACATGAAAGAACTCATCCTCAAGACCGTGGACGAGGGCGATTTCTTCGAACTGCAGCCCGGTTATGCCGGCAACATCATCATCGGGTTCGGCCGTATCGAAGGCTCGACCGTGGGTATCGTGGCGAACCAGCCGACCGTGCTCGCCGGTTGTCTCGACATCGATTCCTCGCGCAAGGCGGCGCGGTTCGTCCGCTTCTGCGACTGCTTCGGCATTCCGATCGTGACCTTCGTCGACGTGCCGGGGTTTCTCCCGGGCACTGCGCAGGAATTTGGCGGCATCATCAAGCATGGCGCAAAGCTGCTGTTCGCCTATGGCGAGGCGACGGTGCCGAAGGTGACGGTCATCACGCGCAAAGCCTATGGCGGCGCCTATGACGTGATGAGCTCAAAGCATCTACGCGGCGACGTCAATTACGCCTGGCCGACCGCCGAGATCGCGGTCATGGGACCGAAGGGCGCGGTCGAAATCATCTTCCGCTCGGATATCGGCGATGCCGCCAAGATCGCCCAGCGCACCGAAGAATATCGCACCAAATTCGCAACGCCGTTCGTTGCGGGCGCGCGCGGGTTTATCGACGATGTAATCATGCCGCATTCAACGCGCCGACGGCTGGCGCGAGCGCTCGCGATGCTGCGCAACAAGAAGCTGGAAAACCCATGGAAGAAACACGACAACATTCCACTGTGAGTGCAAAGTCCGGGCCCGAGACACAGGCACTCAAGGCCGCGGTTCGCGCATATCCTTACTGGTACCACAGGATCGCTCTGCCCGGCGGTGTCGTAACGCCGGGATGGGCGCCGATCGACCCCGATAAATATGGCGTTCCGGCCGATCTTGCCGGCAAACGCGTGCTCGATATCGGCGCGTGGGACGGTTACTGGACATTCGAGGCGCTGAAACGCGGCGCGCGCGAAGTGGTGGCGATCGACGATTTTTCCGATCTGCTGGGAAAAGGCGGACCGAAGGAGCGGCATGCGTGGCAGACATTCGACCTGTGCCGTTCCGCGTTCGGCTGGTCGGAGGATCGCTGCAAGCGGATGGAAATGACAGTCTACGATCTGTCCGAAGAAAAGCTTGGGCGGTTCGACGTGGTCTTCTTTTTTGGCACGCTTTACCACCTGCGCCACCCCTTGCTGGCGCTCGATCTCATTTCGGCAATGACCGATGAGCTGATTTGTGTCGAGAGCGCGATCCTGAATGACTTCAGTGCCTACGGTAAGGGCCTGTCACATGGATACGGCGACCAGATGGTGATGGAGTTCTATCCGCGAAGCGAGTACGGCCGGAACGATTCAAACTGGTGGGTGCCGACGCTGAATGTGCTCGCGCATATGGTCGGAGCCGCCGGATTCAAGGATGTCGAAGCCTGGAAACTGGTGGACAAGCCCGCGGATCTCGCCGGATGTCGGGGGTTTGCGAAGGGCTGGAAGATGCGGCGATCCCAATCGTCCGGGTCGGCGGTGAGCGCCGGCTGACAGTGACAATCGGGTGAATGAACATGGCCGCACCCACACCACAGAATGTCCGGGTCGGCGCCTCGATCAAATCGCCGATCGCCGATCTCGTGCCGCGTTGGTTCGATCCCGGCCGCGAAGACGGGCGGCCGCGTCTTCATGTCGGCGGCACGTTCCCGCGGGCGGGCTGGAAAATCCTCAATATTCGACCCGGTCCCCGCGTCGATTTCGTCGGCGATTGCTGCAATCTTTCCCAGTTCGAAGCCGGATCGGTGTCTGCGCTTTACGCGTCCCATGTTCTGGAGCATCTCGGATTTCGACGAGCGTTGCCGAGTGCCCTGGCCGAGATCCGCCGCATCCTGATGCCGGGCGCACTGTTTCTCATGAGTGTGCCGGATCTGGAGGTTCTGAGCCGATTGTTTCTCGACGAACGGCTCAGCGCGGACGAGCGAAAAACCGCGTTGCTGATGATGTTCGGCGGCCAGCTCGACGAGTACGATTTCCACTTTGTCGGCCTGTATCGCGAGTTTCTGGGCGGCCTGCTTTTCGATACCGGATTCCGGATCGTCCATCAGGTAGAGCGGCTCGGGATCTTTCCGGATTCCAGCGACACCGAACTGTGCGGCCAAATCATCAGCCTCAACCTCGTCGTCAGTTGATTGCCGTGGCAATCCTGTCCAAAGCTGGTGGCAGATCGCGCAGCGGCGACAGTGAACCGCTCCGCCTGCATATCGGTGGCCGCCAGGTCAAAGACGGCTGGAAAATTCTCGATGTGCGTCCGGGCCCGCATGTCGATTTCGTCGGCCGCTGTACCGATCTGTCGCAATTCGCCGACGGTAGCGTCGCCGGCGTCTATTCGGCGCACGTGTTCGAGCATCTCGGCTTTCGCAGCGAGCTGCCGCAGGCATTGGCCGAGGTACGGCGCGTGCTCTCGCCGGGCGCACGTTTCTATATCAGCGTGCCCGATCTGGATCGCCTGTGCCGACTGTTCATTCGGCCGGATCTGCCGCTCGATCTACGCATCCGCGTCGTCAAGATGATTTTCGGCCAGCAGGCGCACGAGTTCGATTTTCACAAATTCGGATTCTCGTTCGAGACACTGACATTTCATCTGGCCCAGGCCGGATTTGCCAAGGTGACGAGGGTTCGCGAGTTCGATTTGTTCGATGACAGCAGCCGGCTTGCCGTCGAAGGGACGCCGATCAGCGTCAATATCATCGCCGAGTAACGGGAAACGGGACCAGAATGTTCAAGAAGATCCTGATCGCCAATCGTGGCGAAATCGCCTGCCGCGTTATCCGCACGGCGCGCGCCATGGGCATCAAGACGGTCGCCGTCTATTCCGAACCGGATGCCGATGCGCTGCATGTTCGCGAGGCCGACGAGGCGGTCCTGATCGGCCCGGCCGCATCCGCGCAGAGTTATCTGGCAATCGACAAGATCGTCGAAGCGGCGCGCCAGACCGGCGCCGATGCGGTCCATCCGGGTTACGGGTTCCTGTCCGAAAACACGAAATTTGCCGAGGCGCTGGACAAGGCCGGCATCGTGTTCATCGGCCCTCCCGCATCGGCGATCGCCGCGATGGGCGACAAGATCGAATCCAAGAAGCTCGCCGAGAAAGCGGGGGTGAACAGCGTGCCCGGGCATCTGGCGCCGATCGCCGATGCGGCCGAGGCGCGCCGGATCGCGCGGAGCATCGGCTATCCGGTGATGCTGAAGGCGTCGGCCGGCGGCGGCGGCAAGGGCATGCGCATCGCGCGCAGCGACGAAGAGATCGAAGATGGGTTTCGCGGCGCCACCAACGAGGCGCGCACCGCCTTCGGCGACGACCGCGTGTTCGTCGAGAAATATATCGAACAGCCGCGGCATATCGAAATCCAGGTGCTGGCGGATGCGCATGGCAATGTGATCTTTCTCGGCGAGCGGGAGTGCTCGATCCAGCGGCGCCATCAGAAGGTGATCGAGGAGGCGCCGAGCCCGTTTCTTGATTCACGCACGCGCAGTGCCATGGGGGCGCAGGCGGTCGCGCTGGCGAAGGCGGTTGGATACTGCTCGGCGGGGACGGTCGAATTCATCGTCGATGCCGAGCGTAATTTCTATTTTCTCGAGATGAACACGCGTCTGCAGGTCGAGCATCCGGTGACGGAGATCGTGACCGGTCTCGATCTGGTCGAGCTGATGATCCGTATCGCGGCCGGCGAGAAACTGCCGATCAAACAGAAGGATGTCATGCTCCAGGGCTGGGCGATCGAAGCGCGGGTTTATGCCGAAGACCCGGCGCGGGGTTTCCTGCCCTCGATCGGGCGCCTCGTGAAATACCGCGAGCCGCCGACCGGCGGTGCGATCCGGGTCGACAGCGGCGTCTATGAGGGCGCCGAGATCGGCATGAATTACGATCCCCTGGTGGCCAAGCTGATTGCCAGCGGGCGCGACCGGCAGGAGGCGATCGCCAATCTGCGCGAGGCACTCGACGGGTTCGTGATCCAGGGGATCGGGCATAATATTCCGTTTCTCGCCGCACTTGCCGGCCATCCGCGATTTGTGGCGGGCGAGCTCACCACCAATTTCATTGCCGAAGAATTCCCCGAAGGCTTTGCGAGCGTCATTCCAGACGAGGGGCACGCGCGGCTTCTGGTTTCGATCGGTGCCGTCATCCATCACCAGCTCGCCTTGCGAGAAAATCGCATCAGCGGCCAGTTACGCGCGCCGCAGGTGCGCGGCGGTGCCGAATGGGTCGTGCTGCTCGGTGACGAGGGTGAGTATCGCGTCACCGTGGTCGAGACCGCGGACGGGTTTGCTGTGATCGACCGGAAGGCGAGCCACGAGGTCGCGAGCGACTGGCGACCCGGTGAATCCTTGTTCCGCGGCCGGATCGATGCGCGGCCGATCACGGTTCAGATCGTCCGGAGCGGCGTTGGCATTCGACTGATCCATGGCGGCGTATCGATCCCGCTCAAGATTCTCTCTCCGCGCGCCGCCGAACTGCACCGGCTGATGCCGGTCAAGGCAGCGCCGGACCTGTCGCGCTTCCTGCTGTCGCCGATGCCGGGGCTGCTGATCTCGCTGGCCGTCGCCGAGGGCGATATCGTCAAGGCGGGGCAGGAACTCGCAGTCGTCGAGGCGATGAAGATGGAGAACATCCTGCGCGCGACCACCGACGGGCGGGTCAACAAGGTGCTCGCGGAATCCGGTGCCAGCCTGGTCGTCGATCAGCCGATCCTCGAGTTCGCGCAATGAAAATCGTTCGTGCCGTCATCGCCGGCAAGGTACAGGGCGTGTGGTTCCGCGCCTGGACGGTCGACGAGGCGACGAAGCGCGGATTGCGCGGCTGGGTGCGCAACCGCAAAGACGGCAGCGTCGAGGCGCTGTTCGCCGGCGATCCGGCGAAGGTCGATACGATGGTGGCGGCCTGCCGTGAAGGTCCGCCGCTGGCGAAGGTCGAGAATGTGGAATTGCACGAAGCGGCGGGCGAAAAGGTGCCGGCCGGTTTCGATCATCGGCGGACGGCGTAGCCGCCGACCGGTGCACCGTCGACGAACACGTCGTCGAATGTTTCCTTCAGCGCGCGATCGAGCGCCGCCATGTCGGTATTGACGCCGAGCGCGCGCAGCGAGGTGACGCCAAAAGGCGCGGCGTCGGTCGCGTGAATGCCGCAGGGCACGATCCCGGCATAATGCGTGAGATCGGGATCGAGATTGATCGAGATGCCGTGGAAGGTCACCCAGCGCCGCAAGCGCACGCCGATCGCGGCGATCTTGTCTTCACGACCATCGGGCCGCTGGACCCAGATGCCGACCCGGCCCTCGCGCCGTTCGCCCGATATCCCGAAACGGGCGAGTGCGCGGATCGCCCATTCCTCGAGCCCGCCGACGAAGTGGCGCAGATCGGGGTTGCGGCGCTGCAGATCGAGCATCACATAGGCCACGCGCTGGCCGGGGCCGTGATAGGTGTACTGGCCGCCGCGCCCGCTCGGAAAGACCGGCAGGCGATCGGGATCGACGAGATCCGCCGTCCTGGCGCTGGTTCCGGCCGTATAAAGCGGCGGATGTTCGAGCAGCCACACGAGTTCCGGCGCGGTGCCGGCCCGGATCGCCGCGACGCGGGCTTCCATGGCCGCGACCGCCTCGGGATAGAGGATCGGCCCCGGGCTGGTCTGCCATTCGACGGGAGGTGGCTCTGCAAAGGTTCGGGGCGTTGAAATCTCGGCTCTCCGCTTGATCGTCCTCGGGCGATTTGCTATTCCCCGCCCGGGCTTAAAACAAGGCTTTTGTCCCAATCATGCGGTCGTGGCGGAACTGGTAGACGCGCAGCGTTGAGGTCGCTGTGGGAGCAATC
>JBBDMS010000023.1:0-28829 GCA_040878185.1 Dongiaceae bacterium | reverse complement strand
ATCGCCGACGAGCCGACGACGGCGCTCGACGTCACCATCCAGGCGCAGATCCTCGATCTGCTGAGCGATCTCCAGCGCGATCGCGGCATGGCGCTGGTCCTGATCACGCACGACATGGGCGTGGTCGCCGAGACCGCGCGCGATGTGGTGGTCATGTACGCCGGACAGGAAATGGAAGGCCAGCCGACCGGCAGGCTGTTCGAGGCGCCGCGCCATCCCTACACGGCGGCGCTGCTCGATGCGCTGCCCGACCGCAACCAGGTCAAGGCCCGGCTCGCCACGATCCCGGGCGTGGTGCCGGGCATCGACGATCGGCCGGCGGGATGTCTGTTCGAGCCGCGCTGCCCCAAGGCCGACGATTTCTGCCGGCGGGTGCGACCGGCTTTGACCGTCGATGCGGGCCGCTCGGTGCGCTGCCACTACCCGTTGCAGCCCGGCGAGCAACTGCCATGAAACCCACATTGCTCGAGGCGCGCGATCTCGCACGGCATTACGCGATACGCACCGGTTGGTTCAGCGGCGCCCGAACGCTGAGGGCGGTCGAGAATGCGAGCTTCACGCTCGATACCGGCCGCACGCTCGCGGTCGTCGGCGAATCCGGCTGCGGCAAGTCGACTCTCGCGCGCCTCGTCACGATGATCGAGCCGCCGACGCGCGGCTCGCTCTGGATCGACGGCACCGATGTCGCCAAGGCGGACGACGAAACGCGGCGCAAGCTGCGTCCGGTCGTACAGATGGTGTTTCAGAACCCGTATGCCTCGCTCAACCCGCGCAAGAAGGTGGGCACGATTCTCGAGGAGCCGCTCGAGATCAACACCAGGCTGCGCGCCGCCGAACGCTCGGAACGGGCGCGCAGCATGATGGCGCGGGTGGGGCTGCGGCCGGAGCATTACAGCCGCTATCCACATATGTTTTCCGGCGGCCAGCGCCAGCGGATCGCGATCGCGCGGGCGCTGATGCTGCACCCGCGGATTGTCGTTGCCGACGAGCCGGTATCGGCGCTCGATGTTTCGATCCGCGCGCAGGTCCTGAATTTGATGATGGACCTGCAGAAAGAATTCGAGCTCGCCTATCTGTTCATTTCGCACGATCTCAGCGTGGTGCGTCATATCGCCGACGAGGTGATGGTGATGTATCTCGGCCGCCCGGTCGAACGCGGAGCGCGGGATCTGATCTTCGAGGATGCGCGCCATCCCTATACCCGCGCTTTGCTGGCGAGCACGCCGAAGATCGGCGCGCGGAAACCCGGCGAGAAGCGCTTCCGCATTCACGGCGAGCTGCCCTCGCCGCTCAATCCGCCGCCCGGCTGTGCATTCCACCGGCGCTGCCCCTATGCGACCGAGATCTGCCAGCGCGTTCAGCCCGAGTCGCGACCGGTCGCGGGACGCCTGGTCGAGTGCCATCACGCCGAACGCGTCGGTCAGTAGCGGGGTGGTAACAAGCGCGTCAATTCAATCGCCGGCCCCGTCTTTGCGGCATTTCTGCCACGGTACGGTGACCTACAATCCACATTCTCCGGGGACGATCTGGCAATTCCAGTGGCGCTATGGTAGCGAAATGAGTGTGGGGCGTTCGGCATGGGGCCATGGTTCGGGCCAAGGCCGATGGGGTCTGCACCTTGAGCAAGGTCCGGGGAAAAGGACCGATTGAGGGTAGAGACGATGGCATGGCAACGTCGTTGCCGCCGGGGCGGTTGGCTTGCAGCCAGATGGGGGACAATCGGTGATCGGTATGCTGGCTGGCGCGCGAGGGCGTAACGGCAAATCTTGGGTTCTGGGTATGACGATGGCGCTCGGCCTCGCCGTCTCGGGTTGCGCGACCGTGCCGGACGATCCGGATGCGCGCGAAGCCTTCGAAGAGACCAACGACCCGCTGGAGCCGATGAACCGCTATTTCTTCGAGGTCAATTACGCCCTCGACGAACTGGTGCTGAAGCCCTTTGCAGGCTGGTATTATATCGGCCTGCCCGATTTCGCGCGCGACGGCATCCGCAACGCGGTGGACAACCTCAAGAGCCCCGTCATCTTCCTCAACGACCTGCTGCAGGGGGAACCCGGCCGCGCCGGCGTGACGCTCGGGCGGTTCGTGATCAATTCCACCCTCGGTATTGCCGGCCTGATCGACGTCGCAGAGGACATGGGCCTGCCCTACCACGAAGAGGATTTCGGCCAGACTCTGGCGGTCTGGGGCACCGACGAAGGACCCTATCTGGTGCTGCCGTTCATCGGCCCCTCGAACGCGCGGGACGCGGCCGGCCTCGCGGTGGATACCGTTTCCGATCCGTTCTTCTGGATTGCACGGCATTATCATGTAGAATATCTGCTCTACGTGCGGGCCGGTCTGGACGTGGTCGACGCCCGTTCCCGCAACCTTCAGACCCTCGATGACATTCGTCGCAATGCCATTGACTACTACGCGACGATTCGCAGCCTATATCGTCAGGATCGGTCAGCGCTGATCGACAACCAGGACGACGAGGAAAACGAAGAGTAATGGCTATTTTTAACCGAATTTCCGCGGGTTCCGGACGCCCGAGCGGCTCCGGCCTGCTCCGCCGCAGCTTCCTCGGGGTGATCGGCCTCGTCGTGGCCCTGCCCTTTTTCGCCAGCGCGGCGGCCGCCGACGAGGCGGCCGAAAGCTTTATCCGCGAGCTGGGCGACAATGCCGTCAGCCAGCTGACCGCCGCCGATCTGACGGATGCCGAACGGAACGAGCGGTTCCGCGCGCTGTTGTTGTCGCATTTCGACGTGCCCCAGATCGGCCAGTATGTCCTCGGCCGCTACTGGCGCAATGCGACGCCGGAAGAGCAGACCGAGTATCTCGAATTGTTCGAGAACTATCTGGTCGCCAGCTATGCGCGGCGGTTCGCCGAGTATACCGGCCAGGAGTTCGAGGTGATCTCGTCGCGCAGCAGCGACGGGCTCGAAACCGTGCGCAGCCATATCGTGACCAGCAACGGCGAAGCGGCCAAGCTGGACTGGATTGTCGAGCGGCAGGATGGCGGACTGCGCATCCTCGACCTCAAGGTCGAAGGGCTCAGCATGAGCGAAACGCATCGCTCCGAGTTCGCATCGGTGATTCAGAACAATGGCGGCCAGGTCTCGGCTTTGCTCGACGCGCTGCGCAAGAAAGCCAGCGGCGCCTGATCCGAAGGCCGTAACGCAAAAGAGAACGCCCCGGGTCGGAAACGATCCGGGGCGTTTTTCTTTGTCGGGACGGCACCGCGCATCGCGGCCCCGTGACGGCGCTTCAGTTTCGCGTCAGCGGCTTGAACTTGATCCGGTGCGGCTGGTCGGCCTCGGCGCCGAGGCGCCGGTGGCGATCTTCCTCATAGGCCTGATAGTTCCCTTCGAACCACACGGTGCGGCTGTCGCCCTCGAAGGCGAGGATATGGGTCGCGATCCGGTCGAGGAACCAGCGATCGTGGCTGATCACCACCACGCAGCCCGCGAAATTGAGCAGCGCATCTTCGAGCGAGCGCAGCGTATCGACATCGAGATCGTTGGTCGGTTCGTCGAGCAGCAGCACGTTCGCACCGGATTTCAGCATCTTGGCGAGATGCACCCGGTTGCGTTCGCCGCCCGATAGCTGCCCGACCTTCTTCTGCTGGTCGGCGCCCTTGAAGTTGAAGGCCGCGACATAGGTGCGGCTCGGGGTCTTGCGCCCGCCAAGCTCGATTTCGTCGCGGTTTTCGGAAATCTCTTCCCAGACCGTCGCTTTCGCATTGAGCGTGTCGCGCGACTGGTCGACATAGCCGAGCGTGACCGTGGGCCCGACCCGCAGCGTGCCGCCGTCGGCTTCTTCCTGGCCGGTGATCATGCGGAAGAGCGTGGTCTTGCCGGCGCCATTCGGTCCGATCACGCCAACGATGCCGCCCGGCGGCAGCAGGAAGCTCAATTCGTCGATCAGCAGCCGGTTGCCGAAGCCCTTGCGCAGGTCCGTCGCCTCGATGACCAGGTCGCCGAGACGCGGTCCCGGCGGAATCGAGATGCGGCCGGCCTCTATTTCCTGGTTCTTGCTGGCAGCGACGAGCTGTTCATACGCATTGATGCGCGCCTTGCTCTTGGCCTGACGCGCGCGCGGGCTCTGCCGGACCCATTCGAGCTCATGTTCCAGCGTGCGCCGGCGCGCGGTTTCCTGCTTCTCCTCCTGGGCGAGGCGCTTTTCCTTCTGCTCCAGCCAGGACGAGTAGTTGCCCTCCCACGGAATGCCGTGGCCGCGATCGAGTTCAAGAATCCAGCCGGCGACATTGTCGAGGAAGTAGCGATCGTGGGTCACGGCGACCACGGTACCCGGATAATCCGCCAGAAACCGCTCGAGCCAGGCGACCGATTCGGCATCGAGATGGTTGGTCGGCTCGTCCAGCAGCAGCATATCGGGCTTCTGCAGCAGCAGCCGGCAAAGCGCGACGCGGCGGCGTTCGCCGCCGGAGAGGGTCGTCACATCGGCGTCGCCCGACGGGCAGCGCAGCGCGTCCATCGCGATCTCGACGGTGCGATCGAGTTCCCAGGCGTTGGCGGCGTCGATCTTCTCCTGCAGCTCGGCCTGTTCGGCGAGCAGCGCATCCATTTCTTCGGGCGTCACTTCCTCGGCGAAGCGCGCATTGACCGCCTCGAACCGGTCGAGCAGCGCCTTGATCGGCGCCAGTCCCTCCATCACGTTCTCGACCACGGTCTTGGCCGGATCGAGCGCGGGCTCCTGCGCCAGATAGCCGACGCTGACGCCGTCCGCGGCCCAGGCCTCGCCGCCGAAATCGGTTTCGATGCCGGCCATGATCTTGAGCAGGGTCGATTTGCCCGAGCCGTTGAGGCCGAGTACGCCGATCTTCGCGCCCGGAAAGAAAGACAGCCAGATATCCTCGAGCACCTTGCGGCCGCCCGGATAGACCTTGCTAAGGCCCTTCATCACGTAAATGTATTGATAGGAAGCCATGAGGAGCGTCGTGCCTTCGCGTCGGGAAAGGGGGCCCGGCACCAGAACGGGCCGGCCTCGGGCGGCGGTTGTAGCGGCGGCGCGCGCCGCGGGCAACCACGGGTCGAAACCGGACCGGACGCCGGCCGGCGGCGTCCCGGATGTTATCCGGCTGCGGCCCCGGTTGCGGCCGGCTTCACCGGCAGGCGTGCGACGACGCGTTCGGCGGCTGCACGCGCCTGGGGTTTCAAACCTTCGCCACCCGTTGCCAGATGCGCCGCGAGTGCGCGCTGCATGCGCGGGTCCCAGAACTTGAGGATGTGATCCTCGATCCCCGCGACCGCGTCGTCATGCGACTGGGAGGCGAAAAAATCCGCCATCTGGTTCGCCATGCGGACAAGCATTTCAGGCTTCATCGATCGACACTCAACCGTTCGCCATGGGCATAGATGTTGAACCCGCCGCCGCGCGCAAACGCGACCAGCGTGAGCCCGCACCCCTCCGCCAGTTCGATCGCCAGCGAGGTCGGCGCCGATATGGCGACCAGGAGCGGGAAGCCGACCGTTGCCGCCTTCTGCACCATTTCCATGCTGCATCGGCTGGTTACGATGGCAAATCCATCGGACGGATCGATGCCGGCCCGCGCGAGGGCACCGGTCAGCTTGTCGAGCGCATTGTGCCGGCCGACATCCTCGCGGACCACAAGCAGCGTGCCGTCGCGATCGGCGAAGGCGGCGGCATGCACCGCCCCTGTCTCGCGGTTGATCGACTGATGACGCGGCAGATCGTCGAGTGCCGCCGCAATCGCCGAGGCGGCGATCGAGGGTCCGGGCGGAATGGTCGGCAGCGGCCGGAGCGCCTGCTCGATCGTCGTGACCCCGCACAGACCGCAGCCGGTGCGGCCGGCGAGATTGCGCTGCTGATTTTCGATGCGCGCGGCCCAGGCCGGCGGGATCGCCACCGAAACCCGCATTCCCTTGCCGGAATCCGAACAGGCAATGTCCTCGATCTCGTCGACATCGTCGACGATGCCTTCCGCGAGGCTGAAGCCGACCGCAAAATCCTCGAGATCGGACGGCGTTCCCATCATCACGACATGGCTGCGCCCGTTATAGGAGAGCGCAATCGGCACTTCGGCGGCAACGACCTGGGGCAGCGCCGTCTCCTGCCCGTTCCGTACGCGCATCGTTGCCGGCGCGGCGATCGCCGACGATCGTGCCGGCTTTCGCCGGGATCCTTTTGTCTGCACCGGGTGTGCCGTCGCGGTCACTCGGCCGCCACCGGCGCAATGCGTCGCGCGTTGTCGCGGAATTCCGCCGCCTCTTCCTGCCAGGGCGCCCAGTTGTTGGTGAGGCGTACTTCGACCGCCGTCACCTTGTATTCGGGGCAGTTGGTCGCCCAGTCGGAATTGTCGGTGGTGACCACGTTGGCGCCGCTCTCGGGATGGTGGAACGTGGTGTAGACGACGCCCGGCTGCATGCGCTCGGTGATATGCGCGCGCAGGCTGGTTTCGCCGGCACGGCTCATGATCGCCACGCGATCGCCTTCGCGGATGCCGCGATTTTCGGCATCGTGCGGATGAATTTCCAGAATGTCTTCCGGATGCCAGGTCGAGTTGCCGGTGCGCCGCGTCTGCGCGCCGACATTGTACTGGCTGAGAATGCGCCCGGTGGTGAGCAGCAGCGGGAAACGCGGTCCGGTGCGCTCGTCGGTCGGCACATACTCGGTGACGACAAACTTGCCTTTGCCGCGCACGAACCCGTCGATATGCATGATCGGCGTGCCTTCCGGCGCCTTGTCGTTGCACGGCCACTGGATGCTGCCGAGCTCGTCGATACGATCGAAGCTGACGCCGGCGAAGGTGGGTGTCAGGCGCGCGATCTCGTCCATGATCTCGGAGGCGTGGTTGTAATGCATCGGATAGCCGAGCGCGTTCGACAGCGCGCAGGTCACTTCCCAGTCGGCCATGCCGGCCATCGGCGGTATCGCCTTGCGCACGCGGCTGATCCGCCGTTCGGCATTGGTGAAAGTGCCGTCCTTTTCGAGGAAGGACGCGCCCGGGAGGAACACATGCGCGAAGTCGGCTGTCTCGTTGAGGAACAGATCCTGTACGACGATACATTCCATCGCCGTCAAAGCCGCCGAGACATGCTTCGTGTTCGGATCGGACTGCGCGATATCCTCGCCCTGGACATAGAGCCCCATGAAACTGCCGTCGAGCGCCGCATCGAACATATTCGGAATGCGCAGGCCCGGCTCGCTTTCGAGCGTGACCCCCCAGGCCGCATTGAAGAGATCGCGCGTTGCAGCTTCAGAAACATGGCGGTATCCGGAAAGCTCGTGCGGGAACGAACCCATGTCGCAGGCGCCCTGCACGTTGTTCTGGCCGCGCAAGGGATTCACGCCCACGCCGCGGCGACCGATATTGCCGGTCAGCATGGCGAGGTTCGCCATCGCCATGACCGTGGTCGAACCCTGGCTGTGCTCGGTGACGCCGAGCCCGTAATAGATCGCCGCGTTGCCGCCGGTCGCATAGAGACGCGCCGCGCCGCGGACATCGGCCGCCGGCACGCCGGTGACCTCGGCCGTATGCTCGGGCGCATTCTCGGGCCGCCTGATGAATTCCAGCCACACGCCGAAATCGGCCGAATCGCAGCGCTCGGCGACGAACTCATCGGCCATCAGCCCTTCGGTGACGATGACATGCGAAATCGCGTTCAGCAGCGCGACGTTGGTGCCGGGCAAGAGCGGAAGATGGTATTGCGCTTCGACATGCGGCATGCGCACCAGATCGATCTTCCGCGGATCGGCCACGATGAGCTTCGCGCCGTCGCGCAGCCGGCGCTTCATGCGCGAGGCAAACACCGGATGGGCGTCGGTCGGGTTGGCGCCGATCACCAGGATGACGTCGGATTCGTCGACCGAATCGAAGTCCTGCGTGCCGGCGGAGGTGCCGAACGTCGTCTTGAGCCCGTAACCCGTCGGCGAATGGCAGACGCGCGCGCAGGTATCGACATTGTTGTTGCCGAAGGCGGCGCGGACCAGCTTCTGCACCAGGAAGGTTTCTTCGTTGGTGCAGCGCGAACTGGTGATGCCGCCGACCGAGTCGCGACCGTGCTTTGCCTGGATGCGCTTGAACTCGGAGGCGGCGTGGTTGATCGCTTCTTCCCATGAGACTTCGCGCCAGGGATCGGTGATCTTCGCGCGGATCATGGGCTTGGTGATGCGATCCTTGTGCGTCGCATAGCCCCAGGCAAATCGGCCCTTCACGCAGGAATGGCCGTGATTGGCCTTGCCGTCCTTGTGCGGCGTCATGCGGACGACGCGGTCGCCCTGCAATTCCGCCTCGAACGAACAGCCGACGCCGCAATAGGCGCAGGTCGTGATGACGCTGCGCTGCGGCTGGCCCATCTCGATGATGCTCTTTTCCATCAGCGTCGCGGTCGGGCAGGCCTGGACGCAGGCGCCGCAGGAGACGCATTCCGAGGTGAGGAAATCCTCTTCCGCGCCGGCCGATACATGCGATTCGAAACCGCGGCTGCCGATCGTCAGCGCGAAGGTGCCCTGCACTTCCTCGCATGCTCGCACGCAGCGCGAACAGACGATGCATTTCGACGGATCGAACGTGAAATAGGGATTGGACTGGTCCTTCTCCGCCTTGAGATGGTTTTCGCCGTCATAGCCGTAGCGCACATCGCGCAGGCCGACGGCGCCGGCCATGTCCTGCAGCTCGCAATCGCCGTTGGCCGAGCAGGTCAGGCAGTCGAGCGGATGATCGCTGATATAGAGCTCCATCACGCCCTTGCGCAGCTTCGAGAGCCGGTCGGTCTGGGTCTTCACCTTCATGCCCGGCTCGACCATCGTCGTGCAGGAGGCGGGCGTGCCGCGCCGTCCCTCGATTTCGACCAAGCAGAGGCGACAGGAGCCAAACGGCTCGAGCGAATCCGTCGCGCAGAGTTTCGGCACCGCGATGCCGGCGAGCGATGCCGCGCGCATGACCGAGGTTCCGCCCGGGACGCTGACCGGGATGCCGTCGATCTCGATCTGGACGGCCGCCTCGCTCAAGCGCTCCGGCGTGCCGCGGTCGATCGTGGTGTGCGCATTCATGGCAGTTACTCCCTATTCGGCCGCCGCAGACTGTGGCTTCCGATCGAAATCTTCCGGAAAATGATCGAAGGCGCTCAACACCGGCATCGGCGTGAGACCGCCCAGCGCGCAGAGCGATCCGTCGCGCATCACCTCGCAGAGGTCGCGCACCAGATCGATGTTCGCGACCGGCTCTACGCCTGCGATGATCTTGTCCATCGTCTCAGCGCCGCGCACCGCGCCGATGCGGCAGGGCGTGCATTTGCCGCAGGATTCGATCGCGCAGAAGGCGAAGGCGAACCGCGCCTGGCGGGCGAGATCGACGGTGTCGTCGAACACCACGACGCCACCATGCCCGACCATGCCGCCGTGCTGCGCAAACGCCTCGTAGTCGAACGGCACGTCGAAGAGATGCGTCGGCCAGTACGCGCCGAGCGGCCCGCCCACCTGTACCGCGCGAACCGGTCGGCCGGTATAGGTGCCGCCGCCATATTCGTCGATGATCTCGCGCAGGGTCAGACCGAAGGCGCGCTCGATCAGGCCGCCATGCTTGATATTGCCGGCGAGCTGGATCGGCATCGTACCGCGCGAGCGGCCCATGCCGAATTCGCGATAGGCGGCACCGCCTTCGGCGAGGATCGATGGGACGCTGGCGAAGGTCACCAAATTGTTGATGGCCGTCGGCTTGCCGAACAGCCCCTCGATCGCCGGCAGCGGCGGCTTGAAGCGGATCTGGCCGCGCTTGCCTTCGAGGCTCTCGAGCAGCGACGTCTCTTCGCCGCAGATGTACGCGCCGGCGCCAAGCCGGGTTTCCATGTCGAAGCTCCTGCCGCTGCCGAGAAGGTCGGCGCCGAGCAGGCCGGTGGCGCGCGCGATTTCGATCGCGCGGTTCATCTGGTGGAAGGCGTGCGGATACTCGGAGCGGATATAGACGAAACCCTTGGTCGCGCCGACTGCGAGCCCGGCGATTGCCATGCCTTCGATCAGGACGAATGGATCGCCTTCCATGAGCATGCGATCGGCGAACGTGCCGCTGTCGCCCTCGTCGGCATTGCAGACGATGTATTTCTGCGCCGCCGGCGTGCCGAGCACGGTCTTCCATTTGATGCCGGTCGGGAAACCGGCGCCGCCGCGCCCGCGCAGGCCCGATTCCGTAACCTGTTCGACGATCGCGGCCGGCGCCATGTCGAGCGCGCGACGAAGGCCGCGCAATCCGTCATGCGCTTCGTATTCGGCGAGCGACAGCGGATCGATGATGCCGCAGCGCGCAAACGTTACGCGCTGCTGGTTTGCGAGATAGGGGATCTTTTCGACCAGGCCGAGATAGCGCGCATGCGCCTTGCCATCGAGAAAACCGGAATCGAACAGGTTTTTGACGTCGCTCTCGGCGACCGGTCCGTAACCGACGCGACCCTCTGCCGTTTCGATTTCGACCAGCGGCTCGAGCCAGAACAGGCCGCGCGACCCGTTGCGCACGATCGTCGCGTCGATCTTTCGCGCCTTCAGCTCGTCGCGGATCGCAGCCGCGACCTCGTCGGCACCCATCGACAGCGCGGCCGCATCGCAGGGAACGAAGATGCGCGTGGTCATCGGACACCCCGCCCGACCAGCGCGACGGCGCGATCGACATCCATCCGGCCATAGAGCCGTCCGTCGATCAGCGCCGACGGCGACAAAGCGCAATTGCCGAGGCAGTAAACCGCCTCGAGCGTGACCCGCCCGTCCGGCGTCGTCTCGCCGCAGGCGATGCCGAATGCCTTTTCCAGCCGGTCGACAAACCCATCGCTGCCCATCGACTGGCAGGCCTCGGCGCGACACACCTTCACGACATGGCGGCCCGCCGGCTCGCGCCGGAAATCATGGTAAAAACTGACGACGCCATGCACGTCGGCCCGCGACAGATTGAGAACATCGGCCACGACCGGGATCGCGCGCTCGTCGACATAGCCAAAACGCTCGCAGAGGGCGTGCAGGATCGGCAGGAGGGGGCCGTCGACGCCCTTCAGCGCCTCGGCCGTCTCGCGGACAGCCGATTCGTCCCAGCCGTTTGAAATCGTGCTGCTTTTCTGGTCCTGCATGTGCCGTTAACTGCCATGGCCGGCCGCTGTGCCGGCCGATTCATAAGGAGAATGATACCGCGCTTGGCGTAACTCAAACGAGTTTTATCAATATCGTGATCGAGAAATCCGATCAACTCCCCGGGAGGAGCGATTTGAGCGCGGCGTCCATATCGGCCAGGCGGGCAACCGCCTCCAGCGCCCGCACGACCGGGGCGACCGGCTCCCGATCGGGCACTACCAGCCCTACTTCGTGGGTACGGATCGGATCGACAAGAGGCAAAGCCAGCATGCCGGGCGGCGTGCCGAATACCCACAAGAAATTATGTGGAAATACGCTGGACCAGGCCCCGATCCGGATATGGGAACAGAGGGTCATGACCGAGTTGGTCTCGACCAGCACCCGCGGCCGCTTGTCGACCGAACGGAAGATGCCATCGATGATGCGCCGGTTCTGCATGTCGGGCGTCAGCAGGCAGAGCGGCGTCTCCGCAACCTCGCCCCAGGTGACCTCCGTGCGACCGCTGAACGGCCCGTCGGCGGGCGTCAGCAGGATGTACCGCTCCTGATAGAGCGGGATCGAGCGCACGCTGTGCAGCGGCTCGTTGTCGAGATAGGTGACGCCGGCATCGAAGGCGAAATCGTCGAGCGCGTTCTGCACCTCGTTCGAGGTGCGCGAAAGCACCTGCAGCGTGACGTTGGGATGGCGTCGATTGAACGGCGTCGTCAGCAGCGAAATCGTCGGCAGCGCCGCCGGCACGACGCCAAGCCGCAACTGCCCGACCAGCCCGTCGCGCAGCAGGCCGATCTCCTGATCGAGATTGCGCCGCTCGGCAAGAATGCGGTTTGCCCATTCGAGCAACGCGCTGCCTTCGGGCGTCAGCCCCTTGAAACGCTTGTCGCGTTCGATGACCGGCGCGCCGAGCTCGTCTTCGAGCTGGCGGATCGCAGCCGACAGCGTCGATTGCGTGATGTTGCAGATCTCGGCGGCACGCCGGAAATGACGCTCCTCCGCCAGGGTCACGAAATATTGCAGATGCCGAAGTTGCATGGGCAAGGAATAGCACGAAGCGGCCGACCGCTGGAAACGGCTCAGCCATCGATGGTCAGGGCATCCTGCACCAGCCGCTGGACGATCGCGGTCTCGCGAAGCGCAGCTTTAAGCCGCCGGCGAGCAACGCCGCCGAGCCGCCGGACATCGACCCTGACGCCCGGCGCCAGTCCCGCCTCGATATCGAGAATCTGCTGATCGAGAATGAGCCGCAGGAACAGCGCCTGCGCTTCGTCGAGTGCGTGGAAATCTTCATCGGTGATGATCGCCGCATCCAGTGCAGTGTGCAGCCGCGCCATGGTCGACGTCTCCGTGCTGCCCAGTTTGAGCGCGAGCACGCGGGCACCGGCTACAATCGGAAACAGGCCGTGCAATTTGATGTCGATACGGCCGTCCTCCGTTTTCAGCCCGCCGAGAAATCCGACCGGCGATCCACCGGCGCCGAGTTCCTTCGCCAGCATGATCAGGAACGGCCGCGTGCGCCCCGCCTCGGCGGCATGCTTGCGCAGCGTCCCTGCGAGCGCCCGATCGCCCTCGACCGGTTCGAAATCGTAGAAAATGTCGACCGACAACAGATTCTCTTCGGTCGCGCGCGCGATCCAGCCATCGATCCGCACGCGCCAGTCATCGAGACTGCCGCGCCAGGCGGGATTGCTCGCCATCACCTTGCCCTTGCAATAGGGAATCCCGGCCTGATCGAGAATGTCGGAAGCGCGCGCGCCGAGCTCAGCGAACCAGGAATCGTCGCCCGCGCCGCCGTCATGGATCAGCGCATTGTCCTGATCGGGCACGAGCTGGCTTTCGCCGCGCCCGGCCGAACCGAGCACCAGATAGCACCAGTTGGCGGGCGCGTGGCGGCCGGCATCGGCGAGCGCCGATGCAGCAAGAGATGCGGCGCGGGCGCTCATGTCACGCAGCACGGCGCTGATGAGCGCGGCGACCGCCCGCACTTCGAGCCCTTCGGCGAGCAGGTCGCGCGCAAGGGCGGGTAGTGCTTTCTGGGCCTGAGCGAGTGCCCGCGCGTCCTCGGCGACGGCAATCGCATCGCCGAGCGCCAGCGATCCGCCGGCGCGCAGTTTGAGCAGGCCGCGCGCCGATACCACGCCGACCGCATGCCCCTGCGCCGGATCGACCACGACGATGTGCCGGATACCGAGCCGGTCCATCCGTCCGAGGGCCCGATAGACGAGCGCATCAGAGGGCAGCGTCTCGACCGGCATGCTCGCATGATCCGTCACGCGGGCCTCGAGCACAGCTTGGCCTTTCGCGGCGATTGCCGCGAGCAGATCGTGTTCGGTAAAAATTCCGACGGGTTTCGCTGCCGCATCGAGCAGGACCAGCGAGCTGACTTTCGCCGCCAGCATATGCGCCGCCCCTGCAGCAAGCGTCATCGCCGGGTCCGCCGTGACGACGGGCGCGCCCATGACCGCGTCGAGCCGCTGGCGATACGAAAAGACGTCGACGCGCCGGTCCGGATCGCCGTCCATGCGGCTACCAGCCTGGCCCGAGCCGATGGCGCAGCACCCGCTCCTGCCCGCGGCAGATCGCGCGCAGATCGCCGAGACATGTCGCGCCGCGCGCCGCGAGTTCGGGCAGCAGGCGAAGAAAAATCTCGGCCGCAGCGCGCGCATCGCCCAGGGCCGTATGCCGACCGCGCACCTCGACATCGAGGCGCGCCGCCATCGATTCGAGACGCAGATCGGCGCTCTCGCCCATCAACGCGGCGCCGAGCAGCATGGTGTCGATCATCGGCGGAGGAAGCCAGCGCAATCGCGCAAGCCTGGCTTCGCGCCGGATCATTGCCGCGTCGAAACCGATCTCGTGTCCGAGCATGACCGCCTCCTCGAGAGACGCGGCGAGTTCGGGAAGAATAGCCGAAAAGGCCGGCTGCGCCACGACATGCTCGTCCCGAATGCCATGCACGCCAGTCGAGCGTGCCGGAATCGGACAGCCAGGATTGACGAGCCGGTCGAACCCCGCATCGACATCCAGGCGTCCCGCGACGATCGGAACGGTCGCGATCGACACGATGCGATCGCGCCTTGTATCGAGGCCGGTCGTTTCGCAATCGAGGGCGACGACATGTAGTGCGGAGACCGATAAATCGTCGGGCGGAGTCGGCCGCTGCGGTTTGCCCCGCAGACGGCTGAAGAGCATGCTAATCATCGGCCCGCGAGGCGACCGGCGCCGCCAGCAGCGACGCGACAAGTTGCGACCGATCGGCGATCCGGGCAGTCATCGTTTCCCAGACCCGCAACGTGCTGAAGCGCACGTTGTTGACCACCACCTGGCGATCATGGGCGCGCAGATCGGCATGGACCGGCATCAAATCGAACACGACGTTGCCCGACGCCTTCGCAATCTTGTCGGGCGCCTGGGGCTCGGCAACTTGCGCTAGCGCAAGACGGCGTCGAAGTTCGACGATGGCCGCTTCATTGTCCCTCTGCCAGGTCGCATCGCGCACATAGTCGGCAAGTAATTGATCGATTAATGAAACCAACGCGTCGGCGAGTTCCATCTGCCGCGGCACGGCGGCGCTGCGCAGATAGCCTTCCACGATCAGGGTCAGATCGAACAGCACGGCCCGCATCGAAATCCAGCGGCTTTCTTCGAGCGCCTCGATAAATGCCCGCTCGGCAAACAGCTTCTGCCAGCGGATCCCGGCTTTGATACGGCAGTATTCAACCACCGCCTTCTGCGCCACGAAAGACGATTGGGCCTGCAAAAAATCGTGCAAATCCAATCGGTTTTCGATGGGATCGAGTCGACCGCCGAACAGACGCAGGAGACTCTGGAGCCGCTTTCCCATCGTCGTCACCGATGCCCTTCGCATGCGCACATCAAACCCATGCCGGGTAAAGGAAATTGTCTGAATCGCGCGACAATGGTATCAAAGAAACTGACCCGCGCGGTGGCTTTGCCGCAGTTGCAAAATCCAGGCCGGGTCATGGCTAGTTCGATCAACTGGGGGCTCTGCAATCGGCGTCGACGAGCGTTATGCGATGCGGCGACAGATTCGCAGAATCTGGCCAAAGGAGATCCATCACAATGCAACAAGACGCGCTGACACCCGAAAAGGCAATGGAACATTGGTCGCGAACCCGTGGGCTGATGTGGACGACGCTGGCAATCTGGCTCGTCTTCGGATTCGTAGTGCACATCTTTGCACCCAGCCTCAATGAAATCACGTTCATCGGTTTCCCGCTCGGCTTCTACGTGGCGGCGCAAGGATCGCTGATCGTATTCGTCATTCTGATCTTCTGGTTTGCCGGCCGGCAAAACCGGATCGATACAGAATTCGGCGTACAGGAAGACTGAGCGAAGGGGGCAGAGAAATGGCGCAAGCAAGCAAAGGCGATTTCCTAGACAACCTTGGCCGCATTTACGGGATCTACACCGGCGGCTTTGTGGCGTTCGTCATCGTGCTCGGGATTCTCGAGTACCTTGGCGTCCCAGACAAGATCATCGGATATCTGTTCGTCTTCATGACGATCGGCATCTACGCGCTGATCGGCGTTATCTCCCGAACCGCGCAGCTTTCGGAATACTATGTCGCGGGTCGCCGCGTTCCGGCGTTCTACAACGGCATGGCGACCGGCTCCGACTGGATGAGCGCGGCGTCGTTCATCGGCATGGCCGGCACGCTCTATGCACTGGGCTATGACGGGCTGGCGTTCGTGCTGGGTTGGACGGGCGGCTACGTCCTGGTGGCGGTGCTGCTCGCGCCGTATCTGCGCAAGTTCGGCCAGTACACGGTTCCCGACTTCCTCGGTGCGCGGTACGGCGGCAACCTGGCGCGGTTCATCGGCATCATCGTGCTTCTGGCTGCATCCTTTACCTATGTGGTCGCGCAGGTCTATGGCGTCGGCATCATCACATCCCGCTTCCTCGGCCTTTCCTTCGAGGTCGCAGTGTTCGTCGGTCTCGTCGGCATTCTCGTCTGTTCGATGCTCGGCGGCATGCGGGCGGTGACATGGACGCAGGTTGCGCAGTACATCATTCTGATCATCGCGTATCTGATCCCCGTCGTCCTGCTCTCGGCGAAGGAAACCGGCGTTCCGATTCCGCAGCTGATGTACGGCGAAGTGCTGCAGCGGATCACCGAATTCGAAGCAGAGCTCGGTGTCGCCAAGCATCATATCGCGCCGTTCACCGACGCGGAGGGCAACTATTCGCTCATTGCGGCGGTCAACTTCTTCGCACTGATCTTCTGCCTGATGGTCGGCACGGCATCGCTGCCGCATATTCTGATGCGGTATTTCACGACCCCGTCGGTTCGCGAAGCCCGTAAATCCGTGGCGTGGAGTCTGTTCTTCATCTTCCTGCTCTACTTCACGGCGCCGTCCTATGCGGCATTCGCCAAGCTCGAGGTCTATCAGAACGTGATCGGCCAGCCGATCTCGGCGCTGCCGGCCTGGGTGGCGAGCTGGGGGGCGGTGGGTCTGGTCGGGGCGTGCGATGCCGTCAATGCGGCGGACATCTTCGCCATGTGCGCCGGCGTGACCGGCAACGCCGACGGCATCCTTCAGCTCTCGGAGTTCAAGATAAACAACGACGCCATCGTTCTGGCGACGCCGGAAATCGCCGGCCTGCCCTATGTGATCGCAGGTCTGGTGGCAGCCGGCGGTCTGGCGGCCGCGCTTTCGACGGCAGACGGGTTGCTGCTGGCGATCGCAAACGCCCTCAGTCACGACATCTACTACCGCATGATCGACAACAAGGCGGATACGAAGCGGCGTCTCGTCGTGGCCCGTGTCCTTCTGATCCTGGTGGCGATCGCCGCAGCCTACACCGCAGGCACCAAGCCGGCGGGGATTCTCTCGATGGTGGCCTGGGCCTTCTCCCTCGCTGCCTCGGGCCTGTTCCCGGCGCTGGTGATGGGCATCTGGTGGAAGCGCGCGACCACCGCCGGCGCCTGCGCCGGCATGGCCGCCGGCTTCGGCATCTGCCTGTTCTATCTGATCGGCACTCAGTATTTCGAGATGCCGCTCTGGTGGGGCATCAAGAACATCTCCTGCGGCCTGTTCGGGATCCCGGTCGCGTTCGTCGTCACCTACGTTGTCAGTCTGGTGACGCCGGCACCGAGCCAGGAGATGCAGGACTTCATCGATTCGGTCCGGGTACCGCGTGGCGCGGTTCGACATGCCTCCGGTCAGGCCGGCATCGAATAGGCGAATCGCAACGCACTCGTCTATCGTGCGGGCGGGGCTTCCGATCGGGGGCCCCGCCCGTACTTTTTGAGTAACCGGATGCGAACAGGATCATGACCGGGGCGGATTTCTGGCAGCACTGGTACTTCCATTTGCCGAACTTCGCGCTGGCGGCATTGGTCTATACGCTGCTCGGGCGTTTCGTTCTCGGGTTCTTCGTTCTGCCGGATTCGACGAACTATATCTGGCGCTGGTTCCGCCGGCTGACGGACTGGCTGCTCCCGCTCGTTGCCTTCATCACGCCGCGCTATGTCTTTCCTTTGTTCCTGCCACTCGTCGCCGCATTCTGGTTGACCCTGCTGCGATTTGCTCTGCTGCTGATCTTGGCGCTGGGCGGCATGCTACCTAATATCGCGGGGGCGCCATGAGCCCGCGTCTGGTTTTCGTCGCCATGGTGTTCGTCTGCATCGTCAACGGGATGATTTCACCGGCACTGCTGCCTGTGCTCATTTTCGCGCCGCTCTGGGCGCCGACCTTGTTCAATCCTTCCGCCAACGTGTTGCTGCTGCTCGCCTCGCTGATGGTCTCGACCGGCACGCTGATCCTGGCCGGCGTGCCCGCCGCGCTCTACGAGCGGGTGGTCGGGCTGAAGCAGAGCGATCCGGTTTCGATGATTGTCTGGCTCGGCGCCGCCATTCTGTTGACTGCGCCGGGCATTCTAGCGCTGCTCTAGCGGTCCGGCTTGCCGGCGGCATTGGCGCTGCTAAGCTTTGCGGCAGCCATTGTACCGCTCCGGCCGGAATCGCCCGATGGAACGCATACGATCGTTGGCCGCGTTGTCAGTCGGCCGCGCCTGCTTCTTCGCCGGCTTTGCGATCTGGGCTTCGATGTTCGCCCTTATCACCGACCCGATGCTGGCCTTTCGCGTAGGAGCGGTTCTGGTTTCGATCGCCGCTTGCGTGCTGCTGATCAAGGGACGGAACGCGCCCAGCCGGCCGTACCGCGAGACCGAAGTGTGGCTGCTGATGGATCGGAAAACCGACCTGCCGGACGATCGGGTACAGCGGGCGATCGGCGGCGTCCTGGCTGAAATCTACCGGCGCTATGCCCGCTATGCGCTGGCGATAGCCGCCGCCTTCTGGCTGCTTGCCATCGCGAGCGAGCTGATCTGGTCCGATTGGCAGCCGCGATTCTTCTGAGACACCGTTCTGTTCCGCCCCACAAACGGCGCCCAAACCGCACGCCTCCGCATTGACCGGGCCGATAGAGTGGATAGGGATTTTCGGGCTTTGCCGCGCCCGGAGCCGATCCGAGAGTCCCGATCCGAGAGTTCCGGAACGCAAGCGGGTGCGCCCGCGGACCATGGGCGCGGTTGCGTCTGGCATGGCCCAACCGCGGCCATCGACCCCTAAGAGAGAGATCGAGAGATTCCATGGCCTATGAACGGATAGCGGTAACCGGCGGGAATGGCGCTCTGGGCAATGCCATCGTCCGCGACCTGATGACCGATCACGAGGTGACATCGCTCGACATCACGCCCGGCCGGCCCGGTGTGCGATCGCGCTATGTCGATGTGCTGTCGCTCGATGCGCTCAAGAGCGCGCTCGAGCGGCAAGATGCGGTCGTCCATGTCGCCGCCCTGCTGCAGCCGCACGATCCGCGCGAGAAGATGTTTCAGGTAAATACGCTCGGCACCTGGAACGTGCTCGAGGCGGCGCGCGACCTCGGCATCCGCAAAATCGTCATGATGTCGAGCGAATGCGCATCGGGCGTGATTTCACTCTGGCGGTCGTCGCCGCCCTGCCCCGATTATCTGCCGATCGACGAGGCACATCCCTTGCGCCCGCGCGAACCCTATGGCGTTTCGAAGCAGGTCGGCGAAATCACTGCGCAGAGCTATGCGCGCGACGGCGGCATCCAGATCGTCGCACTCCGCCCGACATTGATCATCATGCCCGGCATGACGAGCTATATCGAGCGCGTCCGCGCGATCGACGATCCGGATCTGTGGAGCTATGTCGAACTTGCCGACGTGGTGCGCGCGGCACGCCTTGCGCTCGGCTATCAGGGGCCGCCCTTCGACGTGTTCTACTTGAGTGCGCGCGATACGTTCTCGCCGGAAGAGACGCTGACCTTCATGCGGCGGAAGTTCGGGCGACTGCCCGAACTGCGCCAGCCCGGCCTCTATGCCGACAACCCCTATGCCGCGATCTGGGATCTGCGCCGCAGCGAGACGCTGCTCGGCCTCGAGCCGCAGAGCGATTGGCGCCGGGTGCTTGCCGAGGGTGCGCCGCGCCGCGCCGGCGAGGCACGGCCATGAGTATCGCCGGTGCCGCCGCGTCCCCGACCCCGGCGCCGACGCAATCCACCCCGGCAAGGCTCGTCCGGCTCGACGGCGTCTGCAAATCCTATGGCACGGTCGCGGCGGTGCATCCGCTCAATCTTGCGATCGGCCGCGGCGAGTTCCTAGCGATTCTTGGACCTTCCGGCTGTGGCAAGACCACCTTGCTGCGCATGATCGGCGGCTTCATCGAGCCGAGCGCCGGCGCGATCGTCATCGATGGATTCGACGTGACGCGGCTCGCGCCGGAACGGCGGCCGACGAACATGGTGTTCCAGGGTTACGGCCTGTTTCCGCATATGACGGTCGCGCAGAACATCGGGTACGGATTGCGGCTCGCGCGGGCGACACCGGCCGAAATCGCCGCGCGCGTGAAGGACGTCATGGACCTCGTCCATATGGACGGGTACGGCGGCCGCATGGTGACGCAGCTTTCCGGTGGCCAGCAGCAGCGCGTCGCGCTCGCCCGCGCGCTGGTGATGCGACCGGCGGTGCTGCTGCTCGACGAGCCGCTGGCGGCGCTCGATCTCAAGCTGCGGAAATCGATGCAGGAAGAACTGCGGCGGATCCACGCGACGACCGGCGGCACGTTCATCTTCGTGACGCACGACCAGGAAGAGGCGATGGGCCTCGCCACGCGCATCTGCGTGATGGAAAGCGGGCGGATCGTGCAGGACGGATCGCCCGAAGAAATCTACAGCCAGCCGCGATCGCGCTTCGTCTCGACCTTCATCGGCGAGGCGAACGTGATGCCAGGCGTCCGCCGCGACGGCCATGTGACGCTCTCGAGCGGCCTGCGCTTTGCCGATCCCGGCGCGGACGAACCGGTCGTCTGCATCGTGCGGCCCGAGAAGATGCAGATCGCCGCCACAACAGCAGGTGATACCGCACCGTGCTGCGATCTCTCGCTGCCGGCGACGCTCGAGGATGCCGTTTTCCTCGGCGCCGCGGTCAAGTATAGCGCGCGTATAGCCGACGGCCGCCTGCTCCTCGTCGACAGCCGCGACATGGCGCTGCGCCGCCGCCTTGGTATCGGCGAGGCTGTGCGAGTCGGCTGGAAGCTCGACGACCAGCGCGTGCTGGCCGACCGGTAACGACGATGCGCCTGCACCGTCACGCATTGCTGATGGGGCCTTCGACGGCGATCTTGATCGCGCTGTTTCTCGTTCCGATTTCCTATTTCCTGCTGATCAGCTTCTGGCGCGTCCGCGCCTACCGCCTGGTCCCCGATGCGACGATCGAGCAGTACCGCATTGTCTTCACGGAATATGGCGGGCCGCTGCTTTATACCTTCCTGATGGCATTCGCGATCGCCGTCGTGACGACGCTGCTCGCCTTCGCTTACGCCTATTTCTGTCGCTTCAAGGCGGGCCGGCACGGCGTCGCATTCCTGTTCATCGCAATCGTGACCCTGTTCGGCGGGTATCTCACCAAGATCTATATGTGGAAGACGATTCTCGGATCGAGCGGCATTCTCAATTCCGCGTTCCAGATGCTCGACTTGATCGAGGATCCGATCACCGTGTTCCTGTTCAGTCCGGTCGCGGTTCTCATCACCCTGACCCATTACACGCTGCCGCTCGCCATCCTGCCGATCTATGGGTCGCTGCGCAGCATCAGCGACGTGCCGCTCGAAGCCGCACGCGATATCGGCGCGACGCCGCGCCGGGTGTTCCTCGATATCGTCCTGCCGCAGAGCCGGGTCGGCCTGCTCTCGTCCTTCAGCCTCACCTTCCTGTTCGCCGCCGGCGATTATGTGACGCCTTTGCTGGTCGGCGGACCGCACACCTCGATGATCGGCCTCTTCATCCAGAGCCAGTTCGGCCACCGGCTGAACGCGCCGCTGGGTGCCGCCATGTCGTTCAGCGTCATCGCGATCTGCCTTGCAACCATAGCCGCCTCCGCCTGGATCCTGTTCCGGCTCACGAGGCCGCGCGGATGAGCCGCTACAATCGCCCGATCTGGTATGGCTTTGCACTGCTCGCGGTTGTATTCATGCTGTCGCCTCTGGTGATCCTGCTGTTGTTCTGTTTCAACGAAAGCTCGCTGCTGAGCTTTCCGATCTCCGGTCTGTCGCTGCGCTGGATCGAGGCCCTGTTCGAGCGGCCGGAATTCTATGTCGCGCTGCGCAACAGCCTCATCGTCACCGGCGCTGTCGGCCTGGTCTCGACGATTGTCGGCACGATGGCGGCGATGGGGCTGGTCCGCCTGCCGCGCTCGGCCGCTTCGGCGATGATGGCGGCGCTCACCTTACCGGTGATGGTCCCGCCGTTGATGCTGGGCATCATGTTTCTCTCCTACTACACGACCTGGCTCGATTTCCGGCTCGGGCTGCACAGCGTCATCCTCAGCCATCTGGTCTTTACCCAGCCCTTCGTCATCCTGATCGTAAGCGCGCGCATGGCGGGTTTCGATTTCGCCGCTGTCGACAGCGCGCGCGATCTCGGCGCCAATGCGCGCCAGGCGTTCTTCACGATTACTTTGCCGATCGTGCGCCCGACCATCGTGGGCGCGGCGCTGATATCGATGGCGCTCTCGCTGGACGATTTCCTGGTAAGCTTCTTCACAATAGGCGGCGGCAATACGCTGCCAATCCTCATGTGGGGCATGTTGCGCAGGGGCGCCGACCCAAGCATCAATGTTATCGCCGTCATCATCATGCTGCTTTCGATCGGCATGAGCCTGATCGGGCTGCGCGTGACGCGCTATCGCGGCTGACTGTCGGCTGCGGTCGACCTATTCCGCAGGCGGCATCAGGTCGAGAAACTTGCTGATCGCCAGATAGCGGGGGTTTGCCGCACTGGTGATGATGTAAATATCATCCTGCAGCTCCGGCGATGGCGACATCAGCGGCCAGACGCGGCCGGCCTCGATGTCGTTTGCGAGAAACTCGCGCGGCAGCAGCGCAATGCCGAGCCCCGCCACCACCATCCGCTTCACCTCGTTGAGATCGAGCGACTGGCCCGCCAGATTGCGACCCCAGCCATGAGCGGCGCGATAGGCCCGAACCGGCTCGGCCTCGTCGCCATCGGGCAGCACGAACGCTTCGCCCGCCAGCGCGGCCGGATCGTCGAAGCTGCGGCCGGCCAGCGGATGCGACGCGCCGCAGACGGCGACATGCTGTTCACGATATAACAGCCGATACTGCAGCCGCTCGGCCGAGGTCGCGACAGGTGCGACACCGATTTCCGCGTCGTGACGAACGATTCGTTCGGTAATCACCTGACAGGGGGCGACATTGATCAGCAACTCGGCCCGCGGATAGCGGCGACTGAATCCGGCAATGGCCTGGTCGAGCCGCGGCGACACCAGATTGCCGACCACCAGCAGCCGGACCTGGAACATCAGCTCGCCGGCGATCTCGTCGAACGCCGCCGGCACGCTCTGAAGCTCACGTTCCATCGAAAAGCAGATCTCGGCCAGCGCCTTGCCATGATCGGTCAGTTCGAAACCGCTGGGCCCGCGCTGACAGAGCAGCACGCCAAGGTGGTCCTCGAGGCGTTTCAGCGCGCTGCTGACCGAGGGCTGTTGCCGGGCCATGACGCGCGCAGCCTTGCTCACGCCGCCGGAGCGGACGATCTCGGCAAAGATCTTCAGCAGATTCCAGTCGAGATTCTTGATCAACCGGCGATTGACCGCATCAGCCATGCGCGCAGGTACTCTCCTGTTTCGCGACCGGCCGGACGCCCGTCGCCGGCCCATCTTACGCAGCCGCGCGGTGCCGTGAAGCGGGATCGCAACGCAGCGCGGGCCCCGCGCCCGTTGCCGGCCGCGGGCTGCATTGACCCGGTCAATCCGGAAGATCGCCATTCCCGGGATTGATCGCGGGGGGCCTATCCCTACCCTCGCCGCGCCGTCGCAACGATCGCGGGAAAGGGCTGCTTCATGTCGGGTTTCGATTTCACCGGGCGGCGCGTGCTGGTGACCGGTGCCAGCCGCGGTATCGGCTATGCGGTCGCGCGGGGGTTTGCGATGGCCGGTGCCGACCTCGCGATCCTCGCCGAGGGCAGCGATATCGATGCCGCTGCGGCGCGCCTGCAGAGTGAAACCGGAGCGAGTGTGCGGGCGCTTCGCTGCGACATCGCCGACCGCGAGGCGGTCGCGCGCGCGCTCGCATCGCTCGAGCGCATCGACGTGCTGGTCAACAATGCCGGGCTCGAACTGATCACGCCGCTCGACCAGGACGGACCGCGCGTCGAGGAAACCTTCCGTCGCATCATCGATATCAACGTCATGGGCACATTCTTCGTCACGCGCGATGCGCTGCCGCGCATGAAACCGGGCGCAAGCATCGTGATGACCGCCTCGATCTGGGCAAAGACCGCCGTCGGCGGCTTCAGCGCCTATTGCGCCTCGAAACATGCGGTGCTCGGGTTCACCCGCTCGATCGCGCAGGAGCTTGGGCCGCGCGGCATCCGGGTCAATGCGGTCTGCCCCGGCTTCGTCCGAACCGAGGCGTCGATGCGCTCGGTCGCGGCCGAAGCCGAGCGGACCGGTGCGACCGAAGCCGAGGTCACGCGGGACCTGCTGCCCAATCAGGCGATCGGCGGGCTGCTCGAACCGGCCGACCTGGCGGCGACCTATCTGTTCCTCGCCTCCGACCTCGCCCGCGATATTACCGGCCAGTCGCTGCATATCGACCGCGGCGACGTGATGGACTGAGCGGAAAACCGGCGGCGATCCGCGCTCCGGCCGGCAACCATCGGCCGTGGCTATGAAAACCATAGGACGAAAACCCGTTTCACCCGCGCCCGTCCGATCCGACTCTGGGTCCGGGAAAAGCGCCACGAGGAAACGCCCGGGGAGGCAAACATGAACAAAAAAATTGTCGACAAGCTGTTCCGCGCCAACGTGCTTCGCGAGGGTCCGGGGGGACTGGTGCGGATGCGGGGGCTGGGCGGCCCGCTCTCGCGCCGGGCGTTCAGCGGCGGGCTGCTCGCCGGCGCGGCAACGGCGGCGCTTCTGCCCGGCCGCCCGGCGCGCGCCGACACCGCCGTCAATTTCATGGGCTGGCAAGGCTACGAGGAAGGTTTCGCCGCCGGCGGCTTCCTCGAGGCCAACGGCTATTCGCTCAACAACACCTACATGAACGACAACAACCAGATCATCGCCACGGCGACGGCAGGCGGCATGGGCAATATGGATATCGCCACGCCCGATCATGGCTACACGCCGGTCATGGCCGAGATCGGCATCCTTCAGGAACTCGACCTCGAACGCCTGCCGAACCACGCCAATCTGTTCGATTTCTTCAAGAACGTGCCAGGCCCGAACGTCGACGGCACGCAATATGCGCTGCCCTATACCTGGGGCTCGATTCCGCTGATGTACAATCCGGAATTCGTGAAGGAAAAGCCAACCTCGTGGCGCGACATCATGAAGCCCGAATATAAGGGCCGGGTCGCACTGACCAACGACGTGATCAGCGTCATCATCCCCTTCACGATGACCGCTGCCGGCACCAGGAATCCGACGCGCATTACCAGGGACGAATTGCGCGCGGCGATCGACATGATCATCGAGATCAAAACCGACTATGCCCGCACCATCGCCTCGGGCTATGGCGAGCTTGCCGATCTCTTTGCCAGCGGCGAGGTCATCATGGCGCAATCCTGGGAGCCGGTCGCCGCCTGGGCCGGCGACAAGGGCGTCAAGCTGGAATGGACGGTGCCGCAGGAAGGCACCTGGACGCTGATCGACTGTCTCGCGCTGATAACCGATTCCCCGAACGAGGATGCGGCCTATGCGCTGCTCAATCACGGGCTCTCGGCGGAGGCGCAAGCCCATGTCGCCAATGTGAACACGACCGGCGTCACGGTCGAGCCGGCGGTGCCGCTGCTCAACGAGCGGGCGCGGTCGATGTATCCCTACGACAATATCCCGCAATTCTTCGCCGATACCGGCGGCGGGCCGTTCCCGCTCTGGCCGCTGGATCGCGAAGGCGACTATGTCACCTTCGACGAGGTACTTGACGAGTGGGAGCGATTTCTGAAGGCATAGGGGTGTCGGCGGGCCGTGAAGACGCCGCCTGCCGGAATTTCGCACTCCAGCAAGGGATTGTTTGGCGATGATCGGCAAAAAGTCGAAGGCGGTCGAAGAATTCTGGCAGCGCTGCCGGCGCGAGCACGGCATCACCACGAACGAGTATCACGCCTGCACGTTCGCGGATCCGAAATATGCGACCTATCACGACGAGCTTCTGGACCTGGTGGAAGCCGGCAAAAAGCGGGCGACCGCCCATATGGCGCTCGATTTCGAGAAGAACGATGTTCCGCGCCGCAAGGAAGGCGACTATTGGGTGGTCGTTACGACCACGGGCAACAAGCCGCGCTATCTCGTCCGTGTCACCGATATCGCGGTAACGCCGTTCAACCAGGTGAAGGAATCCTTTGCCTCGCGCGAGGGCGAAGGCGACAGCAGTCTGAAATACTGGCAGGACGTGCACCGCGATTACTTCAAGCTGCAATGCGCCGATCTGGGCGTGGCCTGGCGCGAAGATTGTCCGACGGTCTGCGAAGGCTTCGAGCTGGTCGAGACGGCCGAGCGCTGACGCGGCGATCGGCCCTCGGCCGAAAGACCCCGCGGACAATGAAGATGAAGGGCCCAGCCGGCAGACGGCTGGGCCCTCGATCGTTGGTGGGCCCGGCAGGACTCGAACCTGCGACAACACCGTTATGAGCGGCGCGTTCTGACCAGCTGAACTACGGGCCCCCTTTGCGGCGCCTGCGCCGCAATCCCGGCGCAAGAAAGCCGGAAGAGCGGCCGCCGATCAAGGCCCATCGCCCGATGCCCTCGGATCCGCTCGGGATTGCCGGCAACGGCCGCGTCGCTACGAGCCGGTCATACCCGGGCGCCGCAACGGGATGATTTCCCCGGGGAAGATGGCTGCGCCCTCCGCAACGAAAAGCCCGCGACCGATGAGGCCGCGGGCTCTCTGGCGCGGTTGGCGTCTCTTACGGTCAGACCGGCGGACTACCGGCGCCAACCAGATAGAAGGTGAGACTGATGGCGAACAGGACGATGAAGATCAGGAACAGGATCTTCGCGATGCCGGTCGCCGCTTCCGAGATGCGACCGAAGCCGAATGCACCGGCGACGATCGCGACGATGAAGAACAGCAACGCCCAGTACAGCATGGACCCCTCGATATGGCTGACGCCGCTGCGTCCGCGCGATTCGGCCGCCGCTTAACGGCGGTATCGAGGGGAGTAACCGCTGAACGTGTTGTTTGTTCTGCCGGACCCGCGGGCCAAAACGTGGCTAACGCGCGCGGGTCGAGCGGGGCGCGCTCGGGCGCGTCGCCAGGGTATCGAGCGGATCGGCACCGGCAACCGGCGCGGCCTCGCTGCGCGCGCATCCCAGTTCACCGTTCGATATCGAATCCTTCAACGTCTGACGGGCGCGCGACACGCGACTCTTGATCGTACCGACAGCGCAATCGCACACCGTGGCCGCTTCCTCGTAACCGAGGCCGCCAGCGCCAACCAGCATCAGCACTTCGCGATGCTCGGCGCTCAATTTCCAGAACGCGCGGCGAAATTCGCACATCTCCAGCGCTGATTCCTGCGTGGCGCCGATTGACGGTTCACGCGAACCGAGATCGTCGATCGACGTAAACCGGCCGCGATGACGGCGCAGTTCGTTGAAATAAAGATTCCGGAGGATGGTGAAGATCCAGGCTTTGAAATTGGTCCCCGGCGTGTACTGGCCGGCGCATGTCAAAGCACGGACCACCGCATCCTGCACAAGATCGTCTGCAAGATCGCGATTACCGCAAAGCGATCGTGCAAATGCGCGAAGATGGGGAATGCAATCGACCGCGCTCTGCCGAACCTCGTCCGTTGCAATATCGAGGCGTTGTGCAGGCATTTGTTCACCCCATTTCTCGTCGAGCCAGACATAGAAATGGGGGCGGCTGTAGCGAACCGCTGTGACACCTTTCGGGCATTGCGGCAGCGCAAATAGCGCTGCGATCATCCGTACGAGTGTGTCCTACCGAGACGGGCGACCAGCGTCGCGAGCGCGGGCGAAAGCGGTTCGGCGAGAATTTCGTCATACAATTGCGTAAGGCAGCGATCGACACGCCGTTCGAGAGAAGCGACGGGCGCCGCATGACCGTTGCCGGCGTGAGATAGGTCCGTATGCATATCGCCTGCCTTCTTCGCCACCTCTTCCCCCTCACGGTTGCCGCGGTCCCCCGACCTGCAGACACGGAAACTTGCGCTGCATCATAGTCGAATGCGCATGTTGGCAATCGGTTCCGTCGAATGCCAAACATCCGCCCGCATGACCGGTATGTGACATTGCCGCAACGGGGATAGAGGGCCGGGCTCGTGCGAAAACCGCCCTCGACGGGGGATTCCCCGCGCCTCCATGCAAAAACCCGATTGATAGGAAGGGCCCGGAAGAAGCAAAGGGCCACAAAAGAACGGGGCCCGCGCTTGCGCAACGGGCCCCGGATACCGCATCGGACGAAGGATCAGTGGCGGTTATAGAATTCCCGCACCTGCTTCTCGGCTTCGGCGCGCTCGATACCATAGCGCTCCTGCACACGGCCGATCAGCTCGTCCTGCTTGCCTTCGATGCGCGTGAGATCGTCATCGGTCAGCTTGCCCCACTGCTCCTTGACCTTGCCCTTGAGCTGTTTCCACTGACCCGCGATTTGATCCTGGTTCATTACTGTCTCCTGTGAATTGATAATGATCAAGGCTTCGCTGACAGGGAAGCCTCTCCATGACCCAATACGATCGCACCGCAACGGTTCCAATTTAAACGCGCTATCGCAATGTCGCATCACGCCTGCGCATTTCCGCTGCGCCGAAATCGTAAAGTTTTGTCAAAAGCGATTTCACAGTTCAGGTTTTCGAACATAATGTTGCGCGTTCCGCGTGGAACCACCGCAAGCCTATCGCATTGTTACTGGGAGCAAATCGCTCGCAGCAATAAGGAGAGTTTGCGATGCAGCAGAAGAACCAGAATTCGCCGAATCCGAAACATGCGCCGGGCAAGCCGTCTTCGGACAATCCGCGCAGTGCGCAGCCGAAGGAAAATTTCCCGGGCAAAGCGCCGGATGTCTATGGCGATGATCGCCAGCACAAAGGCGGCCAGTCACCCAACCAGAATCCGAAGCGCGATTCCGATCACGATTCGCGTCGCAGCGCGAAACAGAACCAGAATCCGGACGATCAGCACCGTGACCAGCGCCAGGATCCGGCGCGCCGCGATGAGCGGGC
>JBBDMS010000022.1:28230-126574 GCA_040878185.1 Dongiaceae bacterium | reverse complement strand
GGCGAGGGGCGCACCGTCTACGAAACGGCCGAAGCCGCGCAGGGCATCGACCAGAACCGGCTGATCCGTCACGGCATCGTCCAGGACATCACCGAGCGCAAGCAGGCCGAAGAGGCGCTCGCCCAGGGCGAGAAGCTTTACCGGTCGATCGTCGAAAGCGCGTTCGATGCCTTTGTGCTGATCGATTCCGACGACCGGATCATCGACTGGAACCCGAGCGCCGAGCGGCTGTTCGGCGTGCAGCGGGCCGAAGCGCTCGGCGGGCGGCTCGCCGAAACGATTTTCCCGCCCGACCAGCGGCAGCGTTACCTGCGCGGTATCACCGACTATCTCGAAACTGGCCGATCCGATTTCCTCGGTTCGCGCAACGAGGTGACGGCGATGCGCCATGACGGCGCGTCGTTCCCGTCGGAACTGGTGATCTGGCCGATCGCCTTCAGCCAGCGCGTCATCTTCAGTTGCTTCATCCACGATCTTTCGACCCAGCGGGCAATGGAAGCAAGGTTGCGTCATGTCATGCGGATGGAAGCGGTCGGTCAGCTTACCGGCGGTGTCGCGCACGATTTCAACAACCTGCTCGCGGTCATCCTGCTGAACAGCGAAACCTTGTCCGAGCGGCTCGATGCGGATCCGAAGTCGCGTCATCTGGCCGAGCTGATCGGGCGCGCCGCGGATAGCGGCAAAACGCTGGTCGAACAGCTTTCCGCCTTCGCGCGACGCCAGCTTCTGCGACCGCAATCGGTGCAGCTCCAGCACCTGATTCCGGACCTCATGCCGCTGCTGACGCGCTCGCTGAACGAGAGCATCGAATCCGACACGGATATCGCGACCGATGCCTGGCCGGCGCATGTCGACCCGAACCAGTTCGAAAACGCGCTCATCAACCTGGCCGTCAACGCGCGCGATGCGATGCCGCATGGCGGTACGCTGACGTTCCGGGTCCGCAATGTCGAAGTTTCGGAGGATGATGCAAAGTTGCAGCCGAGCATCGATCCCGGCCGCTACGTTCTGATCTCGGTGATCGATACCGGCGTCGGCATGAAACCCGAGGTTGCCGAGCGCGCCTACGAACCGTTCTTCACCACCAAGGAAGTCGGCAAGGGCAGCGGCCTCGGTCTCAGTTCGGTCTACGGCTTCATCAGCCAGTCTGGCGGCCAGGTGAAGATCGATACCGAAGTCGACAAGGGAACGACCGTGCATCTCTATCTGCCGGCAGCCGAGATCGAATCTGTTGCGGAAGGCAAGCCGGTCGAACTGAGGCCGGTCGAAGGCGGCAACGAGGCCATCCTCGTGGTCGAGGACGACAATCTCATTCGCGATGTGATCGAATCGCAGCTCCATGGGCTCGGTTACAAGGTTTACACAGCAAGCGACGGGCCGAGCGCGGTCAAGGTGCTGGAGAGCGACGCGAGCATCGATCTGCTGCTGACCGATATCGTAATGCCGGGCGGCATGTCCGGCATTGTGGTTGCGGAAAAGGCGCGACATATGCGCCCGGGCATCAAGACGCTCTATGCCTCGGGCTATCCGGCGAGCGCCTTCACGGCCTCCTGGTCGGATCCGACGCGGGTACGAATTCTGCCGAAACCGTTCCGGACGGTGCAGCTCGCGCGTGCGGTGCGCGCGGCCCTCGACGAGTAACCTCGGCCCGCCGGCGCTTGCGCCGATTTGACAGGAGAGAGCCGTCCGGGCGACGAGAAGGGCGGATAATCGGCCGTCGTCTAGGCGCCGGACCGACAAGGCGGGGCATTGCAGTCACATTTACCGATTCATGTCGGCGTACTCGGCGCCGGGATTCAGGGCAGTTGTATCGCGATGGAACTCGCACGGCGTGGCCATCGCGTGGACCTCTATGACCGTGGCAGCGAGCCGGTAACCCAGGCCTCGTTCTGGAACGAAGGCAAGATCCATCTCGGCCTCGTCTACGCCAACGATCCGACCGGACGGACCCACGAGACCATGCTCCGCGGCGCGCTTCATTTTGTGCCGTACCTGGCGCGCTGGCTCGACGGGCCGGTGATGCTGGAAAGCGAACCGTTCGACTACGCCGTCCATCGAACCAGCCTCCTGTCCGTCGAACGTGTGGCCGCACATTTTTCGCGGGTCGAAGCTTGTTATGACGCGATGAGCGAAGGGCTCGGTCTGCGTTATCCCGGAATCGACAAGCGGCCGTTCGTCGTGCCCATGACCGGGCGGGAGCGGAGCGCGCGGTTCGATCCCGAGCTCGTCCCGATGGCTTACCGGACGGGCGAACGCTTCGCCAACCCGCGTCTCCTGGCGATACGGTTGCGCGCGGCGATCGCGGCGGAGCCGCGCATCGCGTTCATCGGCGACACGCACGTTACCGGCATCAAGCCCGGCGATGACGGGCGCATCGGCGTTGAAAGCGAACGCGAGGGCGAGGGGTTCTTCGCGCGTTATGGGCAGGTCGTCAACGCGCTGTGGGCCGGGCGGCTCAAAATCGACCGCAGCGCCGACGTCGCCTACCGTCGTTCCTGGCTCTACCGAACGAAACTCGGGCTCGTGCTGCCGGCACGAATCGACACGCCGCCCGTTCCATCGGTTACCTTCGTGCTCGGCTCTTACGGCGATACGGTGCGCTACGACGACGGCATGCTCTATCTGTCCTGGTATCCCGACTGCATGATCGGCAGTTCGTCCGAGCTCGTATCGCCGGATTTCATCGCGCGGCTCGATGCCGAGGCCCGCGCAGCCATCGCCGAAGCCAGCCTTGCGGCGTTGTCGACGCTGGTCCCGTCGCTGAAGGCGTATGGCACGCAGCTGGGCAACGCGACGGTCGGCGGCGGCGTGATCGCAGCCTGGGGCGATGCCGGTATCGAGGATCCTGCAAGCGAGCTCCATCGGCGCTACGATATCGGTGTCTCGTCCTACGGCCGCTATCATTCCGTCGACACCGGCAAATACACGATGGCGCCCCTGTTCGCGGTCGAAGCCTGCGACCGGATTGAGGGAGCGGTCTAGGCGATGGCGGTTCGCAAAATAGATCGGGACACGGTGACAGTCTGCGTGCCAGCCTTTCGCGCCGCAGCCTTCGTCGGCGAAACGCTGACCCACATCGCCGCGCAAACGCACGATAACCTGCGCATACTCGTGTCGGTCGATTTATCCGACGACGACACCGCCGCCCGATGTCGCGCCTTCGCGACCGATCCGCGGTTCGACATCGTGGTGAAGACAGCGCGCCATGGGTGGATCGACAATATCAATGGACTGATCGAGCGCGTGGAAACCGACGACTATTGCATCATTCCGCATGACGATCTGATCGAACCCGGTTACGTCGCCACATTGCGTGCGACACTCGATCGGCGGCCGAAGGCGGTGGTAGCCTATACGGACATCGAGGCGTTCGGTGCGCTGACGGGGTGGGCGAGCCAGAAACCGATCGTCGGAACCTTGTTCGATCGCGTGTCGAAGTTCCTGACCGAGCATTTCGATGCGGTCGCCTTCCGCGGACTGGTGCGCCGGTCCCGCGCGGGAGGCGCCGTTGCCCTGAAGTCCAACCAGTTCAACGGGTATGCCGCGGACACGCTCTGGATGCTGCAGGTTCTGGAGCATGGGGCGATGATTCGCGTCCGATCGGAGCCCGGCCACGGCTATCGCAAGCGCTACCATATCGGCTCGCAGCATCATCGATGGCTCAAATGGACGATCCATCGGCGGCTCGCGGCTTGGATCGAACATTGCGGCCAATGTGCCGAACTTGCCTTGGCGATGCCTTTCGACGATGCGGAACGCGCTTTCATCGTCCAGGCGACACTGATGCGCGGTATCAAGCGATTCAGGATCATGGGCTGGCCGCCGCATCACCATGATCTTTCCGAGCCGCATCAGGCGATGATAACGGGTCTGCTGGCGACGCGGATTGCAGGTCTGCCCGTGCCGCCCGGGATCATCTCGAATTTGCGCGCGCTGCCGCGGTATGCGGCGATGACCCGTTCGGTCTGGGGCGAAGCCGATACGGAGGACCTGAGGGCCCGGTATTCCAGACGTAAGCCGCCGCCCGATTCCGATTGACCCCGGCCCGTTGCAGCGGGGATTCTTGTCCGAACGTTGTGCAGGGAAACCCATGTCTCACGATCTCGTCATTGTCGGGGCCGGTGCGGCCGGCCTTGCTGCGGCCCGGACGGCCGGTGAACTCGGGCTCGACTATGTTCTGCTCGAGGCGTCGCACCGCATCGGTGGTCGCGGCTATACCGAAGAAATTGCACCCGGCGTCGCCTTCGATCTCGGCTGTCACTGGATGCATTCGGCGAGTCTCAATCCGTTCGTCGCGATCGCGGATCGCTTCGGTTTCAGCTATCGCACCGGCACCTATCCCCGTGGGCTCTTCGTCGACGATCATTGGGCGAGCGAAGAAGAACGTGCTTCGCTCGACGCGTTCATGGATCGGTGCGAGGCGGCGATTTCAGCGGCTGCGCGCGCCGGCGGCGGCCTGTCCGTTGCCGAAGTCACGGAGCGCGAGAATCGTTGGTCCCCGGTTCAGGATCATTTCGTCACACTGGGATCGTCGGCGGATCCGGATCAGGTCGCTGTCGAGGATTCGCGAAACTATCAGGACACCGGCGAAAACTGGCCGATCAAGGACGGTTTCGGCAATCTGATCGCGCGCTATGCCGAGGGAATTCCGGTAACCCTGAATTGTGCGGTTCGCCGCATCGACTGGACCGGGCGGACCATCGAACTCGATACACCGAAAGGAACGGTGGCCGCCAAACGCGTGCTGGTGACCGTCTCGACCGGCATTCTCGGCGCCGGCGACATCCGGTTCGATCCGGCTTTGCCGGATTGGAAGGAAGCGGCGATCACGGCGCTGCCGCTCGGTACACATAACCGGATCGGGCTGATGTTCGATCGCGATATTTTCGGCCCGGACTGTCCGCGCGGCGGCGTGTTCGTCGATTTTGTCGAACCTGGCCGCGAGGGGATGGCTTTCGCGCTCAATGCGTTCGGCCAAAACTATGCGGTCGGCTATACCGGCGGGCGGCACGCGGTCTGGCTCGAGCGCGCCGGGCAGGCGGTTGCGGTCGATCTCGCGCTCGAGCGGCTGGTCAAGGCGTTCGGCAGCGACATTCGCCGCCATCTGACGCGCACGATCGTCACCGCCTGGAACGGCGATCCCTGGACCAAGGGATCTTACTCCGCGGCCCAGCCGGGGCAGGCGCATCAGCGCGCCGAACTGGCACGTCCCGTCGATGACCGCCTGTTCTTCGCGGGCGAAGCGACGTCGACGAACTTCATGTCGACGGCGCATGGCGCCTATCTGACGGGAATTGCCGCGACCACCGACATCGCGCGCAGTCTCGGTCTGCTGACTGCTGCCTGATACCGGCACGGCGCGGATACGCAGTCAGTTCTGGATCCGCCGCGTAAACCCGCCATCGACCACGAGGTTGGTGCCGGTGATAAAACTCGCGGCGTCGCTCACCAGAAACACGGCGGCGTTCGCAATCTCATCCGGCCGCGCCATGCGACCCATCGGGTTCATGCCGAGCGCCTGACGAAAATCGTCCGGCCGCTCCCTTTCGATCTGTTGCCAGACGCCGCCGTCGAAATAGGTGGTTCCCGGACTGACGACGTTGGCGCGCACACCCTTCGGTGCCAGATGATCGGCCAGCGTTTTCATGTAATAGAGCAGAGCCGCTTTCATCGTCCCGTATGCGACTTCCTCGTAGCCGTAATCTTCGACGCCGGAGATCGAGGCGATCGCAACGATGGCGCCGGCGCCCGATTGCTCGAGATGCGGGCGCGCCGCTTCGACGGCCGTCACGGTATGCAGGAGATCGACATCGAGTGCGCGACGAAAAGCGTCAGGCTGGTGACCGCTCGCCAGCGCGCTCGCATTGGCGATCAGGATATCGATCCCGCCGAGCGTCGCATTGGCCTCAGCGATCCAATTTTTCAGCGCGTCGGAATCGGCGACATCGACCGCATGGCCGATCGCTCGCCCGCCGCCGGCACCCAGATCGCGGGCGGCGCTGGCGATCTGCGCCGCGTTGCGCGCACAAATCGCAACGGCACAACCTTCGGCGACAAGCGCTTCGGCGATCGCGCGGCCGATGCCGCGGCTGCCGCCGGTGACGAGTGCCTTACGCCCCTTGAGGCCGAGTTTCATCGAGGTCTCCTGTTGACGGCGCGCCGGTCGCAGCGAAGGGCGATGCTACCGACCATCGGCGACAACGGTCGGTGTGCTGCCCGCGATCTCCCGTCGTTTCGCCCAGCGTTTTCGGCGGCAAAGCCAGTCCTCGGGATGATCGCGAATCCACGCTTCCAGATGCTGGTTCATGCGCTCGGTCATGGCATGGACCGGATCGGGCATCGCGACGTAATCCTCGGGCCGGATCGGCTCGTGAAAAACCATCTCGAAATGCGTGCCGGCGACCCGACGGCATTCGACCGGGACGATCAGCGCATTGAACTTGATGGCGAGCCGGGCGGGAGCGGGCGTCGTGGGTGCCGGAATCCCGAAGAAGGGTACATCGATGCCGTCATCGTCGCGCTGGTCGAAAATGATGCCGACGCATTCCCCTTGCGTCAGCGACTTAAGCAGCACGCGCGCCGCTTCGCCGCGTGGTGTCAGCCTACATTGCATCGCCGCTCGATATCGGTTGAGGCGGCGGTTGAGCGTGGCACCACGGCGCGGGGCGTAAACAACGGTCAGCGGCGCACCGCGCCGTGCGCCGGTACCCGCCGTCACCTCCCAGTTCGCCATGTGGCCCGATATGAAGATCGCAGGGCGGCGGGCCCGGGTCGCGAACTCATAGATGTCCCAGCCTTTGATCGTGACCCAGCCTTCGCGCGGGTCGGTCAGCTGTCCGAGATGCGGATACTCGGCGAAGGTGCGCCCCACATTCCACAGCATGCGCCGGATCAGCCGGTCCTGTTCCGGCTTCGTCAGGGCCGGAAAGATGATCTGCGTGTTGGTCCGGACATGCCGGGTGAAGGGCAAGTGGTAGACGATGTTCGCCGCAACGAACCCGCCCACGGCCGAGGCCCATCGCATCGGCATGAGCTCGAACAGCGTCCAGAGCGACAAGGCGAAGGTCGTATGGGCGAGCGAAATCGCCCGCCGTTTACGCGCCTTGTCGGGCTTGCTGTTGTGAATGGCGTCCACTGCCATGAAAACCTGTCTTCGAAATTCCGTTGCGGTACCGCAGGGGCCCGTCCTCGCCCACATATCCGGATCGTCCGGTTCGCAACGGCGACGGATCGCTGCAACAAAGAACCCGTTGCCGGTCCTCGGCCGATTTCGGGCACGATTCTGGCAGCGGGTTGTTACACAGGCGGATATTAGGGACCGCGCCGCCCGCGAGCCAACCGATTATTCCGTACGCTATGGGGCCCCGGACCCCTGCGCCGGCCTGCATCTCGGCGCGTCACGGCTGGTGTTGTTATGCGCCATGCCTGGTGCCGACGAGGTCCGTTGATGCCGTTTTGGCCCCGATCCGTCGCATGGGCATAACTTTTGTGCATGGCGCGTCATGGAAAAATCATGGGTCGCCATATTTCAAACAAATTCAATAAGCTATACTTCAAACAGGAAGTAACACTTGAATATCTGCCGATGGCGCTGGCGTCACCCAGGAGCGGCGGCGGGGAGAGGAACCCTATCCCCCTTCAGTGCGACAACGGAAACCGCGCTCCGGGGTGCCTTACGATGGCGGCGCACACCTCGAAACCGGTGCTGCGCGGCATGGGCAGGGCGGGCGAGGGAACCGAACAGACGGTAGCGGTCGCCTGTGCATAACAAGGCGGACAATTCGCACAACGCTGGCATCGATCGGAAGGGATCACGAATGCGCAAAACAGCACGCGTACTTTTCATGGCCACCTGCCTCGGGTCTTCGAGCCTCGGGCTTGCGGCCTGTTCGGGTATGAACCTGACGCAGGAGCGGATCGTGAGCGGCGGTGCCATTGGCGCCGCGACCGGTGCCGGTATCGGTGCGATCGCCGGCGGCCTCGGGATCGCAACCGGCGCGGCGATCGGTGCCGCGGCCGGCGCGGCCGGCGGCCTTCTCGTCGATTCGGTCAGCGACTAGCCGGCGCCGCCCGGCGCGCGCCATAGCGCCCATCGTCGGGGCCATGGGATAATCCAATATGGCAACCCGATTCGCATTATGAACGACGCAGATCCCGCGCATTCCCGCGCCGGCAGGATTGGCGCATTGAGCCGCCGCCGGGCGTTGACGACACTGGCGAGCGCGGCCTTGCTGCCGTTCGCGCCCCGGCTGGTGCAGGCCGATGTCGCGGCCTTCCAGGCCTGGCTCACGGAATTCAAGGCAGAGGCGCTCGCCAACGGCATCACGCAGGCGACGCTCGATGCGTCGCTGTTCAATGTGTTCGGACCAATTGCAAAGGTCATCGAGCTCGACCGAACGCAGCCGGAGAGTCGTCTCACGCTCGACGAGTATCTGGCGAAAGTGATTTCGACCGATCGCATCGCGCGCGGTCAGGCCAATCTCGCCGCCAATCGCGACACGCTGGATGCGATCGGCGCGCAGTTCGGAGTTCAGCCGCGCTTCATCGTCGCGCTCTGGGGCATCGAAACCGATTACGGTCGCGTGACCGGAAACTACTCGGTCATCGGCTCGCTGGCGACACTTGCCTATGAAGGCCGGCGCGCTGAGTTTTTCCGCGAAGAACTCCTGCATGCGCTGCGGATCGTGCAGGAAGGGCATATCGACGCATACAACATGATCGGCTCCTGGGCCGGTGCGATGGGACAGACCCAGTTCATGCCGTCGAGCTTCCGCGCCTATGCGGTCGATTATGATGGCGACGGACGGCGCGATATCTGGGGAACGCTGCCCGACGTGTTTGCGTCGATAGCCAGTTATCTGAGCAGCTTCGGCTGGCGTGCCGATCAGACCTGGGGCCGCGAAGTGCTGGTGCCGGCCGGCATGGATCCCAATCTCGCCACGCTCGATATCGAAAAGACGTTGCCGGAATGGCAGGCGCTTGGCGTGCGCCAGCTCGGCGGCGTGGCGTTGCCGGACCGGCCGCTGATGGCCTCGCTGCTCTATCCCGGCGACGGGCCGCGGTCGTTCCTGCTCTATCCGAACTTCAAGACGATCCTGAAATGGAACTATTCGTCCTATTTCGGGTGCGCAGTGGGTTACCTTGCCGATGGGATCGAGGCGGGATAACCTACCAGATCTGGTAGGTCAGGGGAAAAATAGCCGGGTATCATGGGGCGTCTGGCGACAATTTGTTGCATGCTCGCCGCGCTGGCGCTGGCCGGCTGCGCCGAGACCACGTTCGTCGTCGACCAAAGCAAGGTCGTCTCGGATGACCCCGGAACCAGTGGGTCGACCGTTTACAAGATCGGCCAGCCCTATCAGATCGGCGGCGTCTGGTATTACCCGAAGGTCGATTACGGCTATGACCAGAGCGGCATCGCGTCCTGGTACGGGCCGGGCTTCGACGGCAAGCAGACCGCGACCGGCGAAATCTACGACGAAAACGCGTTGACGGCAGCGCATCAGACGCTGCCGATGCCGACATTGGTACGGATCACCAATCTCGAAAATGGCCGGGCGATCGAGCTGCGGATCAACGATCGCGGTCCGTTCGCCAATGGCCGGATCATCGACGTGTCGCGCCGCGCGGCCCAGCTGCTCGGTTTCGAAAATGCCGGTACGGCGCGGGTTCGGGTCCAGGTGCTGGAAGATGAAAGCCGGCAGATGGCGGCCCGCTTGTCGGGTGCGCCCGGGTCCGACGACGTGCAGCAGCCGGTGCCTGAGGCCGCCCCCTCGGTCGCGGTCGTTGCGCAGCCGTTGCCGGATAGCACCGGTTCCACATCAACGACACCCGTGCCGGCATCGCCGACGCCGGCCGTGACGACGACCGCCACCGCCACGCCGCTGCCCGAGCCGACCGGTCAGGTGTTCCAGCAACCGGTCCGGGCGACCGCGATCTACATCCAGGCCGGGGCCTTTGTGGACGTGCAGAATGCCGAGCGACTTCGGGTGCAGCTCTCCGGCCTCTCGACCACGAGCCTCTTCCCGGTGCGGGTCGGCGAGCAGCAATTTTACCGCGTGCGCATGGGTCCGATCGCGTCGGTCGAGCAGGCCGATGCGTTGCTGGCCCGGGTCATTGCCCAGGGGCATGACGAGGCGCGTATCGTCGTCGACTGATCGGAACGGCCGCCGGAATCGGGCCGTTACGGCCGCCGTCACGATTTTCGCCATATTCGGCTGGCAACCGATAAAATATGCCGTTACGCGAAATCGCCCCGGATTCGCCGCGGAGATCGGGCCAGATGCCGCGCTACATTGATGGGTTTCGAGAAGGATTGCCATGACCGACCGTCATCCGCTTCTGCATCGCCATTGCTTCCTGCGGCGCGGCCTTCTGGCCGCTTCGCTGCTCATCGCGCTCCTCGTCGGAGCCGGGCCGGTTGCCGCCCAATCGACGATCGACGTCGCGGCGGCGGAGGCGATCGTCGTCGATTTCGATACCGGCGCGGTGCTGTACGAAAAGAATCCGGATTTGCTCGTCCACCCTGCGTCGATGAGCAAGCTGATGACGCTCTATATGCTGTTCGATGCCCTGAAGAGGGGCCAGCTTTCGCTCGACGATTCATTCCCCGTCTCAGAGGCCGCCTGGGCGCTCGACGAAGGCTCGACCATGTTCGTCGGCATCGGCGAGCGGCTGAAAGTCGAGGATCTGATCCGCGGCATCGTGGTCCAGTCGGGCAACGACGCGTGCTTCGTCGTCGCGGAAGGGCTCGCGGGCAGCGAAGCGGCGTTCGTCGAGCAGATGAACAAGAAAGCGGCGGAGATCGGTCTCAGCAACAGCCATTTCGTGAATTCGCACGGGCTCGAGCATCCCGAACATCAGATGACGGTGCGCGACATCGCGACCTTGTCGGCGCGGCTGATCCGCGATTTCCCCGAGTACTATCACTACTTCGCCGAGCTTACCTTCGTTCATAACGATATCGAGCAGGGCAATCGCAATCCGCTGCTCTACCGCAATATGGGCGTCGACGGGCTGAAGACCGGCCATCTCACGATCTCCGGCTATGGTCTTGCGGCATCGGCCCTGCGCAACGGGCGGCGGGTCGTAGTCGTCGCGCACGGTATGGAAAGCATGCAGGTGCGTGCCGACGAAGCGGCAAAATTGATCGAATGGGCTTATCGCGAATTCGACAACTATAGGCTCGCGGCCGCAGGCGATGTGCTCGAGAACGCGCCGGTCTGGCTCGGGGAGGTCGAGACCGTTCCGATGGTTCTCGGCGAAGATCTCGTCGTGACGCTGCCGCGCGGCAAGCGCGAGACGCTGGAAGCGCATGCGGTGCTGGCCAATGCGGTGCCGGCGCCGATCGTGGCCGGCCAGCCGATCGGTACGCTGATCGTCACGATGCCGGGCATGGCGCCGCTGGAGCGACCTCTGCTTGCGGGTGCCGATGTGGCCGAGCTCGGCATGATGGGCCGCGTCATGGCGGCGATCCGGGCGCTGCTGTTCGGCGACGAGACCGACGCGGTTGGCGCGTAGCAGGGCGGCGTGGCGCGGGGCCGTTTCATCACGTTCGAAGGCGGCGAGGGCGCGGGAAAATCCACCCAGGCGCAACGGCTTGTAACCTGGCTGACGGCGCGGAATGTCGATGTGCTGCTGACGCGTGAACCGGGCGGATCGCCCGGCGCCGAGGCAATCCGCCAGCTTCTCGTCACCGGCGATGCCGGCCGCTGGAATCCGCTGACAGAAACATTGCTGCATTTTGCCGCTCGACACGATCATGTATTGCGCACCATCGAGCCGGCGCTGGCGGCCGGGCGATGGGTCGTCTCCGATCGTTTCGTCGATTCCACCATTGCCTATCAGGGTTACGGTCTGGGCGTCGACCGTGCCTTCATCGCTGCACTCGAGACGTCGGTGCTCGGCGGGTTACGACCCGATCTGACATTAATGCTGGATCTGCCGGTGGAGACCGGCCTCGCGCGCGCAGCCGCGCGGCGCGGCGGCGAGGATCGTTACGAGACGATGGGTGTCGCGTTTCATGAACGGCTGCGCCATGGCTTTCACGAGATCGCGGCGCGCGATCCAGCGCGTTGCGTGCTGATCGATGCCACCGCGGAAGTTGACGCGGTGCATCGCGACGTAACGACAGCGGTCGAACAACGGCTGCTTGCCGAGGCGCGATGAGCGGCGCCATCGCACCGCTGCTGGTCGAAGGCGAACCGCTCGCGCCGCGCCTCAATCCAAACCTGCTCGGCCAGGACGAGGCCGAAACCTTGCTGCGTGCGGCATGGGACAGCGGGCGTCTGCCGCATGCCTGGCTGATCACCGGACCGCGCGGTGTCGGCAAGGCGACGCTGGCCTTTCGCTTCGCGCGCTTTGTCCTGGCAAATGGGTGCGATGCCGGGGGCGCGCCGATCGTATCCGGTCTCGCACTTGACGAGAATCATCCGATCTTCCGGCGCGTCGCCAGCGGCGGGCACAGCGATATGCTGGTGATCGAGCGGGGCATCGACCCGAAGCGCAAGAAGCTACGCAGCGAGATCGTCGTCGACGACGTGCGCGAGGCGGCACGGTTCCTGCATCTGACGCCGGCCGAAGGCGATTGGCGCGTGGTCATCGTCGACACCGCCGACGAGATGAACCGTAACGCCGCGAACGCGCTGCTCAAGATACTCGAGGAGCCGCCGCGGCAATCGCTTTTGCTGCTGGTGAGCCATGCGCCCGGCCGATTGCTGCCGACCATCCGCTCGCGCTGCCGCCGGCTGCGACTGCCACCGCTCGATGCGGCGACGATCGATGCCGCCATTGCTGCCTCCGCACCGGACCTGCCGGACGAAGACCGCGCGCTACTGCCGATGCTCGCCGAAGGGAGTCTCGGTCGCGCGCTCGAGCTGGCGGCGTCGGGCGGGCTCGATCAGCAGCGGGAAGTGATGGAGTTTCTGCTCGGTCTGCCGGCGCTCGACACCGCGCGGTTGCATGAGCTTGCCGACAGGCTCGCCGGCGCCGGAAACGAGAATGCGTTTCGGGCCGCCGCCGAACTCGTGCTCTGGTGGGTCGCACGGTTCATCCGGTTCGCGCAAACCGGGCGGGGCGAACCCGAAATCGTCGCCGGCGAGGCCGCGCTGATGCAAAGGCTCCGCGCGGGCGGCGGCCTTGATCGGTGGCTTTCCTTATGGGACAAACTCGGCCGCCTGTTTGCCGCAGCCGCCGGAGCCGATCTCGACCGCAAGCAGGTCTGGATCGGCGCGTTTCTCGATATGAGCGGGATCCCGATGCCGCCGCCCTCGCCATCGTCCTCGGGCCGTTCTGCCGCCCGATAGCGCGGCCCATCTGGCGGCGGAGGCCGGTGTCGCTTCGGGACGCGGCGGCAACGAAACCGGAAAGCGATCGCATGAGCGACCAGAAGCGCTATTACGTCACGACGCCAATCTACTACGTGAACGACGTTCCCCATATCGGGCACGCCTACACGACGCTTGCCTGCGATGTGCTGGCGCGGTTTATGCGGCTGGACGGCTACGACGTGCGGTTTCTGACCGGCACCGACGAGCATGGCCAGAAGGTCGACAAGGCGGCGAACGCCGCCGGCGTCGCGCATCTGCCGTTCGTCGACAAGGTCTCGCAGAATTTTCGCGATCTCGCCAAGGCGCTGAACTGCTCGAACGACGATTTCATTCGCACGACCGAAGAGCGGCATGTGAAGTCCTGTCAGCATCTCTGGAAGACGCTGGTCGAGCGCGGCGAAATCTATCTCGGCAAATATGCCGGCTGGTACGCGGTGCGCGACGAAGCCTTCTATGGCGAGGACGAGTTGACGGTGACGCCCGACGGCAGGCGCATTGCATCCTCCGGCGCCGAAGTCGAATGGGTCGAGGAGCCGAGCTATTTCTTCCGGCTCTCCGCCTGGCAGGACAAGCTGCTCGCCTTCTACGAAAAGAATCCTGACTTCATAGCGCCCGACAGCCGGCGCAACGAGGTCATCAGCTTTGTGAAATCGGGCCTCCGCGATCTCTCGATTTCGCGCACCACCTTCAAATGGGGGATCGAGGTTCCCGACGACACCGACCATGTGATGTATGTCTGGATCGACGCGCTGACCAACTACATCACCGCCGTCGGCTATCCCGATACCGACAGCGCGCTGTACAAAAAATTCTGGCCAGCCGATCTGCACATGGTCGGCAAGGACATCCTGCGTTTTCATGCGATCTACTGGCCGGCCTTCCTGATGGGTGCCGCGCTCGAGCCGCCGCGTCGCGTCTTTGCGCATGGCTGGTGGACGATCGAAGGCCAGAAGATGTCGAAGTCGCTGAACAACGCGCTCGACCCGCATCAGCTCATCGCGCGCTATGGCCTCGATCCGCTGCGCTATTTCCTGCTGCGCGAGATGCCGTTCGGCAATGACGGCGACTTCTCGCATCAGGCGATGGTCGCGCGCATGAACGGCGATCTCGCCAACGATCTCGGCAATCTGGCGCAGCGCGTACTCTCGATGTTGCAGCGTTATCTCGGCGGTGTGGTGCCGGCGCTGCCGGCCGATGCTCTGACGGCGGCCGACCGGAAATTGGTGGACGCCGCCGGCGCAGCGTTGCTCGGATCCGTGCGCGGCCACATGCAGACGCAGATGTTCCACAAGGCGCTCGATGCGATCTGGCAGGTGGTGGGGGATGCCAACCGATATGTGGACGAGCAGGCGCCCTGGGCTCTCAAGAAGACCGACGAGGCGCGGATGGCGATCGTGCTCGGCGTGCTGGTCAATGTGATCCGCCGCCTGGCGCTGCTCGTGCAGCCCTTCGTGCCGCAATCGGCCACAAAGCTGCTGGACCAGGTCATGGTGCCGGAGAACGCCCGCGACTTCGCGCGTCTCGAGGCGCCGGTCGACGCCGGAATGCAGCTCCCGAAACCGGAGGGCGTGTTTCCGCGCTTCGTCGAAACCGAGGCGGCGGCCGAGTAGGGCCATGATCGTCGACAGCCACTGCCACCTCGACTACATGGCACGCGAGGGCATCCTCCCGGACGTGCTCGCGCGCGCCCGCGCGGCCGGGGTCGGCACCATGCTGACAATCGGCACGACGATCGCCGAGTTCCCACAGGTTCAGGCCATAGCCGAAGCCCATGACGATATATGGTGCTCGGTTGGCGTTCATCCGCATCACGCCGCCGAGGAACCCGATACCAGTGTCGAACAACTCGTCGCTCTGTCGCGTCATCCCAAGGTGATCGCGATCGGCGAATGCGGGCTCGACTATCACTATGACCGCAGCCCGCGCGACGTGCAGCGCGCCGTCTTCCGGACCCATGTCGAGGCAGCGCGACAGAGCGGCCTGCCGCTGGTCGTGCACAGCCGCAACGCCGACGCCGACACGGTCGAAGTCCTGGCCGAGGGCGCCGCGAAGGGCGGGGTGCGTGGTCTCATCCATTGTTTCTCGACGACGCGGCGTCTTTCGGGCCCGGCGATCGATCTCGGATTCTCGATTTCGCTTTCGGGCATCGTGACCTTTCCGAAATCGACCGATCTGCAGGAAATCGCGAAGGAGCTGCCGGACGAGAATCTGCTGGTCGAAACCGACGCGCCGTATCTTGCGCCGGTTCCAAAACGCGGCAAAAAGAACGAGCCGGCGTTCGTCGTGCATACCGCGGATTTTCTGGCGCAGCTGCGTGGCACGTCGCGCGAGCGGCTGGACGCTGTCACCAGCGATAATTTCTTCCGCCTGTTCGACAAGGCCCGCCGGCCGTCCGCCTGATGCGCGTCACGATCCTCGGCTGTGGCGGATCCGGTGGCGTGCCGACGGTCGGCAATGAGTGGGGCCAGTGCGATCCTGCGAACCCGAAGAACCGGCGTCGCCGTGTCTCGATCCTGATCGAGGGAGCGGAGCAGACGATTCTCGTCGACACCTCGCCCGATCTGCGCATGCAACTGCTCGATGCGGATATCGGGCATCTCGACGCGGTGCTCTACACGCACGATCACGCCGATCACTGCCACGGCATCGACGATCTTCGATTTCTCCGCCGCGACAAGGGCATGTTGCCGTTGCCCTGCTATGGGACGCGGGAGACTCTCGCGACCATTGCCGAGCGGTTTTCGTTTGCCTTCCGGCAAGGTACCGAAGGCTCCGGTGTTCTCTACAAACCCTATGCGCGGGCGGTCGAGATCGACGGGCCATTCCGGATTGGCGCGCTCGACGTCACGCCGTTCCCGCAGGATCACGGCCACGGCACCTGGTCGACCGGCTACCGTGTCGGGCGCATGGCCTATTCGACCGACGTCGTGAATATTCCCGATGAATCATGGCCGGCGATGGAAGGGCTCGACCTCTGGGTCGTCGATGCGCTGCGCTGGGAACCGCACCCGACCCATACCCATTTCGATCGCACGTTGGAATGGATCGCGCGTGCCAAACCGAAGCGCGCGGTCCTCACGCACATGAATCACATGATGGACTATGACGAGGTGCGGCGACGCTGTCCGCCCGGCATCGAACCCGGCTGGGACGGCATGGTGCTGAACGTTTCAGGATGAACGCCAGACCAGCCGTATATCGTTTCGGCTGCCGTCGGTAAACTCATCAGCCACAGCATGGCGGGGGCGCAACGCAATTGTCCCGCGAAGCCGACGGTGACAATTCGCTGTTCCTAGTCGCCCTCGGCCGTTCCCGTGCCGGAGAGAACCGGCGGCACTTTCTTCCACGGATAGCCGTTGAGCGCCTGCTGATAGCTGTATTCGTACAGCGATTTCATGTACGCCTGATCGAAATCGCCGTCTTCAACCGTCGTGAAGTCCTGCCCGATATAAGCGAGGTTGAAGTCGATGCCTTCGTCTTTCGACATATAGTAGATCCGCATCACGTCGTTGATGCCGCTGTAGTGGATCATCGTCGAAATCGCCTGTCCGGCGATGCTCAATGTCCGTACATCGACATCGGTCCAGGTCGCATCCTCGCGCGCATTCAGGATCAGATAGACCGTGCGCTTCTCATGGGCGATCTCATTGGGATCGAGATTGGGCGGGTAGAGAAAAATCTGCGCGATGGCGCCGCCATCGACATGGAGTTCCTGATATTTGGTTCCGTCGACTTCGACGTCGATCAGGACCGGCTGGAACACACCCGGCACCGCCGAAGAAGCGCGCAGGACCTTGCGCACAAGATCGATCGCGTCGGGATGACCGCTGGCCGCAATGGCACCGACGTTCCAGATTGTCGGCCGCTGCGCGTCCAGATTCGTCGATGCAACAAAAAGCAGGCGGCCTTTCTCATACTCGGCCGCGAGGGCCGTCATCATCTTTTCATCGACATATTTCGAGATCAGCTTCCAGAGCGGTGTCGTATCGGAAAGCGCGTCGTTGTAGATGGCGTCGATGAAACCGCGCTCGATATAAAGATCGTCGGCATTGACCGTCGTATAGACGTCGCGGAGCTGCGCATCGTAGTCGGGACCTAGAAAGGCGAAAGGCGACAGGATCGCGCCGGTGCTGACGCCGGTCACGAGTTCAAACTCCGGGCGATTGCCGGCTTCGGTCCAACCGACCAGAACGCCGGAGCCAAAGGCGCCATTATCGCCGCCGCCGGAAATGGCGAGGAGCTCTGCCGGCGGCAACGTGGCGTCGGGGCCGAGGCCGAGTGTCACGCGCTGACGCTCGACGGCACGCTGGAATTCCGCGAGCAATTCGTCGTGCTGTTTGCCGGGATAGAAGCGGGCATTGGGAATGCCGAGCGGCATCGCGTTGACTACATTTTCTGTCGGCACGGGTGCCAATCGTTCCGGTGACGCACAACCGGCGGCTAGAACGAGAAGCGCGGCTGCCAAGAGTTTCGTGCCGAGCCGCGACGAGAGGGGTGGAACCCCGTCGCCATCGCTGCGGTAGTCGAAGCTGTCGGATGAATGGGTCATTGAACGATGTTCCCCCGAGGCTACGCGTTGCCCACTTCAAATTTTTCGATTCGACCGTGTTCTTAACCGCAGCTGCCGCCGAGCAGGCCGGTCTTTAGCTCCTCGTTCGGCGGCTTCGAGCCGATATCCATTTCCAGCAGGGCGGCGGCGAAGTCGGCGCCCTCGATTGCCGGGCCGGTCTTTCCGTTCAGCATGACGACACTGCCGGTGGCCGGGTCGTAGTCGTAGATGAGCACGTCGCCGACTTTGAGGTCGATCATCTGCGCGTTCAGCGCATCGATCCGTGCCTGGAGGGCGTCCAGATTGTCGCCGGCGACCGTCTCGAACCCATCATTGAACGCCTTGCGGATATCGGAGGCGTCGGCGTCGTGTACGAAATGCAGCTCGAGCCGCCAGGCTTGATTGGCCGCGACGATTGCCGCAGCGTCCGTCGATTTCTGTGGCAGATAGAGTCCGGCGACATAGACATCCACCTTGAACATCGTCGCCTTGCGCATGCCGAGACCGTTCAGAACCAGATCGGTGCTGCCGACCTTAGCGGTATCCGCGAAATCGATTCCATTGCAGGTCGCAGCCTGTGCGGGTGCAAGTATCGCCCCCGCCATCGCCAAGGCTGCGGTGCAGCCCAGAAGCCAAGTTCGCATCATTGTTGATTGCCCCTCCCGGGCCGATCGTTTTCCGAGTCCGGCCTGCTCGGCCGCATCCAACTATTGTACGATTCTAGAATCGTCCTTTCCGGGGCTTGGTTATTGTGCCTACTATTTGATGTAGGTTTATCATCCGAGGCGTGAGTATGAAACGGTCATTTTGGCTGGCGGCGGTTGCCGTCCTATCGATCTCGGTTCTGCAGGCATGCTCGGCGCCCGAGCGTCTCGTTGCCGTGCCGCAGGATCTGACGACGCGCGCCGAGATTCCCGGCATTCGCAATGCCCGCTTTTGGCCGAGCGACCCGGCGAGCATGCAGCATATGACCGATGTCGCTTACGCCGCGGTCCAGGCGGAAGAGGCGGCAGGCGCGGTCGTCGATGCAGACGGCAATCTGCCGCCGGTCTCGTTTCTCGCGGTTTCGGGCGGCGGCGACGACGGGGCGTTCGGGGCTGGGCTGCTGGTCGGCTGGACCGCGCATGGTACCAGGCCGGAATTCAAGCTGGTGACCGGTGTCAGCACCGGCGCGCTGACGGCTCCCTTCGCGTTCCTGGGCCCCGATTACGACGATGAATTGCGCGCGGTCTACACCGGAATCTCCGCCGCCGACATCTACGAGGAACGGGGCATCCTTGCGGCCCTGTTCGACGATGCCTTGTCCGACACGACTCCGCTGCAGGCGACGGTCGCAAAGCATTTCACCGAAGAACTGATGCACGCCATTGCGGAGGCTTATGGCAAGGGGCGGATTCTGCTCATCGCTTCGACCGATCTCGATTCGCGTCGGCCAGTGATCTGGGACCTCGGCGCGATCGCCTCGAGCGGTTCGCCGGATGCCCTCAATCTGATCCGGAAGATCCTCGTGGCCTCGGCTGCGATACCGGGCGCCTTCCCGCCGGTCATGATCGATGTCGTGGCGGGCGGGCGGTCGTACCAGGAAATGCATGTCGACGGCGGCGCGGTGTCGCAGGCCTTCATCTATCCGCCGCAGCTCAATGTGGCGGCCCTGTCGGAAGAATACGGCATCAGTCGCGAACGCACGGCCTACATCATTCGCAATGCCCGTCTCGATCCCGACTGGGCATCGACCGAGCGCCAGACGATGAGCATTGCCGGCCGTGCGATTGCGACGCTGATCCAGTCGCAGGGCATCGGCGATCTCTATCGCATGTATCTCGAAACCGGGCGCGACGGGGTCGACTACAATCTCGCGTTCATTGGCCCGGAATTCGATACGCCCGGTGGCGGCGATTTCGATCCGGTCTACATGGGCGCACTGTTCGAATACGGCTATGCGCTCGGATCGGCCGGCTATCCCTGGCACAAGAACCCGCCGGGGTTTGCTGCGGACGAATAGTTTCTAGACCACCGCCTTTGGCCAAAGCGGTGTATCGATTGTTCAGGGCATGGAATGTTGTTGGTTGTCCCGGTGTTTGCCGGGATGGCACTGTGATACTCAGTGCGTGCTGACGCCTGAATGCCATGAAGCGCAAGGGGAAGTGAGTCGATGTTCCAATTCTTGAATCGCCGGTCGGGATCGGCATGGCCGATGCGGACAGGGCTTGTAATTCCGCTGCTGATGGGGATGGCCGCGCCGGCGTTCGCGCAGGATTCACTTCCTTTCGCGCCGGCGCCGTCGGGCAGCGTCGCGGGTCCGACGATGCAGGAATCGACTTATTCGCCGCAGCCGGCGGTGCAGCATTTACCGGCGAATGCGCCCAACATCGTCATTATCATGCTCGACGATATCGGCTACGCCATCCCCTCGACGTTCGGCGGCGACGTTGAAACGCCGACTTTGACACGTCTTGCCGGCGACGGCATTGCGTACAACGCATTCCACAATGCCGCGATGTGTTCGCCGACCAGAGCGGCGCTGTTGACCGGCCATAATCATCACCGGGTGGGTTTCGGCCAGATCGCCGAACTGGCGAACGATTGGGATGGCTATACCGGAATGTGGCCGGCCACTTCGGCATCGGTCGCCAAAGTGCTCGGTTACTATGGCTATTCGACCGCTGCATTCGGCAAATGGCACAACACGCCGGCGGAGGAAACAACGGCGGCCGGGCCGTTCGATCGCTGGCCGGCAGGCCGGTTGGTCGGGTTCGACTATTTTTACGGGTTTCTTGCCGGCGAGTCGTCGCAATGGGAACCGGCAATCGTTGAAAATACGACGCGCATCCATCCGCCGGTGCGCGAGGGTTATCATTTCACGGAGGATATGACCGACCAGGCCGTTCGCTGGATGCGCGAGCAAAGAGCTCTGGCGCCCGACCGTCCGTTCTTCCTCTACTGGGCGCCCGGCGGCGCTCACGGACCGCATCATATTTTCAAGGAATGGGCGGATCGGTACGCCGGCAAGTTCGATGACGGATGGGACGCAATGCGTGAACGCATTTTCGCGCGTCAGCTTGAAATGGGTTGGATCCCTGAAGGCACAGAACTCACACCTCGCCCGGAATCGTTGACGGCGTGGGCAGATATTCCCGATGACGAGAGGGCGTTTCAGCTTCGCCTGATGGAGGTCTTTGCGGGGTATGTCGAGCATACCGATACGCAGGCGGGAAGGATCATCGACGAACTCGACAGTCTCGGCGTTCGCGGCAATACGCTGGTTTTCTACATCTTCTCGGATAACGGTTCGAGCGCCGAAGGACAGAACGGCACGATCAGCGAGCTGCTTGCGCAGAACAGCATCGCCACCAAGATTTCGGAGCATATCGAGGCGCTCGATAAACTGGGCGGACTCGACGTGCTGGGCTCGCCGTTGACCGACAACATGTACCATGCGGGCTGGGCCTGGGCCGGCAGCACGCCGTTTCGGTCGACGAAGCTTGTTGCGGCGCATTTCGGTGGCACGCGCACGCCGATGGTGATCTCGTGGCCGGCGCAGATTGCACACGATGCGACGCCGCGCCCGCAGTTCCACCACGTCAATGATATTGCGCCGACGATCTACGACATTCTCGGCATTGAGGAGCCGAAGCTGGTCGACGGCGTTTCGCAGGAACCGCTGGATGGCATTTCGATGGCATATACGTTCGAATCGGCAATCGAGCCGGGGCGGAAGGGCGGCCAGTATTTCGAAGTGATGGGCAGCCGCGCCATGTATCAGGACGGCTGGATTGCCTCGGTATTCGGGCCACGGATACCTTGGCTACCGGGAGTCAGTCCGGACATCGTGAAATGGAACCCGCAGAACGATCAGTGGGAGCTATACGATCTCGCGACCGACTTTTCGCAGGCCAACGATATAGCCGCGGAGAATCCGGAGCAAACCGCGGAACTCGTCGCGGCATTCGAAGCGGCAGCGATTGCAAACAGGGTCAATCCGGTGGGCGGCGGTCTATGGTCGATTCTCAATCCCCAATATGCACCGCAGAACCCGGCGACCGAGTTTTTCTACACCCAAGACGTGACCGGTGTTCCCGAATTTGCGGGTCCGAAGGTGGGCGCGCGTAGCAATCTGGTGACGATCAAGGCCGATCTGGCCGCGGATTCCGCCGGCGTGCTGTATGCGGTCGGCGGTTTCTCCGGCGGCCTTTCCGTTTGGATCGAGAACGGTGCGATCGTCTACGAGTACAATCTGTTCGAGATCGAGCGAACGCAGATTAGCTCGACCGCACCGTTGCCGACAGGGCCGGTCACGATCGAAGTCGAGTCGACGGTTGGCAAGGGCAGGGGCGCGGCAGTCGACGTCGTGATTCGTGTCAACGGAGAAGAGGTTGCATCGGGTCAGGTTCCACGCTCGGCATCGCTCGCCTTTACGGCGAACGATACATTCGACGTGGGCACAGATAGCTATTCGCCGGTTTCCCTTGCGTACAACGATCGTGCGCCGTTCACATTCAACGGGTCGATCGAAAGCCTGCATGTTCAGTACAAGCAATAAGATGCTTCGGGGCACGTAGGCGCATATGCGAAGATGGCAGACAGACCGATGAGGCTTCGTCGACGCACCGGATTGTACGCTGTTGCAGCGGGTGTTTTCCTTGGTGCTGCCGGCATGGGTGCTGGATATTTCGTTTGGCCATTCATTTCGCAGGCCGACGCCGGCCCATCGGCCTGCCTCCCGCCAGCAGAGCCGGATGCGACGTCGGTATCGGGCAGCAGGAATGACATGGTGTTTATTCCGGGCGGGCGTTTCACAATGGGCTCGGAATTCGGAGGCCCGGAAGAAGGGCCGGTTCGCAGCGTTGACGTCGCGCCGTTTCACATCGATCGCCATGAAGTGACGAATGCCCAGTTTGCCGCATTTGTGGAAGCGACCGGTTATGTCACCGATGCAGAGCGGCCGGTCGATCCGTCCGCCTATCCGGGTGTCGATCCTGAATTTCTTAAGCCCGGCGCAATCGTGTTTGTGGCGCCGGACAGCGTTACGAATATGTCGGATATCGGCCAATGGTGGCGGTATATGCCCGGGGCCAATTGGCGCAATCCGGAAGGGCCCGGGAGCACAATCGAGAATAGGGAAATGCATCCGGTCGTGCATATCACGCGCGACGATGCTCTGGCATATGCGCGCTGGCTCGGTCGCGATCTTCCGACCGAGGCCGAATGGGAGTTCGCCGCACGCGGCGGTATCGACGCTGCTGACTATGTCTGGGGCAACGAGGAAGTGCCGCAAGGCGAGTGGCAGGCGAATGCGTGGCAGGGTGTTTTCCCGGTCATCAACCAGGCGATCGATGGATATGCAGGAGCCGCTCCGATCGGCTGCTTCAGCGCCAATAAGTACGGGCTCTATGATATGGCGGGAAATGTCTGGGAGATCGTGAAGGACGATTATGTCGACATGCGTGGCCCGCAGCCGGGCATGGGCGTCATAAAGGGCGGGTCCTTCCTTTGTTCGGACGATTTCTGCTTCCGGTATCGGCCCGCCGCACGCCAACCTGCGGCACTCGATGTCGGCACCTCGCATGTTGGGTTTCGGACGGTTCTGCGACCGAGTGGGGACCAGGCTGGATGACCATCTCGTGCTGCCAAAGGGCAGGCTGACCGATGCTGAGTTGCGTGATGTCGGGCCTGTGAACAAATGAACCAGAATCGCGGCGGACCGCGTAACCAATTGGTCCGGGGAACCATGAAAGTGAAATCAAGCCGATTGGCGGGCTTGCACAGCGTCACATCCGCTGCGGTTGCGCTCGCGATCCTGCTTTTGGGAACGACAAACGTCGCTCAAGCCGAGGAGCCGGTGTCCGATTCCGACTGGTTCGTGCAGTTGACGCCTTATGTCTGGCTACCGAGCGTGGAAACATCGTCACGATCGGTTGGGGCGCTTCCGCCGATGGAAACCCAAACCGATCTTCTCGACGTGCTCGATGTCGCTGCCGAGGCGGCCCTCGAAGTGCGGAAGAATCGTGTCTTCCTATTGCTTGATCTCAGCTATGTCGATCTCTCGGGTTCGCAAGGGTTTGACGGCGTCGTGTTCGACAAAGGCGAGACGGAAGTGTCCGGCATTCTGGGCTCGGCCAATCTCGGCTATCGGGTGATCGAGGAGGACCCATTCATCGTCGATCTGATGGCCGGCGTGCAGGTCGTTTCGCTCGAGATCGATCTCGATTTCAAGGGGGCGGTGCCAGCATCCGCCAGTACGTCCGACACGTTAATCGATCCCATTGTCGGTGCGCGGGCACGATTGAATCTCGGCTCCGGGTTCTTCCTCAATGCGATCGGCGATATCGGCGGCGGCGTCGATTCCAAACTGACCTGGCAGGCGATGGGGACGGTCGGCTGGCAGGCGAACGATTGGCTCGCCTTTCAGCTTGGTTATCGTCACCTCGAGATCGATTTCAAGGATAGCAGCATCATGGAAAACCTGACGCTGACCGGACCAATCTTTGGCGCCAGTTTTCGACTGTAGGCAATCCGGCGTTGCATGAAGGCGCGCCGATCGAAAGGAGTACACGACGATGAGGTTAACTCGAAGTGACAAGGCGGCGCGCCGTATCCGTGCGGCCGCATTTGTTTTTGTTGCGCTGCTGGCCGCGACACCGCTTGCCGCCGATGACCTGGTGAAGGCCGGGACGGTGGAAATCAGTCAGGTGCAGATCGCCTTCATCGGCAGCGCCAATCTCGGCGGGGGCACGCTGCATTTCAACGGCAACAGTTACGATTTCTCGATCGGCGGACTTGGTGTTGGCGGCATGGGTGCTTCCAGCATTGAGGCAACGGGCGAGGTCTACAACATGACCGATCCGTCGCAGTTCGAGGGTGCCTATGGACAGGCCCGCTATGGCGCCGTCGTCGGCGATACCAGCACCGGCGAGCTCTGGCTGCAGAACAGTGCCGGGGTTTACATGCATCTCCAGGCGGAACGCGCCGGTCTGATGCTCTCGCTCGGTGGCGACATCATCATCATCAAGCTGGATTGATACGGCCAGGCAACACGGAGTCAGAAACATGAAACGCTTATTCACCACATTGCTGCTGGCCGGTCTGGCATTCGGAAGCTCGGCCGTGCTCACAACGGTCGGCCCTGCGCATGCTGCCGATGGCGAAACGATTGACGCATTCCTCGCCTGGAGCGGGAAGGGGCATACGTACGAAATTGGCGTCGATCGCATGATCTTCGTCGGCGCCCTCGTGGGACCGCTCTATGTCGACACCGAACATGGGCTGGTGCCTTCGGGTAGCGCCAGTTGCCCGGTTATGGTCCATATCGAGACGTCGACGGCGGCGCAATCGGCAGAGGGACATTGCCTGATCGAAAATGTCGACGGCGATCGCGTCTATGCCGACATCAGTTGCACGGGCGTGTTCCGTATCGGCTGCGACGGCACGATTACACTCACCGGCGGTACCGGTATATTCGAGGGCGTGACCGGGAGCGGCACCGTGATGGTCCGCAGCGAGCGCCAGAGCTTCGTCGAGCAACAGGACGGTGTTCGCCATGCGGAAGGCGCAGGCATCATGAGCATCAAGGGGCTGACTTACACGATTCCGTAAGTCGCGACCGGACCGGCGATTCCGACTGGCTCTGCGAGTACACGCTGACCGTCGAAGCCGGGCGCCTGGGCGAGATCGCACGCGACTTGAGGGCATTCTTGGGCTGCGGATGGCGGTGGAAATTCGCCACCGCGAGGACGATAATGTTCAAAGAAACAGACAAACGGGGAGCGATCCATGACACGCTTAAATCGATTACATGGAATGGTTGCGGCGCTGCTCGGGGCGGCAATGCTGGCGTCGGCGGGTGCGACTCATGCGGCCATGCCGCAGATGGCCGATCCGTCCGCGCTGCCGTCATCAATTACCCTCGTCACGTCAGATCGCTGCATCCAGCTCGAGCAGCAGTTCGATGCGGTCAAGGACGAGCATCAAACGAATCCGTATCTCGGCCTGGCGCAGAGCCATCGCGATAAAGGCGGCTATCTGTGTAATGCCGATGTCGACGACGAGGGCGAGGTGACGCTCGAGAAGGCCCTGCGGCTGCTTGGCGTCGAGCCGGATCCGCTGCTCTAGGCGGCCTGGTTCGGCGGGCGCTCGCACCCGACCGGCGTGATCGGTTCACTGGTAAACGATAATCACGTCCTGCCAGTTCGCCGACCATTGGATGACCTGGTCCGGCGGGGCGCTGGAAATGATTGCGAGCCAGCCGGGCTGGATCCAGGCCGCCGACAATTCATGCTCGCCGCCGGCGACATAGATCGCCGCCTTCAGCGGATCTTCGCCGTAATTCTCGGCATCGACCGCCCGCGCGGTGACATAGCGCACGACGGGATCCTCGCTCGCGCCCTCATCGCAGCGACGTTCAAACACCCCGGCTACGTAACGACCGTCCGGCGATTCGATCTCGTCGAGCATTTCCTCGTTGCAGCCACTGCCGCAGGCCGCGAGCGGCAGCAGGGCGCAGAGCGCGAGGCGGCGGAGCAAGGTCAACGCAACTGAGGGATGGCCCATCGCCTCGCTCCTTCGCCGGATCACACGAAGATCAGCACCACCGAGAAGATACACAAAATACCGAGCGCGAGGTTGAACCGCCGCAGCGCCCGCTCGGTCTTGAGATAGCGCGCAATCAGGACACCGCTGCCGAGCCAGAGCGCCATCGAGGCGAAGCCCATGGCGCCGAGGATGGCGACGATCAAAAGTACCTGCGGCGCCATCGCGCGGTCGGGAAGGGTGAAGATCGACATCGCGCCGACCGCCATGATCCAGCCCTTGGGATTGACCCATTGCAGCGCCGCACCCTGCAGGAAGCTGAAGGGGCGGCGGCCCGCTTCCTTGTCCTGGTCAGGATTGGCGGACGTTTTCTTGCGGCCGCTGGTCGCGATCCGTATCCCGAGCCAGATCAGATAGGCGGCACCCGCGTAGCGCAGCAAATTGTGGATGGCCGGATAACGATCGAACACCGCGCCAAGTCCGAAGCCAACGGCCAGCAGCAGCGACATGAATCCGAGCACGACCCCGAAATAAAGCGGGATCGACCGGCGCCAGCCGAAATTGACGCCGGACGCCGCGATCATGATCACATTCGGGCCTGGCGTGATGCTCATCGTCACGCCGAAGATCAGGAACGGGATAAGCAGGTCGGGCATGACACCGGTCTGTCGGAAGCTGCAGGAGGGGGATGGAATCGCGCGGGCAGGCGGCGCGCCGCCGATCATGCCCCGGCAGCCGATATGCGGGCCAGCCCGTCGTGCAATCGCGCGCCGGGTAAAGCCGGGCACACGAACGGGACTCGCCGATCCGGACGGGCGTTCTGCTAGGATCAGCCCATGACGCTGCCGGTCGCCGATATCTGGTACGGAATCGAACCGCATGCGGACGGCATCGTCCGGCTGCGCGAGGCGCATGTCGATCCGTATCTGTCGGGCGATATCTGGCTGGTACGCGGCTCGGCGGCGGATCTCGTGGTCGATACCGGTGCCGGCATCCTGCCGTTGGCGCCGGTGATCGAAGGGATCACCGGCCGGCCGCCACTCGCGATCGCGCTCTGCTACTTCTACGACCATGCTGGCGGACTTCACTCGTTCGCGCAGCGCGCCTGCCATCCGCTCGATGCCCAGGCGCTGGCCGCAGGGCGGAACGCGATCGAGGGTTATGTCTGCCCCGAGATGGTCTCGGCCTTGCCCTGGCCGGGCTACGACGTGATGAGCTACCAACTGGTGACCCGACCGTCGACCCGCCTGGTCGAGGAGGGCGATGTGATCAACCTCGGCGACCGACGGCTCGAGGTCATGCATGTGCCGGGCCGCAGCCTCGGATCGATCGCGCTCTGGGAGCCGGCAACCCGGTTCCTGTTCACCGGCGATACGTTGCTCGACGATCCGCTCGATCGGGATTTTCCGCCCGAAGATCCGGTCGGGTTTCGGGCAAGCCTCGAGCGTCTGGCGACGCTACCGGTCGCGCGGGTCTTCGGCGGGCATTTTGGCGTCATCGAACCCGACCGGATGCGGACGCTGATCGGATCCGAAATCGCCCGATACTGCTGAGCGACAGTGGCCACTGGTCTCCGTCGTTGAGATCCGGCCGGCATCGGGTATGCCATTTCGACCCGGATTTCCGGAACCGCAGATCGGCGTCCTTTTGGTATACCGGCGGCTGATACAGGTGCGTCCGAATACCCTCTTCTATTTCCCGTAATATACATTATGCGATAAATGGACACTAACCCGCGGCGGTCCGCCGCCATTCTTCCCTCGCCTGGGTTCCTTCCCGTTTTTGCTTCGCCCGGGTAATTCCCACTATCCAGTTCCCGGTTTCGAGGCCAGAGACCGATCCCAATTCAGCAGCAGGAAGTCCCGATGACCGACCCCGACAACGACCCCATGGCCCGGCTTCTCGCGATCATGGTGCGGCTGCGCGATCGCGAACGCGGCTGCGCGTGGGACGTCGAGCAGAATTTCGGGACCATCGCGCCGCATACCATCGAGGAAGCCTACGAGGTGGCAGACGCGATCCAGCGTGGCGACATGGCCGATCTCAAGGACGAGCTCGGCGACCTGCTGTTCCAGGTCGTGTTCCATTCCCGGATGGCCGAGGAAGCCGGTCATTTCTCGTTTCCTGACGTATCAAAAGCGATTTCTGACAAGATGATCCAGCGCCATCCTCATGTATTTGGCGATGCATCAATTGCGACCGCCGCCGCCCAGACTGAGGCCTGGGAGGCGATCAAGGCCCGCGAGCGCGACGCGAAGGCCCAGATCGCCGGCCGGGCGGCGGCCAGCGCCCTCGACGGGGTGATCGCCGGCCTGCCCGCCCTCATCCGCGCGCTCAAGCTCCAGAAGCGTGCCGCCCGGGTCCGGTTCGACTGGCCGAACGCCGATGCGGTCAAGGACAAGATCCGGGAAGAGCTCGCCGAGATCGAGGCCGAGATGGCGGCCGGCGGCGTCCACGAGCGGCTCGAGGACGAGGTCGGCGATCTGGTGTTCGCCTGCGTTAACCTCGCCCGCCATCTCGGGATCGACCCAGAATCAGCATTGCGCCGGACCAATCATAAATTCGAAACCCGCTTTCGCCGGATCGAGGCGCTCGCCACAGCCCAGGGTCGCGCACTCGACGGCATGACGCTCGCCGAGATGGACGCGCTTTGGGACATCGCCAAGGCCGAAGAGCGAGGCGGCTCCGAAGACGCTGAATCGCATCGGAAATAGGCACCGATCTGCCCAGGAGACGGGCTGATGCGGCTTGGTTTAGACCCGAATCCAAGTTGAGAAACCAGCTTAAGTTAGTTGAAGATCGATCTATAGTTATCTGAAATATAATGATTTACAGATTTCTATCGGTGCCCACTCCGGCTTAACCCGTTCTGGCGCCGGTTTGGTGCAATTTTGGCATGAACCTTGCTCCCTCAAAGGCATGAGGACCGTCGTTCGGTCCCCGAAACCGGAGGAGCAAGACCATGCTGTGGACCGACTTCCTCAACCGTTACTTCCCGTGCCGCCGGCAGCGGTTCCGCCGCGGGTTCTTCTCGTGCGCAAGAGCCCCGGCCCTTCTCTCCAAACCGACGCCCCTGGATCATTCAGTCGTTCACGAGGAGATGCATCAGCCCGGATGAATCCCAGCGTTTGCCGCCGCGCGCCTGCACCTGGGCGTAGAATTGGTCGACCAAAGCGGCGACCGGCAGGCGCGCACCGTTGCGCCGTCCCTCGGCAAGACAGATCGCCAGATCCTTGCGCATCCAGTCGATCGCGAAGCCGAAATCGAATTTGCCGGCGAGCATCGTGCGCGCGCGATTGTCCATCTGCCAGGACTGCGCCGCGCCCTTCGAGATCACCTCGACGACCTTGGCCCCATCGAGCCCGGCGCGTTGCGCGAAATTCAGGCCCTCGGCGAGACCCTGCACCAGCCCCGCGATGCAGATCTGATTGACCATCTTGGTGAGTTGGCCTGATCCGACCGGCCCAAGCAGCACGCAGGATTTCGCAAAGGCATCGATCACCGGCTTTGCGCGATCGAAGGCCGCTGGCTCGCCGCCGACCATAACCGTGAGCTGGCCGTTCTCGGCACCCGCCTGCCCGCCGGAGACCGGCGCATCGAGGAAATGGAAGCCGTGCTCACCGGCGATCGCCCCCAGTTCGCGGGCGACCTCGGCCGATGCAGTCGTGTGGTCGACGAAGACCGCATCGCGCGCCATGCCGTCGAAAGCGCCGTCCCTACCGCCCGTCACCGCCCGCAGATCGTCGTCGTTGCCGACGCAGGAAAAGACGATGGAAGCGCCCTTCGCGGCGTCCGCCGGGGTCGCCGCCGCCCTGCCGCCATACTGCTTCGCCCATTTGTCGGCTTTGTCGCGCGTGCGGTTGTAAACGGTGACCCGATGGCCCTTCGATGCGAGATGTCCCGCCATCGGATAGCCCATCACGCCCAATCCGATGAAAGCGGCCTTGACGCTCATCCCTTGTCCCCTCCGTTACGCCGGCGATGCAGGCATCGCCGTTCAGTCTTCGACGATCGGCCCGCTGCGATCAGGCCGCGAACAATATCCGGTGCAGCCGCTGCCAGCTCGGTTCGTTCGGCGCCATCAGCAGCGCGCCCGCCTCGAGCCGGCCCGGCACATAGGTTGAGCCGTCCATATGCCGTCCGTAGCCGCCGGATTCGCGATGGATGATCACGCCGGGCGCGTGATCCCACGGCATCAGCCGCGTGAACACAGCGAAATGCATCTCGCCGGCGGCGAGCGACATATATTCGGCGCCGGCGCAGCGCCGGCTTTTGATCGCATCGACCCGGTCGCGGCGCTGCTTCAGACGTTCATTGACCGCCGGCAATCCGAAACTGCCGCCGAGGATGACGCCGCGAAACGCCCGATCCTCGACCGGCGGCGTTGATACCCGGATCTTCTTGCCGTCGAGGGTGGCGCCACTGCCCCCTTCCGCCATCGCCATGCGATCGTTGACCGGATCGTAGATCCAGCCGCCGAGAATCTCGCCATGGCGGACGAGCGCCGCCATCACGGCAAAGACCGGCCGGCCGGCGACGAAATTGCTGGTGCCGTCCACCGGATCGATCATCCAGATCGGATCGTTCCCTTCAGACAGCTCGGCAATGAGCGAAGGATTGGCCGCGGCCGCTTCCTCGCCGAGCACGCGCGAGCCAGGCAGGAGATCGATCAGCCGCGGTTCGAGCCAGGCCTCGACTGCCTCGTCGGCGATGGTGACGAGTTCGCCGCGCGCCTTCTCGCGCACCTCATGGGCCGCGAGCCGCTCGTAACGCGGCATGATCTCGTTGCGCGCCGCCTCGCGGATCAAAGCTGCGACACACTCGGGGTCGATCCCGGTCACGATGGCCTGGTCACGATGAGTGGGTTCGGCTGACCTGCGGATGCAGCCGTTCGAAACGGCCGATATCGCCGGGTGCAAGGCTGACTTCGATATAGGCATAGTCGCCGTCATCGCGCCGGTCGAGGACGCGCCCGTGATCGTACAGCCAGGATACGGCAGCGCCATCCGCATGGCGTACGCGATAACCGGCGGTGCGGCGCTCGGCGGCGAAGCGCCGGTCGATCAAGGTCAGCAGCCCGTCGACGCCGGTCCCGTCCAGCGCCGAGATCAGAACGGCTTCGTCCTGGCGGGCGACCTGGGCCTCGAGTGTCGCACGTGCGGCGGGATCGAGCAGATCCGCCTTGTTCAGCGCTTCGACCACATCGCGCTCGAGCCGCTCGCCCTGCCCCAGATCGCGCAACACGCCGAGCACGTCGGCGCGCTGCAGTTCAGTATCGGGATGCGAGATGTCGCGCACGTGAAGGATGATGTCGGCCGCCTCGACTTCTTCGAGCGTGGCGCGAAACGCAGCGACCAGGTGGGTCGGCAGATCGGAAATGAAACCGACGGTGTCGGAGATGATCGCCTTCTGCCCCGAGGGCAGGTCGATCAGGCGCATGGTTGGATCGAGCGTCGCGAACAGCATGTCGGCCGCCATCACATCGGACTGGGTCAGCCGGTTGAACAAGGTCGATTTGCCGGCGTTGGTGTAACCGACCAGAGCGACGATCGGATAAGGCACACGCTGCCGGGCCGAACGATGCAGCCCACGCGTCCGCTTGACCTCGACCAGATCGCGCTTCAGTCGCAGGATCCGTTCGTCGATCAGCCGCCGGTCCATTTCGAGCTGGGATTCGCCGGGACCGCCGATGAACCCGAAACCACCGCGCTGACGTTCGAGGTGAGTCCATGATCGGACGAGACGGCTGCGCTGATAAGTCAGCGCCGCGAGTTCGACCTGAAGCTGGCCTTCCCGCGTCTGCGCCCGCTCGCCGAAGATTTCGAGGATCAACCCGGTCCGATCGATGACCTTTGTTTCCCATGCCTTCTCGAGATTGCGCTGCTGCACGGGACTGAGCGGATGGCCGATCACGACAAGGCCGATCTCGTCTTCCTTGACCTGTTCGGCCAGGCGCTCGACCGCGCCGCTGCCGAGCAAGGTCGCGGGGCGCGGACTTTTGACCGGCACGACTTCGCGGCCGGCGATATCGAGATCGATCGCTGCCGCGAGACCGACCGTCTCATCGAGCTTCGCCTCGGGCGAGCGCATCAGTTCGCCGGATGCGCTGCGCAATGCGGGCTGCAGCACGAGCGCACGGGTCCGGTCGCCTTCGGGGCGACCGGTTTCTTCGTCCTGACGGAGGGATATGCGGCTCAACTCAGCCTTCGTCGCCTTCCCGCGCGCTCTCGAAGAGCTGAACCGGTGCAGCCGGCATGATCGTCGATATCGCGTGCTTGTAGACGAGTTGCGAATGCGCATCCCGCCGCAGCAACACCGAGAAGTTGTCGAACCAGGTAATTACACCCTGCAGTTTCACGCCGTTCACCAGAAAGATAGTCACGGGCGTCTTGTTTTTCCGGATGTAGTTGAGAAACACATCCTGGACGTTTTGCGATTTCTCCGCGGCCATCGGGGTATCCTTCTTTGTTCGTTATCGGGGCCGTCTTCGTCTTTGGAGCCGCCAGCCTGCCCCTCTCACCCGGCATGCCGCGGCTCATTCTCGAACGAGTACCATATAGTCCCGCCGCGGGGAAATTACAGCGTCTCCATAAACTGCCGCAGCGAATGACAGCTCGCTCGGTACAGCGCCGGCGGGCAGGCCTCGAACTCCCCCGGGGCCGGCGGTTCGGCTCGCAACAGCACCGGTCGGCATCCGGTACCGATCCCACATTGCATATCCACATCGGCATCGCCGACGAACCAAACGACGGGACCCGGGGCGATCCCCGATGGCAGCAGCGCACGGATAACCGGATCGGGCGCCGGCTTGTCCTGTGCCGCATCGCCCGCACCGACGATCGCGCCGAACATGGAGGTCCAACCGAGCCGCTCTGCCTCCGCGCGTAGATACTGACCATGCTTGTTGGAAACGACGCCGAGATAGAGCCCGCGCTGATGCAGCGCGCGCAGCAGGTCGGCCGCCCCGTCCATCGGCTGCAACTTGTCGAGATGATGGGCGGCGAAGGCGCGGTAGTAGATCTCGCGCGCCTCCGGCCAGCGATCGCCGAACATCTTGGGAAAACTGTCGCGCAGCGAGGCGCGGATGCGGACGCGCGTTTCCTCGAGCGTCCAGATCGGATGTCCCATCGCCGACAAGGTGGCGTTCATCGCATCGGCGATGACCTCCCAGTTGTCGACCAGCGTATTGTCCCAGTCGAACAGGACAGCCTTCGGCAGCGGCTCGCTCATAAGGCCGGGGCTGCCGCGAGGACGAAATCGAGATAGGCCTGTCGCAGTGCCAGCGCGAGCGGCCCCGCCCGTCCGGTGCCGACCGGTTTGCCGTCGATCGAAGCGACCGGCAGGACCAGCGACGTGCTGCTGGTGATGAAAGCCTCCTGCGCTCCTTGCGCTTCCGCGACCGAAAAGCTGCGTTGTTCGAGCGCGTAGCCTTTGTCGGTCGCAACGGCGATGAGCCGCTTGCGGGTGATGCCGGAGAGGATCGCGTCGCTGAGATCGCGCGTCACCAGTTTCTTGTCCGGGGTTACGATCCAGGCGTTGGTCGATGTCCCTTCGGTCACATCGCCGTCGTCGTCGAGCAACCAGCCCTCGAATGCATCGCGCTCGACCGCTGCCTGTTTGCTCAGGATGTTCGCGAGCAAGGAGGTCGCCTTGATGTCGCAGCGGCGCCAGCGCAGATCCGGCATGGTGACGACCGGCACGCCGGCCTCGATCTTGGCCGTTGCAAGCGGAACCTTGCGCTGCGTCGTCATCACCAGGCTCGGCCGGACCCGATCGGGAAAGCGATGGTCCCGGGGTGCGACGCCGCGCGTCGCCTGCATATAAACGATCCCGTAGGTGACGTTGTTGCGTCGCATGAGTTCTCGCGTCAGTACCCGCAACGCCGCGCGGCTGACCGGCATCGGGATCCGCAGTTCGCCGAGCGAATATTCGAGCCGATCGATATGCGCATCCTCGTCGACGATGCGGCCCTCGATCAGCGGCACGACCTCATACACCCCGTCGGCAAACTGATAGCCGCGATCGTCGATATGCACAAGCGCGTCGCGATGCGGCACATAGCGGCCGTTGACATAGGCAAAGCGCGGCATCGGATCAGAAAAATTCCAGTCGGACGGAAAACATCTTCTCGACATGCTTGACCGCATCGGCGACGGCAAAGATAACTACCCGGTCGCCAACCTCGATCACCGTATCGCCGCGCGGGGTGATGACCTCCTCGTTGCGGATTACCGCCCCGACGACGATTCCGGCCGGAAATTTTGCCTCGCGCAGCGGCACGCCGACCAGCCGCGAGGTTTCGAGCGCATCGGCTTCGATTATCTCTGCAAACCCGTCGGCCAACGTATGAACCGAGCGGATGCGGCCGCGCCGCACGTGCTGAAGGATCGTCGATACGGTGATCGAGCGCGGACTGACCACCGCGTCGATGCCAAGCGAGCCGAGCAGCGGCGCGTAGGTCATCTTGTTGATGAGCGTGACCGATCGCTGCGCGCCATGCCGCTTCGCCAGCAGCGACGCCAGAATATTGACTTCGTCGTCATTGCTGACGGCGATGACGGTCTCGGTCGCCTTCACATTCGCCTCGACGAGAACTTCGGGATCGAGCGCATCGCCCTGCAGCACGATGGTCCGCTGCAGGACCTGGGCGGCCCGCTCGGCGCGCATGCGGTCGATCTCGATGATGCGGACTTCCGACGCGAGTTTCTCTTCCTCAACCTGCTGCGCGACAAAAAGGCCGATATTGCCGGCGCCGACGATGATGAGCCGCCGCGCCTCGGGTTCCTCATGGCCGAACGCCGCGAGCGCCCGGTCGAGATGCCGGCTGTCGGCAACAAAATAGACGTCGTCTCCAGCCATCATCAGATCGTTGCCGCTTGGCACGATCTTCACGTCGCTGCGGATGATCGCAACGACGGAAATATGCAGATCGGGAAACAGTTCGGAGAGCTGGCGCAGCGGCGTGTTGATAACAGGGCAGTCGGCATGACAATGCACGCCGACCAGAGTCACCCGCCCGTCGGATAGCGGAATCGTGTCGAAGGCACCGGGAATCTGCAGGCGCCTGGCGACCGCCCGCGCGACCTCGATCTCCGGCGAGATGATCGCGTCGATCCCCATACCGGTCCGCTGAATGAGATCGGGCCAGCGCTTATCGAGATAGGTCTGGGCCCGGATGCGCGCAATCTTGGTCGGCACCTCGAACAGCGAATGCGCAATCGAGCAGGCGACCATGTTGACTTCGTCGGCAAAGGTGACGGCAATCAGCAGGTCGGCATCGGCAGTGCCGGCGCGTTCCAGCACGTCGGGATGCGAGGCATACCCGACGTGACCTTGCACGTCGAGCGTGTCGCTGATCTGGCGGACGAGCCGTGGGTCCGTATCGATGACCGTGATGTCGTTCTCTTCACGCGAGAGATAGCGTGCAATCGCCGATCCGACCTGGCCGGCGCCGCAAATGACGACTTTCATCGCTTCCGGTCCGCCATGGGCTCTCGACCGGCGTCCCTAGCGCTCATCGCCCTTCTCCTGTCGCTCCGACGAGGCGATACCCAGCGAGCGGAGCTTGCGATGCAGGGCCGAGCGCTCCATGCCGATAAAGGTCGCGGTTTTCGAGATGTTGCCGCCGAAGCGCGCGACCTGGGCATCGAGATAGCTGCGCTCGAAGGCTTCGCGCGCCTGCCGCAACGGCAGCGCCATGAGCGCAACGTCGGTAAACCCGCCGCCATGCGAGGGCTGCCGCCCGGCATCGGGCGGTAGCATTGCCGCCTTGACCGGTTCGTCCGGCGTGCCCGGCGCCATGATGAGCAGCCAGTCGACCAGGTTGCGGAGTTGCCGGACATTGCCCGGCCATTCCGCGGTCTGCAGCGCGGCGATCGCATCGTCGGCAAGCTTGCGGCATGGCAGGCCGGCAAGTCGCGCCGCCTGATCCATCAGATAGCCGGCGAGGCCGGGAATATCGTCACGCCGGGTGGCGAGCGGCGGCACCGACAGCGGCACCACATTGAGGCGGTAGTAGAGATCCTGCCGGAACTCGCCTTCCGCCATCGCGCCGTCGAGATCGCGGCTGGTCGAAGCGAGCACGCGGACGTCGACCTTGACCGGCTGGCTGCCGTTGACGCGCATGAACACCTGTTCCTGCAGCGCACGTACGATCTTGCCCTGGGTCTCGAGCGGCATGTCGGCGACTTCATCGAGCAGCAAGGTACCGCTATGCGCGCGTTCGAACAGACCGATCCGGACCACCGGCGATCCGCCCTCGTCGCGCAACTCGGTCCCGAACATTTCAGTTTCGAGACGCTCCGGTTCGAGCGCTGCGCAGTTCACGACGACGAACGGGCCATCGGCGCGGCGCGACAGGCGATGCACCATCCGCGCCGCCACCTCCTTGCCGGAACCGGCCGGGCCGGTAATCAGCACGCGACTGCCGGTCGGCGCTACGCGTTCGATCGCCTGGCGAAGCTGATGCATCGGATTGGAGGTGCCGATCATCTCGCTCTCGCCGCCGCTGCGCAGCCGCAGCTCGGCATTCTCGCGACGCAGGCGCGCAGCCTCGATGGCGCGATCGACGACCGTCAGCAGGCGGTCGGCTTTGAACGGCTTCTCGATGAAATCGTAGGCGCCTTTCTTGATGGCACTTACCGCGGTTTCGACATTGCCGTGACCGCTGATCATCACCACCGGCACGTCGGGATGATCGCGCCGCAGCAGCGGCAGCAACTCCATACCGTCGAGCACGCTGCCCTGCAGCCAGATATCGAGCAGCACGAGGCTTGGCTGGCGCGATCGGATCGCGGCCAGCGCGGATGCGCTTTCGGCGGCCTCCCGGGTTTCATAACCCTCGTCGGCGAGGGTACCCGAGATCAGCATCCGAATGTCGGATTCGTCGTCGACGATCAGAATGTCATGCGCCATGCACCGCGATCCCCCGGGTCGCGTTCGAATTTTCGGATTCCATGTCGGCTATGCCGCTCTTCTCGATCGGGAAGAACAGCGTGATGCGCGCGCCGCCCTCCGGTCGATCCCCAAGATGCAATCGGCCGCCATGGTCTTCCATGATTTTCTTCACGATGGCAAGACCGAGACCGGTTCCCTTCACGCGTGTCGTGACGTACGGCTCCGTCAACCGCTCGCGACCCGATGTCGGCAGACCTTTGCCGTTATCCGAGACGACGACCGTAACGGCCATGTCGTCGACGGAAATCTCAAGCCACACTTCGCCCTTGGGCAGAACGCGCTGGTCGTCGGTTGGTTCCCGCCCGTCGATCGCGTCGGCGGCGTTCTGCAACAGATTGGTGAGGACCTGTCCGATCTGCCGCGCATCGCAGCGCACGCCGATCCCCGGCGCGGGCGCCTGAAAATGGTAGGCAATGCGCGGATGCGCCTCGCGCTGCAGGAACAAGGCCTGCCGCGCGAGATTAACCAGATCATGCTGCTGGAACACCGGCGCCGGCATTTGCGCGAAGGCGGAGAATTCGTCGACCATGCGTCCGATATCGCCGACCTGGCGCACGATTGTATCGGTGCAGGCGATGAAGGTTTCGGGATCGCTGGTGATCTGTTTCAGATACTTGCGCTTGAGCCGTTCGGCCGAGAGCTGGATGGGCGTCAGCGGGTTCTTGATCTCGTGCGCGATACGCCGCGCGACGTCGGCCCATGCGGCCTTGCGCTGCGCCACCATCAGATCGGTCACGTCGTCGAAGGTCACGACATAGCCGAGCAGTTCGCCGGCGCCGATATCGCCGGCAATGCGCACCAGCAGCGAGCGGTTCTGGCCCTGCTGCAGCAACGTCACCTGCCCTTCGATGACGCGGCGCGGGCGTTCGGCCGCTTCGGCGAGCAGCTCGCCCATTTCCGGCACGATGTCGGCAAGCGGCTTTCCGGCATGCTGGTCGAGATCGACGCCGAGCAGATCGGCGGCCGAGCGATTGGGCAGGTTGATCCGCCCCTCGGAATCGAGACCGATCACGCCGGCCGAGACGCCGCCCAGGACCGCTTCGGTAAAGCGCCGCCGATCATCGAGCTCGCTATTGGTGCTGATCAGCGCCGCGCGCTGATCCTCGAGCTGGGCGGCCATGCGATTGAAGGCGCGGCTCAGCGAACCGATTTCGTCGACGGAATCGCCTTCCGGCACGCGCGTCGACAGATCGCCGGCACGGATCTGTTCGGCGGCGGTGAACAATCGTCCGATCGGTCGCGCGAGCTGGTTCGCGACGATGAGCGCAACCCAGACGGACGCGATCAGCAGCAGCAACGCGACGATGAAGAACACCGCCACGAAGGTGATCTGCAGACCTTCGCGCTGGCCTTCGAGCTGTTCATAGAGCTGGGCCGCACCCTCCGTCGCATCCAGATGCTGCAGCACGCGCGGATCGATCTGCCGTCCGATCACCAGGAAATCGTCGGCCAGTGAATCGAGCTGGACCAGCGCGCGCACCCTGTCCTCGGTGTTGCCGGGCAGCACGACGACATCGCCGAGCCGGGCACGCGCATAGGCCCAGTCGGGAAAACCGGGATCGAACGACAGCAGCGCCGAGAAGCCGGCACTGATGATGACGCGCCCCTGCCCGTCCAGCACGGCCGCCTCGTCGAGCCCGCGAATGCGTACATGCGCCTCGAGGATGCGCTCGAACCGGTCGCGGTTGAATTCGAGCAACGGCCCTTCGTTGCGCAGATTTTCGAGCACCGACAGGACGTCGCTGCCGATCTGCTGCTGATGTTCGGCGAGATAGGCGCGCGCGACGATCAGTGAATCCTTGACGGCGGTGCGCACGCGGTCGCTGAACCAGGCTTCGATGCCGAGATTGAGAAACATTGCCGAGAAGACCGCGACGATGATTGCCGGCGTCACCGCGACCACGGCGAACAGCAGGACGAGCCGCGAATGCAGTCGTGCGCCGGCGAGGCCACGGCGGCGTTCGAGCCATAGCGTAATGAGGCGCCGGATCACGATCGCGCCGAGCGCGAGCAGAATGACGAGGTTCAGAACCAGCAGCACCAGAACGGTGCGCGGATTGGGCAGGAAGCCGAGTGCGCCGGTGACGGTCAGATAGGTCGCGATACCCGAACCGACCGCGAGCATGAGCAGCAGGACGGCCAGCCAGCGCTCGACACGGCGGCGCCGGCCCCAGGCCATAAGCTGACCAACCCAGCCGGACCCCGCGTTCGAAGTTTCGGTGGCTTCGACCGACACCCTAAAGCCTCACAGTTGCGGTTTTGCCACAGTCTACTTGAGGCCGCGGACGACGGGTATAGCCAATTCTTTAATCTTCTTTCGCAAGGTGTTGCGATTGAGCCCCAGCAACTCGGCCGCCTTGAGCTGGTTTCCGCGGGTCGCTTCCAGAGTGACGGCAATCAGCGGCCGTTCGACCTCTCGGACGATCCGCTCATAGAGGCCGCGCGCCGGCAGCCGGTCGTCATGGGCCGCGAAATAGCTGCGGATATGGCGTTCGGCGGCGGCGGCCAGCGATTCCCGGCGCGGAACCTCCTCCTCCTCGGCGGCGGGCATGGCGGGCCGGGCGCCGGCCAGTTCCCGCTCGACCAGAGCGCGTCCGATCACCTCTTCGCCGTAGAGTGCGGCGAGGCGTCGCACCAGGTTTTCGAGCTCGCGCACATTGCCGGGCCATTCATGGCTCCTGAGCCGATCGAGGGCGGCGGTATCGAAGCGTTTTACCGGCAGCCCGTCCGATTCCGCCTCGATAAGGAAATGCCGCACCAGGTCGGGGATGTCGTCGCGCCGCTCGCGGAGCGGCGGAATGCGGATCGGCACCACGTTGAGCCGGTAGAAAAGATCTTCGCGGAACTGGCCGCGGCGGATGAGCTGCTGCAAATCGCGATGGGTCGCTGCGACGATGCGCACGTCGGCGGCGATCGGCGCACGACCGCCCACGGTCGTGAATTCGCCTTCCTGCAGCACGCGGAGCAGGCGGGTCTGCGCCTCGGGCGGCATGTCGCCGATCTCGTCGAGGAACAAGGTTCCGCTCTGGGCCTGCTCGAAACGGCCGCTCGCCCGCGCGGCAGCACCGGTGAATGCACCCTTCTCATGGCCGAACAACTCGCTCTCGATCAGCTCGCGCGGGATCGCCGCCATGTTGATCGCGACGAACGGCCCGCGCCGGCGGCGCCCATATTGATGCAGCGCGCGGGCGACCAGTTCCTTGCCGGTGCCGGATTCGCCGGTGATCAGCACCGTCAGATCGGTCTGCACCAGTTTCGCGACCAGCCGGTAGATTTCCTGCATCGCGGCCGACCGGCCGATCAGCGGGATCGTGTCGTCCGGCTCGCCGCCATCCAAGGCGGGCACGACCCCGGGCTGCGCGAGCGCGCGATCGACCAGCCGCACCAGCACATCGAGATCGAAGGGTTTCGGCAGATAATCGAACACGCCGCTTTCGGCGGCGCGAAGCGCGGTACCGAGCGTGCTCTGTGCGCTCATCGCGATGACGCGAAGATTCGGCCGGTGCCGCGCGATCTGCGGCACCAGATCGAGCCCGTTGCCGTCGGGCATCAGCACATCGGTGATGACGAGATCGCCCTCGCCCGCCTTGACCCACTGCCAGAGCGTCGCGGCATCGCCTGCTGCGCGCACGTCATAGCCCTGACGGCCGAGCGCCTCGGCGATCACCGCGCGGATGGTGCGGTCGTCATCGGCGACGAGGATCGTCGCGCGCGTCACAATGCCACTCCATCGGTCGCCACCGGCAGCATGATGTCGAAGCGGGTGCGGCGCGGTTCGCTGCTGACATCGATCGCGCCCTCATGGTCGGCGACGATGCGCGCGACGAGCGCCAGTCCGAGGCCGCGGCCCTGCGGTTTGGTCGTGATGAACGGATCGAACAGATGATCGCGCAAGGCGGCCGGAATGCCGGACCCGTCATCGACGATCGATACGACCAGCGGGATCTTGCGCCGCTCGCCGTTCGGCCCGAGATGGGCGAGCCCCGGCTCGTAACGCGTCGCGATGCGGATTTCGCCGCCGATTTCCGCGGTCGCCTCGGCCGCGTTCTTCACCAGATTGACGAAGGCCTGGATCAACAGCGCGCGGTCGCCGGCGACCGGCGGCAGCGACGGGTCGTATTCGCGCAGGATGCGCCGGCCCTGGGCGAACCCGGCTGACGCGACGCGGCAGACATAATCGAGAATCTCGTGGATATTTTCCGCCTTGGCATCGACCCGAGGTGCGGCGGCGAGCGTTTCGACGGTGTCGAGCACGGCAACGATGCGGTCGACTTCCTGGCAGATCATATCGGCCAGCGCACGTCCACTCTCGTCGAGCGTCGGCTGGAGCAACTGTGCCGCGCCGCGAATGCCTGAGAGCGGATTGCGCACCTCATGCGCCAGCATCGCCGCCATCGCACCGACCGAGCGCGCGCCGTCGCGCTGCGTCGCCTGCCGGTCGAGGCGGTCCGCCACCGTGCGATCGCGTAGCACGATGACCGCGCCGCCGCTTTCGAGGCCGAGCGGTGCGATATCGACCGAAACGCGACTCTCGATTCCGTCGGGCCGGCTCAGCAGGAGCGCGTCTTCGCTGAGCGCGATGCCGTCGGCGAGCGCGCGAGCGACCAGCGCCTCAAGCGCGCTGTTGTCGCCGCAGAGATCCGCAAGCCTGAGATCGGTCAAGGTGCGCAGGCCGGTGCCGAAGAGTTCTGCCGCCGCGCCGTTGGCATCGAGGATGGCGAGCGCCGGATCGACGGTGACGACCGCGACCGGGATCGCATCGAGAACGGCAAGGTCGCCCGGCGCTTCCGCAACCGGCGCCGGCACCTTCCTGAGCGCCGGCCCGGCCATCACGCGGCGTCCCGCTCGACGCAGCGATCGTAGAAGCCGGCAATCAGGTCGCGTACCTCGACGGCATTGCGCGTCCGGTTGACGCTGGTGCGGAATTCGGCCGAGCCCGTCAGGCCCTTCGAATACCAGCCGATATGCTTGCGTGCGATCGGCACGCCCCGCTCCTGCCCGTGATGACCGAGCATGTCGGAGAAATGATCGAGCAGGATCTGCTTCTGCTCGGCGACTGAAGGATCGGGCAGCGTCTCGCCGTTGCGCAGATACTGCATCACCTGGCGCAGGAACCAGGGACGACCGTAACAGCCGCGCCCGATCATCACCCCGTCGGCACCCGATTGTTTGAGCGCCTGGATCACATCGGCGAAAGTCAGGATATCGCCATTGACGATGACGGGGATCGATACCGCTTCCTTGACGTTGCGCACGAACGCCCAGTCGGCATGGCCCTCGTAGAACTGGCAGCGCGTGCGGCCATGCACCGTCACCATGCGGATGCCGCTTTCTTCCGCGATGCGCGCGAGCTGCGGCGCGTTGCGGCTGTCGTGATCCCAGCCGGTGCGCATCTTGAGCGTGACGGGCACGGAGACGGCCTTGACCGTCGCTTCGAGGATGCGCGCGGCATGGCACTCGTCGCGCATTAGCGCCGAGCCGGCATGGCCGTTGACGATCTTCTTCACCGGGCAGCCGAAATTGATGTCGATGATCTGCGCGCCGAGCGCCTCGTTGAGCTTTGCCGCCTCCGCCATCACCGCGGGCTCGCAGCCGGCGAGCTGCACTGCCATCGGAAACTCCTCCGGCGTGTGGCTCACCATGCGCAACGTCTTGCGCACCTGGCGGATCATCGCCTCGCTGGCGATCATCTCGGACACGACCAGCCCCGCGCCCCAGCGCTTCACCAGCCGGCGAAACGGCATGTCGGTGACGCCCGACATGGGCGCCAGGATCACCGGATCGTCGATGCGGATCGGGCCGATTGAAATGCTCATGAATTGGGCAACCTGTCGGGCTGGTCAAAAAGCAGGCAGAAATTAGCGCGGTCTTTGTTGCGGTGCAATATCGCCCGACCCGGGAACGTCAGCCGAGCAGGATTTCTCGGACAAATTTCACGCCCGGATAGGCCAATGTCAGCAGCAGCCAGGCCACCAGAACCCATCGGGCAGCCCGCCGGCCGCGGAACCCCGTCCGGGCATGCGCCCAGAGCAACGCCCCGATCAGCAGGAAGGCGGCGATCGCCAGGACGGTCTTGTGATCGAACGCCATCGCCTCATGCGCACTGAACCAGCCGAGCGCCATGCCCGTCGCGATCCCGATTCCGAGCACGATTTCGGCCGCGGTCAGCAGGCGGATCTCGAGCCGTTCGCTGTCCGCGAGCGATGGCAGCCGGTTCGCGATCTTGCTCGGCTGCTTCTGCTTGAGCGCCGCGTCCTGCAAGAGACAGGCGAGCCCCGCGATCGCCGCCAGTGACAACAAGGCATAAGTCGCGAGCGCGAAGACGATATGCGCATCGAACCAGGCAACGGGCCCGATCGAACCCGGCATCGGTTGCGCGGGCGCCAGCACTCGCACCAGCAGTGCCAGCAGACCTACCAGCAGAAGATAGGGCATCAGCAAAACGGACAGACGTCGCACCGCCGGTGCGAACCAGCCGATCGCGACAAAAGCGAGCAGCGTCGCCGTCAGCGTCGCCCACAAGGTCAGCGCGAGGTCGCCGCGCCAGCCGGCATGCAGCAGATCGGCCGCCAGCGCGACCACGGCGCCGGCGAGCGCCCCGGCCGCAACCAGCAGCACGGACCGCCCCGTCAGCGCGGCCGCGACCAGCACGACCAGAACGGCAGCCTGCAGGAGTAGAAGAGTGATATCGGGTACCATGGGCCGAAACTATAGAGGCGCCGGCCCTCGCCCGCCACGCCATGCGCGGCGCATCCGAGCTGCTTTGCAAGCCGGCGCCGCTCGGGCATAGCTTATGGCGATGACCATCGCAGCCCTGATCGTGGCCGGCGGCAGCGGCCGGCGCTTCGGCGGTGAGTTGCCGAAGCAATATCGGATGCTCGCGGGCAAGCCGGTGCTGCGCCACGCGATCGACGCGTTTCTCGGGTCGGGGCTGGTCGATCGCATCCAGATCGTGATCCGCGACAGCGACCGCGCGCATTACGACGCGGCGACGAGCGGCCTCGATCTGCCGGCACCGGTTGCCGGTGGAGATACGCGGCAGGCATCGGTCCGCTGCGGGCTCGAGGCGCTTGCCGTCCATACGCCGACCGGCGTGCTGATCCACGATGCCGCGCGCCCGTTTGTGACGGCGCCGATGATCGCCGATTGTGTCGCCGCCCTCGAAACCATGCCTGGCGCGATCGTCGCGATGCCGCTCCGCGACACGCTCAAACGCGCGCGGGAGAACAGTCACGAGATCACGGACACCGTCGATCGCACGGCGCTGTGGCGCGCGCAGACGCCGCAGGCCTTTCGTTTCGCGGAGATCCTCGCCGCGCATCGCAAGGCCGCCGGAGGCGATCTGACCGACGATGCGGCCATCGCCGAGGCGGCGGGCCTAGCGACCCGGCTGGTCGAAGGATCGGACGACAACATCAAGATCACAACCGAGGACGATCTGGCACGCGCCGAGCGCATGCTGGCCGCCGTGTACGAATACCGCACCGGCTTCGGGTACGACGTGCATCGCTTCGGACCGGGCGACGCGATTGCACTGGGCGGCTTGCGCATCCCGCATGATCGCGGCCTCGAGGGTCATTCGGATGCCGATGTGGCGCTGCACGCACTCACCGATGCTATTCTCGGCGCCATCGGTGCCGGCGATATCGGCGCGCATTTTCCGCCGTCCGACGCAAAATGGAAGGGCGCCGATTCCGCCCGCTTCCTCGCTTTTGCCGTGTCGCTGGTCGCCGCGCGTGGCGGGAACATCGTGCATCTCGATCTCACCATCGTCTGCGAACGGCCCAAGATCGGATCGCATCGCGGCGCCATGGTCGAGCGGATTGCCGCGATCGCCGGGCTGGAACCGGGCCGCGTCAGCGTCAAGGCGACGACCACCGAAGGGCTCGGCTTCACCGGACGAGGCGAAGGCATCGCGGCGCAGGCGGTTGCGACCGTGGCCCTGCCGCGTTGATACGATGACGACCGCCGCCGAGATCCTCGCGCGCTATCGCAAAGCGGGCTTGCGCATCGCGACAGCGGAATCCTGCACCGGCGGCATGATCGCCGCCGCCCTCACCGACATTGCAGGCTCGTCCGATATCTTCGAACGCGGCTTCGTCACCTATTCGAACGATGCGAAGCACGAGCTGATCGACGTGCCGCGCGCAACGCTCGAAGCACATGGCGCGGTTAGTGCCGAAACCGCCGAGGCGATGGCCCGCGGCGCGCTGGCCTGCTCGTCGGCCGATTTGGCGCTGTCGGTCACGGGTATCGCCGGGCCGGGCGGGGGTTCGGCCGAAAAGCCGATCGGCCTCGTCTATTTCGGTGTCGCGCGCAAAGGCGGACCGACCCGGGTTGTTCGCGAAGTTTTTGCCGGCGATCGCGCCGCCATCCGGCGCGCCGCGACGACATGCGCGCTCGATCTTCTCGCGGAGGTTCTTGATACACCTTTGGTTTCGAGCGCGTTGGCGAAATATGTGGGTAAACGTGTTTTCGGTGTCGATTTCAGCGGAGCGCAGAATGCAGGGCGACTGATTTGGATTGCCGAGGGTGTCATTAACCCCTTCGGACAGCTCGCTATCACATCCTGCAGGACAGCCTTGGATCAGTTAGGCTGCCATAGGGATCGCGATGCAGTGCATGCTGCGCTCGCTCACTGGATAGCTCAGCAGGGGTCGGTCGCTATTGCATGTGATTTTCCATTCTCACTTCCTAAACAGCTAGTTTCTCAAACAAGCTGGCACGAATTCGTTCGCAGCTTTCCGGCGATTTATCCCAACGGCCGAGCATTTCAGCAAGCGTGCCGTTTGATGACCAACCGAAAGGAGCACAAACGCGCTACGGATGTGGACGCAAAAACACCAATGAGCCCTTATAATGAGCGCCTTTTTCCTCAAACATATGCGGGGATTGCGAACGTGCTGGCGCCGCTTATTGGCCGAGTAGCCATCGCGCCTTTCGACGAACCAGACCCTGCTAAGCCACTTGTTATTGAAACCTGCCCAGCGTCATCGCTGAAAGCATTGAGCATCGATCATCGACACTACAAGGAAACAAAAAAAGACAAAGCAGCCGATTGCCGGCAGGGACGCGTACGAATTCTAGACCGCTTGATTGCTGAGGGCTTGGTTCTGATACCAAATGCACTGCGTCCAAGCATTATTGAGAATAAGGGCGGCGATGCGCTCGACGCGGTGATCGCAGCGCTCGGTGCGGCAGCCTCGCTCCCGCAGATCGAGAATCGCGTCGGTTACGATCACCCGATCGAAGGCTGGGTCTATTACGTGCGCGGCTGACCGGTGTTGTCGCGATGCGCCGGCAGCAGCACCGGGATTCCGGTTTGCGGATGCGGCACGCTGACCATCGGCAGGCCGTAGACCCGTTCGACCACCTCGGCCGTCAGCACCGCGCGCGGCGGTCCCGACGCGGCGACGCGGCCCTGATCCAGCAGCACCACCCGATCGGCGAGCCGTGCGGCATGATTGAGGTCGTGCAGCGTCACGGCGAGGCCAAAGCCACGATCGGCAAGAAGCCGCGCCCAGCCGAGCACGCTCTCCTGAAAAGCAGGATCGAGATTCGAGACCGGCTCGTCGAGCAGCAGGAAGCGCGACGTTGAGTCGCCGGGACTGGCCCAGACCTGGGCGACGACGCGGGTGAATTGCACGCGTTGCATCTCGCCGCCCGAAAGACGGCGCACGTCGCGTGCGGCGAACGCGGTCAGCCCCATCATCTCGATCACCTGGGCGCAGACCGGATCCTCGCCTTGCGATGCGGTGACGGCGCTGCGGCCGATCGCGACCAGTTCGGCAACGGTGATGCCAAAGACGACATGCGAGCTTTGCGGCAGCACGGCGCGGCGGCGCGCGAGTTCGACCGGCGGAATTTCGTGCAGCGGACGGCCGTCCAGCGCGACCTTGCCGCGATCCGGCTTGAGCTCGCCCGAGAGAAGCTGGAGCAACGTCGTCTTGCCGGCGCCGTTGGGCCCGACCAGCGCGATCAGTTCGCGGGCACCGATCGTCAGATCGATGTCGCTGAGAATCCGACGCCCCTCGCGCGAGAACTGAACCTGTTCGACCGTCAGCATCAGGCACCCGCCCGGCGGCGCAACAGCAGCCAGAGAAAGAAGGGCGCGCCGATGAAGCTCGTCACGACGCCGATCGGCAGCTCCGCCGGCAGCACGACGAGCCGCGCAATCAGATCGGCAAGCAGCAGCAGCGAGGCACCCAGGATCGCGGCCGTCGGCAACAGGCGGCGATGGTCGGCGCCGACCAGCATCCGCGCGAGATGCGGCACCAACAGTCCGACAAAGCCGATCATGCCGGTCAATGCGACGGCGGCGCCGCTTGCGAGGGCGGTCACGAGGATAAGCTGGCGCTTTACCGGTTCGATATCGAACCCGATCTGGAAGGCCTCCCGTTCGCCCAGCAGGATCGCGTTCAGCGGTCGCGCGAGACGTAGCATCCAGAGGAGGCCGATTCCGATCATTACCGCAACCGGCAGCAGCTTGAACCAGCCGACGCCGGAAAGACGGCCGAGCAGCCAGAATGTGATGTCACGAAGCTGCTGGTCTTCGCTGACGAATGTCGCAAGCCCAAGGCCCGCCCCGGCGAGCGCGTTGATCGCAATGCCGGCAAGAAGCAGGATCGTCACATCCACGGTCGGGCGGCGCGCAACGAACCCGTAGATCAGGGTCGTTACAATCATCGCGCCGCAGAACGCGGCGGCGGGCAGCGCCCAGGGCCGCAGCGTTTCGGGCAGTGCAAGGATGAGAGTACCGCCGAACACGATCGTCGAGGCGACAGCAAGCGCGGCGCCGCTGCTCACGCCGAGCAAGGCCGGATCCGCGAGCGGGTTGCGGAACAGCCCCTGCAGTGCCGCGCCTGCCATGGCGAGCCCGCCCCCCACGAGCATCGCCAATACCACACGGGGCAAACGGATTCCGATCAGCACGAGCCCGTCGCGCGCATCGGTCTCCGTGAGTGCCGGCAGACCCAGTTGCTCACCGAGAATCGAAATGATGTCGAGTGGTGCGATGCCGACCGCGCCGAGCCCGAGCGAGAGAAAGATCGCAACGACCAGCAGCAGCACAAGCGCCGTATACGGAACGCAATTGCGGCGCATTGCTCCGATCCTGCCGAGATCGACGGCGGTCACGGTAGGGTCGCGGCGAGCTCGGGATGCAACTGCAGCGCCAGCTCGCGCGCGGCGTCTGCCGATCGCGGGCCGAAGCCGAGCAGATAGTTCGCATCGATGACGAGGATGCGACCGTCGCGCACGGCCGGAATCAATCCGAGATCGGGCCGCGCCACCATTGCATCGATGCCGCCCATCGTCTCGACGCTATGCGCCGCGACGACGACGAGCGCCGGATCGAGCCCGGCTGCGGCCTCGGGCGACAGGGGTCGGTAGCCGACAAAACCGTTAAGGGCATTGCTGCCGCCGGCGAGCGAAATGATGCCGTCAGCCGCCGTTTCTTGCCCCGCCGCCATCGCGGCTCCGTCGCCGACCGAAAGCAGGAAGAGCACTTGCGGACGGCCCTCGGCGCCTTCGAGTGCGGCGGCCAGATCGCGGAAGCCCGCCTCGACCTCGTTTGCTAGCGCCGCGCCCGCCGCTTCATGGTCGGTCGCGGCGGCGATCTGCCGGATCTTGTACACGGCGCCATCCGCGGTCGGATCGTCGACGATGATGGAAACCGGGACGCCGGCTGCCGCGATCTGATCGAGCACCGTTTGCGGCATAGCATCGTCGGTCGCGATCACGAGACCGGGATTGAGTGCGAGAATCGGCTCGGCGGCGAGTGCCCGCATATATCCGACCTTCGGCAGATCAGCCGTCTCGGATGGATAGATGCTGGTCGTGTCGGCCGCCACGATATCGCCGCCCGCGCCGAGTGCATACAGGATCTCCGTAATCGAACCGCCGACCGAAACGATTCGGTCGGCGGCCGTCACCGCGCCGGCGAACGGGAAAAGACCGACGGCGGCGATGAAGAACGTCGCGATAATCCGGCGCATCGATTAATGCGCCTCGCTCGCGGCCTGACCCGCGAGACGAACCCAGTCCGCGCGCTCCGGCTGGCCGGGTTTCCGCTGGCCGAACATCCAGGCGATCTGCTGCCCGGTTTTGTCGAAGATCTCGATCGACGTGACCACACCATCATCGGTCGGCTTGCGAACCAGCCAGCAGGATTCGATGCAGTCTTCGCGCAGATGCAGGTTGAAACCCGGATCCATCACGTTCTGCCACGGGCCCATGCGCTTCACGGTCTTGATCGGGCCGCCATGGATCTGGATGACGCCGGGCGAGCCGACGAAGACCATGATCGGCACCTCTTCCGCCGCGGCAAGACCGAGCGCGCGCGAAAAGCAGCCAGACGGAATCGATCGGGCCAGGTCGCTGCCGACGAGGCGGAAGGATTGCACGCGTCCGACCTCATGCCGCTTCAGCAGGCTGAAGAAATCATGCGTGTCGCGCAGCGCCTGCCAGTCCTTGCGCAAGGCTTCGGCGTCGATCGCGCTGTCCGGACGATCGGCCGCCGGTGCCGGACGCGGCGAGACCGCGATGCCGGGCTTCTGCTCTTCCGCGGCGAAGCGGACAATGAGCGCATCGAAACCCGCCACATCGCTGTCGGCCCGCAGATGGATCTTGTGCACGGCAGTGCCGTCGCTATCGAAGATCTGCAGGCTGCGGCGCGGGCCCTTATCGCCCGGGTCGACGACGGCGAAGGCATGATGCCAGCGGCTGAAGAAGAGACGCAGATCGATATCCGGATCGAGCACGACGCCGCCATGGGCGTTGATCTGGATCTCGCGATACTGGCCGACCTTCTCATGCACCGCATACTCGTTGCGGGTCAGTGCCATGACCGTGCCCAACATCGGCAAGGCCTCGACGATCTCGCGCCATTCCGGCCGTAGCCGCGTTGCCGTGGCGCCGACGCCCGTTGCGACCAGTTCCGCCTCGCTCACCTCGAGCGCGGCGGCTGCATCGCGGATGCGGACATCGGGATTCGTTTCACGAAATCCGAGCCATGCCGCTCGAAGTTCGGTCGGATCGCGGCGCGCCGCATCCTGTCTCTGATTTAACATCGGGTCTCCCTTCTACCAGGCAATCGTGTAGCTCATGTAGGTCTTGTAGTTGCGGCCGGGTTCATCCGCGCCGGTGAAGACGCGCGAGTAGCTTTTGTCGAAAATATTATCGACACCGACGGCCAGCGAGAATCCGGCGAGAAAATCCAGCGGCTGCCACAGCGCATAGACATCGTTCACCGTATAACCGTCGCGTTCCTCGGACGGATCGTCGGTGTTGGTGAAATCGTCGGCAACCGTAATGCGCCAGCCAATCTGCATGTCGACCGGCTCGATCTTGGCCGCCGCATGGCCGGTGAACGTATCCGGCTGCAGCGAGCCGAGCGGCTCCCCGGTGTCGCGGTCTTCGCCGTCGATATGCGCGTAAGCGGCTTCGAGGATCATGAGATCGTTCTCGTAGCCGGTCTCGAACTCGACACCCTGAAGCTTGGCGCGATGGACGTTGGTCGCCGTCGTGCTGCCATTGCAATTGCCGGGGATCATCGGATTGCAATTAAAGAACGGAATCGGCTGGATGACGTCGAGGTCGATCAGATCCTTGCCGTAGGTCAGGAACCATGTGCCCTTGGCCGTAAGGAGGTCGTTGTCCGTCGCCATATCCTCGAACTGCACGCCCGCACCCAGCTCATAGGTTCGTGTGGTTTGCGGCTTGAGGTCGGGATTGGGCTCGAACAAATTGAGGACCGTGCCGTCGGGAAAACCGAATGCCGACGAGAGATCGAAATGCGTGCCGGTCAGATAGAGATCGTTCATGGTCGGTGCCGAGAAGGCGTGCGCATAACTGCCGTAGAACATCAGCCATTCGGTAGGCAGGTAGCTGGCCCCGATCTTCGGCGAGATCGCATCGTCGGAGTTGCTGTCGTCGAGATCGCTGTCCGACGTGTAGCTGTCATAGCGAACGCCTGGAATCACCAGGAGTTCGCCGGGCAGGCCGAGCGGCTCGATGAAATCGAACTCGGCCTGAGCGAAGACGCCGGCGAAGGTTGCGTCGGCGTTAGGAACGCCATCGCGATCGGCACCGTCAGTGTCGCCGTCCTGTTTATCCTGGTAGGCCTCGGCACCGTAGGTGAAGATCACATTGTCCATCTCGCCGATATCGACATAGGAACTGTTGTCGAGCCTGAAGCCGATGGTATCGACATGACGCGTGAGCGTTTCGCCGGTTGGGCCGGCGCCCATCGCATCGAGGCGCAGATCGTCGATCTCATATTGCTGGTAATAGGCGGTCGCGTTGAGATCGAGCCAGTCGATGGACGGATCCTGGAATTCGTAGGTCAGCCGCCAGTTCTGTGACAGCACGTCGCGCTCGACGCGATCGGGCGCCGACGGATCCTGCGGATTGATCGGCTCGAACGATTCGCCGTCATAGCGAAGCCACGCGCCCTGGATGCTGTGCGGGCCTTCGGTGAAAGTCGCCTTGCCGAGACCCGACCAGAGATCGTCGTCGGAATCGAGCGTCGAGCCGTCGCCCAGCGAGATGTCGCCGGCATTGCGGTAGAGGAAGCTGCCGATGAAATCGAACTGCTCGCCGGGCTGGCCGAACACGGTGAGGCCGGTGGAGTACTCGTCGTTGACCGACTGGCCGCCGACGAAGGGGCTGACGCCGAACGTCTCGCCCGGCGCCAGGAGATCCTCGGCGTCCCTGGTGCGGAATTCGATCACGCCGCCGAGCCCGCCCGATCCGTACAAAGCCGAACCGGCGCCGCGCACCACTTCGACCTGGTCGAGCATCAGCGGGTCGAGGAAGAAGCGGCCCTCATGGCCGGTCAGAAGGTTCTGTCGCGTACCGTCGAGCAGGACGATGACATCCTGCGCGCCGAAACCGCGGATGATCGGCGTCTCGCCGTTGCGGCGCGGCCCGCCTCCCATCGTCGTGTTGGGCACGCCCTTGAGCACGTCGTCGATGGTCGAGGGAATGCGGTTCTGGATATCGCCGGAATCGAGCACCGTGACGCTGCCGGGATACTCGAATGCCTCGATCGGGTTGGTCGTAGCCGTCACTGTGACACGCGGCGCATAGACCGCGCCCTGTTCCGCCTGCACCTGCCCCGGAATGCCGGCGACGAATGCGGTTCCCGCAACCGCGACCGATAGCCAGAGATTTTTTCCATCCCAAAGATTGCGTACTGCCATGTCCCTTCCCCCTCGCTGAACGAGTGGCATCCGGGGCTGGCAGACCGGACATAGTCCGGCTTTGGGCTGGCTGGGATGACCTGTTTTGTCGGCGTCGATGCCGCATTCATTTTGTAAGGATCAGTTTTCCCTTTCCGGTAATCCGAAGCCGGTACAGTTCCCCCGCATGCTCGATGCACAACTCGCGTTTCCCGCCCATCAGATCGGCGCTCGATACACGGTCGGGCGTCTCGGGATGGGCCGGCGGTCTCCGTTCGGTCGGCATCGGGTTTAAAGAATCCTGGTCAAGTCGCGCGATTAGCGGCGCGCCAGCGTTCAATAGAGCAAGTGATTGTCATTTGCAATGCGAATGATTCTTAACTAACTGCCCGGTCAACCGGTTGCAGAGGTCAGCCGATTGCATTTGTATTGCGAATAGTTCTTATTAGCGCCTTGCCGGGCCGAAGACCTATAGATGCGCCGAGCCACCTTCATATCCGTCGCGTTTCACGCGGCCATCGCGGCTGCGGCCATTGCGGCCGGCATGATGAATGCCCACCAGCTGCCCGTGATCGATGGCGGAATTCCGGTTTCGCTGGTAGCGGCCGCGCCCGATATCAAGGACACCGGCGTTGCCGGATACGGTTCACCCGAGCCGCCCGCTCCGGCCGCCCCGGCGGCAGCCCCGCACACGCCAAGACAAACCCCGACACCGCCCACATCTCCGGAAACCGCTGAAACGGTGCCGGTCCCGCCCCGGCTTTTTCCGCTCGAGCGGACCGAAATCGCTGAGCTTCCGCCCGAACCGGCGGAGCCCCCGCCGCCCGAACCCGTCGTCACACCCCCGGAGCCGAAGCCGGAGCCGCCGGTCGAGGTCGTGGCCCCGGCCGAACCGGAACCGCCCGTCGAACCCACGCCGGTCGAACCGACCCCGGTCAAGGCGGCAGTCACGCCGGTAGAGACCGCGCCGGCGACGACGGCCACCAGCACATCGACCGAGGGCGTCGCGGACAATGTCCAGATCGCCCATGCCGACACCGGCGCGGAGGGTTTGCCGACCGACGACAGCGGAACGTTCGGATCGGAGGGGAGCGGTACCGCGGCGGATCCCGCGATCGTGGCGGATTATGCGGCTCTGCTCGCGCAATGGCTGGAGCGTCACAAGGAGTATCCGGAGCGTGCCCAACGCCGGAATCAGGAGGGCGTCGTGCTCTGCGAGTTCACGATCACCGACACCGGCGATGTGATGAACTACCGTATTCTCGAAGGGTCCGGACATGACCTGCTCGACGAAGAGGTCAACGCGCTGATCGCGCGCGCAAGCCCGCTGCCGCCACCGCCACCCGGTGCCGCCGCGACCTATCGCGTGCCGATCGTGTTCGCCCTGCGCTGAGCCTGCCCTGGCGCACGGGTTGAAAGGCCGGGAGTACCGCCGGCGCTCGCGCCGATGATCGGAAGGATCCTACGTCAGCCGTAGAGCTGTTTCGCGCGCGCCTCGAAGGCGCCGACCATGCGGCGGACCGCCTCATGGAATACCACCCCGATCACCTTCTGCAGCAGCAGCGAGCGGAACTCGAAATCGACGTAGAAATCGAGCCGCGTGCCGCCCTGTCCGTCCGGCTCGAAGATCCAGTGATTGTCGAGATAGCGGAACGGACCCTCGGTGTAGGCGACATCGATGCGATGGCCCGGCCGATCGAGCGTCACCTTGCTGGTGAATCGTTCCCGGATCATCCGAAAACCGATCATCAGATCGGCGACGATCACGTTGTCGACGCGGCTGCGAATCCGTGAGCCGACGCACCAGGGCAGGAATTCCGGATAGCGTTCGATATCGGCAACCATATCGAAGAGCTGCTCCGGCCGGTACGGCAGGTGACGCTTCTCGGCGTGGGTGGGCATTCAGGCCAGGTCCGCCGGCGCGGCGTTCAACCCGTAACCGCGATGCGCGCCAGTTTCGCTTCCCGTGCGGCGCGCAGCTTCGCGAAATCGTCGCCGGCATGGTGCGACGAACGCGTCAGCGGCGAACTCGCGATATGGAGAAAGCCCTTGCCGAGCCCCTGCCGCCGATACTCCTCGAACTCGTCCGGTGTCACGAACCGGTCGAGCGGATGATGCTTCGGCGTCGGTTGCAGATACTGGCCGATGGTCATGAAATCGATGTCCGCCGAGCGCATGTCTTCCATCACCTGCAGCACCTCGTCGCGCGTTTCTCCGAGCCCGACCATGATACCGGACTTGGTGAACATCGACGGATCCAGCTCCTTCACCCGCTGCAACAGCCGCAGCGAGTGGAAATAGCGCGCACCGGGGCGAACCGGCCGATAGAGCCGCGGCACGGTTTCGAGATTATGGTTGAACACGTCCGGCTTCGCCGCGACGACGATTTCGAGCGCGCCGTCTTTCTTGAGGAAATCGGGCGTCAGGATCTCAACCGTCGTGCCCGGCGCGAACTCGCGAATGCGCGCGATGGTGCGCGCGAAATGCGCGGCGCCGCCATCCGGCAGATCGTCGCGATCGACCGACGTGATGACGATATGATTGAGCCCGAGGGCGGCAACCGCTTGCCCGACATGCTCGGGCTCGTGCGGGTCGAGTTTGTCCGGCAGCCCCGTTGCCACGTTGCAGAAGGCGCAGGCGCGCGTGCAGACCGACCCGAGAATCATCATCGTCGCGTGCTTCTTTGCCCAGCACTCGCCGATATTCGGACAGGCGGCCTCCTCGCACACGGTATTGAGCTTGAGTTCGCGCATCAGGGCGCGCGTCTCGTGATACTCACGGCTGACCGGCGCCTTGACGCGGATCCAGTGCGGCTTGCGCACGGGCGGCGTATCCGGCCGGTTGGCCTTTTCCGGATGGCGCGGACGCGGTGTCTCAGCGGTCGTGTCGGTCATGGGCTAAATATGTATCACTCTTCCATACGCATCGAGAACGGATTCGTGCATCGTCTCGGAAAGCGTCGGGTGCGGAAAGACGGTTGCGATCAGCTCGGCCTCGGTTGTCTCCAGCGTGCGCGCGATCGCATAGCCCTGGATCAGCTCGGTCACTTCGGAACCGATCATGTGCGCACCAAGCAGCGCGCCGGTCTTGGCATCGAAGATCGTCTTGACCAGCCCCTGATCGTCGCCGAGCGCGATCGCCTTGCCGTTGCCGGCGAACGGGAAGCGCCCGACCTTCACCTCGTACCCCGCCTTCTTGGCCGCCTCTTCGGTGAGGCCGACGCTGGCGATCTGCGGATGGCAATAAGTGCAGCCCGGAATGTTCGACTTGTCGATCGGATGCACACCTTTGACGCCGGCAATCTTCTCGACACAGGCGACACCTTCGTGACTGGCCTTGTGCGCAAGCCAGGGTGGACCCGTAAGGTCGCCGATCGCATAGACGCCCGGCTCGCCGGTCGCGCCCCATTCGTCGGTGACGACATGGGCTTTCTCGACCTTCACCTTCGTGTTCTCGAGTCCAATCTTTTCGACATTACCGACAATACCGACGGCCAGGATCACGCGATCGACTGTCAACGTCTCGATCTTCTTCTCTTTGGTCTCGATCGTCGCGGTGACGTTGTTCTTTCCCCTGTCGAGTTTCTTCACGGTCGCGCCGGTCAGGATCTTCATGCCCTGCTTGGTGAATGCTTTGTGGGCGAAGGCGGAGATCTCGGCATCCTCGACCGGCAGGATGCGGTCAAGTACCTCGACCACCGTCACCTCGCAACCGAGCGTGCGATAGAAACTGGCAAACTCGATGCCGATCGCGCCGGAGCCGACGACCAGCAATGATTTCGGCATGGAAGCCGGCACCATCGCCTCACGATAGGTCCAGATCAGCTTGCCGTCCGGTTCAAGCCCGGGCAGCGAGCGCGCCCGCGCGCCGGTCGCGAGAATAATATTGGTGGCGCCGAGCTCTGCGACGGTCTTGCCGTCTTTCTCGACGATGACTTTACCCTTGCCGGCTAGTCGCCCCTGGCCGTCATGCACGGTGATCTTGTTTTTCTTCATCAGGAACTTGACGCCGTTACTGAGTCGGCCGGCGACCTTGCGGCTGCGTTCGACCACCTTGGTGAGGTCGTAGCTGACATCCTTCGCGGCGAGGCCGAAATCGGCGGCATGAATCATCAGATGATAGACTTCGGATGTGCGCAGTAACGCCTTGGTCGGAATGCAACCCCAGTTGAGGCAGATGCCACCGAGCGCTTCGCGCTCCACGATCGCCGTCTTCATGCCGAGCTGGGCCGCGCGGATCGCCGCGACATAGCCGCCCGGCCCGCTACCGACGACGACGAGATCGTATTTGTCCTCGGCCACACTCAAATCCTCTGCGGCGTTTGTTGCGTGAGCGCACTCACGACATCGCCGGTGTTCACGATACCCTTGCGTTCGAGCACCAGCATCGAGCATTCACGTTCGGCAAAGGGCTTATGCTCGACGCCGCGCGGCACGACGATCATCTGCCCCTCGCCGATCTCGATCTGCCGGTCGCGGAAATCCATCCGGAAGCTGCCTTTGACGACCAGGAACAGCTCGTCGGCGTCGTCATGCGAATGCCACACGAAATCGCCGACGACCTTCACCAGCTTGACCTCGTAATCGTCCACACCGGCGACAATTTTCGGGCTCCAGTGATCGGAGAAGAGATTGAGCTTCTCCGCGAGATCGATGCGGTCCATCGCGACTGCCTTTCGCCTACAGCATCATGGTCAGCGGGTCTTCGACCAGCTTCTTGAAGACATTGAGCCATTTGGCGCCGAGCGCGCCGTCGATCGCGCGGTGATCGCAAGAGATCGTCGCCGACATCATGGTCGCGATCGTGAGCGCGCCATTCTTCACAATGGGCCGCTGCTCGCCGATGCCGACGGCGAGGATCGAGCATTGCGGCGGGTTGATGATCGCCTGAAAATGCTTGATCCCGAACATGCCGAGATTGGACAAAGCGAAACACCCGCCCTGATATTCCTCCGGCATCAGCTTGCCCTTGCGGGCGCGCTCGGCCTTGTCCTTCATCTCGGCCGAGATCGCGCCGAGGCCCTTGCGGTCGGCGTTCTTGATGATCGGTGTGATGAGCCCGCCGTCGATCGCGACCGCGACCGATACGTCGTAGCTCTTCGAGCGCATCATCTGGTTGCCGGTCCAGATCACGTTGCATTCCGGCACCTGCGCCAGCGCCATGCCGCACGCCCGGATCAGCAGGTCGTTGACCGTGATCTTGAGATCGTCGCGCTTTTCGTTGAGCTGTTTGCGCAAGGCGAGCAGCGCATCAAGCTCGACATCGAGCGTCAGATAGAAATGCGGGATCGTCTGCTTCGATTCCTGGAGCCGCTGCGCGATCACCTTGCGCATGGTTGAAAGCGGCACGACTTCGAAGTCGCCGCTCTGGATCAAAGCCGGAAGCTGGCCCGAAACCGACGGCGCGATCGACGGCAACGCGCCTGCGGTAGGTTGCGCCCGCGCCGTGCCCTTCACCTTCGCCGCTTCGATATCCGCGCGCACGACGCGGCCATGGGGCCCGCTGCCTGCAACCAGCGCGACGTCGATACCGGTTTCGCGCGCCAGCCGTCGTGCGAGCGGGCTCGCAAAGACGCGTTTACCGTCGCCGGCCGGTGTCGCAGATACAGCAGGCGTCGGTGCCGCCGCGGGCTTTGTCGCTGCGGGTGGCGCCTTGTCATCGGGCTTTGCAGTCGCCTTGCCGTCGCCAGTCACTGCAGCCGGTTTCGGCTCCGCGCTTTTGGCGTCCGTCGCTTTCATATCTGCAGGCTTCGGCTCAGCCGGTCTATCGCCGGCCGGTTTCGCGTCGGCCTTGGGTGCATCCGGTTTCTTGGCCGGTGTCGCGTCGGGCTTTGCATCGTCGGCTGCGAGCGCGCTTGCGTCCTCGCCCTCTTCCAGCAGCAGCGCGATCGGCGCGTTGACCGGCACGTTCTCGCTGCCTTCGGCGACGAGAATCTTGCCAAGCGTGCCTTCGTCGACCGCCTCGACCTCCATGGTCGCTTTATCGGTCTCGATCTCGGCGATCGGATCGCCCGGCGATACCTTGTCACCCTCCTTCTTCAGCCATTTGGCGAGCTTGCCCTCGGTCATCGTGGGCGAGAGCGCCGGCATCAGGATCTTCTGCGGCATGGCTCGCTCCTCAGGCCCGATAGCTGACGCGCTTGACCGCCTCGACGATGTGCGCCGCCTGCGGCAGCGCCAGCTTTTCGAGATTGGCGGCATAGGGCATCGGGACGTCGGCGCCGTGCACGCGCACGACCGGCGCATCGAGCCAGTCGAAGGCCTGTTCCATCATGATCGCGGCCAACTCGGCGCCGACGCCGGCAAAGGGCCAGCCCTCCTCGACCGAAACGAGCCGATTGGTCTTCTTCACCGAATTGACGATCGTGGCGGTATCGAGCGGTCGGATCGTGCGCAGGTCGATCACCTCGGCATTGATCCCGTCGGCCGCCAGCGTCTCGGCCGCTTCGAGCGCAAGCCCCACCTGGCGCGAGAACGCGGTGATCGTCACGTCGCTGCCTTCGCGCAGGATCTTCGCCTTGCCGAACGGAACGAGATAATCGGTAGCGGTCGGCACCGGGAAGCTCTGGCCGTAGAGAATCTCATTCTCGAGGAAGACGACCGGATTGTCGTCGCGGATCGCGCTCTTCAGCAGGCCCTTCGCGTCGGCGGCGGACCATGGAGCGACAACAATGAGGCCAGGCACATGCGCATACCAGCTTGAGAATTCCTGCGAATGCTGGGCTGCGACGCGCGCGGCCGCGCCGTTCGGGCCGCGGAACACGATCGGGCAGCTCATCTGTCCGCCCGACATGTAGCGCGTCTTGGCGGCGGAATTGATAATCTGGTCGATCGCCTGCAACGCGAAATTCCAGGTCATGAACTCGACGATCGGCCGCAGTCCGTAGAACGCGGCACCGACCGCGACGCCGGCGAAACCATGTTCGGTGATCGGTGTGTCGATGACGCGCTTCTTGCCGAATTCCTCGAGCAGACCCTGGCTCACTTTGTAGGCGCCCTGATACTCGGCGACTTCCTCGCCCATCAGCAGCACCTTGGGGTCACGCCGCAGCTCTTCCGCCATCGCATCGCGCAACGCTTCGCGCACGGTCATCGAGGTCGTTTCGCCAAGCTCCGGTTCGACCGGCAAGGCGGTCGCGATCGGACGCGGGGCTGCGGCCGGTGCTTCGGACTTGAGTGGTGCCTTCGCCTCTTTGGCCGGTTCGGCATCGCCATCGGCGTCGGCCGCATCTTTTTTCGCGGGTGCGGCCAGCTTCGCATCGGCCCTGACCGGCTCGGGCTTTGGCGATGGTTTCGCGTCGGCAGCCGCGGCCGATACGTCTTCGCCTTCTTCGGCGATAACGGCGATGGTCGTGTTGACCGCGACGCCTTCGGTGCCGGCTTCGATCAGGATCTTCGCGAGCGTGCCTTCGTCGACCGCTTCGAGTTCCATCGTCGCCTTGTCGGTTTCGATCTCGGCCAGGATGTCGCCGGCAGCGACTTTGTCGCCTTCCTTCTTCAGCCAGCTCGACAATTTGCCTTCCGTCATGGTCGGCGAGAGCGCGGGCATCAGAACCTTGGTTGCCATAGGATACGTTCTCCCGCCTAGCCGGCCAGCACATCGGTCCAGAGCTCGGTCGGATCCGGCTCGGGGCTCGACTGGGCGAACTCGGTCGCCTCGGCGATGACTTCCTTGGTCTCGCGATCGATGTTCTTGAGCTCGACCTCGTCGACGATCTTCGCCTTGAGCAGCCGCTCGCGCAGATGGTCGATCGGGTCATGCTCCTGACGCATTTTCGAGACTTCTTCCTTGCTGCGATATTTTGCCGGGTCCGACATCGAGTGGCCGCGATAGCGGTAGGTCATCATCTCGAGGATGTAGGGTCCGTGGGCGCGCACGTGCTTCGCCGCCCGCCGGGTCGCCTCGCGCACTGCGAGCACGTCCATGCCGTCGACCGTTTCGCCGGGAATGCCAAACGGCTCGCCGCGCTTATAGAGCTCGGTGCGCGCCGAGGATCGCTCGATGCTGGTGCCCATGCCGTATTTGTTGTTCTCGATGATATAAAGCACCGGCAGCTTCCACAGCGCCGCCATGTTGAAGGCTTCGTAGACCTGGCCCTGGTTTGCCGCACCGTCGCCGAAGAACGTGGCGCAGAGATTGGGTTCTTCTAAATACTTGTGTGCGAACGCGATGCCGGTACCGAGCGGCACATTGGCGCCGACGATGCCGTGGCCGCCGAAGAATTTCTTCTCGCGGCTGAACATATGCATCGAGCCGCCCTTGCCCTTGGAATAGCCGCCGCGCCGGCCGGTCAGTTCGGCCATCACGCCTTTCGGATCCATGCCGGTCGCCAGCATGTGACCGTGATCGCGATAGGTGGTGATGACGCTGTCGCCGTCGTCGAGGCCCGAGAGCACGCCGACCACGACGGCTTCCTGACCGATATAGAGATGGCAGAACCCGCCGATCAGACCCATGCCATAAAGCTGGCCCGCTTTCTCCTCGAAACGGCGGATCAGCAGCATCTCGCGATAGAGCGCGCGCAGCTTGTCGGGTTCGACGTCCTCGACCCCGGGCACGCCGTCCTTCGCCCGGGTGCGGGCAGCGCTTCGTGTCTGTATGCCGGATCGGGGAGAAGGCCGCGTCGCGGACCGGATCTTGGACTTGCTACGGCCTGCCGCGCTGCGCGCCATGCCCTGCCTCCCCTTGGTCGAGAGTGGTTCGCCGCCGCAGGCGATTTAGGGAGGCGATTTCGGGATCGACCCCGGTGCCGCGGCAACCGATGCTGACCCCTTTAGTTAATGGCGCAAACAGCACTTGGCAACAGCGATTAAGTCACTGCTGGCGTTGTGGAAAATGTCAGTTAACTTGTTTTTGGTTATTCGCGGTCGAGGTCGATGTTGGAATAGCCGTTGCTGTCGGGGCGACCGAGCATGATCACGAGCTCGTCGGAATGCGCATAGTTCAGCATGAGCCGCGCCCGCTCCTCGACCATGTCGGGATCGAGCGAGTCCGGGCTCAGAAGCGCGACGCGCCGTTCGAGGGTCGCGGCCTCGCCCCTAAGCGCGGTCTCACGCGCTTCGGCGGCCCGGATTTCCTGCTTGAGGACGAGCCAGGCAACCAGCCCGCGCTCACCCTGGATCGAGTGAAACACGAAGTAGCCGAACAGGACGAGCCCGATCACCGGCAGCAAGGCCGGCTGGAGCCGTATCCCGAGATTGCGTGCGATCGCCATGGGGACAGCGAATCACAATCGATTCGCGTCGGTCAAATCAAAAGCGACTCGGCAGATTCAAACGAGTCGCACTGTGTCGGCGGGGACTCGCTTTTGATTCGTTTGTTGCGCCGCAGCGGCTCAAAAGGCGCGCGTTTAGCCCCGCGCGAGCGTGGCGCGGCCGGCGTAGCGCCCGGTTCCCCCGAGCCCCTCCTCGATGCGGAGAAGCTGGTTGTACTTGGCGAGCCGGTCGGAGCGCGAGAGCGAGCCGGTCTTGATCTGCCCGCAATTGGTCGCAACCGCGAGATCGGCGATCGTCGCATCCTCGGTTTCGCCCGAGCGATGCGACATCACCGCGCGATAGGCCGCGCGATGCGCCATCTCGACCGTCTGCATCGTCTCGGTCAGCGTGCCGATCTGATTGACCTTGACTAGGATTGCATTGCCGACGCCGCGCGCAATGCCGTCTTTCAGGCGCGTCGGGTTGGTGACGAAGATATCGTCGCCAACGAGCTGGACCTTGCCGCCGAGCTTTTCCGTGAGCTGCGCCCAGCCGTCCCAATCGTCCTCGGCCATGCCGTCCTCGATCGAGACGATCGGATAGCGCCCGCAGAGCTCGCCGTAATAGGCGACCATGCCCGCGGCATCGAGCGTGCGGCCCTCGCCGTCGAGCTTGTATTTTCCCTTGTCGTGGAACTCGGTCGCGGCGGCATCGAGCCCGAGCGCGATCTCGCTGCCCGGCTTGAAGCCGGCCGCCTCGATCGCCTGCATGATGAAGGCCAGCGCCTCGTCGGCGCTCTTGAGGTTCGGCGCAAAACCGCCCTCATCGCCGACATTGGTATTGTGCCCGGCCTTCTTCAAAGCGGCGCGCAGCGCGTGGAAGATCTCGGCACCCTTGCGCAAGGCTTCCGCGAAACTCGCCGCCTCGAGCGGCAGGATCATGAATTCCTGGAAGTCGATCGGATTGTCGGCATGCGCGCCGCCGTTGACGATGTTCATCATCGGCACCGGCAGCACATGCGCCGAGGCGCCGCCGACATAGCGATAGAGCGGCAGCCCGGCATCCATCGCCGCCGCCTTCGCGACCGCAAGGCTCACACCGAGGATCGCGTTGGCGCCGAGCCGGCTCTTGTTGTCGGTGCCGTCGAGTTCGATCAGCGTGCGGTCGAGCCGCGCCTGCCCCTCGGCTTCCATGCCGGAGAGCGCATCGAAAATTTCGCCGTTGACGGCATCGACCGCCTGCCGCACGCCCTTGCCGCCATAGCGCGTCCTGTCGCCGTCGCGCTTTTCGACCGCCTCATGCGTGCCGGTCGACGCGCCCGACGGCACGGCCGCGCGGCCGAAGGCGCCGCTTTCGAGCGTTACCTCGACTTCGACGGTCGGATTGCCGCGGCTGTCCAGGATCTCGCGGCCGTGGATATCGACGATGGCGGTCATGATTTAAGTCCCTTATGCGCGCCGCTTATAAGCCCGGTTTTGCGGCGGCTCAAGGGACGCCTAGGACGCTGTTCTAAAGCGGCCGCTGCTTCGCCAGTTTGTCGAACGCCATCAGATCGGCGAGGAGTGCTGGAAGCTGCTTCAGCGGCACCATGTTCGGCCCGTCGGACGGTGCCTTGTCGGGATCGGGATGCGTCTCGATGAACACGACCGCAACGCCGATCGCAATCGCGGCGCGCGCGAGAACGGGCACGAATTCGCGCTGTCCGCCCGAGGCGGTGCCCTGCCCGCCCGGCTGCTGTACCGAATGGGTCGCATCGAACACGACCGGATAGCCGTTCGCTTTCAGCGTCGGCAGCGCGCGCATATCCGAGACCAGCGTGTTGTAGCCGAACGAAACGCCGCGCTCGGTCTGCAGGATGTTGCGATTGCCGGTCGAAGCGATCTTGTCGACGACGTTCTTCATGTCCCAGGGCGCGAGAAACTGGCCCTTCTTGACGTTGACCGCCTTGCCGGTTTCGCCCGCCGCGATCAGCAGATCGGTCTGGCGACAGAGAAAGGCCGGGATCTGCAGCACGTCGACCACCTCGCCGACCGGCCTGCATTGAGCCGCATCGTGCACGTCGGTGAGCACGGGCAAGCCGGTCGTCTCGCGCACCTCTGCGAGGATCGGCAGACCGAGTTCCATGCCGATGCCGCGCGCCGCATTGGCGCTGGTGCGGTTCGCCTTGTCGAAGCTCGTCTTGTAGATGAGGCCGATGCCGAGCTTCGCCGTTATTTCCTTGAGCGCGGCGCTCACCTCGAGCGCGTGATCGCGGCTTTCGAGCGCACAGGGACCGGCAATGACGGTCAGCGGCCGGTCGTTGGCGATTTCGAGATCGCGGATCTTGACGGTGTGAGCGGCGGCCATGCGGCTACTCTATACCAGCCGGCTTTGCTCGAGCGCGGCGCCGACGAACGAGGTGAACAAGGGATGCGGCTCGAACGGCCGCGATTTCAGCTCGGGATGGAACTGAACGCCCACGAACCACGGGTGATCGACCAGCTCGACGATTTCGGGCAGCAGTCCGTCGGGCGACATGCCGGAAAAGCGCAGCCCCACCTGTTCGAGGCGGCCCTTGTAGTTGACGTTCACTTCGTAGCGGTGGCGGTGCCGCTCGCTGATGATGTCCTGCCCGTAAATGTCGTGCACCTTGCTGCCGGGCAGCAACCGGCATTCATAGGCGCCGAGGCGCATCGTGCCGCCGAGATCGCCGCGCGCATTGCGTTTCTCGAGTTGGTTCCCGCGCAGCCATTCGGTCATCAGACCGACGACCGACTCTTTCACGACACCGAACTCGCTCGACCCCGCGCCCTCGACACCGGCGAGATTGCGCGCCGCCTCGATCACCGCCATCTGCATGCCGAAGCAGATGCCGAAATAGGGTACGTTGCGTTCGCGCGCGAACCGCGCCGCCGCGACCTTGCCTTCCGACCCGCGCTCGCCGAACCCGCCGGGCACCAGGATCGCGTGCACGTCTTCGAGATGATGCACCGCATCTTCCTGCTCGAAGATTTCAGAATCGATCCAGTTGAGATTGACCCGTGTGTTGTTGGCGATCCCGCCATGGGTCAGTGCTTCGGAGAGAGATTTGTAGGAATCGAGCAGCGAGACATATTTGCCAACGACGGCGATGGTCACCTCGCCCTCCGGCTGCACCAGCCGTTCGACGATATGGTCCCAACCGCTCAGGTCGGGCTCGTGCGTCGTCAATCCGAAATGGCGGCAGACCTGGGTATCGAATCCTTCGGCGTGATAGGCGATCGGCACGCGATAGATCGTGTCGACGTCGAGCGCGGGGATCACCGATTCCGGCTTGATATTGCAGAACAGCGCGATCTTGCGCCGCGCGTCGGCCGGGATCGGCCGGTCGCAGCGGCAGAGCAGGATATCGGGCTGGATACCGACCGATTGCAGTTCCTTGACGGAATGCTGCGTCGGTTTCGTCTTGAGTTCGCCGGCCGAGGGAATGTAGGGCAGCAGCGTCAAATGTACGAATACCGAGCGCTCCTTGCCGAGCTCGTTGCCGAGCTGCCGGATCGCTTCGAGGAACGGCAGGCTTTCGATATCGCCGACCGTGCCGCCGATCTCGCACAGCACGAAATCCTCGTCGCCGATATCGGCGCGGATGAATTCCTTGATCGCGTCGGTGACATGCGGAATGACCTGAACGGTGCCGCCGAGATAATCGCCGCGCCGTTCGCGCGCGATCACGTTCGAATAGATGCGCCCGGTCGTGACATTGTCGCTGCGTTTCGACGATACACCGGTGAAGCGTTCGTAATGACCCAGATCAAGGTCGGTTTCCGCGCCGTCGTCGGTGACATAAACCTCGCCATGCTGGGTCGGGCTCATCGTGCCCGGATCGACATTGAGATAGGGGTCGAGCTTGCGCAGGCGGACCTTGTAGCCGCGCGCCTGCAGCAGCGCGCCGAGCGCTGCCGACGAAAGACCCTTGCCCAAAGAGGAGACCACGCCGCCGGTGATGAAGATGAACCGCGTCATGGACTTGCCTTATGGCGCGGATGACCGGGCGGCCGCAAGCGTCGCGTTGCGTCCGACGAATTGTTCAATGATTTCGAGGCCGCCTGCGGCGGCTATTCGCTGACCGGAACGCTCGGTGCGTCAGACTCGGGTTCCGCGGGCACCGAATCGGCCGCCGGCTCTTCCTCGGTCGACGGCTCGTCGGTCGTGGTCCCGGTCGGCAGCTGGAGCTGATCGAACAGCGACGGACGCTCGGACGCACCGCTCGCCAGGATGCCGAGCGTGATCGACGTCACGAAAAAGGCGACCACCAGCCCGGCAGTCAGCCGCGTCAGGAGATTGGCCTGGCCGCGCCCGGTCATAAAACCGGCCATGCCGCCGGCCCCGCCGCCGCCGCCCCCGCCGAGGCCGGCGAGACCCGCCCCGCCCTCGTTACGCTGCACGAGGATTACACCGATCAATGCGATCGCGATCAGCAGATGGATGACAAGCAGGACTTCTTGCATGGACGCCTTCGGCGGTCGGTTGGACGTTGCGGGCGGTGGCGCGATCCGGCTCCGAAAGGGCTTATGCCGGCGCAGACCGCAGCGGCCGGCCTTTTAGCGCGTTCGGGCCCTCGATGCTAGGGGGCGGCTCAGCCGGGACGGTCTACCGGGCTGCCGCCGCGATGCCGGTGAAGGCCTTGGCGTCGAGGCTGGCGCCGCCGACCAGCGCGCCGTCGACATCGGCGATCGCCAGCAGTTCGGCGGCATTTTCGGCTTTGACGGAGCCGCCATAGAGCAGCCGGAGATCGGTGCCATCGGCCAGCCGCTTTGCGACCAGCCGCCGCATATGGGCGTGCATCTCGCCAACGTCGGAAGCCGCCGGCACTCGCCCGGTACCGATCGCCCAGACCGGTTCGTAAGCGATCACGCTGTTTTCCGCCGTCGCGCCCTCGGGCAGCGAGCCCTCGAGCTGCCGCGAAACGACGGCGAGCGCCGCGCCGCAATCGCGCTCCGCCTCGGTTTCGCCGACGCAGACGATGGCGATCAGCCCGGCTTTATGCACCGCCGCCGCCTTCGCCGCGACCAGCGCGTCATTCTCGTGATGGTTCTGACGCCGCTCCGAGTGTCCGACGATCACATAGCGGCAGCCAAGATCGGCCAGCATCGGCGCTGCGATATCGCCGGTATGCGCGCCTTTGGCGGCGTCGTGGCAATCCTGGGCGCCGAGCATAACGGGGCTGCCGGCGATGGCAGCACCGACCGCCCCGATCAGCGTGGCCGGCGGGCAGAGCAGCAATGTCGAGGTCGGGTTGCCTTGCGGGAGGGTGCCTTGCTGGCGTGCCCAGTCCGCGATGGCCGAGGCGAGCGCCACGCCATCGGCGCGCAGCCCGTTCATCTTCCAGTTACCGGCGATCAGCTTGCCCCCAACCGCCCTGCCCTTGGCCATCGTTGTTCCGCTCCCATTTTTCCGCCGCTGGCGCGTCCTAGCATGGCCGCCGCAGCGCGCCAATCGCCGGTTGCCGCTATGGAATCCGGCTCCTATCATGCCGCGCGCTTCGGACCGGGCCAGCCGACCGCGGCAATTTCCTGCACACAAGAGCACGCACAGAAGAGAACGACCGCCATGCTGATCGCCATGAAATCGAAGGTCGCCAAATGGGTGCTGGGGGTCTTGGGCCTCCTTGTGGCCGGCGGCCTGATCCTCAGCCTCGGGCCCGGCGACCTGTTGCGGAGCCGTACCGTCGTGGCGCCGGTCATCCAGGTCGGCGATGCGAAGCTCTATCGCGAACAGGTCGATCGCGAATTCAGCAATCTGACCGAGCAGGTGAGCGAGGCCTTCGGCACGACGATCGACGCCGAGCGCGCGCGGTCGATGGGGCTGATGGATTCCGCCGTACAGACATTGGTCAATCGCACACTCTACGACAATTATGCCGAGGATCTCGGCGTGACGGCATCCGATAGCCAGGCGATGTCGCGCCTTGCCTCCGAACCGGGGCTGGTCGATGCGGCGGGAAACATCGACATGGCGCGGCTCAACGAAATGATGCGCCGCGCGAATCTCAACGAGGCGGGCCTGATCGAAACGCTGCGGCGCGAAATCATGCGCGACCAGTTGCTGATCGCCGCCACGGCGGGCGCGCATCCGAGCGATGCGCTGGTCGATCTGCTCTACGATTACCGTGCCCAAAAGCGCAGCGCGGACACGCTGCTGATCTTGGCGGGGTCATTCCCCGAGCCGACGCCACCGGACGATGCGACGCTGGATGCCTATCACCAGGCCAATCCCGATCGTTTCATGGCGCCGGAGTATCGCGGCATCGAGTATCTCCGCCTGACGGAAGAAAGCGTCGCCAGCACCATCCTCATCGATGAGGCGCAGCTCCGCGAAGAGTACGAAGCGCGGCGCGCGGAATTCGATCAGCCCGAGCGGCGTATCGTCGAACAGATCCTGTTCGCTGATGGCGAGAGCGCATCCGCCGGCGTCGAACGGATCAATGCGGGCGAGGATTTCAACGCCGTCTCGCAGGAGCTGACCGGGTCGGGTCCGGTCGATCTCGGCGAGATGGAGATGACCGACCTTGCCGGCGATCTAGCGGTGCTGGTCGAGACCGCCTTTGCGACCGAGATGGGCGCCATCGCCGGCCCGATCGAAACGCCACTCGGTTTCCATGTGATCCGCGTCAACGCCATCACGCCGGCCCACTCGCCAAGCTTCGAGGATGTGCGCGATCTGCTCGAACAGGAGATGAGGCAGGAAATCTCGGTCGATCGCATGATCGAAGCCGCCAACCTGATCGATGACGAGCTCGCCGCCGGCGCATCGCTCGCGGATGCCGCATCCACGGCCGGTATCGTGGCCGTGACCGCCGATGCGGTCGATGCCTATGGCAACGGTCCTGACGGAAATCCGGTCATTGCCGACGATCCCGCCGGGTTCATCGCCAGCCTCGCCTTTGCGACGGAATCCGGCGAAACGAGCCTGCTCTCGGAAGATCCTGACGGCAACGGCTATGCGATCGTGCAGGTGAATGGGGTGACGCCGCCCGCGCTGCGTCCGCTCGATGAAATCCGCGCCGATGCGCTCGCGGCATGGACCGAGCAGGAGCGGCAGCGCCTTGCCGAGGAAAAGGCGAAAGCGATCGCCGATCGCGTCAATGCCGGCACGCCGCTCGCGACGATCGCGGCGGAAGAAAATCTGCCGGTCGCGACCAGCACGCCGCTGACCCGCACCCAGGGCGACAGCGCCGCCAATCTGCCCTCGTCGCTGACCGGTGGCCTCTTCGCGCTGGCACCGGGCGCGGCTGTTGCCGGCCCTGTCACCGGTGGTTTCGTCGTCGCGGTGCTGAAGGATGTCACGCCGGCCGATCGTACCGCCGAAGCCGAACTGGTCGACGCGCTGCGCGATCAGATGAAGGCCGGTGTCGCGGGCGATATCGTCACCAGCATGGCGAATGCGTTGCGCGTTCGCTATCCGGTCGAGATCGACGAAGCGGCGCTCGAAGCAGAAGAGCAGTTCTGAGCCGCGCGATGGCCCGCTTCGAACCCGATTTCGAAACCTTCGCCGCGGGCTGGGATGCCGGCCGGCCGCAGCTCGTCTGGACGCGGTTGGTCGCCGATCTCGAGACGCCGGTCTCGGCGATGCTCAAGCTCGCCGACGGGCGGCCTTACAGTTTCCTCCTGGAATCGGTCGAGGGCGGTGCCGTGCGCGGCCGCTATTCGTTCATCGGACTGAAACCCGACCTGATCTGGCGCTGCACCGGCCGTGTCGCGGAGATCAATCGCCAGGCGCGTTTCGAGCCCGATACGTTCGTCAAGGAAGCGAAGCCGACGCTCGATTCCCTGCGCGCGCTGATCGAGGAATGCAAAGTCGATCTGCCGGAGAAGCTGCCGCCGATGGCGGCCGGGCTGTTCGGCTATATGGGCTACGACATGGTGCGGCTGATCGAACGGCTGCCGACCGACAAGCCCGACCCGCTGGCCTTGCCCGAAGGCATGTTCCTGCGGCCGACCGTGATCGCGATCTTCGACAATATCGAAGACCATATGACCCTGGTGACGCCGGCTCGGCCCGACGGGCAGCTCGGCGCGCGCGCCGCCTACAACCAGGCGCTCGAACGGCTCTCCGATGTGGTGGCCGATCTCGATCGCAGTTTGCCCGGACGACAGAGCCGCGAGGACGCGTCGCTCTCGGTGCCGGAACCGGGATCAAGCCTGACCCGCGAGCAGTATCACGCGATGGTCGCGCGTGCGAAGGAGTACATCCTCGCCGGCGATATCTTTCAGGTCGTTCTTTCGCAGCGCTTTTCGATGCCATTCGCCTTGCCGCCGATCGCGCTTTATCGCTCGCTGCGCCGGCTCAACCCCTCGCCGTTTTTGTTCTATCTCGATTTCGACAAATTCTCGGTCGTCGGATCGAGCCCCGAAATCCTGGTGCGGCTGCGCGACGGCACGGTGACGATCCGCCCGATCGCCGGCACGCGCCCGCGCGGTGCGACGGGCGACGAGGATCGCGCCAATGCCGCCGACCTGCTGTCGGATCCGAAGGAACTGGCCGAGCATCTGATGCTGCTCGATCTCGGCCGCAACGACGTCGGCCGCGTCGCGCAGATTGGCAGCGTGCACGTCACCGAGAAGATGAAGATCGAGAATTATTCCCACGTCATGCACATCGTCTCGAACGTCGAAGGCCGGATCGACCCGGCGCATGATGCGATCGATGCGCTGATGGCCGGATTTCCTGCCGGCACCGTCTCGGGTGCGCCCAAGGTGCGGGCGATGGAGATCATCGACGAGCTCGAGCCGGAACGGCGCGGCATCTATGCCGGCGCGATCGGCTATTTCGGCGCGGACGGCGCGATGGATACCTGCATCGCGCTTCGGACCGCGATCGTGAAGGATGGGCGCATGTATGTGCAGGCCGGCGGCGGCATCGTCACCGACAGCGTGGCCGAGAGCGAGTATCAGGAATGCCATCACAAGGCCCGCGCCCTCGTCCGCGCCGCGCAGGAAGCCGTGCGCTTCGCCGGCGAAACCGGGGGCAATCGGTAGTCCAGCGTTAGCCGGCCACGCCGAGCTTCTTTCGCAGGATCGTGCTCACCGGCACGATGACGATGCCGCGCGCGGCGAGTTCGGGGATCCAGCTTTGCAAGGCTGCGATCGTTGACGGGTACGGATGCCCGATGCCGATCGCGAAGCCCTTCTCGCGCGCTATGCGCTCGAGTTCGGCGAGCTGCGCCGCGATCGCCGCGGGCGACGGATCGTTGTCGAGGAAAATGTCGCGATCGAGATGCGGCAGACCGAGCCGTGCGGCAATCGCGCCGCCCGCACTATCGGCGACGGTGCGGGAATCGAGGAACATCAGCCCGCGTCGGTGCAGTTCGCTCAGCACCACAGCCATCTGGGCCGGCGATCGTGTGAACGCGCTGCCCATATGGTTGTTGACGCCGATATAGCCATCGAAGCGTGCCAGCGCCCAGTCGAGCGCCGCCTCTAACTCGGCCGGGCTCTGATCGACGCGCAGGCTGTTCGTGCCGGCATCGACGCCTTGATCGAGCGGCTGCATCGGCAGATGCAGCATCAGCTCGTGGCCCTGCGCGCGGGCGCTGACGGCGAGCGCCGGCAGATCGTCGGCATAGCTCATCAGCGAAAGCGTCACGGGCGCCGGCAAGGCGAGCGCTGCATCCGCATTCGGCCGGTCGACACCGACATCGTCGATCACGATTGCGATCATTGCGTTGCCAGCGGAATCGACGGGCGGCAGCGCGTTCGCCAGCCATGCGCCCGACGAGGGCGTCGGCGTTGCCGGCAGCGCGATCGATGCGAGGTCGACCGGTGACGTCGGTGTCGCGATCGCGGCGGGTTCCGGTGCGGGTGCGGGTTCGGCGACCGGTTCGGGCAAAGCCGCGATGATGTCGCCGATACCTGGCTCTTCGGTTGCCGCATCCAATATTGGTGCCGGCGTTACGGCAGGTTCGGCGATGGTTGGCCCCTTGCCGCGCTGGTTGGCGCCGACGGCATAGAGACCGATCGCGCCGGCGAGCAGACCGAGCGCGAACACGACGACGATCCAGACCAGCCGCTGCGGCGACGCGCTCGTCTTGCGTCGCTTGCCGCCGGCGACCTTCGCGGAGGTTGTGCCGAGCCCGAGCCGGCCGCGCCAGGTCGCGAGCCATCCCTTGCTCTTGCCGCCCGCCTTGCTTCGCCGCGCGCTCGCCATCGACCGCCGTCTCCTCTTGGCGTCTCCGTTGGGGTCTCCGTTCGGAATCGCCGGATAGCATGATTCGGGCCCGACCCGCCGGGCGGCTTGCTTTCGCGGGCTTGGACGACCTGATATAAACAGGCGGTGGCGGTGCTTCGGCATTGCCTGAGAAATAGCCGGCAGTACGCTGATATGTTTATCTTAATCGATAACTACGACAGCTTTACCTACAACCTCTACCATTATCTGGGTGAGCTGGGGGCGACCATGCGCGTCCACCGCAACGACCAGATTACGGTCGACGAGGTTATGGCTGCGGCACCCCAGGGCATCATCCTCTCGCCCGGCCCCGCCACGCCGAACCAGGCCGGCATCTGCCTCGATCTGGTGAAGGCCGCCGCCGGCAAGATTCCGCTGTTCGGCGTCTGCCTCGGCCACCAGGCGATCGGCCAGGTCTTTGGCGGCGACGTCGTGCGCGCGCCGACGCCGATGCACGGCAAACTGAGCAGCATCCGCCACAGCGGCAACGAATTGTTCGACGGCATCGACGGGCCGTTCGTCGCGACGCGCTACCATTCGCTGATCGTCGAGCGCGCGACGTTCCCCGCCGCCCTCGAAGTGACCGCAGAGACCGATGACGGCATCGTCATGGCGCTGCGGCATCGCAAGCTTCCGCTCTGGGGCGTGCAATTCCATCCGGAGAGCATCGAATCACAGCACGGGCATCGCATCCTGGCGAACTTCCTCCGTCTCGCCGGGCATAACGCGGATGCGCCGATGCTGCGCAAATCGGCGTAACGGCACGGCCATGACCACGACCGGCGATCTACGGCCGCTGATCGCGGCTGCAGCCACGGGCCGCCCGCTCTCAGCCGCCGAGGCCGAACAGGCTTTCGACATCATGATGTCGGGCAATGCCACGCCGGCGCAGATCGGCGGCTTCCTCATGGCGCTGCGCGTACGCGGCGAAACGGTCGAGGAGATCACCGGCGCGGTGCGCGCGATGCGCGGCAAGATGACCAGAATTCAGGCCCCCGACGGCGCAATCGATACCTGCGGCACCGGCGGCGATGCGTCGGGCACCTGGAACATCTCGACCGGCGCCGCCCTCGTCGTCGCGGCCGCCGGCGTGCCGGTTGCCAAGCACGGCAATCGCGCGCTCTCGTCCAAGACCGGTGCGGCCGACGTCCTCGCGGCGCTGGGCGTCAATATCGATGCCGACATCGCGCTGGTCGAACGCGCGCTCGGCGATGCGGGCATCTGTTTCATGATGGCACCGCGCCATCACAGTGCGATGCGCCATGTTGGCCCCACGCGCGTCGAACTCGGCACGCGAACCATCTTCAACCTGATGGGTCCGCTCTCGAACCCGGCCGGCACCAAACGGCAGCTCATCGGCGTCTTCTCCGAGCAATGGCTGGAGCCGCTCGCGCATGTGCTGGCCGAGCTCGGCACCGAGCGCGCCTGGCTGGTGCATGGCTCCGATGGGATCGACGAGATCACGACGACCGGCCCGACCCATGTCGCCGAGTTGAGCGGCGGCCAGGTCCGGCGCTTCGAGGTGACGCCGGAGGAAGCGGGTCTTCCGCGCGCGACCGCGGCCGATCTCAAGGGCGGCGATGCCGAGGCGAATGCCGCGGCGATCCGCGCGTTGCTCGGCGGGCAGCATGGCCCTTATCGCGATATCGTGCTGCTGAACGCGGCGGCGGCGCTGCTCGTCGCCGGCAAGGCCCCCAATCTCAAAGCGGGCGTCGCGGATGCGGCCAAGGCAATCGACAGCGGCGGCGCCAAGCGTGCGCTCGAGCGGCTGGTCGCCGTCACCAACATGGCAGCATGACATGACCGCACCGGCCGATATCGGCAAAGACGACGTGCTCGCCCGCATCTGCGCCGAAAAGCGCGCGCATATCGCGCGGCGCAAGATTGCAACGCCGGAAGCGGAACTGCTCGAACGCGCGGTCGCGGCGGAAGCGCCGCGCGGTTTCGCAAAGGCGCTCGCGCGTGCACTTGCCGCCGGCCACTACGGGCTCATTGCCGAGATCAAGAAGGCATCGCCCAGCAAGGGCGTGATCCGCGAGGACTTCGATCCGCCCGCGCTCGCGCGCGCTTATCGAAACGGCGGCGCTGCCTGTCTCTCGGTGCTGACCGATCAGCCGTTCTTCCAGGGTCGTAACGAATATCTCGCCGCCGCCCATGCCGCGGTGCAGCTTCCGGTCCTGCGCAAGGATTTCATGCTCGATCCCTATCAGGTGCTCGAAGCGCGCGCGATCGGCGCCGACTGCATCCTGCTCATCATGGCCGCACTCGACGATGCAATGGCCAAGGAATTGGAAGACGCGGCGGTCGAACTGGGCATGGACGTTCTGGTCGAAGTGCATGACGAGGCCGAACTCGATCGCGCGCTCAAGCTCGATACGAGCCTGATCGGCATCAACAACCGCAATCTCAAGACGCTGAAGGTCGATCTTGCGACCACGGAAGCACTTGCGCCGCGTGTGCCGGCCGATCGCCTGATCGTCGCGGAGAGCGGCATCGGAAAGACCGAGGACCTCGTGCGTCTCGCCGCAGTCGGCGCCCGTCTCTTCCTGATCGGGGAATCGCTGATGCGCGAGGCCGACGTCACGGCTGCGACCCGCCGCCTGCTCGGCGCCGATCCCCTGCCCGCCAGCGCCTGATTGCCGATGGCCGATCTCACCCATTTCGACGAGCAGGGCCGCGCCGTCATGGTCGACGTCTCGGGCAAGGATGCGACCGAGCGCACGGCCGAGGCGTGCGGCACGGTCTTCATGGAAAAAGCGACGCTCGAACGGATCATGGCCGGCGGGATCAAAAAGGGCGACGTGCTGTCGGTCGCGCGGCTCGCCGGCATCATGGGCGCCAAGCGCACACCCGATCTGATTCCGCTCTGTCATCCGCTCGCGCTGCAATCCGTTGCGGTCGACCTCAAGCCCGATCCCGATCGGGCGGCCGTCGATATTGTCGCCACCTGCAAGGTGACCGGGCGGACCGGTGTCGAAATGGAAGCGCTGACCGCTGTCGCGGTCGCGGCGCTTACCGTCTACGACATGTGCAAGGCGATCGATCGCGGCATGCGCATCGGCGACATCCGGCTCACCGAGAAATCCGGCGGCAAGTCCGGCACGTTCCGGGCCGCGTAACGATGATTTCCGTCGCCGAAGCGCTGCAGCGGATTCTGGGCGCGCTCGCCCCGCTCGGTGCCGAACAGATCGCGCTCAACGATGCGCTGGGCCGCGTGCTCGCGACCGATCTCGAATCGCGCGTGACGCAGCCGCCGGTCGCGGTCTCGGCAATGGACGGCTATGCCGTGCGCGCCGCCGACGTCGCCACGGTGCCGGCAACGCTCGCGGTAATCGGCGAGGCGCCGGCCGGGCGTGCCTTCGCCGGCAAGATCGGACCCGGCGAGGCGGTGCGCATTTTCACCGGCGGTCCGGTTCCCAATGGCGCCGATGCGATCGTCATTCAGGAAAACACCGACGCCGAAGGCACGCGCGTGATCGTGAAGGAGACGGTCAAAAGCGGCCTCTTCGTTCGCCCCGCCGGCCTCGATTTCAAAACCGGCCATGTGCTGCTGAAGCGCGGGCGCCGCCTCACGGCGCGCGATGTCGGCCTCGCCGCCGCGATGAACCGGCCCTGGCTCCAGGTACATCGCCAGCCGCGCGTCGCGATCCTCTCATCGGGCGACGAGATCGTGATGCCGGGCGAGCCGATCGGCCCGAGCCAGATCGTCAGCTCCAACGGCATCGGCATCGCCGCCTTCGTGCGTGCCTGCGGCGGCATTCCGATCGATCTTGGCGTCGCACCCGACAATCTCGAAACGCTCAAAACGATGACGAATGGCGCGGCGGCGGCCGACCTTTTGGTGACGACCGGTGGCGTGTCCGTCGGCGATCACGATCTGATGCGGGCGGCGCTTGGCGCCAAAGGCATGGCGCTCGATTTCTGGAAGATCGCGATGCGCCCCGGCAAGCCGCTGATGTTCGGCAAGGTCGACGGCACGCCGGTGCTCGGGCTGCCGGGCAATCCGGTCTCGACCCTGGTGTGCAGCACGATCTTTCTCCGGCCTGCGCTTGCTTTACTGGAGGGCGTGGCCGATCCCGTCGTGCCGCGCGAGCGCGCCCGGCTCGGGAAAGACCTGCCGGAGAACGACCGGCGCGAGGATTACCTCCGGGCGCGCCTCGAGCGGACGGAAGAGGGCGGGCTGGTCGCGACAGCCTTCGACCGGCAGGACAGCTCGATGTTGTCGTTCCTCGCCGGCGCGGACTGCCTGATTGCCCGCGCACCGCTCGCACCCGCCCTCAAGGCCGGCAGCGAGATCGAGATCGTGCCGCTCGCCGGCGGTGCCTTCGGAATCTGAGAAGAATCGGCGCGTTTTCACGATTTCCGGACGGCCGGCGCGACGCCGAGTAACCTTGTTCGGCATGCGGCTCTTGACCCGGGGCCGGGAACCAAACTAGAACAAAAGCGCGTTTCCCGTTTTGTTCCCGGAGTCGCCGGCCACAAGTTCCGGCACCCCGGCCGATGCCAAGGATGGGCCCATGCTCACGCGCAAGCAGCACGAACTCCTGATGTTCATCAACCGCCGGCTCGGCGAGACCGGGATCTGCCCCTCCTTCGAGGAGATGAAGGCGGCGCTGGGCTTGCGCTCGAAATCGGGCATCCATCGCCTCATCACCGGGCTCGAGGAACGCGGCTTTCTGCGGCGCCTCGCGCACCGCGCCCGCGCGCTCGAAGTCACCCGCCTGCCCGACGAGGCAAGCCAGGCGAACGGCCGCAACGGCGATAGCGGCTTCCAGCCCAATGTCATTCAGGGCCGCTTCAGTGGCTCCATGCCCGGCGCCAAGATCGCCCGAGAAACCGGTTCGATCGAACTCCCGCTCTACGGCAAGATCGCGGCCGGCACGCCGATCGAGGCACTGCGCGACCACAGCCAGACCGTCGACATTCCGGCGAGCCTGGTCGGGCGCGGCGACTACTACGCGCTCGAGGTCGAGGGCGATTCGATGATCGATGCCGGCATTTTCGACGGCGACACCGCGATCGTGCAGCGCTGCGACACGGCGGAGAACGGCAGCATCGTGGTCGCCTTCATCGACAATAATGAGGTCACGCTGAAGCGGCTGCGGCGCAAGGGCGCTTCGATCGCGCTCGAACCGGCGAACCCGACCTTCGAGACGCGGATCTTCGGCCCCGACCGGGTGCAGATCCAGGGAAGACTGGTCGGGTTGTTGCGACGGTACTGAGCGAACGGCGCGATCGCGCGCCTAGTGGTCGGAGGGGCGATCGTAGGGCGGTTCCGACAGATCGAGCGGCGATGGCGCGTTGCCCGCCAAATGGCGCGCCCATATCGACGCATAAGCGCGCTCCATATCGCGCACCAGCCTCTGCGTATCGAAGATTGGCATCTCGGGAATGGCCGCCGCCAGCCGCGCTTTGAGTGCCGCGCGACGTTCGTCGTCGGACGCGAGCTCGATCGCAAGCTGCGTGCAACCCGCGATGTCCGGTGCGATCAAATCCTCGAAACCGGCCGCCGTCAGGATGCTCGCCGCCACGCGCGAGGCGAAAGCCGGACCCAGCCGCGTCACCATCGGCACGCCGGCGCGCAGCACGTCCGCGGCCGTCGTGTGCGCCCCGTAGACGAACGTATCGAGCGCGAGGTCGGCAAGCGCCAGGCGCGCGAGATGATCGGCGCGCGGCTTGCGCGCGGCGAAAATCAGCCGCTCCGCCGCGATGCCGGCTGCGGTCGCGGCGCCGCGCAGATGCTCTTCGCCTTCGGGCGATTCCCGCAGCAGCCACAAGACTGAAGTGGGCACAGCATTCAGGATCGCGCACCAGCTCGCGAAGGATTCGCGATCGATCTTGTAATGCGCGCAGAAACAGGCGAGCACGACCGCGTCGTCGGGCAACCCCTCGTCGGCGCGCGTGACGCTGTCCCCCTCGATCCGGGTCTCGTCGTCATAAGGGTAATAGCAACCCGGCAGAAGACAGAGCTGCTCCGCATAATGTTCCTTCATCCCGGGCGGCGTCACGACACGGTCGGTCAGCGCGTAATCGATGAAACCGGCACCGGTCGTGCCGGCCGTGCCGAGCCAGGTCCCGATCAGCGGCGCCGGCCGCAGCGCGAGGATTTCGGGGCGCGCGAGCGCAGTAAGCCCGTTGATGTCGATCAGGATGTCGATGCCGTCGGCGCGGATTGCCGCGGCCGCATCGGCATCGCCGAGCGCCTGCAAATCGACCAGCCGATCGAAACCCTGTTCGGCGCGGCGCCGCCAATGGCTGCCATCGTCCGGCCCGATGCTGTAGCCGATCACCTCGAAGCTGTCGCGATCGTGCCGGCCGAACATCGAGGCGACGAGATGCCCGACGGCGTGATCGCGATAATCCGACGACAGATAGCCGAGCCGGATGCGATCCGAAGAAGGCGCGGGCGCCGGCGCATCCGAACCGGCTGACGGTTCGAGCAACCGCGCCTCTTCCTCGATCACGGCCGCGTTGCGCCTTGCGACGATACTGCGCGCCGCCTGCTCGATCGGCAGGGACAAGGTGAAGAACGGCGTGAGATAGCAGAATGCGCCCTGCTCCGCCGCCACGATCTCGGTTTCGATATCGGGCCATAGCGCATCGAGCCCGTCCCAGTCGCACATCGCCTGCGCGGCGCGCGCCTTCTGCACGCGCACGCGACGCCGTTCCGGCATCAGCGGCTCGGCCGCATCGAGCGCCGCCAAAGCTTCGCGATAGCGCCGCCGATGAAAGTAGCTGAGCGCCAGATTGTAGCGATGCTCGCCGGTGCGCGGTTCGAGTGCGACCGCCGTTTCGAGAGAGCGGATCGCGTCGTCCCAGGCGCCCTGCGCACGCAAGGCAAGGCCGAGACTGGCATGAGCCGTCGCCAGTTTCGGGTCGAGCCGCAGCGCGGTCTGCCAGGCGGCGATCGCCTCGCCACGCCGGCCCAGTTGATAGAGCGCGTTGCCGTAATTCGCCTGCAGCCCGGCATGATCCTGGCGGCGCTCGATCGCCTGCCGGAAGATCGCCAGCGCATCGTCGAGGCGCCGATGCGTCGCGTAGAGCGCACCGAGCGCGGCATAGGCCGGAATCAGATCCGGCTCGCACTTGATCGCCATGCGCAGATGACGCTCGGCGGTTGCCGCATCGTCCTGTCGTGCGGCTGCGCTGCCGAGCGCGAAATGGGCGGGTCCGTGGCGCGGCGCAAGCGCGATCGCGCGCTTCATCGACTGGCTGCCGTCGGCAAGCTGCCCGAGTTCGAGCAGGCACAGACCGAGCAGATAATGCCGGGCGGGATCGCTCGGCTTCTCGCGCACGCAGACGCGATAGGCTTCGACCGCTTCGGCCCGCCGGCCGGCGCGGTGCAGCGATTTCGCTCGGGCCAGTGCCGAGACGGTACCGTCCGGATTGAACGCCAGCCTGCCCTCCTTCGGCATCGCCGTAAAACCGGCGCGACGGTACGGAGCGCCCTGCACGGGGTCAACCAAGGCCGGCGCGAGCGGCCACGCGGCCTCTCGCTTGTCTCGGCCCCGTCGCTGGTCTAAGCAGCGCCCCGTGACGCGGCGCGAGGACGAAGAACCATGAGCCCGGCCATTCTGGTACCCGGCGGCGCCGGCTACATCGGCAGTGCGGCCTGCCACGCACTCGCAGCGGCGGGGTTCCGACCCGTCGTCGTCGACAATCTGTCGACCGGCCATGAATGGGCGGTGCGCTGGGGGCCGTTCGAGCGCGTCGATATCACCGATCGCGACGCGCTCGTCGCCGCGATGCGCCGCCATGACGTGCGCGCCGTGATGCATTTCGCTGCGCACGCTTTGGTCGCCGAATCGATCCGGCACCCCGATCGCTATTTCCAGAACAACTTTGCCGGTTCGATGGTGCTGCTCGAAGCCATGCGACTCTGCAATGTCGACAGGTTCGTGTTTTCCTCGACCGGGGCGGTCTACGGCTATCCGAATGCGCCGTCGATCGTGGAAGACCATCCGCGCGAACCGATCAATCCCTACGGGCTATCGAAGAAGCTGATCGAGGATGCGCTGCCCTGGTATGGCGCGGCGTACGGACTGAAATGGGTCGCGTTGCGTTACTTCAACGCGGCCGGCGCGCTGCCGGAACAGAAGATCGGCGAGGCTCATGCCGACGAGACGCATCTCATCCCGCTCGCAGTCGATGCGGCGCTCGGCAAGCGCGGCCCGGTTTCGATCATGGGCACCGACTATCCGACGCCCGACGGCACGGCCGTGCGCGACTATGTTCATATCGCCGATCTGGCGGAGGCGCATATCCTGACCCTGCGCTATCTGATGGCGGGCGGCGCATCCGACATCTTCAATCTCGGCGCCGGCCGCGGCTGTTCGGTGCGCGAGGTGATCCGTACCACCGAGCGACTTTCCGGCAGGACCGGGATCTCCCACGATGCGCCGCGGCGCGCGGGCGATCCGCCCTTCCTCGTCGCGGATTGTCGCAAGGCGGCGTCGGCGCTGGGATGGCAGCCGAAGCGATCCGATCTCGACACGATCGTCGGCTCGGCACTCGACTGGCATCGCATGGACACAGCCCATGCCGCCGCGCCGGCGCCCGTCGAAACCTGACTACTCGGTCACAAGTCATGGTTCGCGCCGCGCGAGATCGGCGACCCATGGTCTGATCCCGCGCGTCTCGGCGACGGACAATGTGCGAATTCCATCGGCAGCGAGCCAGACAGCCTAACCGCCATTGCGCCAGTCAAAAACTCGGTAATCAGCCCTACTCATCCAACATTGTAATCTGTCTGGACGGTGTTTGGTTTGGATTCCTAAAATGTCTAAGTGCATCCTCTATTTGTTCAATCACGTATGTTGCGCCAGATCTACTCTGACCGAAGTTCGGGTATGCGGCCCTCAAACGCGCATGCTCAAATTTCAAATACTGGAGAAACACCTCAACGCAATTTGCCGTCTGACTCGCACTTAATCTGTCGTGTTGGTTCTCTCGATTCACAAAATCGGCGATCTTGTCAGCTACGCCCCTTTCGAAAATTGGTGTAACGGTAAGAACCCCGTACAAATACTCCAAGCGTTGACAAAGTATTCGTAAATGAATGAATCCTGAAGCGGTAACCTTGACACTATCCTCGAGGGACACTCCCGTAAGATTCATATGATCGGCTTCAATTAACTGATTTTGCAACAACCACGAACATGCGCTAATCACATCTTTCCTAACATAACCGCTAAGCTGAAGCTCATCGGCAATTCTTTCGCCAGAAAAGTAACCTTCCAAACCAATGTCGCCACGTACTTTCCTATTCGCGCATAACCAAAACAGAATTTCAGGAATAAGAAAGTTGTTGGGTTGCTCCCATCCGTTATCAAAATAAAAAATGTTCGAAACAAAACCGCTAACATCACTAAAAAATCGATACTCTGTCCGCATCAAAATTTTCAAAATTGTATACTCGGGTATCGCAATCTCTCCCGCCCCTTTAGCTTGGGAAGTGATCGCGTCTTCGGTGAGATGTCCCGAATTTAATATACTAACAAACATCTCGAGAGCACGCCTAACGTCTCGGCCCGCGATCCCCTGAAGAACTCGAGATACATTCACTTTGCGTTCAAACAATTCCAAGTAGACGCTCTTTAAAAACTCACCAAGCATCGAACTTGGATACGAAATTCTCGCTCCATTACCAAGGGTGTACTCCAAATGCTTGTCTGCATTCTCGACAAGATGTTCAAGCGTCAGCTCGAGACGGCGCTTCACAACATCTAAGAAACGAGGCGGTGTAATGTGAAACACGACGCCACTCCGATAAGTATCCAAGGGCGGTCGTCCTTTAAATCTTTCATATGTCTCGTCGCGCATCTGCAAAACAATAAATGCACGGCTTTGGCTCATGAACCACAGAGAGAGCTGAAATACCGCCAGTTGGTTCTCCAAATCTAAACGATCCACATTATCCATTACGACAATTACCACTTCATTTCTCTGCCCAATAAAGTGATCGCATATCCCGAATGCCATTTTCAAAGGGTCGTTTTGCCATCCTTGAATGTCTTGGATTCGCTGACGCCTTGAATCATCAGAGGAGATTTTTGCTAGCTCATCATAGATTCCCTTACGCTTTTGAATGTCACGAGAAAAAACGCGAGAAAGATTATCCGCATGATACGGATCGAATGCAGGATTCTCGGTGCAAAAGCGGGCAACAAACTCATTGCATAGCCAATTTTCGGCGTTGCCAAGCGAAGGAGGTGCAGTGTTGAAATCAATGAAAACCCAATGCGCCCATTGGCTCTGGCCTTTCGGCTGCAAAAGTTCTTTGTATCGACGGATAAAAAGCGATTTTCCGGCGCCAACACCGCCGGTAATCAACTGCAACTGACCTTCGGTTCCACTGGCCGTGCGGAGATCGTTGATTCTTTTTGACAGAGTTGGTTCAGTTGATCGCGACGGAGTCAAAGTTTCTGTTAATGTGCCCTTACGGTTAAATATGCGGTCCTTGAGGAGGGACTCTAGGACTCGATCGTACTCGGTTACATCGTCCGTGCTGACGTAACCTCGCTCATAAATCTCACGATCATTATTCTGAGAACTTGATGTGAAGTATCGTCTAAGTGCAGGCGCCAGCTCGGCAGCGAATGTGTTGAAAGGTTTTTTAGACGTGAGCAGCGCTTGTCCTCCGGCCACGTTGAATGGACGGACAGATCTTGCGGGTCTCAGTATCTCCAAAAATTTTCTGCCTAGCTGCGCTAGTATTTGGTGTCCACAGAACTCCTTAAGATCTCTAAGGATTTTTGATTCTATTCGGAGATCAGATAAGAGAACATCAAACTCGGGCAAGCTATCCCATGCACCCGCTAGAAGGCGCGTACCATTGACTGAGATGATAAAATGACAGGGATTTACGCCAGATCTGTACACTTGGTTGAGATGTCGCGCATAAAGCGCTGCCTCTCGGTAGCCGATCTCTGCAGCCACTTCCGGCGCCTTAGCCTCAACAATCATCAACGGTAATGCGTTTTCCCAGACTGAAAAATCCGGATAGTATCCTCCCGTCTTACCAGCAAGTTTGTCTATACTCGTGGGACTTAGATATCCTTTTGCTTTTATGTTAGCGGAGGGAATCTCTAAGTAGTTGGCTGCGCTAAGCAGCGGCAATATGATCTTCTGCTCAACATCCCCTTCGGTGGTGACTGAATCAAGATCAATGATAATTGGAGTTCTCATTGGTTCTTTTCTCACTTAGTCCACCGTCGTTTACTTCGCCTATGCAACGAGCGTTAAATGGGATTCCCATTGTTTTCAATTATAGATCGTTTTTATCATTATTTCCACACGACTTAAAGTTGTTGTCTTGTTCATCCGATCGTCGGCTCGGCACTCGACTGGCATCGCATGGACACAGCCCATGCCGCCGCGCCGGCGCCCGTCGAAACCTGACTACTCGGTCACAAGTCATGGTTCGCGCCGCGCGAGATCGGCGACCCATGGTCTGATCCCGCGCGTCTCGGCGACGGACAATGTGCGAATTCCATCGGCTTCGAGCCAGACAGCGTAACCGCCATTGCGCCAGAGATCGAAGCGGTCGATGACAATCGGCTTGCCGGTTGCGCCGCTGCGGCAAAGATCGCGGGCCGGATCGAGACTGATGACCAGATCGGCGATCGCACAATCCTCCGCCAGCGCGCCGGCCTGCCAGGCGATCGCTACCACATTGGTCTCCGCGCGATAGAGACATCCGAGCGTATCGCAGAGCAGCCTTCCGTCGGCGCCGTAGCCCTCCTGCGGCCAGGCCTGCCGCTCTTCCTGTCCTGCGCGATGCATCCAGATATCGGCTTCGAACCGGTTGGCACGCTCCTGGGAAAATACGTACTCGCCGTTCTCGCCGGCGACCGCGACCAGCCGTGCATCGCCCGACACCAGGATCTGCGGCGGGGTCACGAAGGCAATACTGATAAAACCGGCGGCGATCGGAACCGCGCCCCACCAGCGCCAGGATCGCCGCCAGAGCGTCAGCCACAGGCCGCCAATCGCGACGAGAACCGCGCCCCAGAGCGGCATCGCCGGCAGATAGGCAACCGAGGCCGGCCAGCTCGCGACGATGCGCGCGGTCGCGAGCACGATATCGATGCCCCAGCCCATCGGCACGAGCGCAACGGCCTCGAGATCGAACGGCATCAGCGCATAGGCGGCCACCGCCCAGGGCATGATCCAGACCGCCGTGGTCGGTACCGCGATCAGATTGGCAACGAGGCCGAACAAAGTGAGCTGGCTGAAGTGATAGAGCGCGAACGCCGTCGTCGCGGCTTCGGCCACCAGCGACGTCACGGCAACGCCGAGCAGATGATAGGGCAACCGCGCGAACCAGTTCGAACGGCCGCGTTGTCGCAGCCGCCAGGAAAGGCTGGTTTCATAGGCGGCGATCAGCGCCACGACGGCGGCGAAAGAGAGTTGGAAGCTCGGGCTGGTCATTGCCTCCGGCTGCAGCAGCAAAATAACGCCGGCTGCCCACGCGACCAGCCGCATCGACAGCGCGGTGCGGTCGATCACCACGGCGAACAGCACGAGCGCCACCATCAGGAACGAGCGCTGCGTCGGTACGCCCATGCCGGTGACCAGCAAGTAGAAGAAGGCGCCGACGAAGGCGACGGCCGCCGCCCATTTCTTGATCGGGTAGCGCAGCGCGATCGACGGAATGAGGGCGAGGCCGGCCCGCACGGCGAGCAACAGGATGCCGGTCACCAGACCGATATGGAGGCCGGACACGGAAAGCAGATGCGCGAGGCCGACGGCCCGCATCGCATCGACCGCCTCGCGCGGGATTGCGGTTTGCGAACCCGTCATCAGCGCAACGGCAACGCCGCCGTCGGCATCGGGCAACACCGCGCGGATGCGCTGCGCCACGCGCAGCCGCATGGCCTCGATGCCGGCGCTCAGTGACGCGAAATAGGACATCCCCGCGCCGGGATCTTCGACCGGCCGCGGGCCGCCATAGGCGAAGCCCTGCGCACCGATGCCACGAAAATACGCCGCGCGCTGGAAATCGAAACCGTAAGGCGTGACCGGCGCGCTGGGCGGACCGAGTTCCGCCAGAAGATCGATGCGCTCGCCGGGCACCACGACCGCGTCGCGTTTCACGATCCGGATGCGCACCCGGACCGGTGTCGCCTCCGGCGCGATACCCTCGATGACGACGTTCTCGAGCAGCACGCGCTGGCCGCTCGGCAGCGCCTCGACCGCGACGACGGTGCCAATGACCTTCACCGGTCCGATCTCTTCGCTGAGCATCGGCGTCGCAACGATGGCAGTGCGGACCTGCGCCGCGAGGAAACCGATCGATGCTGCGGCAAGCGCAATCGCCACCAGCGACCCCGCGAGGTGCCGGCGCGCACCGAACGAAAGCGCAAGGCCGGCCGCGACCAGGACGAAGCCGATCCAGAGCGGCGGCTCGACCGGCAACAGGAAATAGAGGCCGATGCCGGTGCCGATGAAGGGCGGCAGCCAGAGGGCCCATCGGTCCCGCTCGGCATCCAGGCGGGCCGCCAGCCCTTGCAGGACTGTGCCCGCCGCGATATGGCTCCCCACCCAATGCGCAAGCGCGATCCTCATCGAACGATGATCGGCTTGTATCCCGCCGGTCGGAACGCTGCGAGGTTGAGCATTCCGATCAAATTTTCGAGAATGGGGCGCCGCCCCGGCCCGGATCGGCCCGATCGGGCATGGCGGCGCATCCACCTCTCCGCTTCGATGGATCGGCAATCGTCATGACCGTGGTCACACGCTTTGCGCCCTCGCCCACCGGGTATCTGCATATCGGCGGTGCCCGGACGGCGCTTTTCAACTGGCTGTTCACGCGCAATCAAGGCGGGCGCATCCTGCTGCGCATCGAGGATACCGATCGAGAGCGGTCGACCCAGGCGGCGATCGACGCGATCGTCGACGGGCTCGACTGGCTCGGCCTCGATTTCGACGGCGAGACGGTGTTCCAGTCGCAGCGTGCGGCGCGGCACGCCGCCGTGGCGCATGAGCTGGTCGCGGCCGGCCATGCCTATCCCTGCTATACGACCCCGGCCGAGCTGCAGGAGATGCGCGACCGCGCCAAGGCCGAAGGACGGCCGATGCGCTATGACGGGCGCTGGCGCGACCGCGATCCGGCCGATGCCCCGGCCGGCGCACGCCCGGTCATCCGGCTCAAGGCGCCGCAGACCGGCGAGACGGTGATCGACGACGCGGTGCAGGGCACCGTCCGCGTCGCCAACGAACAGCTCGACGACATGGTTCTGCTGCGTGCCGACGGCACGCCGACCTACATGCTTTCCGTCGTGGTCGACGATCATGACATGGAGATTACGCACGTGATCCGTGGCGACGACCATCTGACCAACGCGTTCCGGCAGGCACAGATCTATGAAGGTCTCGGCTGGGCCCGTCCGGTCTTCGCCCATATTCCCCTGATCCACGGGCCGGACGGCGCCAAGCTCTCGAAGCGTCATGGTGCGCTGGGCGTCGATGCCTATCGCGAGATGGGCTATCTGCCCGAAGCGATGCGCAATTATCTGATGCGGCTCGGCTGGTCGCATGGCGACGACGAGTTTATCAGCACCGAGCAGGCGATTGAGTGGTTTGCGCTCGACGGGGTCGGCCGCTCGCCGGCGCGGTTCGACTTCGACAAGCTCAATCACGTCAACGCGCATTACATCCGCGAGGCCGGCGATGCGCTGCTCGTGGAATCGATTCGGCCGCAGCTCGAGGGGACGCTCGGCGCGCCGCTCGACGCGACGAAACTCGAACGCCTGACGCGCGGCATGGCGGGGCTGAAATCGCGTGCGCGTACATTGGTCGAGCTGGCCGAGAACGCGCTTTTCTATGTGCGCCCGCGACCGCTGCCGCGCGACGACAAGGCTGCACGCCTGCTCGATTCCGAGGCAATCGCACGACTCAAACGTCTGGCCGATGCCTTCGCCGCGGCTCCCAAATGGGATGTCGAAACGCTGGAAACGGCCGCGCGAAACCTCGCCGAGACCGAGGGCTGCAAGCTCGGCCAGATTGCCCAGCCGCTGCGCGCCGCGCTGACCGGATCGGCGGTTTCGCCGGGTATCTTCGAGGTCGCGCAAGTCCTTGGAAAGGACGAGGTTATTGGTCGCATTCGGGATGCGGAAACCGCTCCCGTCATGTCGCCACCGGTAACGTGAGCGTGCTAAGATCGGGCCAGCAATCGGAAATTCCGTCGGCGCGCCGGCAATCGGCGGCGGCGCCGCGAACCCAAGGACCGACCCTATGAATGATGCGAAGAGCGCACGCCGCGTCGAGGCGCAGAACAGCGTTACCCTGACCGACAACAGGACCGGCACCAGCTTCGACCTGCCGATCATCGACGGCACGATCGGCCCTTCGGTCATCGACATTCGCAAGCTCTACAACGAGCACGGCCTGCTGACTTACGACCCGGGCTACAGCTCGACCGGAAGCTGCCAGTCGGCGATCACCTACATCGACGGCGAGGAAGGTATCCTCCTGCATCGCGGCTATCCGATCCAAGAGCTGGCCGAGAACAGCGACTTCATGGAGGTCTGCTATCTGCTGCTCCACGGCGATCTGCCGAGCGCCGCAGAGAAGACCAAGTTCGTGCACAATATCACCTATCACACGATGCTGCACGAGCAGATCAGCACCTTCTATCGCGGGTTCCGGCGCGACGCGCATCCGATGGCCGTCATGGTCGGCGTCGTCGGTGCGCTCTCGGCCTTCTATCACGACAGTCTCGACATCAACGACCAGTATCAGCGGATGATCGCCTCGCACCGGCTGGTCGCCAAGATGCCGACGATCGCCGCCATGGCGTACAAATATTCTGTCGGCCAGCCCTTCGTGTATCCGAAGAACGATCTCTCTTATGCGGAGAATTTCCTGCATATGACGTTCGCGGTACCGGCCGAGACCTACAAGATCGATCCCGTCGTCGCCCGCGCGATGGACCGCATCTTCATCCTCCATGCCGATCACGAGCAGAATGCTTCGACCTCGACGGTGCGCATTGCCGGATCGAGCGGCGCCAATCCGTTCGCCTGTATCGCGGCCGGCATCGCCTCGCTCTGGGGCCCCGCCCATGGCGGTGCCAACGAGGCGGTGCTCAACATGCTGAAGGAGATCGGCGACCGCTCGCGGATCCCCGAATTCATCGACCGCGCCAAAGACAAGGACGATCCGTTCCGTCTGATGGGCTTCGGCCACCGCGTCTACAAGAACTACGATCCGCGCGCCGCCGTGCTGCGCAAATCGTGCCACGAGGTTCTCGATTCGCTCGGGATTCGCGACCAGCCGCTGCTCGACCTTGCGATGGAACTCGAACGGATCGCACTGGAGGACGATTATTTCGTCCAGCGCAAGTTGTTCCCCAATGTCGATTTCTATTCCGGGATCATCCTGCAGGCGATCGGCTTCCCGACCTCGATGTTCACTGTGCTGTTCGCGCTTGCCCGCACCGTCGGCTGGGTCGCGCAGTGGAACGAGATGATCGAGGATCCCTCGCAGCGTATCGGCCGGCCGCGGCAGCTTTATAGCGGCCCGCTGATGCGGCATTATCTGCCGATCGACCAGCGCTGAAACGAACGGCGGCGCGGTTGACCCCGGCGCCGATAGCGATCAGCGGTCGCGGATCATGGCTGTGAAGGTCGCCTCGGCGGCAGTCTTGTCGTCGACCCGGGCATCGCCGGAGAACTTCCAGACATTGCCGCGGCTGCGCTCTTTCGTGACCAGGATCCGGAGCTGGTCGCCCGGCACAACGGGCCGGCGGAACCGCGCGTTTTCGATCGACATGAAATAGACGAGCTTGCCTTCGGCATCGGGGCCCAATGTATGGGCGACCAGGACGGCCGCGGTCTGCGCCATCGCTTCCACGATCAGCACGCCCGGCATGATCGGATCGCTCGGGAAATGGCCGATGAAATGCGCCTCGTTGATCGAGACGTTCTTGATTCCGAGTGCGCTGACGTCGGATTTGAGATCGAGAATCCGGTCGATCATCAGGAATGGATAGCGATGCGGGATCATTTCCATGATCCGCAGAACGTCCGCCGTGGAGCCTTCCGTCGCGGTGCCTGTCACCGCCTGGGCATCCGAATCCGTGCGCGTGATTCCGTCGGACATTCTGGGTCCGCCTCCGATCCTACTGAATGCCGGGAATCTGCGTGCTCGGCAGCCGCTGGTTCAACTGCGCCAGAACTTCGTTCGTGATGTCGAATTCGTTGGCGCTGAGAAGAACCGTCGACTTGTTGAGCACAAGCGTGTAGCCGCGCGCCTGCGCGAGTTCGGTCAGGACATCGATCACCGTCTGCCGGACCTGATCCATCGCGGCGTTGAACGCGTCCTCGAGCTGCTGGCGGCGCAGCTCCGATTGCTGACGGAGCTGCTGCACCTTCTGCGACATTTCCTGCTGCTTCTGCGCGATCGTTTCGGCCGTCATGGTGCCGCGCTGCGATTCGAGCGCCTGGCTCTCGGCCTGCAACGCCTGTTCCTGCTGGGCGAGTTCCGACTGAAAACGTTGGCGTTGCTGTTCGATCTGCGTGCGGATCGCCTGAGCCGCGGTTGAATCCCGCAAGATGATCGGCAGATCGAGAACCGCAACGCTGACCGGGACGGCTGCATCCTGCGCGCCGGCCCGCGGCACCGGCGCGAGCAATGCAATCAGCGCAAGAGCTGCGAGAGATGCCAGAACAAAACGGCGCGACGTCATGACGCGTTCTTGCGGTTAGAACCGGGCACCGACGCTGAAGCGGAAAAACTCGTCTTCGTCATAGTCTTCCTGCGCAATCGGCCAAGCGAGGTCGACCGCGATCGGTCCGAGGAACGAATCCCACGTGATACCGGCGCCGACCGAAGCCCGAATGCTGCCCGAATCCTCGATGTTGCAACCGACTCCGGTGCATTTCGCGTCGGTATCGGTCAGGGTGCCGAAATCCGTGAAGACCCGGCCGCCGATACCATACTCCTCGGGCAGGCCAAGGGGGAAGGAGAGCTGCACGCTGCCCAGCGCGAACATATTGCCGCCCAGCTGGTCGCCGGTCGCCGTGTCCTGCGGTCCGATGCCGCCATCGGCGAAGCCGCGCAGATTGTTACCGCCGACGAAGTAGGCATCGATAATGCGAACGTCTTGCCCGATGCCGTGGATCTTGCCGGCTTCCGCCGTCAATTCAAGCGTCACGGCCTCGCCAAAGGGGATGTAGTAGCCCGCGGCGACCGTGGTGGAAACATAGCGGATATCGCCCCCGAGGCCGGCCAGTTCCGACGATACGCTCAGATAGTGGCCCTCATGCGGGAACACGCGGTTGTCGCGGCGATCGTAAGTGATCGTGTGCGTAACCGCGGACGTGAGCGAGGTACCCGACTGCTGCTGAATGACCTGGGACGCATTGTTGTCCACATCGAACACGTCGGAATGTTCGAGCGTGTAGCGCCAGGCCTGCCTTGTGTACTCGGTGAGCTCGTATCCGGCACGCAAGCCTAAGCCGATCCGCTCTTCGTTGAATGAACTCTCCTCGCGGTCGGTCTCCGTGCGGTAGACATCGAAACCGGCCGCCAGCGGCAAATCCTGGAAGTACGGATCCGTGAATGCCAGGTTGATCTGCGAGCGCCGGCCCGAGAGGCTGATGTCGAAGCGAAGATCCTGACCGCGACCCAAGAGGTTGCGTTCTCGCAAACCAATTTGCCCGAGCGGTCCTTCCGCGGTCGAGAAGCCGATACCGAGGGTCAACTCGCCGGTCGACTGCTCTTCGACCTCGACCTCGATCCGCACCTTGTCCGCATCGGCGGTGGGTACCGGCTCAATCCGGACGAAACTGAAATACCCAAGATTCTGGATACGCTGCTGGGTACGCTCGAGCTTCGCGGCATTGAACGGATCACCTTCGATGAGGCGGAACTCGCGCCGGATCACCTTGTCGAGCGTGCGGACGTTGCCGATAATTTCGATCCGGTCGACGAAGACGCGCGGGCCTTCCTGAATTTCGAAGAGAAGATTGATAATTCCGGTCTCGGGGTCGCGGTCGTAACGTGGCCGCACATCGACAAAGGCATAACCGAGCGTGCCGATGGTATCGACCAGGTTCTCGACCGACCTGTCGATCTCCGAAATGTCGAACTGATCGCCCTCGTCGACCTCGAGCTCGTCATAGAGCGCCTCGGGGTCGAGATCGGGCAGTGTCGAGACGATTTCGATCGTGCCGATGTGATAGAGCAGACCTTCCTCGACCGTGAAGGTGATGAAGAATGCAGTCTGGTCGGGCGAGAGTTCCGCGACGGCCGATACGACGCGGAAATCCGCATAGCCTTCTTCGTTGTAGAAGCGGCGCAGCGCTTCCTGGTCGACCGCCAGACGATCCGGATCGTAGACGTCGGATGTCGAGAGGACCCGCCAGAATGCAGCTTCCTTGGTCAGCAATTCGCTACGCAGCGAGCCGTCGCTGAAGGCCTCGTTGCCGACGAAATCGATTCGCTCGACCAGCGTCGTCTCGTTCTCGTCGATTTCGAAGATCAGATCGACGCGGTTCTGATCGAGCTTGATGATCTTGGGTTCGACCGTGACGTTGTACCGGCCCGACCGACGATAGATGTCGATGATGCGCTGCGTGTCGCTCTGCACGCGCGTCTGGGTATAGACGATACGGGGACGAAGCTGGATTTCCTGCTGCAGAATTTCGTCGTCGATATCGTCGTTGCCTTCGAACACCAACCGGTTGATGACCGGGTTTTCGACGACCTCGACGATCAGCACGTTGCCCCGCCGGTCGAAGGCCACGTCGGCAAACAGGCCGGTGCCGAACACCGACTTGAAGGCGCGATCGATTGCCGCTGGTTCGAACCGGTCGTTGGGGCCGAGCTGCATATACGAGCGGATGGTGTCCGCCTCGATGCGCTGATTGCCCACGACTTCGATATCGGCGATGGGAGCGCCGTCGAATACAAACTCTTGCGCGCGGCCCGCGCTGGCTACGACCAGCCCGGCAACCAGTACCAGGACAGCTACAACAAATCGCACTCCGGCCCCCCTGTCGAACCGCGGCTAGGTTAGCAGATTCTTGAAAAAATCGAAGAGCTTAAGATCGTTTCTGATGGCGAAGAGCGTCAGCCCCACGAGAAAGACCAGACCGACCCGGAATGCCCATTCCTGGGCCCGGATGGCCATCGGCCGCCCCCGTACCGCCTCGTAGGCGTAGAAAGCAAGATGGCCGCCGTCAAGCATAGGGATGGGAAAGAGGTTGAACAAGCCGAGCATGATCGAGATCCACGCAGCAAATCCGATCAGATGCACAATCCCTTCCTTCGCGATGTCGCCCGCCATCTTCCCGATGCGGATGACGCCGCCCAGTTCTTCCGCCGATCGCGTGCCTTCTATGATCTGCCACAACGATTCGAGAATTCGCCCCGATGTGTGCCAGCTCTCCGTTGTTGCCGCACCAAACGCAGCAAGCGGCCCGAAGGTCCGCGTTTCTGTTTCCCCTGCAGGGCCGATACCCAAACGCCCGACGCGGTGAATATTGCCAAAATTGTCGGTAATCTCGACGACGCTCGGTACCGCCGGAATTGTTCGCGATTCGCCGTCACGCTCGATCGTCAGTTCGAGTGGCACGCCGAGTCCGAACTGAACGGTTTCGGCAACCTCCTGAAAACTCTCGACCGGGTTGCCGTCGATCGCAACGATCCGATCGCCGGTCTGCAGTCCGATTTCGGCGGCAACCGAATCGGCCTGTACTTCGCCAATGACCGGCGCCGTGAACGGTTGCCCATAAGAAAGATAGAGAACGCCGAGAACGAGAATGGCGAAGATGTAGTTCGCGACAGGCCCCGCCACCACGACGGCGCTGCGTCGCGCGAGCGACTTATGGGCAAACGAACCGGCGCGCTCGGTCTCGGTCAACGGCCGCGTTGTGCCGTCGGGCTGAACCGTCTCGTCGCTCTCGCCGAACATTTTCACGTAACCGCCGAGGGGCAGCAGGCTGAACTTCCAGCGTGTGCCGTGCCGATCGTTGAATCCGAACAGCTCCTTGCCGAAGCCGATCGAAAACACCTCGACCCGGACGCCGACCGCCCGGGCAACCATGAAATGCCCGAGTTCATGGACGAAGACCACGACCGTGATCACGGCGAGGAATGCCAGCACGTAGATGGGAGCGGTGGTGAAAAAATCGATCATCGCAGATTACGCCATTCATGTTGGGGGAACGGCAGGGCCGCTCCCCGGAGGCAGGGTTTGCCGCATATGCAGCGATTCATCAATGCCCGGATCGGCGGCCGATCGCGGCCCAGGCGCGCTCGCGCGCAGACTGGTCGATTTCGTCGACCTCGGCCAGCGTTGCCGGAGAGCGGGCCGGAGCATGTTCGAGGCAGGTCTCGACGACCCGGCAGATGTCGGTAAAGCGGATCCGTTCGTCAAGGAAAGCGGCCACGGCCACCTCATTCGCGGCATTCAGGACGGTCGTGGCTCCGCCTCCCTGGCGCAGAGCGTCGCGGGCCAAAGCAAGCGACGGGAATCGTGCCAAATCAGGAGGTTCAAAGGTGAGGCTTCCAATTCGCGCGAGGTCGAGCCGGGCGGAGGGTGCGGCGATCCGGTGCGGCCACCCCAGCGCGTAGGCGATGGGGGTCCGCATATCCGGGGTCCCGAGCTGGGCGAGCACAGAGCCGTCGATATAGCTCACCAGGCTGTGGACCACCGATTGCGGGTGCACCAGCACCTCGATCCGTTCCGAGGGCATGTCGAACAGATGACGCGCCTCGATCAGTTCGAGCCCCTTGTTCATCATGGTCGCGGAATCGACCGAGATTTTGGCGCCCATGCGCCAGTTCGGATGGGCAACCGCTTCGGCCGGCGTGACCCGGCTCATGCTTTCGAGATCCATGGTGCGGAACGGACCGCCCGATGCGGTCAGGATGATCTTCTCGATCGCCTCGCGCCGGCGCGTGTCGAGCACTTGGAATACTGCGCTATGCTCGGAATCGACTGGCAGAAGCTGCGCGTTGTTTCGGGCGACCTCCCCCATCACCAGCTCGCCGGCGCAGACCAGGCATTCCTTGTTGGCGAGCGCGACGATGCCGCCCTGCCGGATTGCCTCCAGGGTGGGGCGCAGGCCTGCAGCACCCACGATCGCCGCCATCATCCAGTCCGCCGGCCGCGCGGCGGCCTCCACGAGGGCATCCGGCCCGGCCGCCGCCTCGATCCCGCTGCCCGCCAATGCCTCCTTGAGCGCGGGATAGGCGCCCGGGTCGGCCACCACGGCAAGCTGCGCCCCGACCTCGCGCGCCATCTTGGCCAGCGCCGCGACGTTGCTGCGCGCGGTGAGCGCCACGACCTCGTAGCGCTTGGGGTCGCGGCGGATCAGATCGACGGTGTTACATCCCACCGAGCCGGTCGCGCCGAAGATCGAGATGCGCCGGATGTCGGGCTGCCGTTTCGGCAGCGGTGCCGGGATTACGACCATGTCAGCCCGTCCCCGCCAACCAGATAAAGGGCAGCCACGAAAAGGGCGGCGGCCAGCAGGGCATCGATGCGGTCGAGCACGCCGCCATGGCCCGGAACGAGCCAGCCACTGTCCTTCACGCCGACACGGCGCTTGACCGCGGATTCAATGAGGTCGCCGCCCTGCCCGAAGAGCCCGATGCCGAGGCCGATCAGACCGAGAAGCCAGGCCGCCGGCGCACCCGGCCAGAACAGGCCGAACAGCACACCCATGAAAGCAGGCGCCGCCACCGCACCGGCGAGGCCGGCCCATGTCTTGTTCGGGCTTACCCGGGGCGCAAGCCGCGGCCCGCCAATCAGTTTGCCGGCTGCGTAAGCCCCGGAATCGGACGCCCAGACGCTGAACAGCAGCCAGACGAGCGCGCCGAATCCGGCTTCCGGCATGAGCCGGAGCAGAACCAGAGCCAGCGCGCCGAGGCCGATATAGACCACCCCGGCGCCGAGCAGCAGGCGTCGCCCCGCCGGCGCATTGCGGGTTGCGACGGCCCAGCTTGCGATCGCGCTGATCGCGACGACCAGCAGGGCTGCGCCCATGCCGTCGAGCAACAGGGCGATGCAGCCACCGGCCGCGATCAGCGGTGCAAGAATTGTCGTGATCCAGCCATCGGGGATCGTCATGCGCTGCCATTCCCACAGCGCGAGCGCGGCAAGGCCGGCGATCGCCAGCGCCCACAGCATGCCGCCCGCCCAGGCGAGCGCGAGCGCCACCGGCATCAGCACTGCCGCGGCGATCAGGCGCCGCGTCAATGCCGAACCGTCAGCCGCTGGCACCGTATCGACGCTCACGGCCGTGATACTCGTGCAGGGCATGTTCGAGATCGTCCTTCGTGAAATCGGGCCAGAACCGATCGAGGAAGACCAGTTCGGCATACGCACCCTGCCAGAGCAGGAAATTGCTGATCCGTTTTTCGCCGCTGGTACGGATGATCAGATCGGGATCGGGAATGTCCGCCGTCAGCAGGCGCGATGCGACCGCCTTCTCGTCGACGGCCTCGGGTGCGAGCCGTCCGGCACGAACATCCTCGGCGATCCGACGTGCGGCACCGGCGATCTCGGCGCGCGCGCCGTATGAGAGCGCGATAACGACAGTCAATCCCCGATTCGATGCGGTCTCCCGTTCCGCCTGCTCGATCAGCGCGACGATCTCGCGATCGAGCCGCTCGCGATCGCCGATGACCCTGAGGCGGACGTCGGATTCCTGTAGCGTGCGGAGCTCCTTGCGCAGATAAAGCCGCAGCAACGCCATCAGGTCGTCGATTTCCGCCGGCGGCCGATTCCAGTTCTCGGACGAGAAGCTGAACAGGGTCAGATAGCCGATGCCGAGTTCAGCGGCGCCGACCACGGCGCGCCGCGCCGCCTCCGCGCCGCGATGATGCCCGGCGGTGCGCGGCAGTCCTCGCGCCTTCGCCCAGCGCCCGTTGCCATCCATGATGATGGCCACATGGGTCGGCGGTGCCTCGGATTTGGGCGCCTCGGATTTGCGCAGCGGCTCCATCAGACCTGCATGATCTCCTGTTCCTTTTTGGCAAGCGTATCGTCGACTTTCTTCACATGCTCGTCGGTCGCCTTCTGCACCAGATCGGACTGATGGCGATGCTCGTCCTCGGAAATCTTGCCGTCCTTTTCCATCTTCTTCAGTTGTTCCATCGCATCGCGGCGAACGTTGCGCACGGCGATACGCGCCTGCTCCGCATATTTATGCGCGATCTTGCCGAGTTCGCGACGGCGATCCTCGCTCAGTTCGGGGATCGGCACGCGCACGAGCTGGCCGTCGGCGGTGGGATTGAGACCGAGCCCGGCTTCGCGGATCGCCTTCTGCACCGAGATCACCAGACCGCGGTCCCAGACCTGGACGGTGATCATGCGCGGCTCCGGCACGTTGACCGTGCCGACCTGGGTCAGTGGCATCTCGCTTCCATAGGCGCTGACCGTAATCGGATCGAGCAGATGCGCCGATGCGCGGCCCGTGCGCAGGCCGCCGAATTCGCGGCCCAGCGCCTCGAGAGCGCCGTCCATCCGGCGCTGCATGTCTTTGATGTCGAACGCTGGCATGACGATGCTCCCCACCCCTCCTTAGTCCGTAATAACCGTGAAGCGACCGTTCCCCGCCATGACGTCGGCGAAGGCCCCGCTTTGACTGATCGAGAATACAACAATGGGAATGTGGCTTTCCCGTGCCAGGCTTATGGCCGTTGCGTCCATAACCTTGAGGTCGCGCGACAGCACCTCGAGATAGGTCAGCCGGTCATAGCGCTGGGCATCGGAATTGCGTGTCGGGTCGGCGCTGTAGACGCCGTCGACCTTGGTGCCCTTGAGCAGCGCATCGCAGCCCATTTCCGAGGCGCGCAGGGCCGCCGCAGTATCGGTGGTGAAAAACGGATTGCCGGTGCCGGCCGCGAAAATGACGATGCGGCCCTTTTCGAGATGGCGGATGGCGCGGCGCCGGATGTACGGCTCGCAGACCGTCGCCATCGGAATTGCGGAAAGAACGCGGGTCGGGATGCCGGCCTGTTCGAGCGCGTTCTGCATCGCGAGCGCGTTAATGACCGTCGCCAGCATGCCCATATAGTCGGCGCTGGCGCGCTGCATGCCCTGGGAGGCCCCGGCAACGCCGCGGAAGATATTGCCGCCGCCGATTACCAGGCAAACTTCGATGCCGAGCCGGTTGACCGCAGCGACCTCGGTGGCGACGCGATTGACCGTATCGGGATCGAGCCCGAACTCGCCGGGCCCCATCAGGGCCTCGCCGGAAATCTTCAGGAGGACACGCCGGTACGCCTGACCGGCCGGCTTTTCTTTAACGGGTGCGGCCTTGGAGTCCGGCATGTCTCGGGCGATCCCTCTCAGCGGCGGGCACAGCGCCAGATCCGCCTCGGTCTTAGCGAACCAGACCCGGGCGCGGGCCGGCCCCATCATACACGAAACGCCGGCCGGCCAAGCCGCCAGCGCTCCATTCAGGGCGTCGGCGGTCGGTCCGTCATGGTTTTCAGGCGTCCCCCTCCGCATCGCGCGGCACGCCTTCGCCCAGCACCAGACGGCGGAACCCGGCAATCTCGACGGGGGTCCCGAGCTCCTTGGCGAGATCCTCGATCACCTTCTTCACGCGGCTCTCGCCGTCGACGACATAGACCTGCTCCGTCAGGACCACGTCCTCGTAGTATTTGCGCAGTCGCCCTTCGACCATCTTCTCGGCGATCTCCTGCGACTTGCCGGAGGTCTTCGCCTGCTCGATCAGCACCGCGCGCTCGCGCGCGACCAGTGCCGGATCGAGATCCGCAACCGAAACCGATTGCGGGCTGGTGGCCGCGACATGCATCGCGATCTGACGCGCCGTTTCGGCGAGCTTCGCCTTGTCGCCGCTCGACTTGAGCGCGACCAGGACACCGATCTTGCCGAGACCCGGCGCGATCGCGTTATGCACATAGCTCGCGATGACGCCGCCCTGCACCGACAAGCGCTCGATCCGGCGCAGCGTCATGTTCTCGCCGATCTTGGCGATGAGCTGGGTCAGCGCCTCGTCGACCGTGCGCCCGTCGGCGAGCTTTTTCGCCTTCAGTGCATCGACGCTGTCGTCCGTGAGCGCAAGCGGGGCCGCTGCGCGAAGGAAGCCTTGGAACTCTTCATTGCGCGCCACGAAGTCCGTTTCGGAATTCAGCTCGACAAGAGCCGCCTCGCCGCTGTCGACAACGGCCGCGACCAGACCTTCGGCCGCGACGCGGCCGGCCTTCTTGGCAGCCGCGGCAAGCCCCTTCTTGCGCAGCCAGTCGACCGCGCCTTCCAGATCGCCGGAGGTTTCGGTGAGCGCTTTCTTGCAATCCATCATGCCGGCGCCCGACATCTCGCGAAGCTGCTTCACGAGCCCTGCGCTGATTTCAGCCATGCTCTTCTCTCCTGAGTACAAATCGTCGTTTCGGATCCGGACGTTCACATCGTCTGGGGCGACGGTCCGGGCCGAG
>JBBDMS010000022.1:0-28220 GCA_040878185.1 Dongiaceae bacterium | reverse complement strand
GCGCGCGCCGGATCGGATACGGAAGTCAGGCCGTCGCGGCCGCTTCGCCGGTCGCCCCGGCATCGCTCGCGATGGCAGCGTCGGCGTCCGGCAGATGTTCGACCGGCGCGTTGGCCTGTTCGCCAACGTCGACACCGGATGCGATCATCTCCTGCTGCAACCCGTCGAGCACCGCATCGGCCATCAGATCGAGATACATCGCAATGGCACGAAGCGCATCGTCATTGCCCGGGATCGGAAATGTGATGCCTTCCGGATCGGAGTTGCTGTCGACCACCGCGATGACCGGGATGCCCAGTTTCGCGGCTTCGGCGACGGCGATGTTTTCCTTGTTCGTGTCGATCACGAACAGGATGTCGGGGCGCCCGCCCATTTCCTTGATGCCGCCGAGCGCCCGCTCGAGCTTGTCGCGTTCGCGGGTGAGCTGCAGCAGCTCCTTCTTGGTCAGGCCGGCGAGCCCGGTATCGAGCTGCTCGTCGAGTTCGCGCAGCCGCTTGATCGAGTTCGAGATCGTCTTCCAGTTGGTCAGCATACCGCCGAGCCAGCGATGGTTGACGTAATACTGACCGCAGCGCTTGGCTGATTCAGCGAGCTTCTCGCTGGCCTGGCGCTTGGTCGCCACGAACAGCACCCGGCCACCGCCGGCGACGACGTCGCGCGCGGCCTGCAGTGCCCGATGCAGCATCGGGACCGACTGTTCGAGATCGAGGATATGGACGTTGTTGCGGACGCCGAAAATGTACGGGGACATCTTCGGGTTCCAGCGACGGGTGTGGTGGCCGAAATGAACACCAGCTTCGAGAAGCTGGCGCATGCTGAAGCTTGGCATTGCCATGGGTCGGATCCTTTTCCGGTTCGTCCGCCACGGGGCTGTCGTCCGGCCGAAGCCGGGCACCGGGGCGGGCGTGCGGGGTGTGTCCCCGCCGTCCGCGGCCCCGTGTGAGGGTTGTGGAGGCCGCTATTTAGGGCATGGGGGCTGCCGTATCAAGCCCCGTCCCGGTTTGTCGGGACTGGAATGGGTAGCCGGCCGGTTGGCAGCGCAGCCGACAGGCAGGCCCCTAGATCTCCTGCACGTCGACGACGCCGGGGATCGCCTTGATCGCCGCCCGCCCGGCCGGCGAGACCGCCCAGCCGCCCGGCAGCGCCATTTCGACCTCGCGGGCGCCGTCGAGTTCGAGCACGAGGTTGATCCGGCCCTTCCCCTTCCCCTCGCGGGCGATGATCTGCTTCAGGCTTTCGAGCGGGCCTGGCGCATTGAGGAAGACCTTGAGCCCGGCGGCCGCGTTGCGGGTTGCCTCGTCGATCGGCTCGATCGTTTGCAGCGTCAGGCGGAAACTGTCCTCCTCGTGTCGCGCATCGGCGGTGATGACGACCATGCGGCCCGGCTCGAGCAATTGCCGTGCGCTGAACAGCTGGTCGGAAAAGACCGTCGCTTCGAACACGCCGCTCGAATCCGAGAACTGCACGAAGGCGAAGCGATTGCCGCGCGCCGACGTCCGTTCCTGACGCGAGATGACGATGCCGGCGAGCCTTGCCCGGTTGGTCGGCCGGCCCTGCAGCCAGGTCGCGAGATCGGCAAAGCGCGTCACGTCGAGCCGGCGCAGGCTCGTCACATAGGAATCGAGCGGGTGCGCCGAAATATAGAACCCGATCGCCTCGAATTCATGCTGCAGGCGCTCGAGCGGCAGCCAGTCGTCGATCGCCGGCAGATCGAAGCTCGGCATCGCCTCGGCATCGCCGAATAGGTTGGTCTGGTTGCTCTCACGCGCCTCCACCTCGGCATTGGCATGGCGCAGGATCACGTCGGAACTTTCGAACAGGCGCCGCCGGTTGCGATCCAGAGAATCGAGCGCACCCGCACGGATCAGATTCTCGAGCGGGCGCTTGTTCACATGGCGCGGATCGACCCGGCGCGCGAGATCGCCGATGTCCTTGAACGGACCGTACGCATCGCGGTCGGCTGTCAACGCTTCCATCGCGCCGACGCCGACGTTCTTGAGCGCCGCCAGCGCATAGCGCACGGCGAGTGCACCGTCCGCCGTCGGCTCGACCGCGAAGTAAGCGCCCGAACGATTGATGTCCGGGGGAAGCAGGCGGAAGCCCATGCGCTCCAGCTCCTGCCGAAACAGATTGAGTTTGTCGCTGCTATGGATATCGAGCGTCATCAGCGCCGCGAAGAATTCGACCGGATAATTGGCCTTCATCCAGGCGGTCTGATAGGCGACGAACGCATAGGCGGCCGCGTGGCTCTTGTTAAAGCCGTACCCCGCGAATTTCTCGACCTGGCGAAAAATATGGGCGGCGGTGTTCTCCGGTACGCCGCGCGCCAGCGCGCCGTCGGTGAAGGCTTTGCGCTGCGCCTCCATCTCCGACTTGATCTTCTTGCCCATCGCACGGCGCAGCAGGTCGGCGCCGCCGAGGCTGTAGCCCGACAGCGCCTGGGCGATCTGCATTACCTGTTCCTGATAAATCGCGATGCCGTGGGTCTCGCGCAGGATTCCCTCGAGCGAGGGATACAGATAATCCGGCTGTTCGGTGCCATGCTTGCAGGCGATGTAGCGCGGAATATTGTCCATCGGGCCCGGCCGATAGAGCGCGACCACGGCGATGATGTCCTCGAAACGGTCGGGCTTCAGTTTGCGCAGCACGTCGCGCATGCCCGAGCTTTCCAGCTGGAAGATGCCGGTCGATTCGCCCCGCCCGATCATTTCGTAGGTTTTTGCGTCGTCCAGCGGCACATTCTCGAGGTCGATCGTGACGCCGCGCTGGGCCAGCAGTTCCTGTGCCTTCGCCAGCACGGTCAGCGTCTTGAGGCCGAGAAAGTCGAACTTCACGAGACCGGCCAGTTCGACATATTTCATGCTGAACTGGGTGACCGGCATGTCGGAGCGCGGGTCGCGATAGAGCGGCACCAGCTCGTCGAGCGGCCGGTCGCCGATCACCACGCCCGCGGCATGGGTCGACGCATGGCGATAGAGCCCTTCGAGCTTGATCGCGATATCGATCAGCCGTGCGACCGACGGATCTTCCTCCTGCATGGATTGAAGCTGCGGCTCGCCCTCGATCGCCTGCGCGATCGTGACCGGATTGGCCGGATTGTTCGGCACCATCTTGCAGATCCGATCGACCTGGCCGTAGGGCATCTGGAGAACGCGCCCGACATCGCGCAGCGCCGCACGCGCCTGCAGCTTGCCGAAGGTGATGATCTGCGCGACCCGGTCGCGGCCGTATTTTTCCTGCACATAGCGGATCACCTCATCGCGGCGGTCCTGGCAGAAATCGATGTCGAAATCCGGCATCGAGACGCGCTCGGGATTAAGGAACCGCTCGAACAGCAGCCCCCAGCGCGTCGGATCGAGATCGGTGATCGTGAGCGCCCAGGCGGCGACCGACCCGGCACCCGAACCGCGGCCCGGACCGACCGGGATGCCCTGCCGCTTCGCCCACTGGATGAAATCGGCGACGATCAGGAAGTAACCCGCGAACCCCATCGCGATGATGGTCTCGAGCTCGAAGGCGAGCCGCTGGCGATAGGGCGTCGCACGCTCGGTAAAGGCATCGCCGCCGACGTCGAGATTCTCCTGCGCCGCCAGGACCGCGAGCCGCTCCTCGAGCCCGGCCGCCGCCTGCGCGCGCAGTTCGTCCTCGGCGCTGCGCCCCTCGCGCGTCGGAAAAGCCGGCAGGATCGGCTTGCGCTCCGCGGGCATGAAGGCGCAGCGCTGTGCGATCACCATCGTGTTGTCGACCGCTTCGGGCAGATCGGCGAACAGCGCGCGCATCTCGGCCGCGCTCTTGAAACGATGCTCCGGCGTTTCGCGTCGCCGCGTCTCTTCAGACACGTAACTGCCGCCGGCAATGCAGAGCAGCGCGTCATGCGCCTCGAACATGTCGGCATCGGCAAAGAACACTTCGTTGGTCGCAACCAATGGAATGTCATGCGCATAAGCGAGATCGACAAGCGCCGGCTCGATCTGCTGTTCGATCGCAAGTCCATGCCGCATCAGCTCCATATAGAGCCGGCCCGGAAACAGGACGGCGAGCCGCAGCAGGGCCGCTTCGGCCGCTTCCTTCTGCCCCTCATGCAGCAACCGACCGACCAGCCCGTGCGGGCCGCCGGTGAATGCGATCAGCCCGTCGGTCAGGCCATCGAACGCGTCCCAGGCGACCTGCGGCTGGCTGCCCGCCTCGCCTTCGAGGAATGCGCGACTGACGAGCTTCAGCAGATTCGCATAGCCGATTTCGTTCTGCACCAGCAGCACGAGCTGATCCGGCGCCTGCCGGACTGGACGCAAAGCGACATTGCCACCCTCGTTCGACGAACGCGCCATCGCGAGCTGGCAGCCCACGATCGGCTGCACGCCCGCCTCGCGCGCCGCGAGGGCAAATTCCAGCGCGCCGAACAGATTGCCGCTGTCGGTCACCGCAACCGCCGGCATGCCATGGGCGACGCAGAGCTTCACCAGCTCCTTGATGCGGATCGCACCTTCGGACAGCGAATAGGCCGAGTGGACGCGGAGATGGACAAAATTGGCGTGCGGCATCGCCCGATCATTCACGATTCGCGCGGCGGATAAAAGGCTAGACCTCGCGGACGCGGCCCTCGACGATCGTGAGGCGGCGATCCATCCGCTGCGCGAGGCCCGGATTGTGCGTCGCGATCAGCGCCGCCAGGCCAAAGTCGCGCACGAGTCTGATCAGTAGCGCAAAAACCTCGTCCGCGGTGTGAGGATCGAGATTGCCGGTCGGTTCATCCGCCAGCAGCAATTGCGGGCGATTCGCCAGCGCCCGCGCGATCGCTACCCGCTGCTGTTCGCCGCCGGAGAGCTGGCCGGGGCGATGGTCGGTGCGTTCGGCAAGGCCGACATGGCCGAGCAGTTCGCGCGCCCGCTCGGCGGCGGTGCGCTTGCCGACGCGCGCGATCATCTGCGGCACCGCGACATTCTCCAGCGCGGAGAATTCTGGCAGCAGATGATGATACTGATAGACGAAGCCGATATGACTGAGGCGCAACGCCGTGCGTCCGCCATCGCCGAGCTTGACGGCTTCCGCATCGCCGATGCGAATGGTCCCCGAATCCGGCTGTTCGAGGAGGCCGGCGATCTGCAGCAGCGTCGATTTGCCGGAGCCGGACGGCCCGACGAGCGCGACCATCTCGCCGCGATTGATGATCAGGGTCGCATCGCGGATCACTTCGAGGCGTTTGCCGCCGGCCTGATCGAAACCGCGCTTGATGCGTTCGAGCGACAGCACGGGCATTGCGCGCTCATTCATAGCGGAGCGCCTCCACCGGATCGAGCCGCGCCGCGCGCCAGGCCGGGTAGATCGTCGCGAGGAAGGAAAGACCCAGCGACATCGAGCAGACCCAGAACACCTCCATCGGATCGACGATCGCCGGCAGCTTGGAGAGGAAATAGATCTCGGCCGAGAACAGTTCGGCCCCTGACAGGCTCTCGAGCCAGCCCTTGATCGTGTCGATGTTCTTTGCGAAGGCAAGCCCGAGCGCGAAGCCAAGCGCCGTGCCGACGATGCCGATGCTGGCGCCGCTCATGAAGAAGATGCGCAGGATCGCGCCGCGCGAGGCCCCCATCGTGCGCAGAATTGCAATATCCCGCCCCTTGTTCTTCACCAGCATGATCTGGCCGGAGATGATGTTGAACGCCGCGACCACGATGATCAGCGTCAGGATCAGGAACATCACGTTGCGCTCGACCTGGATCGCGTTGAAGAAACTTGAATTGGTCCGCTGCCAGTCGAGCACGCGATAGTGCGGATCGAGCGAACCGAAGAGCTGCGCGCCGACCAGGTTCGCCTGCTCCGCATCCTCGACCATGACCTCGACCGAATTCACTGCATCCGGCAGGCGGAAATAAAGCTGGGCTGCCTCGAGCGGCACATAGATGAAGCCGCTGTCATACTCGTACATACCGATCTCGAAGACGCCGATCACCCGGAACGTCTTCATGCGCGGGATATTGCCCATGACGGTCGTGGTGCCCTGCGGCGATACGAGGGTTATGCCGTCGCCGACGAAGACGCCCATCCGCTCGGCCATGCGGGTACCGATGATCGCAACATCGATCCCGTGGAACTCGTCGAGCGCACCCGGCGTGATGCTGTCGGCCAGAACCGGGTGCGCCATCAGATCCTCGGCGCGCATGCCGCGCACGATCGCGCCCATCGCGGCATCGCCGCGGGTGGCCATCACCTGCGCCTCGATATAGGGTGTCGCGCGCTCGACCAGCGGAATCTCGATCACTTTGGCGACGAGCGCGTCGTAATCGGCGATCACGCCGGTATTGCTCGACACTGTGAGATGGCCGTTGAGCCCCAAAATCCGCGACATCAGTTCTTCGCGAAACCCGTTCATCACCGACATGACGATGATCAGCGTCGCGACCCCGAGCGCGATACCGAGAAACGAAAAGCCGGCAATGACCGAGACGAATCCCTCCTTGCGGCGGGGTCGCAGATAGCGCATCGCGACGATACGCTCGAAGGCAGAGAACATGCGGATCAGCCCTGCAGCCGGGAGAGAGCGGAATCGAGCGAGAGCTCCTCGCGCTCGCCGGTCGCGCGACGCTTGAGCTCGACCGTCCCGGCCGTGACGCCGCGTGGTCCGATCACGAGCTGCCAGGGCAGGCCGATCAGATCCATGTCGGCGAATTTCGCACCGGGCCGCTCGTCGCGATCGTCGTACAATACCTCGATCCCGGCCTGGCGCAGTTTGCCGTAGACATCCTCGCTGGCCGCCGTCGTCGCCGCGTCCGAGACCTTGAGATTGACCAGTCCGACATGGAACGGCGCGACGCTCTCCGGCCAGATGATGCCGGCATCGTCGTGGCTAGCCTCGATGATACCGCCGACAAGGCGCGAGACCCCGATGCCGTACGAACCCATGTGGACCGCGGCCGAACTGCCGTCGGCGTTCACCACCTTGGCGTTGAACGGATCGGAATATTTGGTGCCGAAATAGAAGATATGGCCGACCTCGATGCCACGCGCCTCGAGCAAATCGCCGGCCGCGATGCCGGCCTTGGCAGGATCGTGCCGCTCGTCGGTTGCCGCATAGAGCCGCGTCCAGTCCTTCACGATCGGTTCGAGATCGCCCTCATAATCCGGCTCGCGCGCCAGCACGTCGAACTTGAGGAAATCCCTGTGACAATAGACCGCGCTCTCGCCGGTATCGGCGAGGATGATGAATTCATGGCTGAGATCGCCGCCGATCGGACCGCTATCGGCCGCCATCGGGATCGCCTTCAGGCCCATGCGCGCGAAGGTGCGCAGATAGGCAACGAAGAACTTGTTATAGGAGCGCTTGGCGCCCGCGAAATCGAGATCGAAGGAATAGGCATCCTTCATCAGGAATTCGCGCCCGCGCATCACACCGAAACGGGGACGCACCTCGTCGCGGAACTTCCACTGGATGTGATAGAGCAGCTTCGGCAGTTCACGATAGCTGCGCACTTCCTGCGAAAAGATATCGGTGATCAGCTCCTCGTTGGTCGGCCCGTAGAGCATCTCGCGCTCGTGCCGGTCGACGATGCGCAGCATCTCCTTGCCGTAATCCTCGTACCGGCCGGATTTCTTCCAGAGATCGGCCGACTGGATGGTCGGCATCAGCACTTCCTGGCAGCCGGCGCGGTCCTGCTCCTCGCGCACGATCTGCTCGATCCGCTTGAGCACGCGGAAGCCGAGCGGCAGCCACGAATAAATGCCGGCACTCGCCTGCCGGACCATGCCGGCGCGCAGCATCAACCGATGCGAGACGATCTGCGCCTCGCTCGGCGTTTCCTTCATCGTCGGCATGAAATACCGGCTGAGCCGCATTGAATCCTCAGTCTCTTTTCGTTGAAGCCAGAGGGGGTCATGAGGCCCCTCGTGCGCGGGGAATGTAGGCAATGGCCCCGGCGCTGTCCACAAGGCGGCCGCGTTGCTTGACGCCCTTTCCGCCGCTCCCTGTAATGCCGTGCGGCCCGCAGCGACGCGACTCGGCGCCCTGGGGAGGATCGGAGTCGCGATCGCGCAGCGCCGCTACAAGGGGGATGGCATGCTCGATAAATTTTTCCAGCTCACCGAGCTCGGGACCAATGTGCGCCGCGAGATACTTGCCGGCGTCACGACCTTTCTCACCATGGCCTACATCATCTTCGTGAACCCGGACATCCTGTCCGCGGCGGGGATGGATTTTGGCGCGGTGTTCGTTGCGACCTGTCTGGCCGCCGCCTTCGGCAGTGCCTTCATGGGTCTCTATGCGAACTACCCGATCGCGCTCGCACCCGGCATGGGTCTCAACGCGTACTTCGCCTACGGCGTCGTGCTCGGCATGGGCTACACCTGGGAGGTGGCGCTCGGAGCCGTGTTTATCTCGGGCATCCTGTTCCTGATCCTGTCGGTAACCCCCGTCCGCGAATACATCATCGACAGCATCCCGAAGAGCCTGAAAATGGCGATCGGCGCCGGTATCGGCCTGTTCCTCGGCATCATCGGTCTCCAGGCCGCCGGCGTGGTCGTCGATCACCCGGTCACGCTGGTAACGCTTGGCGACCTGACAAGCTGGCCGGTCGTACTGGCAGCGGTTGGTCTCGCACTCATGGCGGCGCTCGATGCCTGGAAAATTCCGGGCGCGATCATCATCTCGATCCTGGCCATGACCGTGGTCGGTCTCATCCTGGGGCTGACGGAATGGCACGGCATAGCCGACACGCCGCCCAGCATCGCACCGACCTTGCTTGCGATGGATCTCGGTGGCGCGATCGAAGTCGGCCTGATTACCATCGTGTTCACGTTCCTGTTCGTCGACTTCTTCGACAATACGGGAACGCTGATCGGTGTGGCGCATCGCGCCGGCCTGCTGACACCCGAGGGCAAGCTGCCGCGCCTGCGTCGCGCGCTGGTCGTCGACAGCACGGCGGCGATGGCCGGTGCTGCGCTCGGCACCTCGACCACGACCAGCTACATCGAAAGTGCGGCCGGGGTACGCGCGGGTGGCCGCAGCGGCCTCACCGCCGTCGTGGTCGCGCTCCTTTTCCTGCTGGCACTGTTTTTCTCGCCGCTGGCCGGCATGATTCCCGCTTACGCGACGGCGCCGGCGCTGATCTATGTCGCCTGCCTGATGGCCCGCGGCATGTCGGAGTTCGACTGGGAGGACGTGACCGAGTATGTGCCAGCCGTGGTGACGGCGATCACCATGCCGCTCACCTACTCGATCGCGCACGGCATCGCGTTCGGCTTCATCACATACACGGTCATCAAGATCCTGAGCGGCCGGTACAAGGAACTGAAGCCGGCGATCGCGATCCTCGCCGTTCTGTTCGTCATCAAGTTCGCCTTCGCCTGAGCGAAGCGACCACGCGGGACTAAGCGAAGCGACCACGCCAGGCGGACCGGTTCAGCCCCGCCGCCAGGCCGGCTTCGCCTTCAGCACGCGCTTGTAAACCGGGCAGTTCTCGTGATGCGCTCCGGGCAGATAGCCGGTGCTCATCAGGAACTCGCCGACGATCTCGCCGCCCGTGAAACGGAACGTTTTCTTGAAGAGCTTCACCCACTCGTCCTTGGTCAGCGGATGATGTGCGTCCAGCCAGCCGGCAAAGGACCCATGCTCCTTGCGCAGCTCGCGGATGCGCTGGGCATTGTCGATGGCGGCTTCGATCTTGAGCCGGTTGCGGATGATGCCGGCATCGGCCATCAGCCGCGCCTTGTCGCGCTCGCCGAATCGCGCGACGCGGTCGATCTCAAAGCCGCGATAGGCTTCGTGAAACGCCTCGCGCTTTTTCAGGATCGTGAGCCAGCTCAAGCCCGCCTGATTAATCTCGAGCACGAGGCGCTCGAACAGCGCATCGTCGCCCTCGAGCGGGAAGCCATACTCCTTTTCGTGATAGGGCCCGTGAAACGGATGGCCCGGCGCCGCCTCGCAATAGCCGCTCATTACAGAACCCGCGTCAGGACGAAGATCAGGACAACGTAAATCAGCGCCTTCACGAACACCATCCAGCGATCGTTGCGGAACTTCGCCGGCGCATCCGCTTCGTCGCCCACCGGCCGCTCGCCCCGCCAGGCAAGCGTCGGGATGAAACGCGCGACCCAGCTCAGTGTGCGGCCGGCAGCGGCAGGCGCCGGCTGAAACAAGGCCACGTCGCGCCGGCGCAGAACAGCGATCAGCGCCATGCCCGCCACGAATCCGCCGATATGCGCCCACCAGGCGATGCCGGCAGCCTCGGAATTGGCGAGACCGCGGATCGAGTGCGCCGCCTCCCAGGCCATGTAGGCGTTCAGCATGATATCGGCGCCGACGACGAGCGCGGCCGGCGCAAGGATCGGTACGACATTGAAGGCGAGCATGAGCACCCGCGCGCGCGGATGCAGCAAGAGATAGGCGCCCATTACCGCAGAAACGGCACCGCTCGCACCGATCATCGGAATGCGCGGATCGCCGAGAAACGCCTGCGCCAGCGCCGCCGCAATCCCGCAGACGAAGAAGAACAGCAGATATCGGAAATGCCCCATCGCGTCTTCGATATTGTCGCCGAACACCCAGAGCGCGATCAGATTGCCGAGTAGATGCAGCCAGCTGCCATGCAGGAAGATATGCGTGACGAGCCCCACGATGCCTTGAAGCGGCCCCGGTTCGTCGAGCCCATGGATGAGCTGAAGCGGAAAGAACGCGAAGCGCGGCCAGAAGAACAGGTCGAACGTCTGCGCGAGGAATACGAGCAGGATCAGCACGACGATCGTCTGGTTGACCCAGGCGCGCCGGATATGAACGAGCGGATTGCCGTCATGCAGGACCAGCATCGCGGCGGTGCCCTTTCCCCTCTAAGCCGGCCGACGGGAAATGTCAGGGCCCGCGGAACGACATCCAGTCCGATTCAATCAGAAAATAGATGCCGAGCCAAATCGCCACGGTTATCGCCGTGGTGACGACGCCCTTGACCCAGAGCCGTGGATTCGTTGGCGCACTCGATGCGTGGCCCGCATCGTCCTGACGATCCGGTACACGCACGCCCCAGGGCAGGACCGCGAAGATCACGACCCACCAGATGACGACGAAGACCAGGACGCCGGTGAACCAGTTCATTTCTGTTCGAGCTCGATCAGCGTGCCGCAGAAATCCTTGGGATGCAGAAACAGGACCGGCTTGCCGTGCGCGCCGATCCTGGGTTCGCCGTCGCCGAGCACCCGCGCGCCCTGGGCCTTCAGCCGGTCGCGCGCCGCATGAATATCGTCGACCTCGTAACAGATATGGTGAATGCCGCCGCTGGCGTTGCGCTCGAGAAAATTCGCGATCGGCGAATTGTTGCCGAGCGGATGCAGCAGCTCGATCTTGGTGTTCGGCAGATCGACGAACACAACCGTGACGCCATGCTCGGGCTGTTCCAGCGGCTCGGAGACGCGGGCGCCGAGCGTATCGCGGTAGAGCGCTGTCGCCTCGGCAAGATCCGGCACGGCGATCGCGACGTGATTAAGTCGCCCGATCATGCTGTCTCCTCTATTTCACCCGGCCCTACTTCACCCGGACGACATGGATATCGGTCATCGGTTTCTTGCCATGCGCCGCATTGACCGCCCGGCGGACGCCGCGCCGCACCGCTTCGGCAAGGGCATCGTCGTTGCGCCGGCCGGCACTGTCCATATCCTCAATCGCTTCGCGGATCGCATCGTCGATCCGGTCCTGAAGCCCCTCCTCGTCATTCGGGTCGACCAGACCGTGCGCGGTGATCTGCGGTTCGGTCATGAGCTTGCCGGTTCGGTCGACCACGAGCGTCGCGATCACGGCGCCGCTGGTCGCGAGGCGATTACGTTCGCGCATCAGTTCGCCCGACAGCGGCACCAGGTTGGTGCCGTCGAGCACCAGCCGGCCCGATCGAACCTCACCGACGATTTCGGCCGACCCCGGTGCCAGACGCAATATTTGCCCGTTCTCGACGACCGCCGCCTGCGGAACCTGGCATTCCTCGGCAAGTGCCGCATGGGCGCGCATATGGCGATGCTCGCCATGAACTGGCACGGCGATCTTGGGACGCACCCATTGATACATGGTCGCGAGTTCGTCGCGGGCGGGATGGCCCGAGACATGCACGAACGCATCGCGCGTGGTGATGACATCGACGCCGAGCTTGGCGAGATCGTCCTGCAGCCGGCCGATCGAGCGCTCGTTGCCCGGAATTACCCGCGAGGAGAAGATCACGGTGTCGCCGGGCTCAAGCCTCGCGTGGGGATGCTGGCCGCGCGCGATCCGCGCCAGCGCCGAGCGCGGTTCGCCCTGACTGCCGGTGCAGAGCATCAGGACGCCGTCGCGCGGCAGGAAATCGAGATCACGCTCGTCGACGAAGGGCGGCAGATCCTTGAGATAGCCGGTCTCACGCGCGGCCTCTTCCATTTTGTAGAGCGAGCGCCCCACCAGCCCGGCATGGCGGTTATGCGCTGCCGCCACGATCGACGCCGTCTCCAGCCGCGCGATATTGCTCGCGAAACACGCGACCGCGACGCGGCCGGTGCGGCCGGCAACCAGTTTCATCAGCCCTTCGCGCACCTCGGCCTCGGAGCCGGATGCGCCCGGCACCAGCGCATTGGTCGAATCGCAGACCATCGCAAGCACGCCCTCATCGCCCAGCCTGCGCAGAGCCGCCTCGTCGGTCAGCGGACCGACCAGCGGCTCGGGGTCGAGCTTCCAGTCGCCGGTATGCAGCACGGTGCCGAGCCGGGTGCGGATCACCACCGCGTTCGGCTCCGGAATCGAATGGGTCAACGTCACCAGTTCGAGATCGAACGGCGGCAACGACACGTGGCCCGACATCGGCAGCTCGACGATCGGCACCTTGCCGTGCAGCGGTGTCTCCTTGAGCTTGCGGCGCAGCACGTTCGCGGCAAAAGGCGTCGCATAGACGGTGCATTTGAGGCGCGGCCAGAGATAGGGCACGGCGCCGAGATGATCCTCATGCGCATGGGTCAGGACGAGGCCGACCAGCCTTTCGCGCTGCTCGGCGATGAAGGTCGGGTCGGGCATCATCACGTCGATGCCCGGTGTCATGTCGTCGCCGAACGTGACGCCGCAATCGATCGCCAGCCAGCGACCGTCATGGCCGTAGAGATTGAGATTCATGCCGATCTCGCCGGCGCCACCGAGCGGCAGGAAAAGGAGCTCGTCCTTGCCGGGTATCACCTTGTGCCGGCTCCGCGGTTACGCCGGTGAATCTCGACCAGGCCGCGCATCGTCAGGTCCGGATCGAGATGCTGCAGCGCATCGGTCGAACCGAAGAAGAGCGGCGCCAGCCCGCCGGTCGCGACGATCGTCATCGGACCGGGCCATTCGGCGCGCATGCGCGCGATCAACCCCTCGATCAACCCGATATAACCCCAGAAAATGCCGGACTGCATCGCGGTCAGCGTATCGGTGCCGATCGCCTTTGCCGGCCGTTCGACATCGATGCGCGGCAGCTTGGCGGTCGCGCTGTGCAGCACTTCGAGGCTGAGCTGGATGCCCGGTGCAATCGCCCCGCCGCAATAATCGCCGTTCTCGGCGATCACGTCGAAGGTCGTCGCGGTACCGAAATCGACCACGATCAGCGCACCCGGATAAACGAGGTGACCGCCCACCGCATTCGCGAGCCGGTCGGCGCCGACTTCCTGCGGCCGGTCGAGGCGGACATTCATACCGAGTTTGACGTCGCTCTCGCCCACGACCAGCGGCTCGCAGCCGAAATGCTGACGACAGAGCTGCTTCAGATGAAACAGGGATGGCGGCACCACAGTCGCGATGACGGCGGCATCGATCGCCGCGCGATCTTCGCCCGTGAGCGTCATGAGCTGCGCCAGCCAGACGAAATATTCGTCGGCGGTGCGTGCCGGCAGAGTCGCGAGCCGCCAGTTGCCGTGGGCCGTGTCGCCGTCATAGAGCGCGAACTTGGTCAGCGTGTTGTTGGCGTTGATGGCAAGCAGCATCGTCTCTCTCACGCAGCCATCATCTGCACGTCGCCGGCGCCGATGCGGCGGCGTTCGCCCGAAGCGAGCTCGAGCAACAACGCGCCGTCCGCGTCGAGATCGAGGAACCGGCCGCGTATCTCCTGCCCGTCGCCGATGCGCACCATCAGACTGTCCCCGACCCGATGTCCGGCCGCGAGCCACGCCTCGCGCACGCGCGCGAAGCCGCCCTCGCGCCAGGCAGCGTAACCGGACGCGAAGGATCGGGCAAAGCGCGCCAACAGCAGGGCCGGCGTCGCCTCGTTCGCGCCGGCGCCGACGAGCGCAATCGCCGGATACGGCGTATCGGTCGGGGCCGAGGCGACATTCACGCCGATGCCCGCGATGACGAAATGCGGCCCCGGATCGGTCCCGACCGACGCGGCGCGTGGCATCACCGGCCCCGCCTCGAGCAGGATACCGGCGATCTTGGCACCGTCGACCAGCAGATCGTTCGGCCATTTGTACCGGATGCGACTTGCACCATCGGGCAGCAGCGACGCCACCGCCTCGCCCATCGCGAGCGCACAGACGAATCCAAGTTGTGGCGCCGCCGCATAGTCGACGCCGGGGCGCAACAGCAGCGAGAGATAAAGATTGCCCGGCGGCGAGGCCCAGCTTCTGCCGCGACGGCCGCGACCCGTAGTCTGCTCGCCGGCCCAGACCAGTGTCCCTTCCGGTGCGCCCGCCTCGGCCCGATGTCGCGCCTCGTCGTTGCTGCTGCCGATCGTGTCGAAGCGATGAAGCGTGAAGAAGGGCGGCAGTTCCAGCAAGGGCTCAGCCGTTGAACAGCGCAGCCGCCGCCGTGCCGGCACTGTGCAGCACTGGCCCCGGCAGCACGAGAAAGAGCAGGATCGCGAGCCCCGTCACCGCGATGACCGAACCGAGCTTCCAGCCGAGCGGTTGGTCGAAGGCTTCTGTCGGCTCGTCGAAATACATCAGCTTGACGATGCGAAGGTAATAGAACGCGGCCACCACGCTCGCGACGACGCCGATCACCGCCAGCACATAGAGCCCGGCATTCACCGCCGCCATGAACACATAGAACTTGCCGAAGAAACCCGCGAGCGGCGGAATGCCCGCCATCGAGAACATGAAGATGGCAAACGCCGCCGCCATCATCGGCTGGGTGCGTCCGAGCCCCTTGAGGTCGTCGATGCCTTCGAGCATGCGGCCCTTCTGGCGCATCGCGAGGATGCAGCCGAAGGTGCCGAGCGTCATCACCATGTAGATCGTCATATAGACAAGCACGCCGCGCACGCCTTCTTCGGTGCCGGCGGCAAGCCCGACCAGCGCATAGCCGATATTGCCGATCGAGCTGTAGGCCATCAGTCGCTTGATATTGGTCTGATTGATCGCCGCCACCGCACCCAGCACCATCGAGGCGATCGCGATGAACACGATGATCTGCTGCCACTCGGCGACCAGATCACCGAACGGACCGACCAGCACGCGAACGAAGAGACCGATCGCCGCCACCTTGGGCGCGATCGCGAAAAAGGCCGTGACCGGCGTCGGCGCGCCCTCATACACGTCGGGCGTCCACATATGGAACGGCACGGCCGACACCTTGAAGGCGAGGCCGGCGATCAGGAACACGAGCCCGACCACAACGCCGATCGGCGCCTGCTGCCCGCCGGCAAAGGCGGCCGCGATCGCATCGAAATGCGTGGCGCCGGTGAAGCCGTAGATCAGCGAGGCGCCGTAGAGCAGCATCCCGGAGGACAGGGCCCCGAGCACAAAATATTTGAGGCCCGCTTCGGTCGAACGCAGCGAATCGCGACGGAAGGCGGCGACGACATAGAGCGCGAGGCTCTGCAGCTCGAGACCGATATAGAGCGAAATGAGGTCGTTGGCCGAGACCATCATCATCATGCCGAGCACCGCATAGAGCAGCAAAATCGGAAACTCGAAGCGCGCCATGAAGGCCCGATCGAGATAATCGAGCGACATCAGAACGGCCAGCGTCGCCCCGATCAGAACCAGAACCTTCAGGAACACCGCATAGCCGTCGGCGATGAAGAGGCCATTGAAGGCAATCGTCGGCCCGCCGGCGCCGTACAGCACCAGCAGCAGCGCACCGCCAAGGGCGGCCATCACCAGCCAGTTCGCAGCGACTTCGTTCTCATGCTTGCGGAAGGCGCCATAAAGGAGGATCGCCATGCCGACGACGGCAAGGAATATCTCCGGCAGCGCAACGCCGTAGGCCTGGGCCATCGTTACTCTCCCCTGACCCAGTCGACGAAATCGCCGATCATGGCGAGTTCGGGCCGGGCGGACTCGGCCCGCGCAATCTCGAAATTCTCGATCAGGTTGCTGACCGACGGCGCCATGATCTCGATGAACGATGACGGATAGACGCCCATCCACATCACCAGCACGGCCAGCGGCACGAAGATCGCGATCTCGCGCGGGTTGAGATCGAGGATGTCCATCAGGTCGCTCTTGGTGAGCTTGCCGAAGATCACGCGGCGATAGAGCCACAGCATATAGGCGGCACCGAGGATCATGCCGGTCGCGATCAGCGCCGCGACCCAAATGTTGGCCTGGAATACGCCGACCATCACCAGGAACTCGCCGATGAAGCCGCTGGTGCCGGGCATGCCGACCGAAGCCAGCATGAACAGCATGAACATGAAGGCATAGCGCGGCATCCGGTGCACGAGGCCGCCGTAGCGCGCGATCTCGCGGCTGTGAATGCGGTCATAGAGCATGCCGACGCAGAGGAAGAGCGCGGCCGAAACGATGCCATGGCTCAGCATCTGAAACAGTGCACCTTCGATACCCTGCTGCGTCATCGTGAAGGTACCGGCGGTCACGAAGCCCATATGCGCGACGGAGGAATACGCGATCAGCTTCTTCATATCCTCCTGCGCCAGCGCGACCAAGGAAGTGTAGATCACGGCGATGATCGACAGCGTGAAGATGAGCGGCGTGAACAAGGCCGAGGCGTCGGGCAACATCGGGATCGAAAACCGCAGGAACCCGTACGCGCCCATCTTCAGCAGCACGCCGGCGAGAATGACGGAGCCGGCCGTCGGCGCCTCGACATGCGCATCGGGCAGCCAGGTATGGACCGGCCACATCGGCACCTTGACCGCGAACGAGGCGAGGAACGCGAGCCAGAGCCAGGCCTGCACGCCTTCGGGAAAGCCGAATGCCATTAGCGTTGGAATGTCGGTCGTGCCGGCCTGGAGATACATATAGAGGAGCGCCAGCAGCATCAGCACCGAGCCGAGCAGCGTATAGAGGAAGAACTTGAACGCGGCGTATACGCGGCGCGGTCCGCCCCAGATGCCGATGATCAGGAACATCGGGATCAGCACGCCTTCGAAGAACATGTAGAAGACGACGAAATCGAGGGCGCAGAACATGCCGACCATCAGCGTTTCGAGCGCGAGAAACGCGATCATGTATTCCTTGACCCGGGTGCGGATCGCATCCCAGCTCGCCAGCACGCAGATCGGCGTGAGCAACGTCGAAAGCAGCACGAACAGCACCGAAATGCCGTCGACGCCCATGTGATAGGCGATGCCGAATTCGGGCAGCCATTCGACGCGCTCGACGAATTGGAAGTTCGACGTGCCGCGATCGAATCTGAACCAGAGTTCGAGCGACAACAGGAACGTGATCAGCGAAGTCCAGAGCGCGACGTTGCGTGCGTTGCGCGCCACCACCACCTCGTCGCCGCGGATCAGCAGAATGAAGAACGCGCCCACCAGCGGCAGGAACGTGACCAGAGAAAGGATCGGAAGATCGCCCAGCATGTCGACTAGTTCCCCCGGGCGAACAGATACCAGGTGAGCAGCGCAACAACGCCGATCAGCATGGCAAAGGCATAGTGATAGAGATAACCGGACTGCATCCGGCCGGCGCGCCGCGCGAGATCGCGCGTCAGCGCGGCGACGCCGTCAGGGCCGAGCCCGTCGATGAGCGCGCCGTCGCCACCGCGCCAGAGCCCGTAACCGAGCCACTTCGCCGGCCGCACGAAAATCGCGTCGTACAACTCGTCGAAATACCATTTATTCAGCAGGAAGAGATAAATTCCGCGGAACCGCACGGCGAGACGACCCGGCAGGTCCGGCCGGCGAATATAGAAGATCCAGGCAACGCCGATACCGCTCAGGGCTACCGCGAGCGGCGCGAGCTTGACCCAGAGCGGCACATGATGCGCCGCCTCGATTGTGTCGTTCTCCGGCAGCACGAGGATCGAACGGCCCCAGAACTCCGCCATGTGATGGCCGACGAACCAGTCATAGAATGCGATACCGGCGACGACCGAACCGAGCGCCAAAACGAGCAGCGGCCCGAGCATGACCCAGGACGATTCATGCACATGATGCATGGTGTCATGATCGGCGCGAGGCGCGCCATGGAAGGTCATGAACAACAGGCGCCAGGAATAGAACGCGGTCATGAAGGCGGCGGCGATGCCCAGCCAGAACGCATAGAGACCGATATCGTTGTGTGCTGCCCAGGCAGCCTCGAGCACGATATCCTTCGAATAAAATCCGGCAAAGCCGAAGACACCCGGAATGCCGATGCCCGCCAGCGCCAGGCTGCCGATCCACATATAGGCGTAGGTGATCGGAATCTTGCGCCAGATTCCACCCATTTTGCGCATGTCCTGCTCGCCCGACATCGCGTGAATGACCGAACCGGCCGCAAGGAACAGCAGCGCCTTGAAGAAGGCATGAGTGAAGAGATGGAACATCGCCGCGCTATAGGCCGAAACGCCGGCGGCGAAGAACATGTAACCGAGCTGGCTGCAGGTCGAATAGGCGATCACCCGCTTGATGTCGTTCTGCACGAGACCGACCGTGGCAGCGAACAAGGCCGTCGAGGCACCGACGATGCAGACGACCGACAGGGCGATCGGTGCATATTCGAACATTGGCGAGAGCCGACAGACCATGAAGATCCCGGCCGTCACCATCGTCGCGGCATGGATCAAGGCCGACACCGGCGTCGGGCCTTCCATGGCATCGGGCAGCCAGGTGTGCAGGCCGAGCTGCGCCGATTTACCCATCGCGCCGATGAACAGCAGGATGCAGAGCGTTTCAATCGCGTTGAGCTGCATGCCGAGGAAATCGATCGTCACGCCCGTCATCCCCGGCACGGCCTCGAACACCGCGTCGAAACTGACCGCATCGAACACCAGGAACACACCCATGATGCCGAGCGCGAAGCCGAAATCGCCGACCCGGTTGACGAGGAAGGCCTTGATCGCCGCCGCATTGGCCGAGGGCCGGTCGTACCAGAAGCCGATCAGCAAATAGGAGCTGAGCCCCACCCCTTCCCAGCCGAAGAAGAGCTGCATGAAGTTATCGGCCGTCACCAGCATGAGCATGCAGAATGTGAACAGGCTCAGATACGCCATGAAGCGCGGCACCGAGGGATCATGGTGCATATAGCCTATCGAATAGACATGGACGACGGTCGACACGACCGTGACCACGACCAGCATCACCGCCGTCAACTGATCGACGCGGATCGACCAGGCGGCATCGAAGCTGCCGGAATCGAACCAGGAAAAAAGCTCGGTGGTTCGGACATTGCCATGGAAGGCGACGTCCCACGCAACCATGATCGACAGCACCGCGGCAGCGATCATCGCGCCGCAGGTGACAAATTGCGCGCCGCGGTCGCCGAGCCAGCGACCGAAGAACCCGGCGACGATAGCACCGAGCAGCGGTAACAAGACGATGGCTACGTCCATCCCCGCTCAGCCCTTCATCATGTTGATGTCTTCGACCGCGATGGAACCGCGGTTGCGGAAATAGACGACCAGGATTGCAAGGCCGATCGCCGCCTCCGCGGCCGCCACGGTCAGTACGAACATGGTGAAGATCTGGCCGACGAGATCGCCCAGCGCCGCCGAGAACGCCACGAGATTGATGTTGACCGCGAGCAGCATGAGTTCGATCGACATCAGGATGATGATGACGTTCTTCCGGTTGAGAAAGATGCCGAAAATCCCGATGGCAAACAGGATCGCCGCAACGGTCAAATAATGGGAAAGGCCGATCTCGAGCATCAGATTCCGCTCCCCGTCGGCACGTCCTTGACCTCGATCGAATCCTCGGAACGGCGTGCGACCTGGCGCCGGATCGACTGTTTGCGCACACCCTCGCGCTTGCGCAGGGTCAGCACGATCGCGCCGATCATCGCGACCAGCAGAACCATGCCCGCCGCCTGGAACAGATAGAAATATTCGGTATAGACGACGGCGCCGAGCGCCTCGGTGTTGGTCACCTGGTCCGGTGGCGGCATGGGGACCGCACTCGATCCTGCCGCGTCGGGCGAGACGATCCAGGTGCCGAGCACCATCAGAAGCTCGACCACCAGAATGAGGCCGACCAGTGCACCGATGGGCAGGTAGTTCAGGAATCCTTCGCGGAGTTCCGTGAAGTTGATGTCGAGCATCATCACGACGAACAGAAACAGGACCGCAACCGCGCCGACATAGACGATGACCAGGATCATCGCGAGGAACTCGGCACCGACCAGCACGAACAGCCCGGCCGCGTTGAAGAACGCAAGGATCAGGAACAGGACCGAATGGACGGGATTCCGCGCGGCAATCACCATGATGCCGGACGCGAGAAGCACCGCCGCAAACAGATAAAAGGCCAGACCCGCCAAGATCATCGAAACGCTCTCTTCCCCATCACCCGATCCACAAACACGCCCCTACCGGTAGGGCGCGTCGGCCTGCAGATTGGCCGCGATTTCGGCTTCCCAGCGGTCGCCGTTCGCGAGCAGTTTGTCCTTGTTGTAGAAAAGTTCTTCCCGCGTCTCCGATGCGAACTCGAAGTTCGGCCCTTCGACGATCGCATCAACCGGACAGGATTCCGCGCAGAGGCCGCAATAGATGCATTTCGTCATGTCGATATCGTAGCGCGTCGTACGACGGCTGCCGTCGGTCCGCGGCTCCGCTTCGATCGTGATCGCCAGCGCCGGGCAGACCGCCTCGCAGAGCTTGCAGGCGATGCAGCGTTCTTCGCCGTTCGGATAGCGGCGCAGCGCGTGTTCGCCGCGGAAGCGCGGCGACAGCGGGCCTTTTTCGTACGGGTAGTTCAGCGTCACCTTCGGCTTGAACATATAGCTGAAAGTGAGCCGAAGCCCGGCGAGCAGCTCCGCCAGCAACAGACTCCGTGCGCCACGTTCGATAACGCTCATCGTTTCTCTCCCTTGCGCCCGGTCATTCCGGCAACCAGCCGAAGGCCACAAGCGCGCCCGCCGTCACTGCCACCCAGAGCAGCGAGAACGGCAGAAACACCTTCCAGCCCAGTCGCATGAGCTGGTCGTAGCGATAGCGCGGGAAGGTCGCGCGCACCCACAGGAAGAAGAACAGCACGAAACAGATCTTGGCCGCGAACCAGATCGGACCCGGGATCCAGTTGAACGGTGCGATATCGACCGGCGGCAGCCAGCCGCCGAGGAACAGCACCGTCGTGGTCGCGCTCATCAGGATCATGTTCGCGTATTCGCCGAGAAAGAAGAGCGCGAAGCTCATCGACGAATATTCCGAAAAGTAACCGGCCACCAATTCCGATTCCGCCTCCGGCAGATCGAACGGCGCGCGGTTGGTCTCGGCCAGTGCCGAAATAAAGAAGATGACGAACATCGGCAACAGCGGCACGGCAAACCAGACGGTTTCCTGCGCGCGCACAATATCCGAGAGGTTGAGCGATCCGACGCAGACCAGAACCGTGATCATCACGAACCCGATCGACACCTCATACGAGACCATTTGCGCCGCCGAGCGGAGCGCGCCGAGGAAGGCGTACTTCGAGTTGCTGGCCCAGCCGGCCATGATGATGCCGTAGACGCCGAGCGACGAGATCGCGAACAGGTAGAGAATGCCGACATTGATATCGGCAAGCACCATGCCTTCGCCGAAGGGGATGACGGCCCAGGCGACCATCGCGAGCACAAAGGTCAGCATCGGCGCCATCAGAAACACGATCCGGTTGGCGCCGGCCGGGATGATCGTTTCCTTGAACAGCAGCTTGAGCCCGTCGGCGATCGGCTGCAGCAGGCCGAACGGCCCGACCACGTTGGGTCCGCGCCGGAGCTGCATGACCGCAAGCACCTTGCGTTCGGCATAGGTCAGATAGGCGACCGACAGTAGCAGCACGATCACGATCGCGCCGATCTGCGCCAGCAGGATCAGCGTCGGCATGCCGTATTCGGTCATGAAGGCGCTATCCATGGGTGCCGGTCCTCGCCTCGCCGCCGCCGAGGAACGTGCGCGTGCACTCGGCCATCGTGGGCGAAGCGCGTGAGATCGGGTCTGTCATGTAGAAATTGTCGATCGGATAGGCGAAGGACGCCGCGTCGACCGATCCGTCGCCGCCGAACGATCCCCATTTGCCCGGCTCGATCGAACCGATGGCGGCCAGATGCGGATGCGCTTCGTGCAGTTTGCGCCGGACCTCGTCAAGATTGTCGAAATCGAGCGGCTGATTCAGAACCGCCGACAGCGCACGAAGAATGGTCCAGTCCTCGCGGGCATCGCCCGGTGGGAACACGGCCAGCCGCGTCCGCTGCACGCGGCCTTCTGTATTCACATAGGTCGCGCTTTTTTCGGTATAGGCGGCGCCCGGCAGGATCACATCGGCACGATGCGCACCGGCATCGCCATGATGGCCCTGATAGACGACGAACGCCGTGCCGAGCGCATTCATGTCGATCTCGTCGGCACCGAGGAGATAGACCAGCCCAATCTCGCCGCTCGCGACACCGGCGAGAATGCTCTTCAGATCCCGTCCGCCGGTGCCGGGCACGAAGCCGATATCGAGCGCACCGACCCGCGCGGCCGCGGTATGCAGCATGTTGAAGCCGCTCCAGCCCTCGCGATTGACATTGAACCGTTCGGCCGCTTTGCGCGCAAGGCCGAGGATCGCGGCACCGTCAACGCGTGCGAGCGCCGCCTGACCGAGGATCACCATCGGCCGCTCGGCCTTCTCGAACCGGCCGGCAAACTCCGCCTTTCCGTCGATCAGCGATTGCAGCGCCTGCGGCCCGTCGCCGAGATGGGCGACCGGATAAGTGAGATCGATAGTCGGACCGACCATGCCGACCGCGAAGCCGCCGCGCAGATACCGCTTGCGCAGCCGCGTGTTGACCAGCGATGCCTCCCAGCGCGGGTTGGTGCCGATCAGCAGGGCCGCATCGGCGCTCTCGATGCCGGCGATGGTCGTGTTGAAGAGATAACTGCCGCGGACCGTCGGATCGATTGCCGCGCCGTCCTGCCGGCATTCGAGGTTGGTCGAACCGAGCTTTGCGAAAAGACGCTTGAGCGCGAACATCGCCTCGACATCCGCCATGTCGCCGGCGATGGCCGCTAGTCCCTTGCCACCCACATTCTTAACCTTGGCAGCGATCGCGTCGAACGCTTCGCGCCAGGTCGCGGGCCGAAGCTTGCCGTTTTCACGGACATAGGGCTTGTCGAGCCGCTGGCGCTGCAATCCGTCATAGGAGAACCGCGCTTTGTCCGAGAGCCATTCCTCGTTCACGGCTTCATTCAGCCGCGGCAGGATGCGCATCACCTCACGATCACGACTGTCGATCCGGATCGACGCGCCGACCGCATCGGTAGCATCGATCGATTCCGTCTTCACCAGTTCCCACGGGCGCGCCGTGAAGGCATAGGGCTTCGAGAGCAGCGCACCGACGGGACAAAGATCGATGATGTTGCCCGAGAGCTCCGACGAGATCGCCTTCTCGACATAGGTGCCAATCTCGAGATGCTCGCCCCGGCCGGTCGCGCCCAGCTCTTCGACGCCGGCGACCTCGGTGATGAAGCGAACGCAGCGCGTGCAATGAATGCAGCGGGTCATCGCGGTCTTGATCAGCGGGCCGAAATTCTTTTCCGTCACCGAGCGCTTGGGTTCGCGATAGCGGCTGCGATCGAAGCCGAAGGCCATCGCCTGATCCTGCAGGTCGCACTCACCGCCCTGATCGCAGATCGGGCAGTCGAGCGGGTGGTTGATCAGCAGAAATTCCATCACGCCCTTGCGCGCGTCGCGGGCGATCTTCGAGTTGGTCCGGATCACCATGCCCTCGCCGACCGGCATCGCGCAGGAGGCGATCGGCTTCGGCGACTTTTCCATCTCGACCAGGCACATGCGGCAATTGCCGGCGATCGACAGCCGCTCGTGGTAGCAGAAGCGCGGGACTTCGGCGCCGGCCTGCTCACAGGCCTGCAGCACCGTCAGTCCCGGTTCGACCTCGATCTCGCGCCCGTCGATGGTCAGTTTCGGCATCGTTCCTACTCCGCCGCCACGCGCGTACCGCGGAATGCCGCGATGCGCTGTTCGATTTCGGGGCGGAAATGCCGGATCAACCCCTGGATCGGCCACGCGGCCCCGTCCCCAAGTGCGCAGATCGTGTGGCCCTCGATCTGGCGCGAGACTGCTTCGAGCATGTCGATCTCGGCGGGGTCGGCATCGCCTTTCACCAGGCGCTGCATCACCCGGTACATCCAGCCGGTGCCTTCGCGGCAGGGCGTGCACTGGCCGCAGCTCTCATGCATGTAGAAATGCGAGAGACGCGTGATCGCAGCGACGATATCAGTCGACTTGTCCATCACGATCACCGCGGCGGTGCCGAGCCCGGACCTCACGTCGCGCAGACTGTCGAAATCCATCAGAATGCTGTCGCAGATCGGCTTCGGCAGACAGGGCACCGATGCGCCGCCGGGAATAACTGCGAGCAGATTATCCCAGCCGCCGCGAACGCCGCCCGCATGCTTCTCGATCAGCTCGCGCAGCGGAATGCCCATTTCCTCTTCCACATTGCACGGGTCGTTCACATGCCCGGAGATGCAGAAGAGCTTGGTGCCGGTGTTCTTCGGCCGGCCGAGTGCCGACCACCAGGCGACGCCGCGCCGCAGGATGGTCGGCGCAACGGCAATCGTCTCGACATTGTTGACCGTAGTCGGGCAGCCGTAGAGCCCGCATGCGGCGGGGAACGGCGGCTTGAGGCGCGGCTGGCCCTTCTTGCCCTCGAGGCTTTCGAGCAATGCGGTCTCTTCGCCGCAGATATAGGCGCCGGCGCCGCGATGCAGATAGACGTCGTAATCGAAACCCGAGCCGCAGGCATTCTTGCCGATCAGCCCGGCCTCGTAAGCCTCTTCGATCGCATGCTGAAGATGCTGCGCCTCAAGGTAGAACTCGCCGCGGATATAGATGTAGCAGGCGGTCGTACCCATCGCGAATCCGGCAACCAGACAGCCCTCGATGAGCATATGCGGGTCGAACCGCATGATCTCGCGATCCTTGCATGTGCCCGGCTCTGATTCGTCGGCATTGACGACGAGATAGGACGGCCGGCCGCCGGTGTCCTTCGGCATGAACGACCATTTGAGCCCGGCCGGAAAACCGGCGCCCCCGCGCCCGCGCAGTTCGGACTTCTTAATGTCGTCGATGATCGCATCGCGGCCGCGTTCGAGAATGGCCTTGGTGCTGTCCCACAGGCCGCGGCGACGCGCGCCGGCGAGATTCCAGTCGTCATCGCCGAAGAGATTGCGGAAAACCCGATCCTCGTCGCGCAGCATCGTCAGGCTCCCTGCTTCGCGGCATCGAGCAGCGTGGTGCGCTCTTTGACCTGTTCCGAACCGCGCCGCCCGGCCTGCGATCCGGGCTTCGGCTTCTCGCCGCGGGCGAGCGCATCGAGCAGCGCCGCGAATTTCTCCGGCGTCAGGTCTTCATAGAAATCGTCGTTGATCTGGACCATCGGCGCATTGCAACAGGCGCCGAGGCATTCGACCTCGGACAGGGTAAAGAGTCCGTCCGACGTCGGCTGCTTCAGACCGACGCCGAGTTTCTTCTCGGCCACCTCGCGCAGCGCATCCGACCCGCGCAGCCAGCAAGGTGTGGTGCGGCAGATCTGCACATGGAATTTGCCGACCGGCTTCAGATTGAACATCGAATAGAAGGTCGCAACCTCGTAGACGCGGATCGGCGCCATCTCGAGAACGCCCGCGACATGATCCATCGCCGCGCGCGGCAGCCAGCCGCCGGCTTGGCGCTGCGCGAGATCGAGCAACGGCAGCACCGCGCTCGCCTGCCGGCCTTTGGGATATTTCGCGATCCACTGACGAGCCGCCGCCTCGTTTGCCGCATCGAAGGCAAAGCTGGCCGGCTGTTCGATATGTTCGTTTCCGCTATTGCTCATCGCCCACTGCTCATCGATCGATCTCGCCGAACACGATATCCATGGAACCGAGAATCGCCACTGAATCCGCCAGCATATGCCCGCGCGAGCAGAAATCGATCGCCGAGAGATGTGCGAAACCCGGGGCGCGGATCTTGCAGCGATAGGGTCGGTTGGTGCCGTCGGACACCAGATAGACTGCGAATTCGCCCTTCGGCGCCTCGACGGCCGCATAAACTTCGCCAGCCGGCACCCGGAATCCTTCGGTATAAAGCTTGAAGTGATGGATCAGCGCTTCCATCGAGCGCTTCATTTCGTCGCGTCGCGGCGGCACGATCTTGCGATCGTCGCTGACATAGGCGCCGCCCGGCATCTCGTTGAGGCACTGCTTGATGATGCGCAGGCTCTGTCGCATCTCTTCCATGCGGACGTGATAGCGGTCGTAGCAGTCGCCATTCCTCCCGACGGGAATGTCGAACTGCATCTTGTCGTAGACCATGTAGGGCTGCGCCTTGCGCAGGTCCCATGCGACGCCGGCGGCTCGCAGCATCGGTCCGGTGAAACCCCAGTCGAGCGCATCCTCGGCCGAGACATAGCCGATATCGACCAGCCGCTGCTTGAAGATGCGGTTTTCGCTCAGCAGACTGTCGATGTCGTCGAGGATCTTGGGAAAATTCTCGGCCCATTCGCCGATATACTCGACCAGCCCCGGCGGCAGATCCTGATGCACGCCGCCCGGCCGGTAATAGGCGGCGTGAAGCCGCGCGCCCGACACGCGCTCGTAGAACTCCATCAGGATTTCGCGCTGCTCGAAGCACCAGAGGAACGGCGTGATCGCGCCAACGTCCATCGCATAGGCCGGCACGTTCAGCAGGTGATTGAGCACCCGCGTGATTTCGTCGAACAGCACGCGGATATACTGACCGCGCGTCGGCACCTCGAGCTCGAGCAGTCGCTCGATCGCCAGAACGAACGCATGCTCCTGGCACATCGGCGACACGTAATCGAGCCGGTCGAAATAAGGGATCGCCTGGAGATAGGTCTTGTACTCGATCAGTTTTTCGGTGCCGCGATGCAGCAGGCCGATATGCGGATCGAGGCGCTGCACGACTTCGCCGTCCATCTCCATGACGAGGCGCAACACACCGTGAGCCGCCGGATGCTGCGGCCCGAAATTGAGCGTGAGCGGTTTGATCTGCAGTTCGCTCATGTGGGCTTGTCCGATTTCGGTGCGACCGCCTTTTCGTCACCCGGCAGCAACCGGCCGTCGCCGAGCATCCCTTCCCAGGGGCTCAGGAAATCGAAGCGGCGGAACTCCTGCACCAGCTCGACCGGCCGATACATGACGCGCTTCTGCTCTTCGTCGTAGCGCAGCTCGACATAACCGGTCAGAGGAAAGTCCTTGCGCTGCGGATGCCCCTCGAACCCGTAATCGGTCAGGATCCGCCGCAGGTCGGGATGGTCGGTAAAGAAGATGCCGTAGAGATCCCAGGTCTCGCGCTCGAACCAGTTGGCGACCGAGAACACGCCGGTGACCGAGGGCACCGGTTCGGTCTCGTTGGTCGTCGTCTTGATGCGCACTCGCTGGTTATGCTTGAGGCTCAGCAGGTTATAGACGACGTCGAATCGCTCGTCGCGGTCGGGGTAATCGACCCCGCACACATCCATAAGCTGCTTGAAGAGGCAGTTGCTGTCGTCGCGCAGGAAGGTCAGAACCTTGACGACCGACGGGCGCGCGATATGCACGATCAGCTGGTTGCAGACGATCTCCGTGCGGCGCACCTCATTGCTGAGCGCGCCCGCGATGTAATCGCCGAGTTCCTGCAACGCCTCGTTCGCCACGCTATCGATCCCTGCCTAACGTGCGATCGTGCCGGTGCGGCGGATCTTTTTCTGCAGCTGCAGAATGCCGTAAACCAGCGCCTCGGCGGTCGGCGGACAGCCGGGCACATAGATGTCGACCGGCACGATCCGGTCGCAACCCCGCACCACCGAATAGGAATAATGGTAATAGCCGCCGCCATTGGCACAGGAGCCCATCGAAATCACCCAGCGCGGCTCGGCCATCTGGTCGTAGACCTTGCGCAAGGCCGGGGCCA
>JBBDMS010000021.1:0-128832 GCA_040878185.1 Dongiaceae bacterium | reverse complement strand
ACTGGTCTATCGCAGGTTCGAGCGAAGTCAGCGAAGGCAGCACGGCGGGCTACACTGTGTCCTATACGGGCGCGACCCTCGCAGTCGGCCAGACGGTCACGATCTCGGTCGCGACCGGCGGCGGCTTCGATGGCAGCAGCGTCAACGACGCGACAGCCGGCTCGGATTACACCGTGCTCGGTACAGTCCTGACCTTTACGGGTGGCGGGTCGACGGCACAGACGGTAGCAGTGTCGACCATCGACGACACGATCGTCGAAGGCGATGAAGATTTCTCGGTTACGCTATCGGGTGCCGGCGCGGGCACAATCGTTACCAGTCAGGCGAATACAGTCATTGAGGATCTGGACGTGACGCCGAACCTGGCACCGATCGTGGCGCGGGAGCTGTGCGTATGGGTGCCGGATGCAACTGCACAGATGAGCGGCGCCTATGCCAATGGCTACCCACTCCTCATCGGGACGCCAACCGACCCGGACGGCGACAGCTTGACAATCAGCGGTTTCACACTGCCGGCCAGCGGGTCAATCTGGTATCAACCAGGCGGCGTTGGGGCCTTCGTACAGCTCACCGGGGCGCACACCTTGACGCTGGCCGAGCTGCCGACGCTCACCTACAAGCCGGACGGTGACGGCGTCGAAGAAACCAGTTTCTTTGCTTTCACAGTGGATGACGGGAACGGTGGCACCGCAACCGGCACAGTGAACCTGCACGATGTTGCGCAGATTGAACTTGAAGTGCCGTCCGGGACAATCGGCAGCAAAACCGGCAACAAGCCGCTCAATTCGGGCACAGGTCCGACCGTTACTTTCGAGGCGACTCAGGAAGTTATCGACGCAATTTCGGCCGACGACGGCCGAATCAGGGTCGCTACCGACTTCCAGATTGCGCCGTTCGACACTCCAATTCCTGTGAGTGAGCGGCCAGCAGCCCTGGCGGCATTGCAGGCGCAGGTTTCGATCACACTCGTCATTGCTGGTGTGACATTCAATGTGGTCGTGGCCGGCGGCGACAATACCGAATTCTGGGAGTTCGATAACGACCCGAACTCAACAACGTTCGGAATCTGGGTCGCATTTGTGCCGGCCGATCAGATATTGAATGCAGCCGACAGCAATGAGTCGCTTGAAGAGTATCTGGACGCAAACCCGCCGACAGCAGGGACCGATTGGACGGTAAATTATGTGGATAATACCGGCGGTAACGAACAGGCGCGATTCGCCGAATTCAGCTTCGGCGTAACGTCCGATACGCTGCTGGGCGGCATTCATGTCGACGCGGTCAACAGCGGTTGTGCCGACGAATCGAACCTGATCTATGGCACGGTGTTCGGCGACACGCTGATTGGCGGTAACGTCAATGACCGGATTTTCGGACGCGAGGATAACGATATCCTGGACGGCGGTGCCGGTGATGACTCGCTGGATGGCGGTGCCGGCGACGACACGCTGGTGGGCGGAGAGGGCAACGACACGATCTTGGGTGGAGCAGGCCTTGCCGACCTGATCGACTGGTCCGACGCGACCGCGGGGGTCACTCACACCTTGGTTACAAGCGGGTTACTTACATCTGCCACCATTGCGGGCCTCGGTACTGACCATTACAGCGGTATCGAAGGTATCATTGGCGGGGCTCATGCGGACAATCTGACCGGCAATGCAAGTGCGAACATTCTGTTCGGAGATGATGGCAACGATACGCTCTCCGGCGGTGACGGTAGTGACGCGATCCATGGCGGCGACGACGACGACTCGATCATGGGCGGTAACCAGAACGACCAACTGCTGGGTGACGATGGCAACGATACCATCCTGGGCGGTGCCGGCGACGACACGATCGTCGGTGACGTTGGCAACGACCTCATTCTGGGCGGATCGGGCGCAGATCTCGCTAGTGGGGATACCGGGAATGACACGATCCGGTTCAGCGATGCGGACAATGATTCGATCGATGGCGGTGCTGGTATCGATGTTCTGCTTCTCGACCAACTGTCACTCAATTTTGACAGCGTTGCTGATGGTCAAGTGTCAGGGATTGAGATACTTGACTTGGGCAGAACAGATGGTATCTCGCGCGCCGTTACGCTCGATGCGCAGGACGTCATCGATTTCGAGGCATCGACGGGCGTTTCAGTAGACCCCGACGCCGGTGGGGGCCTTGGTGTCGATATCATCGACCTTGTTATCCAAGGGCAGGCTGGAGACACGGTATCGCTCGATGGGACGGGAGGCGGTAACCCGAACTGGAGCACCGGCGTGACGGCACAAGCATTGGCGGGATATCTGGGCACCTATTCAATTTTCTATGCAACGGATGGGACGGTCGTTGCGGTCGAAGACGCGGTCTCCGTGGCGATCGTCAATTGACGTCCCCAGCCGCCTGACACCGGCCCCGGTGTCAGGCGGCGGTGCTCTCGATATCCGATTATGCGGCGGTCGGGTGGCTGCATAAAAAGATACTCAAAGAGTGCCGACGCTCCTGGGACGACCGTGCATTCGGCCCGCGAATCACGGTCGATCCCGGGTGCGCTTTCATACCGCACTGTGTCTTAAGTGGTTGGTAATCATCGCCAACGGGTCACTCTCGGCGCGGTTGTCGCCGACCGCTCTCATACTCAATTGACTGGATGCGTATCCGGGTAGTTAGGTATAACCCGGTATGAGGAGCTAAGGGGTGCGGTGGGGCCATCCGGCCAGGCGCAGGATGTCCGGTATTGCGTCGGACAAAGAGCGGCGATCTGATTCCGTTCGATCTTGCAAATCCCACAGACCAGTTGCAGCGCACCTCTTCAGCGATCGTTAGTTGAGGCAGGGTACATCAATGTCCGTGCTGCCTGTGCAGGATGAGGAAGACGTCCGGAACGATGTGGTCGTTTCCGAAGACGGCTTTGCTTTGCTCGGATCTGAAGCGTTCGATGCCATCCTGCCGCTGGTTTTGGAGCTGCCCGACGGTCAATTCGTCACCGTCGAGGCGCTAATCGCCGCCGTCACCGCTGGCGCGTCGGCTGTTCAAGGCGAGGCCGGGACCGAGATCCCGATTGAATTCGTGTACGAGCTTCTGACCAAGGAGCTCGGGAAAGTCGGCGCCGAAGGTGAATTCGGCGACGAGCCCCTTGGGGGACAGGCCTCGTTCAGGGATGGCACGACGCTCGAGTTCCTCGATGCGCTTTTGCTCAGCGGCCGGATCCACAGTTCCGATGGCCAGACGCCATCTCTCTCGGAAATAACGCGTCGCAGCAAATCGAAGGAAATGTCGAGCGACACGTTGCGAGAAATCCTGGTCGACGGACCGGACGCCGAGAATGATGTCATCACACCGGCAGGCAGGGACGGTCAGGTGACGACAACGGAATTCGGCGAGAGCACGAGCGAAGCCTCATGGCCATCCGGATTCCGCAAGGACATCGCGACCGGGAATCTGCTGAAGAACGATTCGTTCGGCGAGAAAAGCGCGCCTGTCATTACGTCCATGATCTATAACGGCGAAACGTTCAAGGCGGTCGACGGCGTCATCGTCGTCGAGGAGAAGGGCGTGTGGCGTCTCACGGTGAATGCGGGTGGGACGGAGGCCATGCCGGAGAAGGCCTTCGGAAGCTACACGTTCGAGTTCATCGGGCCGTACGATCATTCGCAGTCCACTGACGGGTATGCGGATTTCTCGCTCAGCTACACAATTCTCAACAGGCTCGGACAAACCGACACCGCATCGATCCAGTTTTCTATTCGCGATGACAAACCGGTCACGCAAGACGACGTCGCTTCGGTCATGGCGGGCAATAACGTCACCGGCTTGCTGTTCGAGAACGACATTATCGGGGGCGACGGTCTGGGTGGCGTTCAGAAGATCGGTGGCGGACTTTTCGGATCGATGACCCCCGCGGACGTCGATGTCGACGGCAAGGCAACGATTGTCGGACTCTATGGCGACCTGCTGTTCGACTTCGACGACGGGAGCTTCGAGTACTTCGCTCGAGCCGATGCGCTGAGCGCCGGCGAGGCTGAAGTCACCGATATTTTCAACTACACGGTTTTCGACGGCGATGGCGACGTGTCGAGCGCGAGCTTGTCGATCCATGTAACGCCGCATGAGCCAACGGTGAAACCAACTCCGCCGTTCAGCCCGCCAGACGACGATGAACCTGTCGAGGGCGATTTTTATACCTGGTCGAGCATTGAGAGCATTGACGCAGACGGCGACGCAAGCGTCGATCTGGCAGAGGTCATCAAGGGTTTTGATCCGGCCCACGATCGACTCAATATCGAAGGCCTGCTCGAATCGCTGGGTTATGACGACGTCGCCGAAGCATCCGAGGTCTTCCGCCTTGCGAACGCGCCGAATGGCGTCGATCTTCAGATTAATCTGGGGTTCGGATGGCAAACGTTTGTGACCGTCTCGGACGCTATTCCGCTGACCACAGCCGATATCGAGCCGGCCCTGATCACTTGAACTTCAAGCGGTGTGCACCCCTCGTCCCGCTCCGTTCATTTATCGTCCGCGCTGATTGCGGTTCGTTTCGGACCATGCTCGCTCGGCAGCGCCCGGCGCGTCCGCTTAGGGCAGGTTCGGCTCGAATGCTGCCGGGATATGCCCATTCACGCGCGGATCGTCGATCTCGATGCGTTTCTGGTCATACGGCGTAAAGCCGGCGCGCTGATAGGCGGGCAATGCGGCTGGATGGTCGAGGGTGCAGGTGTCGACGGTGACACGATCCGGGTCGGTCATCCAGGCGGTCTCGATCGACTGCCGCAGGAGGAACTGCCCATAGCCCCGCCCGATGAAGTCGGGCAGCAATCCCAGATGGTTGATATTGACGATACGCTCCCTGCGCCGATCGATCTCGGCATAGCCGGCCGGACAGCCGTCGACATGCAGAAGATACAACTCGACCTTGGGGTCGTGAATGATCGTCGCGATTTCTTCATCGCTCATCAGGCATCGTTCCCACCAGAACCACGGTCCGCCTATGGCGCCGTAGAAATAGCGGAACATGGCGACCGGCATTTTCTCGGCGCGGAGCAACGCCACCTTTCCCGGGGGCATCGGCAGAGTTTCGTGCGCGGGCTTCCGGTTCATCTCGAGACAGGTGATGACCACCGGTATCTTCGGCATGGCGGCGCGGCGCTCCGCATCGGAAACCAGGCGAGCCATCACAGTGCGCGGGGTTTGTTCGTAGCCGGCACGCTCATAATATGGCTTCACCTGCGTGTTGTCGCCGCGGATCAGCAACTCAATCTTGAGCAGACCGCGCGCCGCGAGCCACTGCTCGGCGGCAGCAAACAAAGCGCGGCCGTGTCCCTTGCCGCGATGTTCCGGCCATACTGCGAACCGGTAGAGCCAGCCGCGATGACCGTCATGACCGGCGAGGATCGTGCCCATCACCATGCCGTCGAGATCGTCGACCAGCAGCACGGCGTTGTCATGCCGGAGCAGGAAGTCGATATCCTGCCGAGGTTCGTTCGGCGGCTGGTTAAACCCGACGACATCCCAGAGCGAGGCGACAGCATCGAAATCCTCGGCACGATAGCGACGGATGCTCATGTCGCTTCGACCGGCGTATCGCCGGCCCGACCCCATTCGCTCCAGGATCCGTCATAGACGGCGACATCGTCGTGACCGATGAGATGCAGTGCGAATGCCAGCGTGGCCGCGGTGACGCCGGAGCCGCAGCTGGTAATGATCGGGCGATCGAGATCGATGCCCGCTTCCTCGAAGCGCTGTTTCAGAATCTCCGGCGGGAGAAACGTGCCGTGGGTGGGATCTGTGACAAGGCCCGCCGGCAGATTGCAGCTTCCGGGAATATGGCCGCTGCGCAGCCCCGTGCGCGGCTCGGGTTCGGTTCCCGCGAACCGACCGCGGTTGCGCGCGTCGAGAACCTGTTCGCGCGATGCGCTCAGATTGGCGCGAACCTGGTCTTTGGTGCGGACCAGTAAGTTATTAAATCTGGCTGTAAAATGGCGTTCCCGCGGGATCGGGGGCAAATCCTCGATCGGCCGTCCTTCAGTCAGCCATTTGTGCAAGCCGCCGTCCAGCACGGCAACGTCGCGATGACCGAACACGCGAAAAGTCCACCATACGCGCGCGGCGCCCATACCGTTCGCGTCGTACACAATGATGCGATTGCCATCACCCAGACCGAGACGACGCACGCGCGAGGAAAATTTCTCGGGGCGCGGCAGCATATGCGGCAGATCGGTGTCGGTCTCCGCGATCTCGTCGATGTCGAAGAATACAGCGCCGGGGATATGCTGCTTCAGATACTCGGCGCGTGCGGATTTTCCTTCGGTCGGCAAATAGAACGTGCCGTCAACAATCCGGATATCGGGCGCGCTTATATGATCCGCAAGCCATGACGTACTCACGAGGCTGTCGGGATTCGCATAACTCATGCGCCGGCGGACTCCGCGAACGCGATGTTTACTCGGCGGTTCTGTTTACCCTTGCTCTCGATCTTGCCGATCGCGACGCGCCCGATCTCGCCGGTTCGGGCCACATGGGTGCCGCCGCAGGGTTGCAGGTCGACGCCATCGATGTCGAGAAGGCGGACCCGGCCGTAACCGGTGGGCGGCTTCACCGACATGGTGCGGATCAGATCGGGCTGGGCCGCGAGTTCCGCGTCGGTGATCCAGCGCGGCTGAACCGGATGGTCTTCCTCGATCAGCTTATTGACCCGCGCCTCGATCTCTTCTTTGTCGAGCGGCTGGTTCGGCAGATTGAAATCGAGCCGGCCCTTTCCGTCGCCGACCTGGCCGCCCGTCACCTCGCCGGTGATGACCGAGCAGAGCAGATGGAGGCAGGTATGCATCCGCATCAGCCGATGGCGCCGCTCCCAATCGATCACGGCGGTCACCGCCGTTCCGGGCTCGGGTAGCGCCGATCCCTCGGCGGGCACATGAACAACGTCGTCGGGCCCGGCGTCTCCCTTGCGCGCATCCACAATCTCGATCGTGGTGCCGTCGGGCAGCACCAGTTGCCCGGTATCGCCGGGCTGGCCGCCGCCCATCGGGTAGAACACAGTGCGATCGAGCCGGATGCCGCCCGCGTCCGCGGCGACGATGCGGGCCGGGCATTCGCGCGCATACGCATCGGTGCGGAAGACGGCTTCGGTCATTGCGGCGATCCTTCGCCTTTCACCAGCCACGCCGGGTAGGGCAGGTTTTTCGACTTCAGGAATACCGGATTGAACAGCTTGCTCGAATAGCGGGTTCCGAAGTCGCACAGCACCGTGACGATGGTATGACCGGGACCAAGCTGTTTTGCGAGGCGGATCGCGCCGGCAATGTTGATGCCGGTCGAGCCGCCCATGCACAGCCCTTCCTCGGAGATGAGATCGAAGATGATCGGCAGCGCCTCCTCGTCGGGGATCTGGAAGGCCTCGTCGATCGGCGCGCCCTCGAGATTGCGCGTGATGCGGCCCTGGCCGATACCCTCGGTGATCGAGCTGCCTTCCGATTTCAGCTCGCCATGCTTGTAATAGTTGAAAAGAGCGGCCCCCATCGGATCGGCGAGGGCAATCCGAACGGCCGGCTTCCGCTCCTTGAGCGCCATGCCGACGCCGGCGAGCGTGCCGCCGGTGCCGACGGCACAGCAGAACCCGTCGACCGTTCCCTCGGTCTGGTCCCAGATCTCCGGGCCGGTGGTGCGGTAGTGGCCTTCGCGATTGGCGACATTGTCGAACTGGTTCGCCCAGATCGCACCAGCCGGCTCCGTCTTCGCCAGCTCGTCGGCGAGGCGACCCGATACTTTGACGTAATTATTGGGATCTTTGTAGGGGACTGCCGGTACCTCGCGCAGGTCGGCGCCGCACAAACGCAGCAGATCCTTCTTCTCGTCGGACTGCGTTTCGGGAATGACGATCACGGTGCGATAGCCGCGCGCATTGCCGACAAAGGCAAGGCCGATGCCGGTATTGCCGGCGGTTCCTTCGACGATGACGCCGCCGGGCTTCAGCAGACCCTTCCGCTCGGCGTCTTCGATGATCGCCAGCGCCGCGCGGTCTTTGACCGACCCGCCGGGGTTGAGAAACTCGGCTTTGCCCAGAATGTTGCAGCCGGTCTGTTCCGAAGCCTTCTTGAGCTTGATTAGTGGCGTGTTGCCGACTGCGCCGATGAATCCGTCCCGTATTTGCATAAATCTGCTCCCGATATGCGCGCGCAAACCTAGCCGCCGCCCGCCCGCCGGATCAAGCGGCCGAGAGGACGATTCCGGGACGCAAATGGCGGAACGGCAACCGGCTCAGATCCGCGGCAGCAGGTCCGGAACAGTCTACCTCGACAATCTGCCGGCAGATCGGTCCGAACGCGGCCCGGAAATGATTCTTGGCCTTGGCGCAGAGCAAGCGCGTCGTCTCGAGATCAATCCCATGCAGGTCGAAATAGGCGCGATCGTTAGGCGACTGGCAGGTTTCGGTGACGATAACCGCGATGCCGGCGATATCGAGCACACAGGTCCGGCCGAGATCGACCGCAAGGCCGCGCTCCATCGGCCCACGATTTTGAAAGCGCCCGTCGGTCAGCCGCCGGACAATCGCGGTAACGGGAACCGGCGAGCCGAAATTCCGGGAGAGGCGACCCCCCAGCTGCCATTTGAGGGTCGCGCCGTCGCCGGCCTCGTGCGCCGCGCTCACCAGCGCGGGATCGCAAAAGAAGGCGTAGACCGTCGGAACGTCCGCGTTGCGCTGGAGCAGCGCCCGGAAAAGCTCCGGCGTGTCGCCAATGCCGCCGGACATCGGATTGTCCGCCGGATCGATGACGGCAATCGGGCCGGGCGGTCCCGCGAGCGCCATTTCGATGCCGTCGGCCGCCGTCGGCAGGGATACCCGGAAGCGCGGCAGCCGTGCGGTGAACTCGGCGGCCAGCCGACCCGCCACGTCATCAGCGGCGGCACCGTCGGCGTCCGCATGGACCATCACCGTTGGTCCGGCGCAGGGGCTGTCGCCATAGGCGAAACCGCCGAAGATCGCGACGTCCATAATGCCGGGCAGAATGCCGGACTCCGCTTCCGCGGCACGGGCGAGAGCCATGAGCTCGGCCATCGGTCCGCTGTCGGTTCGCATATGATGGCTCGCCAGGACCACCGGCAGTTTGCGCAGCGCGCGAACCGGGCGCGTGCGTCCGAGGGCTGCGTCGATCAGCATTGCGATCGTGCGGCTCGCCGTTTCAGCCATATCGAGATGCGGGTAGGTCTGATAGCCGCTCGCCACGACGACGCCGTCGAGTGTCGAATCGTCGAAATTGGCGTGGAAATCGAAACTAACGCCAATCGGTATCGATGGTACGGCGGCGCGCACCGCGCGGATCAGGTCGCGTTCGGGTGTCGGATTGTTCGCCGTCACCAATGCACCGTGCAGCGAGAGATAGATCGCATCGGCTCGTGCCGTGCGCACAGCATCGACAATTTGACCCGCCATTAGCTCATATTCATCGTCGGGCACTGGCCCCGCTGGGGGTGCAGCCATGCAGGGCAGGAACGCGACCTCCCAATCGTCACTCCGCTGTTCGGCGAAAGCGACGACCGCGCCCAGTTCGGTCGCCGTTCCACGGTAGAATTCACGCGCGGCATCGCCGACGCACCATTCGCGGCGCCGGAAATCGGCGAGCCGCGTCGGCACGGGCGAAAAGGAATTGCCCTCATGCCAGAGGCGGGCAACCGCAAGGCGTTTCATGCTCGATCCGTGCCCAGCCACGACGCGCGCGAGCTTTCGCGATTCAGCAGCAGCCATTGCAACGCGATGACGGTCAGTCGGTTGGCACATCCCGGATCGGTCAATAGAGCGGGAATATCGGCAACAGGACGGGTGAATACTTCGATATCTTCCTGCTCGTCCGCGAGCCCGGGAATGCCGCCGGAGGTGTCGGTGCGACCGCAAAACAAGGCAGCCGATTCGCTCGGCGCACCGGGGCCCGAGAGATAGCGCAGCATCGGACCCAGGGCGGTGAGCGCAGGCCCGGCCTCTTCGCGGGCCTCGCGGATCGCAACCTGCTCGGGGCTCAGGATTTCGATATCGTCGTCCATGCTGTCGGTTCCGAATTTGTGCCGGGAGGTATGCCGATCATACTGTCGGAACGGAGCCGGGCGCTATTGGCGACCGTCGGGATTTCCGCCCTTGCAGAGGAGTGCTGTCATGCAGACGACGCGAGTGCAGAAAGTCACATTCGAAGGTTCATCGGGCGGGATGCTCGCAGGCCGCCTGGAAATGCCGGTCGGGCCGCCGCGCGCCTACGCGCTGTTTGCCCATTGCTTCACCTGTACCAAGGATATCTTTGCGGCGGGTCGTATCGCCGCCGCGCTGGCGGAACGCGGCGTTGCCGTGCTGAGATTCGATTTTACGGGACTCGGTGCCAGCGACGGCGATTTCGCCAATACGAACTTCACGTCCAATGTCGAGGATCTGATTCGCGCCGCCGATTTTCTGCGCGAGCATCATCGTGCGCCGGAAATCCTGATCGGTCATAGCCTGGGTGGAGCTGCGATCATCGCGGCGGCGACTCGTATTCCGATGGCGAAACTGGTGGCAACGATCGGTGCGCCGGCCGACCCGACCCACGTCACCCGGCATTTTTCAGGCGCGGTTTCCGAGATCGAGAAAACCGGCGAGGCGGAAGTGACATTGGTCGGCCGGCCTTTTCGGATCCGGCAGCAGTTTCTCGAGGATATCGCGGTGCATCGGCTCGCCGATCACCTGGCGCGGCTTCGCCGGGCCCTCATGATCTTCCACGCGCCACAGGACGAGATCGTCGGCATCGACAATGCGCGGCGGATCTACGAAGCGGCCAAGCATCCGAAAAGCTTCGTCACGCTCGATGGGGCCGACCATCTCCTGTCGCGCCGCGAGGATGCTGTGTTCGTCGCGGACATGCTGGCGGTCTGGGCCGATCGCTATCTGAGCAAGGCGAAGACCGATGAAGACTGGCCGCATGCGGAACCGAATGAGGTGGTGGTCGCGGAAGCAGGTGAGGGCGACGGCCGCTCCCGTCTGACGCAACGGATCGCGATAGGACCGTTGCGGCTCATGGCGGACGAACCGGTCGATCGCGGCGGCGCCGGCCTGGGGCCCGATCCCTATGCTTTGCTTGTGGCGGCGCTTGGTGCTTGCACGTCGATGACCCTCCGGCTTTATGCCGACCATAAGCAATGGCCCCTCGATCACGTTGCGGTCCGTTTGACGCATCGGAAAATTCATGCGGCCGATTGCGCAGAATGCGAGACCCGCGAGGGGAAAATCGATGAGATTCGTCGCGAACTGATAATTTCCGGCGATCTCGACGAGACGCAGCGCAATCGGCTGCTCGAGATCGCCGACAAATGTCCGGTGCATCGAACCCTGACCGCTACGAACAGAGTCCTGACGAGTCTCGTGTAAGACCGGGAGAATTGCAGGGCACCAGGCGTTCATGGCCGAGGGCAACCAGAATGCATTCGCTGATCGGCAGATAGTCGGAGTTCGGCAAATGAAATCCCCAGCGAAAATCCCACTCGGTCAATCGCCCTTCGAGAAAGGCGTTTAGAATCTGCGCACTGACCGGATGCAACTGTTCCGGCAGGCAGGCGAGGTAGGATCGCTCGGCGGTTTCGCCTGTCCGGCCGTATATCGCGATCAGAACCAGCGCCAGCAGGGCCGCCCTGATATGCACGGAGTAGTGATTGCTTCGGCGTTGCCACCGCGACGCGGGACATTGGCCCGCATGCGCCGGTATTTTGCTTTTTAGCGTCAATGGCCCCGGTGGGAACCGCGGAATCCCTTGGACAATGCGGGCTGGGGATGCTTTGCTTGCGGGCAGGTTCGAAGATCGGCGCCATGTCGTCCGGGCCGAGCGCCCTACGGCGCATGCAGACAAGCCAGCCATCACAGGGGAGGTTATATCATGTCCGACGACCTCAAGAAAATTCACCCGTATCTGCCGAAACTGCTCGAGCAGTTCCGCAACGGGAAAGTCGATCGTCGCGAGTTTCTGCGTACATCCACACTGCTCGGTCTTTCCGCCGGCACCGCCTTTACGCTTGCCGGCTGCGATGACAAGGAAGAAGTTGCCGAAGCGCCGGCAGAAGAAACGGTCGAGGAAGAAGTTGCTGAAGCGCCGGCCGAAGAACCGGCAGCACCCGCCGGCGAGAAGATCGTTCGCATCTCGATGCGCGTTCCGGCGGTCGACAACCCTGCGACCTATTCTTGGGTCTATGATTCGAACATCACGCGCCAAGTTTGCGATTATCTGACGCGTACCGGTACCGACAATGTCACGCGGCCGTGGCTGCTCGAGAGCTGGGAAGCGAGCGACGACCTCAAGACCTGGACGCTTCATCTGAAGCAGGGGATCAAATGGTCGAACGGCGACGAGTTCAATGCCGATCATGTGATCTGGAACCTGACCCGGTGGCTCGACGAAAGCGTCGGATCTTCGGTGCTCGGTCTCATGAAGGGCTACATGCTCGTCGAATTCGACACCGGCGAGACCAACGAAGACGGCAGCCAGAAGATGGCCACCCGTCTGTGGGCGGACAACGCGATCGAGAAGGTCGATGACTACACGGTCCGCCTCAATTGTCAGGAACCGCAGCTCGCGGTGCCGGAACATCTCTTCCACTATCCGGCCCTAATCCTGCATCCGAGCGAAAACGGTGTATTCGGCGTCGACTCGATCGGTACCGGCGCGTTCTCGCTGACCGAACTCGAAGTCGGGAAGAAGGCAGTCCTGCGCCGTCGCGATGGTTACTGGGGCAATCCGGTCAAGCTCGATGCGGTCGAGTTCATCGATCATGGCGACGATGCGGCGGCCGCGGTGCAGGCCATCGCATCGCAGCAGGTCGACGGTATGTACGAGGCGCAGACGACCCAGTACGCGGCGCTGCAAAAGATCGAGCATGTGCAGGTTCACCAGGTCGCGACCGGCCAGACGGCCATCGCGCGCATGCAGCCGATCCACGTGGACATGACCGATCCGGCAAACCAGGCGGCAGCTTTCGCCGATCCGCGGGTATGCAAGGCAATGCGCCTCGCGCTCGATACGGAAAAGCTGCTTCAGGTCGGCCATCTCGGCCTCGGTCTGCCGGGCGAACATCACCATGTCTGCCCGATCCATCCCGAGTACGCGAAGCTCGACTTCATGAAGCAGGACATCGAGGGAGCCAAGGCACTGTTGGCGGAAGCCGGCTATCCCAACGGCTTCAATGCCGAGATCTTCTGCAAGAGCGATCCGGACTGGGAACCGATCACGGTGCAGGCGATGGCCGAGATGTGGAAACAGGCCGGTGCCAACATCAAGATCAACGTTCTGCCGTCGTCCCAGTATTGGGACATCTGGAACGCGCCGACGGCGCCGTTCGCCTTCACCTCGTGGACGCATCGTCCGCTCGGCGTGATGGTGCTCGGCCTCGCCTACCGGTCCAACGTTCCCTGGAACGAGGCACATTGGTCGAATGCGGAGTTCGATGCGCTGCTCGCGAAGGCGGAGGGTACCCTCGATGTGGAAGCGCGCCGGGCGATCATGGTCGATATCGAGACCCTGATGCAGGAAGTGGGTCCGGCTTGCCAGCCTTTGTGGCGCGCCGTGTTCACCGTCATGGCGAAGCGCGTCACGGGCTTTGAAATCCATCCCACTTACTACATGTTCGCCGAGGAGTGGGACGTTACTGCGTAAGGTTACAAGGTCCGTATAAGGACCATATCTCTATGCCGAGGGCGGGTGCTTCCGGGGAGCGGCGCCCGCCCTCTGCCGCTTCTCCGTAAGAACGATAACGTCTGGGGGACGAGCGGCGGCCATGCTGCGGTTCTTTGCGAAGCGATTGCTTGATCTGCTGATAACGATGGTGGCCGTCTCGGTCATCATCTTCCTTCTGCTTGAGTTCACGCCGGGCGACGTCGCGCGGAAGATCCTGGGACCCTTTGCCACCGTCGAGCAGGTTGCTCTGCTGACCGAAGAGCTCGGCCTCAACCGACCAGTCTGGATTCGCTATTTCGAGTGGGTCGGCCAGCTCCTGACCGGCGATCTTGGTTTCTCCACGACGTTCAAGGTGCCGGTTTCCGATATCATCTGGGACCGGCTGGGCAGCACGTTGCGGCTCGCCGCGATTGCCTTCGTCATCATGGTCCCGCTCTCAACCCTGCTTGGCGTACTCGCCGGCATGCGCGAGGGCGGCAAGCTCGATCGGACGATTTCGGTTGTCTCGATCGCCACCACCTCGATCCCGGAATTCGCCTCGGGTGTGTTCCTCGCCACAATCTTCGTGATCCTGCTCGGCTGGCTGCCCGGCACCTCGACCCTGTCGACCGCAGGCGGCTGGCCGATCTGGACCCAGTATGTGCTGCCGGTCTCGGTGGTGCTGCTCTACTACGTCGGCTACCTGGTGCGTATGGTGCGCGCGTCGATGGTCGAAGTGATGACCAGACCCTATATCCGGACCGCGATCCTGAAGGGCCTGGATTTCCGGTCTGTCATCTGGAAACACGCGTTCCGCAACGCGATGATCACGCCGGTGACCGTCTTCCTGCTTCAGATCAATTTTCTGATCACAAGCCTCGTCGTCGTCGAGATCGTGTTCGCCTATCCGGGGTTCGGCCGGATGATCCTCGAGGCGGCGCTGACGAAAGATTATGCGGTCATCGAGGCCGGCGCGCTGATCGCGGTGTTCGTGGCGGTCGCAACGCAGGTGGTTGGCGATCTCGGCTACATGATTCTCAATCCGCGGATCCGTTTCAAATGAGGCATCGATGACGGCAACCACATCGAGGGCCGCCGGATCGGCGTTCTCCGCCTGGGTTCATCGGATTTCGCTGCTGCGCGAATCGCCGGTGGGCATGATCGGCGCGTTCATCATCCTGTTCTGGATTGTGGTCGCGATCTTCGCGCCGATTCTTTCGCCCTACGACCCGAACGAAACCCATTACGAGATGTTGGCGTTCCTCGATCCGTCGGCCCAACACTGGCTGGGACTCGACAGCAGCGGCCGCGACGTGCTTTCGCGCATCATCTGGGGCTCTCGCACGGTTCTCATCGTCGCGCCGCTCGCGGTCGCCGTCGCCTATTTCGTCGGCTGCACGCTCGGCCTTCTGGCCGGCTACTATATCGGCTGGGTCGACGTAATGATGAGCCGGATCACGAACATCATCCTCTCGATCCCGCCGATCGTGCTGTTCATCATCATCATCACATTGTTCGGCCCGTCGGTCACCAACGTGATCATCGCGGTCACCCTGATTGCGGCGCCTCAGGTCGCGCGGCTGGTCCGTGGCATCACGCTCGAACTCCGCGAGCGGGATTTCGTCGCGGCCGCGAAGATGCGCGGCGAGGGCGCCCTTTACATCATGGTTGTGGAGATTCTACCGAACGCCCGGGGTCCCCTTATTGTCGATTTGTGCCTGAGAACCGGCTATACGATCATCCAGATCGGCGTCCTGGGCTTTCTCGGGCTGGGGCTGCCGCCACCCACCCCGGACTGGGGCGGCATGGTCAATCAGGGCTATGCCCTGCTTTCCTCGTACCCGCACATGGCGATATTTCCTTGCATTGCGATATCCTCATTGGTTATCGGGTTCAACTTTCTCGCGGATGGCATGCGCGAGATCGGCTTGCGCGACTAGATCGGTTTTTTCGCGGATGGTATGCGCGGGATCGGGTTGTTCAAGTAGAAGGGAGACATGATGGCGACACCGGTTCTGGAGCTCGATAACGTTCGCATTTCCTATTTTACCCGCGCGGGCGAGATCAACGTCGTCCCCGGGATCAGCTTTGCGCTGGAGCAGGGCGAGGCGATCGGGCTGGTCGGCGAATCCGGTTGCGGCAAGTCGACTGTGGCATTTTCGATCATGAGCTATCTGGGTGGCGCGGGACGGATTACCGGCGGCCGAATCCTGTTCGAAGGCCGGGACATGGCCACAATGAGCCCGCAGGAGCTGCGCAAGATCCGCGGCGGCAAGATGGCCATGGTCTATCAGGACCCGATGTCCAGCCTCAATCCGGTGCTGACGATCGGCAAGCAGCTCATGGAAGTGCCGATCATCCATCGCGGCGCCGGCGAAAAGGAAGCGCGCGAACGGGCGCTGCAGATGCTTGGCGAAGTGAACCTGCCCGATCCGGAGGCGGTGTTCGACCGCTACCCCCATCAGATTTCAGGCGGCCAGCAGCAGCGTGTCGTAATCGCGATGGCCCTGATGGCGGAGCCGTCGCTGCTGATCATGGACGAGCCGACGACCGGTCTCGATGTGACAGTCGAAGCGGCGGTGCTCGATCTCGTTCGCAATCTGCGGCGCAAGCATAATTCGGCGATCGTGTTCATTAGCCACAATCTCGGTACCGTGGTTCGGATCTGCGACCGGATCGGTGTCATGTATTCGGGCGAACTGATCGAGGAAGGCGAAATCGGCACGGTGTTCCGCAACCCGCGCCATCCCTATACGCGCGGGCTGCTCAACTGCATTCCGGTGCTCGGCAGCGATAAGCATTCGGCGCCGCTGGTTCCGATTCCGGGTCAGGTGCCGCCGGCATTGAACCGGCCGCGGGGTTGTATCTTCGCGCCGCGCTGCGAGTACGTGGAGATCGGGCGCTGCACGACGGATCGCATTCCGACTTTCGAGGTGCCGGACGCAACGCCGCATCGGGTCCAGTGCGTACGCAGCGAAGAGCTGCCGCGGCATCGGCGCCCGACCGGGTCGGTCGCGGCTGCCGATGCGGTCATGTCGAACGAGCCGGTGCTCGAAGTCGAGAGTATGAAGAAGTTCTATCACCAGACATCGGGCATGTTCGGCGCGCGTGGCTACGACGTGAAGGCCTGCAACGACATCACGATGGACGCGACCCGCGGCATGACGTTGGCGATCGTTGGGGAATCCGGTTGCGGCAAGTCGACATTCGCCAAGGTGCTGACGGGTCTCGAGCTGGCCACCGACGGGACCGTCAAGCTCGATAGCGTCGATATCGGGATGACCGCGGTCGAGCGGCGGCCGCGCGAGATCAAGCGCAAGCTGCAGATGGTATTTCAGAATCCCGACAGTACGCTCAATCCGTCCCATTCGGTGGGCTATACGGTCGGTCGCACGATCCGACGGTTGAAGCGGATCGGCGGCTCGAAACTGCGGCAGCAGACCCGCGATCTGATGGCGACCGTGCAGCTTCCGCCCGACTTCGTCGGCCGCAAGCCGCGCCAGCTTTCCGGCGGTCAGAAGCAGCGCGTTGCCATTGCGCGCGCACTGGCCGGCGATCCCGATCTGATCGTCGCCGACGAACCGGTCTCGGCGCTCGACGTGTCGGTTCAAGCCGCGATCATCAACCTGCTGCTCGAAATTCAGGCGGGACGCCAGGCGACGCTGGTTTTCATTTCGCACGATTTGTCGGTGGTGCGTTATCTCGCCGACCGCGTGGCGGTCATGTATCTCGGCCGCATTGTCGAATTCGGAACGGTCGAGGAAGTATTTTCGCCGCCCTATCATCCCTATACCGAGGCGCTGCTCTCGGCGGTGCCCGTCGCCGATCCCGATCTGCAGCAGAAGCGCATCGTGCTCGAGGGCTCCATTCCGAGCCCGACGAACGTGCCGCTCGGTTGTCCGTTCTCGACCCGCTGTCCGCGCCATCTCGGCGAAATTTGCGACAACGTGCCGCCGCCCGAACGCCGGGACGCCAAGGGTCATCGCATTCTCTGCCATATCCCGCTCGAAGAGCTTGCGCTGGTCGAGCCGGTGTTCCAGCGGCCGAGCGCCGCCGAGTAACCCGGGCAACGACCGCCGTTGCGGGGCGCTCAGTCGCTGAGCGCCAGTTCCGCGGCACGCCGGATCAGCGGATCGCGGTCGCCGGCGGCCCGGTCCAGCAGTTCCGGCCCATAGATCTCGCCGAGCAGTCGCGCGATCGCCTCGGCATAGCCGTCATCCGCCTCGAACGCCTCGCGGAACGGTGCGTTGTTCGGATCGCGATAAGGGTCGTAGCCGAACGTCACCATGAAATCGAAGGGGGCGGGGATCGTGCCGGTGAAGGATCGCTCGATCGTGCCGCCGGTCGTTTCGATCCGGATCGTCCCGCTCACGATGGCGGACCGATAGGTCGTATCGCGGATCCGGGTTCCATCGATCGACGTGTCGTACAGCACCGCCTCCGTGCGCCCCGTCGCATCGATCGTCATCGTCATGCCACCGTCGGCGCTCGAAGTGACAGCAATACCGGCAAGTCCCAACAGGCGGGCGGCGAGGTCGGCGAAAGGCTGTGCGATATAGGGCAAGTCCTGTTGCCGCTCGGTGCCGCTGAACGCGCTGGTTGCCTCGTATTGTTCCTTCACGACGATCACAGCATCGGATGCCGCGCGCGCAGCGGCCAGTGCCGCGTCGTCATCGGCTGCCCGGGCGTTCTCCATCGCCAGCAAAATCGCAACAGCGAGCGCCCCGATTCCGAAAAGCCGCATCGTCTTGTGAGTGCGCATGGTCATCCCTACAGTAGCGCGGCATTAGCGTCAGGGGGAGATCGATGGCACGCGATCCGCGCTACGACATTCTTTTCGAACCGGTCCGGATCGGACCGGTAACGGCTCGGAACCGCTTCTATCAGGTTCCGCATTGCAACGGCATGGGCACCGACCAGCCGCGCGCGATGTCGGCGATGCGCGGCATCAAGGCCGAGGGCGGCTGGGCCGTGGTCTGCACCGAGGAATGCGAAATCCATCCGAGCGGCGATGTGTCGCCCTATCGCGAAGCCCGGCTCTGGGACGACGACGATATCCCGGCGCTCGCCATGATGGCCGATCAGGTGCACCGGCACGGCTCGCTCGCCGGCATCGAGCTCGTCCATAACGGCCCGACCTCCAGCAACAGCTACAGCCGCGAGGTCGCGATCGCGCCTTCGCATCAGCCGCTTGCCGGTTACTGGCCCTATCAGGCACGCGCGATGGACCGGCAGGATATCCGCGACTATCGCCGCTGGCATCGCGAGGCGGCGCTACGGGCGAAGCGCGCCGGCTTTGATCTCATCTATGTCTATGCCGGGCACGACCTGTCGCTGCCGATGCATTTCATTCAGCGCTGGCGAAACTTCCGTACCGACGAATATGGCGGCAGTCTCGAGAACCGGGTGCGGCTGTTCCGCGAGGTGATCGAGGACACAAAGGACGCCGTCGGCGATACATGTGGCGTCGTCGTGCGCTTTGCAGTCGAGGAACTGCTGGGCGAACATGGCATCACCAGCGCGGTCGAAGGCCGCGAGGTGGTCGAGATGCTGGCGGAACTGCCTGATCTCTGGGATGTGAATGTCAGCGCCTGGTACAACGATTCCACGACCTCCCGGTTCGAGAAGGAAGGTTGCCAGCTTCCCTATATCGAGTTCGTCAAGAAACTCACGACCAAGCCGGTGGTCGGTGTCGGGCGGTTCACCTCGCCGGATACGATGGTGTCGCTGATCCGCAAGGGCGTGATGGACATGATCGGCGCGGCGCGCCCGTCGATTGCCGATCCGTTCCTGCCGGTGAAGATCGAGGAGGGTCGTCTCGAGGATATCCGCGAGTGCATCGGCTGCAACATGTGTGTCTCGGGCGATTTTACCATCACCCATATGCGGTGCACGCAGAACCCGACGATGGGCGAGGAATGGCGCAAGGGCTGGCACCCGGAGATCATTCCGGCGAAGCAATCGGGCGACAGCGTTCTGGTGGTCGGCGGCGGACCGTCCGGGCTCGAAGCGGCGCGGGCGCTGGGCCAGCGCGGCTACAAGGTCATCCTCGCCGAAGCGGGGAAAGAGCTCGGCGGCCGCGTCTCGCGCGAGTCCCGGCTTCCCGGTCTGTCGGAATGGGCGCGGGTGCGCGACTGGCGGATCCAGCAGCTTCATAAGTATCCGCAGGTCGACATCTATCTCGACAGCCGTCTGACGCCGGAGAACGTACTCGAATTCGGCGCCGACCGCGTCGTCGTCGCGACCGGGTCACACTGGCGCCGCGACGGGATCGGTCGTGCCAACCGCTTTCCGATCGCGGGACTGGACGAGGCGAATGTCCATACGCCCGACGACATCATGGCGGGCATGCTTCCGGAAGGGCCGGTCATCGTGTTCGACGACGACCATTATTACATGGGCGGTGTTCTGGCCGAAAAAATTCGCGCGGCCGGCCGCGAGGTCACGCTGGTGACGCCGGCCGACGTCGCCTCGAGCTGGACGCGAAACACGCTCGAGATGGAGCATATCCAGAAGCGCCTGATGAAAATCGGCGTCGAGCTGGTATGCAAACACAATCTCGTCGGATTTGCGGGCGGCCAGGCCGTGCTGCAATGTATCTATACGGGAAAACGAACCGAGCGCGCCTGCGCGTCGCTTGTCAGCGTCACCATGCGGCTGCCGGATGAATTGCTGGCGCTTGCGTTGAATGCCGATCAGGCGGCGCTCGGGCGGGCGGGGATCAAATCGGTGACGGCGATCGGCGACTGTCTTGCGCCGGCGACGATTGCCGCCGCCGTCTACGCCGGACACCGCTATGCGCGCGAGCTCGATGCGCCGCGCGACGGCGAGGTGGCGTTCAGGCGCGAGCTGGTCCTCGATCGCTGAGGCGGTCGCGGCCCTGATAGTACCAGTAGAGCGCCTGCGCGCCGAGCAGGCCGAGCTTACCGCCGGCGCCGCGCAGCGAGAACGAGGCGAGCATCCTGTAACGGTCGTCGCGCTCGGCGATCGCGCCGGCGACCAGTTCGCCGGTCATGGCGGTCGTGCCCATGCCGTGCCCGCCATAGCCGAGCGTGTACCAGAGACCGGGCTCCGCCTCGCCGACCATCGGCATCTTGTGGATCGGATAGCCCATCGTGCCGCCCCAGGCGGTTTCGATTTTGACGTCGGCCAGTTGCGGATAGACCGCGAGCAACCGCCGCCGCATGCGCGCGCGCATGCCGGGCGGATTCTCGCCCCAGATCGCGATACCACCGCCGAACAGGATGCGCGTATCGGGTAGCGCGCGGTAATAGTCGAAATCGAAGCGCGAATCCGCGATCATCCAGTTGCCGCGGATCGCCGTTTTGAGCCGCTCGCCGAGCGGTTCGGTCGCGATCACATAAGTTGCGACCGGCTGGATCGCCGCCGACATCGCCGGATGCAGATCCCGAATGTAACCGCCGCAAGCGACGATGGCCTGACGCGCCCGCAGCCGGCCGTCTTCGGTCTGGATCGACCAGCCTTTGTTGTCCCGCTCGATGCGGCGCGCCGGCGTTTGCTCGAAGATGCGGCCGCCGCCGGCCTCGATCGCCTGTGCAACGCCGCGCGCATAGTTGAGACAGTGGAAGTGAAAGCCTTCCTTGCGAAAGAGTCCGTCATAGTAACGGTGCGTGACGAGGGCTTCGCGCATCCGCTCGCGCGGCCAGAACTCCCAGGTTTCACCGAGCACGCGATTCAGTTCTTCGCGGTCGTGCTTTGCGCCTTCGGCATCGTCGGTCCACCAGCCCTGGATCATGCCGGTATCGACCGGCTCGCAGGGGATGGCATAGCGGTCGACGCGGCGGCGCACGAGGGCGATCGCATCGCGGGTGAGCCCATAAAGGGCGAGCGCCTTGTCGCGGCCCACGCTTCTGATCAGGGCATTCATGCCCTTGGCAAAGCCGGGCGAGACGAACCCGCCGTTGCGGCCCGAAGCGCCCCAGCCGACCTTGCGCGCCTCGATCACCGTCACGTTCTTGTGGCCGCGCTCGATGAGGCTCAGCGCCGCCGACAGGCCCGCCAGTCCCCCGCCAATGATAGCGATATCGGTTTCACGGTCGCCCTCGAGCGGCGGGCGGTCGGCCCCAAGTGTACGGGTACGGGCGTAATAGCTGTCGATATGGTCGACGGTCATGGGATGAGCTTCACGAGTTGCTTGCCGATATTGCCGCCCTTGAGCATCGAAATGAAGGCGGCGGGGGCGTTCTCGATACCCTGCGCGACGGATTCGCGCCAGACCAGCCGGCCTTCCTTCAAGAGCCGGGCGAAGTCCGCATGGGCCTTCGGCCAGAGGTCCATCCGGTCGGTGCAGATGAACCCCTCATACCGAATGCGGTTCACGAGGAATGGACGCGCATCGCGGATCGGATGCGGGTGGGGCGAATTGTAGCGCGAGATCAGTCCGCAGACCGGCACCCGGGCGAACCGCCGCAGCCGCGGCAGCACGGCATCGAAGATGGCGCCACCGACATTCTCGAAATAGATGTCGATGCCATCCGGCGTCGCGGCGGCCAGCGCGTCGGTAAAGCCCGCAGACTTGTAGTCGACGCATTGGTCGAAGCCGAGCGCGTCGGTCACGAACCGGTATTTTTCGGGCCCGCCTGCGATGCCGATCGTCCTGCAGCCCGCCTCGCGCGCGAGCTGCCCGACCAGCGAGCCGACGGCGCCGGCGGCGGCCGATACGACAACCGTCTCGCCGGGCTTCGGCTGACCGATATGCATGAGCCCGATCCACGCCGTCGCACCGATCATCCCGAGCGGCCCGATTGCGAGCGTGATCGATCCCGCTGCAGGGTCGATCGGCGCCAGTTCGCGCACGGGCGCAACCGCATGGGTCTGCCAGCCGAGATAGCCATGCACGAACTGTCCCGGCCGGAGCTTCGGATCGTTGGAATGAACGATCTCGCCGACCGTGTCGCCGGGCATCACATCGTTCAGCGCGGTCGGTTCGACATAGGAGCGCGCATCGTCCATCTGGCCGCGCATATAGGGATCGACCGAAAGATAATGCATGCGCACCAGCGCTTCGCCGGGTCCCGGCTTCGGCAGCGGGCTTTCGACGAGCTCGAAACAGTCTTCGGTGACCCAGCCGGCCGGGCGTCGGCGCAGCAGGATCCTGCGATGGGTCTCGTTCATGATGCGTTGGTTGCTCCGGCGATCAGGCGATATCTTCGGTCTTGGGAACCTTCGGGCGTTCTTCGCTTTCGGGCTCGCCGCGCGGATCGAGTTCCGGCGCGCCCCAGGTAGCGGCGGTCTGCGGCACCGCGACATAGTTGCTTTGCTCGAGGACCGACTTCGCCTGTCGGCGCATCATTCGATACGCAACGAAGATGGCGATCAATAAAAGGCTGGCGGCGGTGAACATGAACAGCCCCTCGGCGCCGAGCGGCCGGATCAGAATGCCGCCCACGGTCGGCCCGAGGCTGGCGCCGACGCCCCAGGCGAACAGCAGCCCGGCGCTGGTCGCGACGAAATCCTTCTTCTCGACATAGTCGCTCGCCTGTCCGACCGCGAGCGCGTAGAGCGGTGCGAGCAATCCTTCGAGCAGGAAGTAGAGCGCGAGCAGCCACCAGAACGATCGGTCGCCGAGAAAAACTAACGCAACGCTGGTGACAGCGGCGCCCAGCGCGCTTGCCAGCATCAGCGGCCGACGGCCGAGCCGGTCGGCGAGATGGCCGATCGGAAACTGGATGACGAGCCCGGCGATGACGGCGAGGCTGAATACGATCGAGAGCTGCGCCGTCGAATAGCCTTTTTCCTCCGTATAGAACGGGAGCAGCGCATAAATCGATGTCGGCACCAGCCCCGAAGCGAACGAAACGATCGTGCCGGTCGGTGAAATCGAGTAGAGCCGGCTGATACCGAAATGCTGGCGCTGCGAAATTTCGGGGTTGCGGATTTTCGTCAGCGACATCGGTACCAGCGAGAAGGCGATCAGCATCGTGATCATCACGAACAGGATCTGACCCGTCGGATCATCGATGTTGAGTGCGAGCGGACCGAGCCCGCTGGCCGCCCAGGTGACCGCCATGTAGAGCGCGAAAACGCGACCGCGATTTTCGGTGGTCGCCTTGTCGTTCAACCAGCTTTCGACGATGACAACGAGGCCGGCGACGCCATAGCCGACGACGATGCGCAGGCCGATCCAGAAATAGGCATCCGTGAACAGGATGTGCAGCAGGGTCGAGTTGGCGGCGACCACGGCGAACACGCCGAAGGCCCGGATATGGCCGACCCGATCGATGATCTTGTGGCAGGTGAGGGTGCCGACCAGGAACCCGCCGTAATAAGCCGAACTGATGAGGCCGATGACTTCCGGCGCGACGCCGCGGCGGGCGAGCTGGAGGCCGATCAGGGGTGACAGGATGGCGAGGGCGGCATCCAGCAGGATAACCGCCAGCAATACCTGGATGACGGCCGGAACGGTCTTGCGCATGGCCCCACCCCCTTCTCCGCCCGCCAGCATCCGCTGCCGCTGGCCGGGCTGGCAAGAGCCCCTAGTCGATCAGCGTATCGAGCCCGCGCTTGTAGAGACCGTTGGCGACGATCAGCCGCTGGATCTCGCTGGTGCCTTCCCAGATGCGGTCGACCCGCAGCTCGCGAAAGAACCGTTCCGCCACGTTCTCGCGCATGTAGCCGCGTCCGCCGAAGATCTGCACCGCGCGGTCGGCGACACGGTTTGCCATCTCCGAGGCATAGAGTTTGGCCATCGAACATTGCGCATGGCTCACCTTGCGATCGGCGCCGGCATCGATCTCTTCCGCAGTCCGGTAGGTGATGAGGCGCGCGGCCCAGAGCTCGGTCGCGCTGTCGGCCAGCATGAACTGGATCGACTGATAATTGGCGATCGGCTCGCCGAAGGCGATGCGCTGTTTGGCGAAGGCGGTCGCCTCGTCGATGAGCCGGCCCGCAGCGCCGCAGCAGCGCGCCGCGATGCCAAGACGCTCGTAGCGGAACCAGTCATAGGTGAACTCCATCCCTTCGCCTTCCTTGCCGATCAGATTGCGCGCCGGAACGCGCACGTTCTCGAAGCGAAAGATCGGATGGTGCGAAGAGTAGGTGTGCATGTAAGCGGGCGTGCGCACCAGCACGACGCCCGGCGTATCGATGTCGACGAAGAAAAGGGCGTGTTTGCCCGCATTGGGCCCGCCCTCGAGCTTCGCCTGGAAAATGAAATGGTCGGCCTTGTTAGCGCTGGTGACGTGCCACTTTTCGCCGTTGAGCACGTACTCGTCGCCTTCGCGCCGGGCGGTTGAGCGTATCGCCTCGACATCCGACCCGGCATGTTCCTCGGTAATCGCGTAGCACTCGTTGCGCTCGCCGCGAATGTTCGGCTTCACCCAGGTTTCCATCTGATAATCGGAGCAGGGGCCGATCATCCAGGGTGGCGTCGAGTGGAAGCACCAGCCGAGCCCGTTGGTGACGCGGCCGATCTCTTCCTGCACGGCGGCCTGCTCGAGCGCGCTCATCCCGACACCGCCATACTCCTTCGGCACCGAGATGCCGTGCAGCCCGAGTTCCTTTGCGCGACGATAATGCTCGGCACGCACGTCCTCGGGAATCTCGCCGCCATTCATCTCGGCATGGGTTTCCCACGGAATGACATCCTCGGCGAGGAACGTGCGCAGCTTCTGCTTCAACGCGCGCAGATGCGCGGGCAGGGGATAGGTCATGGGAAAACCCGTCGGTTAGAGGTTGAACGGTCGATCAGGATACGGCGCCGGTCATGGCCGCATTGGTGGCGGCCATGGTGCCGGGCGCGGGCGGCTCGGGCAAGTTGGCGACCGGCAGCACCGAACGCACATGATCGTGCATCTGTGCGAGGCACATTTCCTTTTCGGAAAGAATGCCGCTGCCATAACTCTCGGAACCGAGACCTTCCTGCACCGAGCGGATCAGCTCTTCGTCCTCGCTCTGCACCTGCGCGTTGATCCGCCAGTTCAAATATTGCACCGCCTTGAGCGCGGGCGAGGGGTTTGGCAGCCGGTAGGCGCGGCTGCGAATGCGGCATTTGCCCGGTGCCGTCGGTACGACATGGAAAAAATCGATCTGGTCGGGATACACATCGAACGCGATGTTCGGCAGCAGCGTATAATAAGCCCAGGCGCGGCGGCGTTCGGTCGGCAGATGATCGATCTCCGGCAGCAGCGTCTGGTAGCGCCGCTCGCTCCAGTTGTTCGAGGGCGTGTCGCGCAGCCAGTGCATGGCACGCGAAACATGGCTGGGCTTTACGTCGGTTTCGTAGTCGACGCCGAACAGGCGATAGAGACCGGGATGACCGACCGGCACATGATAGCCCTCAAGGTAATTGTCCATCACGTTCTTCCAGTCGACGCCCGGCTCGCCCTTCCAGATGTCGCCGGCGGGGACCATGTCCGCGAAGCGGTACGGCGCGAGTTCGGCCGCATAGGGCGCCATCCGTTCGGCAACGCTCGGCCCGCCTTCGCGGAACCGCACGAACACGAAACCCATCCAGACTTCGGCTTCGATCGGGGTCAGGCCGAATTCCGGTTTGTCGAGACCCGGGAAGGTTTTCTCGCCCGGCACGGCCTTGAGTGCGCCGTCGAGACCATAAGTCCAGCCATGATAGGGGCAGCGCAACGCATGGCGGCAACTCCCGCTGCGGCCTTTTACGACCGCCGACGCGCGGTGCCGGCACACATTGTAGAAGGCGCGGATCTGGCCATCCTCGCCGCGCACCACGACTGCCCGCTCGCCAAGCAGGTTGAGGGTCACATAGGCGCCGGGATTCGGCAGCTCGCCGACATGGCAGACGATCTGCCAGGTCGAGAGAAAGAGATGTTCCTTCTCGAGCGCGAAAAACTCGGCGTTCGAATAGGACCAGCCGGGCAATGTCTGCTTCGGCGTCCAGGCGAGGTCGGCGGTCGTGAGTGGCATGTTCATGGATCCGGTCTCCTTGGCGTTCGATCCGATCGTTCGGTCGTGATGTTATTGGTCAGGCCGCAGCGATGGCGCCGGGCAACGGTACGAGCCCGGCGAACTCGCGCGGGAAATGGGCGGCAAGAAACTGATAGCAGCAGCGTTTCCCGCTGTTGCGGTCGACATCCTTCGGTTCGATCAGCAGGTCGAGCCACAGGCCGTCGATCATCGCATTGAGGCCGCGCGCAACGAGGCCGGCGTCGAGACCGGTGTAACCGCCGGCGGTTGCGATCGCCTCGACCAGAAGCCGAGTCTCTGCGAAGTACTGTGCCGAGACTTCCTGGCAGATGCGCAAATATTCCGGCCGCCAACGCGCCTCGCCCCAGAACGCGTACCAGACGGCAACCCGCTTGCGGCTGCTGGTCCGCGGTCCGAAATCGCCGTCGACCATCGCACGGAGCCGTGTGACGGGATCGGAGCCGGCACGAGAGGTGGCTTCGCGCCAGGCCTCTTCATATTCCTGCGTCATGTAACGCAGCGTCTCCGCCAGCAACTCTTCCTTGCTGTGGAAATAGAAATTCACGATGCCGCGGGACAGCCGCGCTGCGTCCGCCACATCGGCCAAAGTGAGGTCGGTGAAGCCCTTGCGGGCGACCGTATCGATGGTCGCCTCGATGAGCTGGATCCGCCGGAACTCCTTGATTTCACGCCGTCCCATGAGAAAATTTATATGTTAGAAATTCCTTTAAGTCAATGGTATATATTCAATAATCTAAACTTATTGAATGGCTATACAGCCAATATCCTCTTGAAATCCCGGGCGAATTCGGGGTCTCGCGGCGCGACGCCGCAGGCCTGGCGATAAGGCCGATGGCGAGACAATCCGGAAACAGAAAAGCCCCCGCCCAGGAGGGGCGGGGGCTTTGAACCGAGGGAAGACAAAGTCGGGCGGTTACAGCCCGGCCTTCACCCGCTCGAGCTCGGCGTTGATGGTTTCGCGCATCTCCGTCGGCATTTCATCGAAGAAGACTGTGTTCTCGATCATCGCGACCGGGTCCGTCAGGCCCATGCTTGCGAGAATTTCCGGATCCGCGATGTCATACGACTTCGCGTTCGAATGACCGTAATTATAGTACTCGATCAGCCATTTCCCGACCTCGGGGTCGAGCATGGCATTCATCATGTCGTACACTTCCTGGTCGTCGCCGTCGGCATTTAGATTGGCGGCAAGTCCGCAGACCCAGGTAAGAATTCCTTCCTTCGGGACCATGTAGCGCACATCGACACCTTCGGCCTGCAGCTTGCCGACGGATTCGTTCCACGCCGATGCCACGACAATCTCGCCGGTCGCAAGGGCCTGCTCAAATTGTGTCGTATCGGTCCAGTAGAAACGCAGGTTCGCGTGAATCTGCTTCCAGAGTTCGAACGTTGCCGTGATTTCTTCGGGTGTCTGGTCGAAGGGATCCTTTGCACCGGTCAGCAGGCCGGCGATGGCCGCAACCGTTTCCGCAGAGTCGAAAACAGACATCTTTCCGGCATAGCGCTCGTCGAGAAGGATCGCATAGGTTTCATCCTCGGGCGTCATATCCACGAGGTCTGCGCGATAGAGCAGCGACGTATTACCCCAGTCCCACGGCATGAAGTAGTTCTGTCCGTCGATCTCGACGCCCTTGGGCTTCTTCAGCGCCGGCATGATCTCGTCCCAGCGCTCGATCCGCGACACGTCGATCGCCGTAATAACTTCGGCGTCACGCCAGCGGCGAACATTTGAGGTGCAGGGATGCGAAATGTCGGCCGTGAATCCGCCGCGCAATTTCTGCAGTGCCTCTTCCTCTTCGCCGAAAATGGCGAAGGTCGGCGGCGTTCCATATTTCGAGATATATTCCGGGAACATCTCCGGCAAATCGTAGCCCGACCAGGTGAAATAGGTGATGGTCGTGTCGGCGCGAACGAGATTTGGGGCGGTCGGAATCAGCACGGTGCTGAGACCCGCGGCCGCCACGCCCTGCATGAACGTCCGCCGGTCGAACTTGTTGCTGCGCAGATCCTTGAGCAGGCGATCGGGATTGATCTTTGTCATGCGATACGTCTCCTTGGATGCCTCATCTTTTTTCGCTGATGCATCGCAATTGCGAGTGCATTGCCCCCGCCTTGCCGGTCCGGCGTCCAAGCCCAGGGCCGGACCGGTGCGGGTTTGACGGATAGCAACAGTATAAGGGGGCTGAAATGAGGCGGACTACCCCTGACACCCCGATCGCAGCGGTTGTGCGTTACAAACCCATCTAACACCATGATTTGTGGTCAAAAAATTGCTTCTGCCGAACTTTGGACAGGGAGCCGGATCATCCGGAATCGGCCACCACCGAGGGCCGGTTTGCAGGGAATCCCCCGCGTTCCCGGGGCGTGGAACGACACGGCACCGCGAAACCGACCGCCCGCACCCGTTGAAGCCCATCCGGGTAATCGCTAGGCAGCGACCGGTGTTCCATGGCATCAACGCAAGCATCCCTCGCCATCGCTGGCGGTCAGCAACCGGCCGGAGATCATCATGGGCCATGCGGACGACATTCTGCAGATCGAGGATCAAGGCCCGGTTCGCCTGCTTACGATGAACCGGTCCGACGTTCGCAACGCGCTCAGCACCCCGTTATTGCGCAGGCTGCGCGCCGCGGTAGCGGACGCTAGTGCGGCGTCCGTTCGCTGTCTCGTTCTGACCGGAGCCGGCAAAGGCTTCTGCGCCGGGGCCGATGTCGCGGAATGGGCCGAGGCGGAAGCATCGGGCAAGGCCGAAGAATCGCCCTGGATGGACGAGATGCACGGACTGATTCGCGATGTTGCCGCCTATCAGAAGCCGTCGATCGCCGTCCTGAACGGTGCAGCCGTGGGGTCCGGGCTCGATCTGGCACTGGCCTGCGATTTTCGCTTCGCGGCCGACAGCGCGAAGTTTATCTGCGCCTACACGAAGATGGCGTATCCACCTGATGCCGGCGGCAGCTGGTTGTTGCCGCGGGCTGTCGGCATCGAGGCAGCGAAGCGTTTTGTTTTTACCGGCGAGACATGGCTGGCGCCGGAGGCGAAGGCGCGCGGCCTCGTATCGGAAATATATCCGGCGGACGAGTTGCTGCCGAAGGCGCTCGCCTTTGCCGGGATGCTCGCGCAGGGCCCAACCCTGGCGCAGATCGAAGCGAAGCGGCTGATCGACGGCGCGCAGTCGCGATCGCTCGACGCGCAGCTCCATCTCGAGCGGGCCGCGGGCCAGCGCTGCGCCGAAAGCAAAGACTTCGAGGAAGCGATGGCTGCGTCCGTCGAACGCCGCGCGCCCGTCTTTCGCGGCGAATAGTCCGCCGAAATAGACGCGACGTCACGAGGCAGGAACGATGTTCGAGAAGACTCTCCTTTCCGGCAAGCGCGTGCTCGTGACCGGCGGCGGGACCGGGCTCGGCCTCAGTATGGGCCGGCGTTTCCTCGAGCTCGGGGCATCGTTGGTCATCTGCGGCCGTCGTCAGGAAGTTATCGACGAGGCCGTTGCATCGCTTGCGAGAGAGACCGGCGGCAAGGTACACGGGTATCGCTGCGACATTCGCGATGCCGACGCGGTCGAGGCGATGCTGGAGGCGATCTGGCAGGAGGAGCCGCTCGACGGGCTCGTCAACAATGCGGCCGGCAATTTCATCGCCAAGACCGAGACCTTGTCGCCGCGTGCCGTGGATGCGGTCCTGAATATCGTGCTGCACGGCGCCGCCTATTGTTCGATCGGATGCGGCCGGCGCTGGCTTGCGGCAAATCAACGTGGCTCGATCCTGAATATCGTAACCACCTACGCGTGGACCGGGTCGGCCTATGTCGTTCCGTCGGCAATGGCCAAAGGCGGTGTGCTCGCGCTGACCCGGAGCCTGGCGGTGGAATGGGGGGGCCGTGGCATCAGAACCAATGCGATCGCGCCGGGGCCGTTTCCGACGCCGGGCGCTTGGGAACGGCTCGTGCCGCGCCCCGAACTGGCGCGTGAATTCGAGACACGTAACCCGATGGGGCGGCCGGGTCGTCATGAGGAATTGGCCAACCTGGCCAGCTACCTCATGTCGGACGGAGCCGGCTTCATTAACGGCGAGGTCGTGACGATCGATGGCGGTGAATGGCTCGAAGGGGCGGGGCAGTTCAATTTTCTTCGCGCCATGACCGAGGACGACTGGGAGTCGCTTCGGCCGAAAAAGAAATAGCGCGGCCGGCGCCTGATTGGCCGGCGACTGATTGAGGGTGCCGGGTCGGGGCTGATAAGATCGCCGGGAAATTCGCAGGACAGGGTGGCATGGTCGACTTGCGCTATATCGTTGGGTTGAGTTTGTGCGCGCTTCTGGCGGGCTGCAGTACCGCCCAGCAGACCGGGTCCGCGGAACGAGGGCCCCAGGAAGCGGTCGCGGCCGACCCCGAGCCGGCCGCTGAACCCGAGGCGCTGCCGCCGGCCGATGCGCCCCCGCCCAAGCCGGATGCGATGCCCGAATCCATGGCGGCGTTGCCCGAGGGCGATCCCGACGATCTGCTCAAGCTCGACACCGCGGAGACTGCCAGCATTCTCGGTGCCCCCGATCGTACCGAAGATCAGGCACCGGCACTGATCTGGGTTTACGAAGTGCCGAATCTTTGTACGCTCCGACTGTTCTTCTATCCGGAACTCGATGGAACGCGCTTCCTGGCATTGACCTATGCGATCGAGCCGGCAACCGACAGCGCCGGCGAACATGCCTGCGTCACCGCAGTGAGACGTGCCCATGCCAGCTGAAAATGCCCCCTGCATCGCCATCGTCGACGACGACGATATGTTCCGGGAATCGATCTCGCTCAATCTTGAGGATAGCGGCTTCCGCATCGTCGAGTTCAGCGACGGCCCGAGCTTTCTGAAATATCTTCTCGAGGAGAAGGGCACGGCCGATGCCATTCTGCTCGATTGGCGAATGCCGCGAATGGACGGACTGGCGGTGCTGAAAGCGCTGCGCGAGGCGGGCGTCCGGACGCCGGTTCTCTTTCTTACCTCACTGTCTGATGAGATCTATGAAGAAGCGGGCCTGCGCTATGGCGCGGTCGACTTCATCGAGAAGTCGCGCAGCTTCTCGATCATCATGCAGCGCCTTCGGTTGCGGCTCGAAATGCTGGCGGAAGAGCGGCGGGCGGGACCCGCAAGCGGCGGGCCCGCGCAACCGGACCAGGTTCGGCGCGGCGATCTCGAACTCCTGACCGATACCAGCCGCGCGACATGGAAGAGCAAACTGGTCGATCTGACATTGACCGAATTCAATATCGTGTCGGCACTCGCGGCCGTCACCGATCGCGACGTGACCTATCGCCAGATCTACGACCTTGCGCGCGGTACCGATTTCGTCGCCGGCTATGGCGACGAAGGATACAAGGTCAACGTACGATCGTTCATCAAACGGATTCGCCAGAAATTCCGGGCCGTCGATCCCGAGTTCGATTCGATCGTCAATTATCCGGGCTACGGCTATCGCTGGAAGGATAGTGCCTAGTGCGCCGGCTTCTGGTGGCTGCGGCGATGTTGCTTGTCGCCGCCGGTCCGGCATTTGCCGACAATGCGCGCGACCCGTTGGCCGCAGGGCCCCAGGCTCGTCTCGAAACGTTGCGGGACATCATGGAGCGTTATGCCGCGCTCTACGATCTGGACTGGACCTGGATTGCCGGAATCGCGTTTCAGGAATCCGGGTTCGATCAGGGCGCGCGCGGACCGGGCGGCCATATCGGCATCATGCAGATCGCGCCGGCGACGGCCGCCAGCGCGGTCGTATCCCTGACCGCGATCTACGATGCCGACGGCAATATACATGCCGGCGTACGCTATCTCCGGGCCATGATTGACATCAGCTTCGCCGATCCGGCGATCGATCCGGCCGAGCGCGTGCTGTTCGCCATCGCCGCCTATCAGGCGGGTCCGATGAACATCGAGCAGGCGCGCCAATGGGCGGCGGCGCACGGGCTCGACGCCAATCGCTGGCGCGGCGGCGTCGAAGAGGCAATGCGCCTGATGCATGGCATGCATACCGTCTCCTATGTTCGCGACGTTGCGGCCTATCGCGATACGCTGCGCAGCGCGCTGGTCGAGAACTGATCGTCGTCGATCGCCATGGCGAACGAGGAACGCAAACGGTCACTGACGGCATGGCTCTTCCTGCTGGCGGTATGGTTCATTGCCGTGCCGGTTGCCATCTATCTGACGCTCGCCCAGGCCGATAGCGAGCGGCAGACCCTTCTGCTGGAGAGCGTGCGCGACCAGGGGCATCTGGCGGCGGTCGCGCTGTCGCCATTGCTCAGTCGCACGGAAGTCTCGCCGCTGACCGATCTTCAGGTCTCGCTCGAGCCCTTCGCCACCCGCGAAACCAAGCTGAAAATGCTGTTCCGTCCGGCCGATTCGGCCGGCGAGCAGGATTTCTACTTTGTCGCCGCCGCGCCGCCGGCAACCGACGAGACCCTGTCGGACGAGCGCGAGGCGCTGCGGAAGCTCGGCGTGCTCGACCAGCTCGCCACCAGTTGCAGCGGCGACCTTCCGCTGGCCGAGCGCTACAGCGATCCCGAGGGGAAGGAAGAAATCTGGACCTCGATCACGCCGGTGCAGTCGAGCTGGGGTTGCTGGGCTTTGGTCGTTTCTCACCCGCTCGCCGGGGAGATCGGCGCGATCTTGGGAAAGCCGTACTGGGCGCGGCCCGAGATGCAGGTGGCGGCGGCGATCTATCTGGCGCTCGCCGGGTTGGTCTTCGTGGTCTTCGGTACGGTGCGCTCCGCGCTACTGCGCGTCCATCGCCTCGCGCAAGCGAAGAATCGCGGCGAGGCGGCGACCGCCAGCTTCACCGAAACCAATCGTCTGTCGGAACTCTCCGGCGTTGCCGGCGAGCTCGACCGTCTGGTCGGTTCGCTCCAGCGCGCCTCGGACAGCATTCGGGCGGCGGCGCAGGATAACGCGCATGCGTTCAAAACGCCGCTTGCCATCATCCGACAATCGCTCGAGCCGCTGCGACGGATCCTTTCCGAAGGCGAGCCGCGCGGGCAGCGCGCCCTGTCGGTGATGGAAGGCGCGGTCGAACGGCTCGACCATCTGGTTGCGACGGCGCGCCGGGTCGATGAAACGACGGCCGAGCTGCTCGATCCGCCGCGGCGGCGCATCGATCTGTCGGCCCTGGTCGAGCGTACGCTGGAAGGTTACAGCCCCTTGCTGGAGCGGCAGAATCTCGAACTCGAAGCGTTCGTGGCACCGGGCATTCAGATTCGCGGCGGTGAGGAGCTGGTCGAGAACGTTCTGGAGAACATCGTCGACAATGCCATCAGCGTGTCGCCACGCGGCGGGCGCATTACCGTTGTGCTGACCAAACCGGCCGACGACACGGTCGAGTTCCTGCTCTCCGACGAAGGACCGGGCGTCCCTCCGGAGTTTCTCGATCGCATCTTCGACCGAAATTTCTCCACCCGTCAGCAGCGCGCGCAGCCGGACGATTCGACGCCTGAAAGCGGCACGAGCTGGCATGCCGGCATCGGGCTCTGGGTTGTGCGCCGGAATATCTCGGCGATGGGCGGGTGGGTTTATGCCGACAACAACAGCGATCGCGGACTGACCGTCCGCTTCACCCTGCCGTCGGCCGGCTGAGCAGCATCAGTTTCGATAGCTCGGATCGATCCGGTCGATCATCCGGATCAGCGCGTCCCAAGGCTGGTTGGCCCATTCCGATCCTTCGTTCATGCCGTATTGCGACTGCGTATGTGCGCATACTTCCGGCGAAGGAATGATCAGCTCGGCACCGGTCATCTGTGCCGAGATCTGAATTTCACAGGATTTTTCGAGGTAGTACATCAGCATGAAGGCTTCGGGCACGGTGCGCCCGACGGTCAAGAGCCCGTGATTGCGCAGGATCATCGTCGGCTTGTTGCCGAGATCGGCGACGAGGCGCGGGCATTCATCGTGATCGAGGGCGATGCCCTCGTAACTGTGATAGGCGACCTGCCCGTAGAATTGCAGGGCGATCTGATTGAGCGGCAGCAATCCAACCTTCTGGCAGGAAACGGCAAAGCCAGCCTTGGTGTGGGTATGCAGCGCGCAAACGACATCCGGTCGCCCCGCGAGTATCGCCGAATGAATGGTGTAGCCGGCGTCGTTGAAGCCCCATTCGCTGGGTTCGACGAGATTGCCCTCGAGATCTAGCTTGATCAGGTTCGAGGCGCTGATCTCGTCGTACATGAGCCCGTAGGGATTAAACAGATAGTGGTTCTCCGGACCGGGCAGGCGGGCGGAGATGTGGGTGTAGATAAGGTCGGTCATCCGGAAATGGGCGATCAGCCGATAACAGGCGGCCAGCTCCTCGCGCAGCCGTCGTTCGTCGGCTTCGCTGTAGCTGTACCCTGACTTGACGATTCGCGGTGAAAAGCCGGACTGCGCCATCGAACGGGCCTCCTCGGGACCTGACTTGTTCTGAACCGTATTGTGCCGCGTCCGGACCGGTTGCGAAAGGGGCCGAGCCGGGCCTATTAGACCGGCCAGAACGGCAAGCCGGGTGGGGCCGAACCGGCTTGCTTGCCGGGTGGCGGCCCGACGCCGGCCGGTCGAACGGCGGCACCCGCCTGTTCCTGGCCGAGCCGGTGCAGGATATGGGGACGCGAGAATGAGCAACGACACGCCCTGGTTCGCCGTCCGGATTCTCAGCTGGGATCCGCTGCTGACCTTCAGCAGCAGCGGCCTTGATGCGGTTCCGCTGCTCCGTCTCGCGGCGGCGTTGCCCGATATCTTCGGTCGGCCGCGCGGCCTTCATTTCGTGCACATGACGCACACGATGGAACCTTACATCGATAGGATCGCCGCCGCCTTTGATGTGGCGGAATGTGGGATGCCGGGGCATGCCTTCGTGCCGCTCGCGGCCAGCGAAATGGAGATGTATCTGCTTGCCGAGAAGGGCCGCCCCAGCCTGCTGGGCAGTGGGCTGATCTTTACCGACGAGCGGGTTTGGCGGATTGTCGAAGCGAGCTTTCCCAGGATCGGGTTGTTCGATGCGGTCTACTCCGCGCGGCTTGCCATCAGCAAGCGGCACAATCTTGCTACCGGCGTGCCGCGGCTGATTCTGGTGTATCCCCATACCATCGAGATCGAAAATGACGCCGCCTATCGCCGTGCATTATCGATCCTGCCGAAGGCGTACTATGCCAATCATTCGTTCGGTGATGGTTCCTACAAACTGCTCGATCCCGTGGACGTCATACGCCTGTTTGCCCATGCCGCGACCGGCCTTTGTCTGAGCGCTGCCGAAGGGTGCATGCGCGTCTCGATGGAGTATCTCCTTTGCGGATTGCCGGTCGTTTCGACCCGGAGCATCGGCGGGCGCGATCGCTATCTAGAGAATGCGTATTGCCGGATTGTTCGTGACGACCCCGATGCGATTGCAGCCGCCGTAAGGGATCTGGCAGGGCAGCGCATCGATCGTCGCCGCATTCGCGGCCATGTCGGAAACCTGCTGGCTTTTGATCGTCATAATTTTCTGATGAATGCGAGGAAGCTGACGAAACGGGTGCTGGACCGGGACGACCTGATTCCCGATTTCGCTCCGTTCCTGGGGTCGATCGCCGAGTTTCTTCCGCTCGATCGTCACATCGCACAGCTTTCCGGTATATCCGTCGATCGGGGGCAGAAACCGGCGGCGGATTCGGCAGGATGAGGGAGCCGCCGCGCGCATCCGGCTCTTTCGCCCGAGCATGGATTCATGCATCCGATGTTCGGATTCTGTTCGAGTTGCCGCTTCTGCTGGCGCTTTCCTGGCTTTTGCCGCAACGCGGTTGGTTCGCGGCGTGCCGAATTTTCGAAGCTATCAAGGCGAGGATCGGGTTGTTCGATCCCCAACCGGTGGCCGTTGCCGCGGCCCGCGTGTTCAATACGTCGCCGTCGCGCAAGTTCGCGATCGAATCCGCAGCCGGGCGCAGCGAGTGCCATTTGCAAGTGCTCCGCTGCTGTCGGCCCGGTGGATGGAAACCGGCGCTGATACTGGAGGGATACGAACACATCGATCGGGCGCTGGGCGGGGGACGGGGTTGTGTGCTCTGGATCGGACATTTTTGCTTCAATTCGCTCGCAACCAAGATGACCTTGCATCGTGCCGGCTATGCGCTCTGGCACGTCAGCCGGCCGGAACACGGCTTCTCGAAGTCACGGTTCGGCATGGCCTGCTTCAACCCGATCCGCATCGGTGCGGAGACCCCGTTCCTCGCCGGGCGCATCGAGATCGACCGCACGAGACCGGGCAGCGCGATGCTGCAGGCGCGGCAGATACTGGCCGGGAATGGAATTGTTTCGATAACGGCCGGTGCCTGGGAAGGGCGCAAACCGGTCGATGTCGATCTGCTCGGGGGCGGGCTGAAACTCGCAGCCGGGGCGGCAGGGCTTGCGCTTTTCAACGGCGCCACATTGCTGCCGGTCTTCACGGTACGCGGAGCCGGCCCCGACATTCGCGTGATCGTCGAAAGCGAAATTGCTGCACCCTCCGCGGGAACGCTGCGTGAACGTGTTGCCGTCATCGCGCAGAGCTTCGCCGACCGTCTTGCCGTTCGGGTGATGAGTGAACCGGCGGAGTGGCGGGACTGGAAGAACCTCATGCCGATATCACCAACGCTTCCCTTGCTTGCCGGGGATATCGGCCGATGACACACTATCGGGACGGCAGCCAGCGAAACTCCGGCACAGGCGCACGATCGAATGCCATGGCGTGACCCCGCGGGGCGGTTCTCGGCCTTCAAGCTGGCCGTTTTCATCCTGCTCTTCGTTCCGGCCATCGTGATCGCGTTCCGCTACGACAACGGGCTGCTGGGTCCGCGGCCGCTCAACGAGGCACTCCACCAGATCGGCACCTGGGCTCTGCGGCTCATCCTGATTTCGCTTTTCATCACCCCCGCCCGGCGAGTTCTGCAATGGCCGCGGCTGATGCAGGTGCGTCGCATGATCGGCGTCGCAGCCTTCGCCTATGCCGCCATGCATCTCTCCCTCTACATCACCGATGAGGCTTTCGATCTTCGCAAGGTCGCGACCGAAATCCTGATCCGGATCTATCTGACAATCGGATTTGCAGCGCTGCTGATCCTGACGATCATGGCATCGACGTCGACGAACGGCATGATCCGGCGCCTCGGGGGCAAGCGTTGGCGCCGGCTGCATCGGCTGGTTTATCTTGCAGGACTGCTCGCGGTCGTACATTTTTTCATGCAATCGAAACTCAAAGTGGACGAGCCCTTTGTCATGGCCGGTCTCTTCGTCTGGCTGATGGGTTACCGGCTGGTGTCGTGGAGCGGTGGGATCGACGGAAGGCTCGCTGCCTGGTGGCCGACGCTTCTCGCGCTCTTCGCCGCCGCCGCAACCGCGATCGGCGAATCGATCTATTACTGGATCAAGGTGGGCGTTTCGCCGCTACGCGTGCTGCAGGCCAATCTCATGTTCGATCCGACCATCCGGCCGGTCTGGTTTGTTCTCGCCATATGTCTGACAATCGCTGCGGCCGGCGCACTGCGACCGCTCCTGACGGGGAGCGGCTGGCATTGGCGCAAGGCATGAGTGTTTGAAGGGCCTGTGCCAGCGTTGTGAGCACATGGCGCGGCGATTTCGACGAAAGTTCATCCCATGACCACCGGTTGCCGATGACGCCGCCCTCGACCCGCGCACCGTCGCGCGACGATCCGGTTCCGACCCGCACCCTGTTGCTGGCCGGTCTGCAGCACAGCGCGGTCATCCTGGGCGTCGGCATCGCCATGCCGCTCCTCGTTCTCAGCAAGGGCAATCTCGACACCGAGATGACCCAGCGTCTGCTCAGCCTTGCGCTGATCGGCCTCGGTCTCGGCACGATTTTCCAGATCCAGCGGGGCAGATTCGTGGGCTCGGGCTATCTCGCGCCGACGACGTTCACGGCGGCCTATCTGCCGCCCTGTCTCATCGCGATGGAGCAGGGCGGACCCTCGCTGGTCATGGGTATGCTGATTTTTGCCGGCCTCTTCCAGATGGCGCTCGCGCCGGCGCTGCGGTGGCTGCGGCCCTATTTACCGCCGGAGATCGGCGGTCTTGCCGTCCTGATGATCGGCATCATTCTCGGCATACTCGGCGTCCGCCTCATCGCCGATGGGGGTGTCGGGGGACTGAGTTTCGACGGCGACAGCCGTTTGCCGTGGCTCGGCGTCATTACGCTGGCGACCGTCGTCGCGCTCAACGTGTGGGCGAAAGGGAACCTCCGGATCTACGGCACGCTGCTCGGTATCACGGCCGGCTGCCTGATTGCGATGACGAGCGGCATGATGGATCTGTCGACCCTCTTCGATACCGTCATCGAGCAGGGCGTGGCCATCCCGATCCCGCCTTTGCTGACGCCGAGTTTCGAGCCGCTGCTGGCGGTCGAATTTGCGATCAGTGCGCTCACCTGCAGTCTGCGCGCGATGGGCGATATCATCACCCTGCAGAAGGTCGAAGACAGCGACTGGGTACGGCCGGAGATGCGCAGCATTCGCGGCGGCATCTTTGCCGACGGAATGGGAACTGCGCTTGCCGGCGTCATCGGCGGTCCGATCGGCATGAATACCTTCTCCGGCAGTATCGGTATTGCGGCCGCGACGGGGTTGACGGCGCGCCGGATCGGCTATGCGATCGCGGGATGGCTGTTCCTGATCGCGCTGTTGCCGGGCGTATCGTCGTTCTTCCTGGCATTGCCGCGACCCATTCTGGGCGGCGTTCTGATCTTTGCCGCGGCCTTCATCATCTTCAACGGAGTCCAGGTGATCATGAGCCGGCTTCTGGACTCACGCCACATCCTGATGCTCGGTATTCCGCTGATCCTTGGCCTCAGCCGCAATATCGTGCCGCACATCTACGACAAGCTGCCGCCGGAGCTGCTGGCGATTTCCGGATCCGACCTTACCGTTGTCATCATAAGCGCCCTGCTATTGAACCTGCTGTTCCGAATCGGGGTGTCGCGAAGCGCGACGTTGACCCTGCCCGCGAGCGAGCTTCAGTATGACGCGCTCGAAACCTGGGTGCGCGAGCAGGGGAGCCATTGGGGGGCACGCGTGGACGTGATGCGCGACGTCACGCGCGCATTGCTGGAGTTCGCCGATGCGCGCCGGTCATTGATGGAAACCGGTGTGCCGGTGCGGATCGATCTGGCGTTCGACGAGTATCACGTCGATCTGCGCCTGACCTATGCCGGCCTGCCGATCCGGCTCGACAATGCGGCGCCGATTCGCGAAGAAGAACTGGCGGATATCGACATGGATCAGGTCGAATCGCGCCTGCGCGCGGTGCTGATCCGGCGGTGGGCCCGCAAGGTGACCGCGCGGGCGACGCCGGACGGCAAACAGGCGTTGCATATGCGCTTCGATCATTAGACACAGATCTTGAGAGGACGGCATGAAAAACAGCGGTCTGAGCAATCCCGGGCGGAATGCCATCATCTGCGTCATTTTGGTTGTTGCCTCGACCGTTAGCGTTCTCTGGGGCATTGCCGAGATGAACGCGCTCGGGCATGAGACCGGCGCCACCGGCGCCGCGATCGGCGCCGGCCTTGTCGTCGGGATCATTTCCCTCGCCATGTTCGTCCTCTCCCTCAAGGGGATGAAGATGGCCCAGTCGGTGCGCCGCGGAGACAATCGCCTCGCGCGCTGGATCGTGCCGGCGGATCGTTTCGATGCGTTTCGCGCGTACAACAAGGAACGAAACGCGCTCGGTGCCGGCTATGGGAATGACTACAAACCGTCGCGGAAATCGCGGCCAGACGGGGTCGAGGTCATTTTCACGACCGACGGTGTCCTGATCGACGGCAGTTACTTCCCGATCGTGACCACCGGCATGTACCGCTTCGCGGGCGTCCAGATAATACCCGGCAGTCCTGCGAGCATCGAATTCGGTACACGCATGACCACCATGTCGAACGTGACCGTCATCATGGTGCATCAGCATGCCGGCGTTATTCGCGTCCCGATCGCACCAACGGCGACGGCCGACGCGGAGAAGGTTCTCGCGCATTTCCAGAAAGTGGAGCGGCGCGAGATCGTCGTGCAGCCTGATATCTGGCGCAAGAGAATCCGCTGGGGTCTGATCGCCTTCCTTGTTTCCGCCGTCGTCGCGGCGATCGGATTCGGCCTCGAAGCGCTCGACGTCGAAGCCGGCATGCTGCCGTTGCTGATGGCCATCACCGGCGTCATCGCGGCGATCGCTGGCCTCATTCTCGCGCTGCTCGGCTGGTTGCTCCATCTACAGCAGCACAGGAAACCGTGACGATGGACGAGCGCCTGCGCGATTCGCGTACCGCCAAAGCAAAAGGGCTTAGGTCGCTTCGACCTAAGCCCTTTGATGGATATTGGCTCCCCGGGCCGGATTCGAACCAGCGACCAACCGGTTAACAGCCGGTTGCTCTACCGCTGAGCTACCGGGGAACAGTAGCTTCCATATCAGGAGGCGCGGCGCGTTATAGCAACCCGGTTTGGGCCTGCCAAGGCTGCCAACCGTGGCGCTTCCAGCGGCCGTTCCGGGCGGTCTGCGGTCTCGCGTGAGGCTTGTGCGGCGCCTCGGGTTGACGGGTCCTGGCCCATTGGCCATCTTCGCCGCCGCCACCCGGCCTTCGGCCGATCCGGTCCCGGAAATCCCTGCCCGGCGACGATAGCGAAAGGCTCCACGCTCCCGCTCATGCGCGCCCTCATCCTCAGTGCCGGCCAGGGCTCGCGCCTGCTGCCGCTGACCAAGGACCGACCGAAATGCATGCTGCCGGTCGGCCCGCGCACGGTCATCGAGTGGCAGGTGAAGCAGCTCGCCGCCGGCGGCGTCGACGAGATCGCGGTCGTGCTCGGTTTCCAGGCGGCTCTGGTCGAGGCGCATCTCGCGACGCTCGCCGGCCCGTCGCTCCGGATCCGGACGATTTTCAATCCGTTCTTCAACGTCGCCGACAATCTCGGAAGCTGCTGGCTCGCGCGCGGTGAGATGGATCGCGATTTCATCATCCTGAACGGCGACACATTGTTCGAGCCGGCGGTGCTGGCGCGCCTGCTCGCAAGCCCGGCGGCACCGATCACCGTCACGATCGATCGCAAGGCCGAGTACGATGCCGACGATATGAAGGTCCGCACCGAGGGCACGCGGTTGCGTGAGATCGGCAAGACGCTGCTGCTCGATCGGGTCAACGGGGAATCGATCGGCATGCTCCTCTTTCGCGGCGCAGGGCCACGTCTTTTCGCCGAGGCGATCGATCGCACCATGCACACGCCCGACGGCCTCAAATGGTGGTATCTCAAGGTCATCGACATCCTTGCGCGCGAGGGCACGGTCGAGACCGCCTCGATCGAAGGCCTGCAATGGGGCGAGATTGACTTCCACGAAGATCTGCAACAGGCCGAACGGATGGTGCGCGGCTGGTAGCCGAGACTCGTTCGCGACGACCTAGCTTTCGGGTCGCTCGCGTGCGGCGAGAATGCGCTCGGCCAAAGCGAGGTCGGCCGGTTTGTCGACATCGATCGCCGCTTCCGGCTGCGGCAGGATCACCGGCTGGATATTGCTGGCGCTGAGCGCCGAGAGCCGCGCGAAGGCCGCCGTTAGATCGAGACGCCCCAGCAAATAGAGCATCAGCGTCTTCGGGCCGATCGCCGCAGCGAGCCGCCAGGGCTTTTTCCGGTTGCGTTCCATCCTGCGCCAGAACGCGATCGCGCCGCCGGCGCGCGGATGCTGCAGCAGGAAGAGATTGCAGCCGCAATATCGCCCCGATCCGAGTTTCAGCACCGTGCGGATCGAGTTGGGATATGCGGCGGCGACATTGTCCGCATCGGCGAGCGCAACGGCGATGTCGGCATCGGCCAGGCTGGCGTTCAGCAGCGTTTCGATCATGTCGGCGGTCAGCAGCGGATGATCCGCCGTGGTAACCAGAATCGGAAAGCCAGCATCCCCGATATGCGCAAGGGCGGCGCTTACGGTTGCGGCCGGCGACTGCGCCTGCGCCATCAGCTCGACGCCGGCGCGGCGGGCCAGCCGCTCGAACTGCGCCGCGGCTTCCGGCCGGTCGTCTGTTGCGATGACGATGCGGCCGATCCGCTCATAACGCTGCAGCGTATCGACCACGCGCTCGATCATGGCGCGCCCGCGCACCGGGGCGAGAGCCTTGACCGGCACCTCGGCCGCTTGCGCAACGGGATCGGCGGGCCCGCGCGACCCCGCCAGCAGCAGCACCGTGAGCCGCTCGTTCATGATGGCGGTGCGAGCGTATTTTCAAAGACGCGGTAGGTCTTGTACGGTCGGCCGCCAAGACGCTCGATGATCGATCGGATCGCCCAATTATCTTCGAGAATCCAGGACAGCTCCGCGCTGCGGATGCCGCGTGCGACGCCGCTTCGTCGCAGTGCATCGAGCAGCATGAAGATCACGGCCGCGCCATAGGGCGAGCGGTGATAGCGCCGGCGCAGGCCGAACAGCGGCACGCGCCCGGTATGCAGCCCCCGGACCTTGAGCCGCCAGAGCAGTTTCGCCCAGCCGAACGGTAGCAGGCTGCCGCGGAGATCTGCCGTCGCCTCGAGCAGGTTGGGCAGGCAGACGATCATGCTGACCGGTTCGCCGTCGATTTCGGCGATCCAGACCAGATCCGGCACGATGATCTGCCGCATCTCGTGCGCGGTGTGGGCGACCTCCGCCTCGGTCATCGGGATGAAGCCCCAATTGTCCGCCCACGCGTCGTTGAAGATGTCGAGGATGATCCTCAGATCCTCGTTATAGCGGCGCATGTCGAGCGGCCGCAGCCGGATGTCGAGATCGGCCTTCGCGCGCTCGATCAAACGCATACTGTCGATCGGCAGCGTCTGCGTCACGTCATAGTCATAGGCGATGACGTCCTTCGCCTTGGCATAGCCCCTCGCTTCGACATGGGCGCGCGCGAACGACGGGTGATAGCTCATCATCAGCATCGGCCGGGTATCGAAGCCGTCGACCAGCAGGCCGGTTTCCTCATTGATAGAAAGGCTGAACGGACCCTGGACGCGCTTCGTGCCGCGCGCGCGCAGCCAATCCTCGGCCGTTGCGAACAAGGCCGCGAACACCGCCGGATCGTCGATCGCATCGAGATAGCCGAAATGGCCGAGATCGGCGCCGTATCGCTCGCGCGCGAGACGATCGACCTGCGCGCTGATGCGGCCGACCGGTTTGTCGCCGCGATAGGCGACCCAGAATGCCGCCTCGGCATGCTCGAAAAAGGGATTGCGGGCGGGGTCGATCGCAGCCCTGCGCTCCATCAGCAGGCCGGGCGCATAGCCCGGAGCACAGGCATAGAGCGTCAGCGGCAGTTTCAGGAAATCGCGACGGGCCGGATTCGATTGTGCCGGAACGATGCGGATGTCGGCAGACGTGGGCAAGCGGCGTGTCGCTCAGGCGGCACGGTCGCCCCGAACGTCGGGATCGACACGGAAGCGGCGCGGGTTCTGGTCGCCGCGCGTGCCGCCGGAGAGTGCGGCCACCCACGGATAAATGGCGGCCTGTTCCTCGGTGTAACCGAGATTGAACACGGTCGGGCTCTTCGTCACCTGGCGCGGCGATTCATAGAAAGTGCCGAGCCAGCGGTCCCAGAGGAAATTGGTGATACCGAAATTGCCCTGCTCGTTGTGGAAGTGATGCGCGAGATGCAGGCGCTTGATGTGCTGCAGGAAGGTCGTGCGGGGCTTCGTATTGAGGTGCTGCACGCAATGGCAGAACTCGTAGAAGCAGGTGGTCAGCAATCCGGTCGACAGCGCGGCCGCGGCGCCGCTCCAGCCACCGACAAGCCAGCCGATCGGCGCCGTTGCGATTGCGATCGTCGGCAGCGTTGTATGCAGCGCGCCAAACAGCACGCGTAGATCGTACGGATCCTGATGATGGTCGAAATGGATACGCTTCCAGGTCTTGGCCGTCAGCGGGCTACGATAGAGATAGCGGCTGTGCAGCACCCAGCGATGCAGGACGTACCAGACCAGCGGATAGATGACGACCGCAAGGCCGATTGCGACCAGGACGCCGAGCCAGTCGCCGGCCCGATAGAAATAGGCAGCGGCCGCTGCTGCGGCGATGCCGAACAGCAGGTAGGCGATGACCGCCGGATAGGTGAAGAAGACGCGCAGCAGATCGCCGAGCGACATGCGCGAAAGATTGTGGGTGCGAGTCCAGAAGCTCATGCCGCCCAATCTAGCTCTCGACCGGGGTTCCGGCAAGGCACCCTACCGACAACGCGTTGTAATGTCGCGGTTTTCGCCCTTCGACCGGCCCGCTAGTAGCCTTCGATCCGGATCAACCCCGCCAGCCCGAAGCTGAGAAACAGGAGCCCCGGGCTCCAGGCCGCTACGGCTGCCGGAATGGCCCCCGTCTCGCCAAGCGCCTGACACACCCCGTCGGTGACGAAATAGAGGAACCCCATGCCGACACCGGCGGCGAGGCCCATCGCCATGCGCTGGTTCCGCCGCAGCGTCTGGGCCATGGGGGCTGCGAGGATCACCATGATGAACACCGCGACCGGCACGGCGTATCGCTTGTGCAGCCAGGTCTCATAGTAATAGTCCGGCCGGTTGCCGATTTCGCCTTCGGCTTGCGTGAAGGCTTCAAGCTGATCCAGCGTCAGGCTCGTGGGTGGGGCGACGATATCGGCGTAGTGACCGGGCACCAGCGTGCCCTCCCACACATCGGTCGCCTGACGCGTGAACTCGCCGCCGGCATGCCGCTCCATAACCAGTGTTTCCACGTCGTAGAGCTGCCAGCGGCCGTTCTCGAGATAGAGTGCGACGTCGGCGGTGATGCGCTTGGCGAGATTGCCGTCTTCGTCGCGGACGAAAAACGTGACGTCATGCAGCTCGCGGCCCTGATTGAGAACCAGGGAAACCCGAACCAGCGACAGCCCGTCGCGGATCCATACGCCTTCGCTGGTGTCCGCGGCCGGCTGGTCGGACAGAGAATCTGCTTCCGCATCCCAGTCGATCAGCGTGCGCTGGGTGAGCGGCGTCGCCCGATCGACGACGTAGAAATTCACCACCGCCACCAGAGCGGCCGCCGGCAGGAAGCAGAGCAGGATCCGGTAAAAGGAAAGTCCCGCCGCCTTGGCGGCGAGGATCTCGCTGTTCTGCGCGAGGCGTGCCAGCGTCAGCAATGTTGCGATCAGGGTCGCGAAGGGCAGTATGAAACCGAACACTTCCGGCATGCGCAGCATCGCATAGCGTGCGAGCACCCAGAGGCTGTCGCCGTGCCGGGCGAACAGCCGGTCGGCGTTGTTCAGCAGATCGAGCAGCTGCAGCAACCCGGCAAAGCCGATCACGATGGCGGTCAGGTTCCCGAGAAAGAGGCGCGATATGTAGCGCGTCAGCGTCCAGGTCATGTCGCCTCCCGCCGGCGTTGGCCGAACGAGATGATGCTTCCGTAAACATCGTCGAGGCCGCTGAGCAGCCAATTGAGCGGGTTCGAACCTGGCCGCACGCTGGTTACCCAGAAACACCAAGTGCTGAGAGTCAGGAAAACGAAGAACGGCGTCCAGAGCGCGATCCAGGGCGAGAGGCGGCCCTGATCGCTCAGCCCTTCGCCGAGCTGCAGCAGGTAGTGGTAGATCAGCAATATGACGATGCCGCTGCCGAGGCTGACGCCGCGCCGGCTGCGCCGCGTCGTCATCGCCAGCGGGGCTGCCAGCAGCGGCAGGAAAATAAACGACAGGGTTCGCACGACGCGGGCATGCAGTTCCGTCTCGAAGCGCACTTTGTCGATATCGGGTGGCGGGTTCTCGATCGCGTTCCACAATTCGGGAATAGTCATCTCGCGATCGGAATCGCCGCGCATGCGGAACGGACTCGGCCCGAGCGAATCGTCAAGCGGCAGCGTGAGTGAGTCAAAGGACAGAACCGTCGCCTCACTGCCGATCAGACCGGCATCGACACGAATCCCGTTCTCGAGGCGGAGCACCAACGCAAGATCGTCGGTCGAGCGAAACACGCGACCCGTCTCCGCGGTCGTCGTGATCGAACCGCCAGACGGGCGTTCCTCATGCACGAAAATCCCACTCAGCACTCGGCCGCCATCCGCGATGTCGTTGGCCATGATCGTGAAATTGCCGAACCCGGTGAAGAATGAGCCGCGTTCGAGGGCCGATTCCCACGCGGTTTCGGTCACCACATAGACCAGCGCGCGATAGGCGTAGCGGGTATAGGGTTGAAGGAACCCGAAGATGATGCTGCCGCAGGCGACCAGCATGATCGCGACCAGCATGATCGGCGCCACCAGCCGATGCAACGAGACGCCGGTCGCGTTCATCGCGTCGATCTCGCTGTCGGCGCTGAGGCGGCTGATCGCCAGAATGATGCCGATGAAGAAGGCGAGCGGCAGTGCGAGGCCGAGATAATGCGGGATGAGATTGGCCAGCATCCGCAGCACGAAGATGATCGGGCCGCCCTTTGCGACGACGAAGTCGAGCAGCCGCACCATCCGCTCCAGCAGCAGCGCCATCAGCGCGATCGCCACCGTGCCGAACAGCGGCCACATGATGCGGCTGAGGATATAGCGATCGAGCAGGGTCATCGTCGATCAGCGCCGCGGCCATGCATCGCGCAGCATGGTCGCCAGGCGTTGCCGCAACGCATCGTCGACAGTGGTCGCATGCGCGAGATCGGGCGTGCGCGGCCAGCCCGGATCCAGAAACTCGACGCTTTCGAACGCGCGTTTCGCGGCATAGCGGGGAATCACATGCATATGCACATGCGGATCGACCATCATCAGCATCAGATAGTTGATCTTGTCGTAGGTGAACAAGGACATGAGCGTCCGCTCGATGTCGGCGATTGCATTGTGTAATCCCGCCATGGCGGCCGCGTCGAGATCGGAAAAGCGCGTCGCCGGGCCGCGCGCGGCGAGCACCAGTGCACCAAGCGTCGCCTGCTGCGGGCGAAGCAGGACCACCCAATGGGGATATTCGGCCAGAACCGTATCCGGATGGCCGAATGTCTTCATGGTCGCGTTGATGCCGGCGTCGGCCATCTCATTCCTTGGTTCGACCGCAACCTAGCACGGGCCGGAAGGTTGACGCGTTCCGCCCGGCCTGCCGATTTTATGCGGCCAGCGGGACATCCAGTCGGAAACCACCGGTCCGTTCGAATCGATCGAGCGTGACGGTGACGGTGCGGACCTCAACTTCCACCCGCCAGCCATCGCCGGCGGGTTCGATGCGGTAAAGATGATAGCGCGCCGGATCCTTGTTGGCCCAGGCACGAGCCGATGCTGAAGCGACGCCGATGACGGGCGCCGTGCCATCCGGCACGGCGATGCGGTTCAGGCTCGAACGGTGTGTGTGCCCATGCAGGACCAGTTCGGCGCCGCTCGCGGCAATCGCGGCGCGCAGCTCGACGATATCTTCGAGTTCCTTGCGGCGATGATGGCGATCCTCGAACGGCGGATGATGGATCAGCACGACCCGGAACAGATTTTCCTTGCCGAGTTCGTCGAGCCGATGGCGCAGTCGTTCGATCTGCGGGGCACCGAGGCGGCCGGCCGCGCTGCCGATCGGCATCGCGCAGGCGCTCGACGTGCCCACGAGAGCGATCCGGCCGCGACGCCGCACGAACGGGAAGTCGTCGGGCCCCTCGAACGGCTTCCCGATCGCGCTCGCTGCCGGTTCGTCGCGCATGTAACATCGCCAGTGGCCGATCGTCTCGTCCCAGGGCAGGTCGATATACGCATCGTGATTGCCCGGGATCACCGTCAACGCCTCGGGTGTCCCGAACGCGCCCAGCCATTGGGTCGCGCGCGCGAACTCTTCGGGCAGCGAGATATTGACGATATCGCCGGTAATGACCGTGTGATCGGGGGCCGCCTTCCGAAGATCCGCGCAAAGAGCGGCGAGCACGCTCGACAGATGGATGCGCCGCCGGCGCAATTGCCAGGACAGAAGGCCGAAGGCCCGCTTGTTGGCGATCGCGCGCAGGCCGGGCAGGGGCCAGCCGGCCAAATGCGGATCGGAAAGATGGGCCAGGGTGAACAATTGGCGGGAGTCCAGTGGGCGGTTATAAGAGCGGGTCGGCTGGTCTTGTCCCAAGGCCGGCCGGTTCGGTCAAGCGGCGGCCCATGCGGCCTTCAAACTCATCCCCGGATTGCGGCCAGATTCTCTCATGACAGATTCACACCCCCGCAACGCGGATAAACCCGCAGTTCGGTTGCTCGGTTCCGCCGGACGACGGCTCTGGGGGTTAACCGGGGCCGAGCGGCTGCGCCGCGCCTTGCTGCGCGCGGGGATCGATTCGACCGTTGGCGCGGCGTCGGCGGGCGGCCTGCTCCTGCTTCGCACGGACTATCTCTATGACGAATCCATCATCCGGGCGCTGATCGGGCAACCGGGCCGGGCGCTGGTCGATCCGGCGGACCGTTCAAAACTCGTTGCCGCGCATGTGAGGGCCGGAGCCGCCGCCGCTGGTGCTTCCGGCGAGATCGACCTGGACGGGGTCGTGCGCGGGGCCGGGCTCGAACGGCTTGGACCGGTGGAACTGGCCGGCTCCTACGATGCGACCCTGCGCAAGCGCGCGACGCCATATCTGCTGCCGCTCGACGGCACGCCGCGCGACGTTCTCGAACGCGCGAGTTTCTCGGGCGCGTACAAAGGCGCGACCGATTTCGTAACCAAATATCTATGGCCTTGGCCGGCGCGCCAGGTGACGCGCTGGTGCAGCGCGCTCGGCATTTCGCCCAACGCGGTGACGTTCGTCAGCCTGTTGCTGGTGATCGCCGCATTCTGGCTGTTCTGGACCGGGCAGTTCGCGCTCGGTCTGGTCGCCGCCTGGGGAATGACGTTCCTCGACACGGTCGATGGCAAGCTCGCCCGCGTTACGCTCACCTCGACCAAAATGGGCGAGGTGTTCGATCATGGCATCGATCTTATCCATCCACCTTTCTGGTACTGGGCCTGGTATGTCGGGCTGGCGACTGTGCCGGTATCGCCCGAACTGGGCGAATGGCTATTGCCCGCGCTCTGGGTAATCGTCGCCGGCTATGTGCTCGGACGCGCCGAAGAAGGATTCTTCATGGCGCGCTTCGGTATCGAAATTCATATCTGGCGGCCGGTCGATTACTGGTTCCGCACGATCACCGCGCGGCGCAATCCCAACCTCGCCATCCTGACGCTCGCGATCCTGTTCGACCGGCCGGCGGAAGGATTCATCGCCGTTGCGATTTGGACGATCCTTTCGCTGCTGTTCCATCTGGTGCGGATCGGGCAGGCGGTGCTCGCGAAGCGGCGCAACGGCGCGTTGCGATCCTGGCTGACGGAGACGGCATGAACGGCGTCTTCAGCGGTCCGATCGGGCTGATCGTCAACCCGCGCAGCCGGCGCAACCGCGAGCGGCTCGAGCGCGTGCGCGCGGTCTATCGCCCGGCGCAGCGCGTGCTGACGCGCGAGATCGAGCATATTGGAGACATTCCGGCGGTGCTGGACGAATTCGCCGCGGCTGGCGCGACCTTGCTGGCGGTTTCCGGTGGCGATGGCACCGTGCAGGCAACGATGACGGCACTGATCGGCCGTAATCCCTTTGCCATCACGCCGCCTCTCGCCGTGCTGGCCGGCGGCATGACGAACGTCACCGGTCATCGGCTCGGTATTCCAGGCAAGCCCGATTTCGGGCTCACGGCGCTGTTGCAGCGGCGCGATGCAGGGCGTCCGCTCGATCTGCTGACGCATCCGGTCCTGTCGGTTCGGGCCGGGGCGAATGCCGATATCCAGTACGGTCTGCTGCTCGGCGGCGCTGCGTTTTACAATACGACGCAGCTGGCGCGCCGGCGCGTTCACCCGGTCGGTTTTGCCCAGTCGACCGCGGCTGCAGCGGCGGCGTTCATGCTGATCGTGCACACCGTTTTTGCCGGGCGAAAACAGGGAACACGCATTCGGTTGGTCGGTGACAATGCGGAGATAGCCAGCGGTGAGTGCTATCTCTTTCTCGCGACAACCTTGCCGGGCCTCATTCTCGGGGCCGATCCGTTCTGGGGCGCCGGCGAGGCGCCGATTCGATGGACATGGGTTCAGAGCCCGCCGCGCCGCTTCCTTTCGGCCCTTTTGCCGCTGATCCGCGGGACGCCGCGCGACTGGATGAAGGATGCAGGCTATCGTAGCGGCCGCGTCGTTCGCCTCGCCATCGAGGCCGACGCGCCTTTGTTGTTCGACGGTGAGCGGATCGATCCGGTGCCGGGCGAGCCGATCATCGTTGAAAGCGGGCATGCGTTGACCTTCGCGCGGCTCTGACCGACCCGTCGGAAAGACCTTCGATGCAGCAGGCGATGCAGCAGGTTTCGGCCATCGTACGCGACGAACTGGCGCTTCCGGTTCCGGCATTGGTGCGCGACCTCGCGACGCAGGTGATGCAGCGACATGGAAGCGGCAGTGCGGCCGTTCTGTTCTACGGCTCCTGCCTGCGCAGCGGCGAAGCAGCACTCTCGAGTCCCGACAGCCTGCTCGACTTCTATCTGCTGGTGGACGATTACCGCAGCGCCTATCCCGACCGACCCTGGATCGCGCGTTTCAATCGCCTTCTGCCGCCGAACGTGTTCTTTGTCGAAACGATCATCAATGGCGTGCCTCTGCGCGCCAAATATGCCGTGATCTCGCTGGCGCAGTTCGCGCGCGGATGCGGGCCGCGAAGCAAGACCAGCGCGCTCTGGGCCCGGTTCGCACAGCCGGCACGGCTTGTTGTCACACGGGACGAGGCCGTGGGAAGGGCGTTCGAAGCCGCCTGTGCCGATGCGGTGGAAACGTTTGTGGCGGCGAGCCTTCCACTGGTCGGCGACCGCTTCACCGCTGAACGGCTGTGGGAGACGGGATTTCGCGCGACCTATGGCGCCGAGTTGCGCAGCGAACGGGGCCGCGATCGTGCCATCCTGATCGTCGCGGCGGATCGCGACCGCTATGAGGCGCTGACGGCGGCAACGTTAGGCGACGCCGCCTTTGCCCACGATGTCGGATTCTATCGCAATCCGCTCGATGCATCGGCGCGCAAAGCCGGCCGTCGCGCGTGGATCCGCCGGCGTGTCGCGGGCAAGAGCCTGAACCTGCTGCGTCTCATCAAGGCGGTCTTTACGGTCGACGGCGCGGTCGATTACGCGCTCTGGAAGGTCGAGCGCCATGCCGCCGTGCGGCCGCCGGTGAGCCCCTGGGAGCGACGCCACCCGATCCTCGCGGCGCCGATATTGCTGTGGCGCTTCTACCGCGCCGGCGCCTTCCGCTGACCACGGCGTTCCGACGCGGGCGGAACGCGAAACGGCCGCCCGGAGGCGGCCGTCTGCTTATCGAACAGTGGTGAGCGTGCCGTCAGCCGGCGGCGGCCATGCGCATGCTGCCGATCACGCCATGCCGTTCGGCGATCTCGGTCAGACGGTCCGCAACGACGGCAAGCTGCTCGCTCGTATGCGCCGCACAGACGCTACAGCGAAGCAGCGCTATATTGTTCGGCGTCGCCGGCGGCAATGTCAGGTTCACATAGACGCCGGCCAGCAGCAGCTCGTGCCAGACCTGGATCGCACTGGCCGGATCGGGCAGATGCACCGCCACGACGGGGCTCTTGTGCGGCCCGAGCACGAACCCACGCCGCTGCAGCGTGCCGTAAAGCTGGTTCACATTGGCCCAGAGATTGTCGCGCAATGTCGGCCGCTCCTTCATCACTTCGAGCGAGGCCGCGACCGAGGCCACGATCGACGGCGGCAGCGAGGCCGTGAACATGTAGGGCCGGCAGGCGACGCGCAGGATATCGAACTCCGGATGATCGGAGACGCAATAGCCGCCGATCGCGCCCAGGCTCTTAGAGAACGTGCCGACGATGAAATCGACATCGGCCTCGACGCCGTAGAACTCTGCCGCACCGCGACCGGTATCGCCCATGACGCCCATCGAATGCGCCTCGTCGACGACGAGATAGGCGCCATGCTTGCGCTTCACCGCCGCGAACTCGGCCAGCGGCGCGATATCGCCGCGCATGCTGTAGATACCCTCGACGACGATCACTTTGTTGACCGCCTCGTTGCCGAGCTTCGAGAGGCGGCGGTCGAGATCGTCCGGATCGTTATGCTTGAAGCGCAGAACGGTGGCGCTGCTCAGCCGCGTCGCATCGTAGATGCTCGCATGCGAGTCGGAATCGATGATCAGATAGTCCTGTGGGCCGGCCAATGTGGCGATGATGCCGAGATTGGCCTGGTAGCCCGTGGTGAAAACCATGGCGTGCTTGCGACCGAAGAAATCGGCAATCGAATCCTCAAGCGCCTTGTGCCCGGCATAGGAGCCGTTGGCGACGCGCGAACCGGTGGTGCCGGTGCCGTGCGTGCGCACCGCCTCGGCCGAGGCGGCGACGCAGGACGGCTCGAAGGTGAGGCCGAGGTAATTGTTGGTGCCGGCGAGGATGGTGTGCCGGCCTTCGATCATCGCTTCGGTCGGCGAGAGCACTTCGTCCATGCGAATGGCAAATGGATCGTCGCCGCAGGACTTTGCGGCGCTATGGGCGGCCTTCAGGCCCTTGAACCGGTCGAACAAACCCATCGTCTTATCCCTCTGCCTTCTGCTTTGCGACGAAATCGGCCAGATCGCCGACCGTCCGGATTTCCGGAACGGCATTCAATGGGATGGTGATGTCGAACCGTTCCTCGAGTTCCATCATCAGGTCCATCACCGCCAGCGAGTCGAGGCGAAGATCGTCGGCCAGATCGCTGCCCCGTCCGATCGGGGTCTCGTTCTTCCGGAACGGTCGCAAAACTTCCACGACCCGCTCGAACGTTCCAGACTCGGCCACTTCCATTCTCAACGCTGCCTCGACTCGATCGCTCCACGAATCCAAATACCGCGACGCGCGTCGTGGCCTGGACAGCCGTAGATTCCAATTAGGTCAGGGGTTTAGTGAAATAAAGAATTGTAACCCTTTGTTACAACTCGATTCATCGCAGCAGACCGAGCCCGCGATACGCCGCCGCCGTCACAGAAAAACCTTTGTTAACAGTGAATTGCGGCAACCAGCCCAGATTTTGCGGAAATTCGGGCACGCGGGAAATCCAGTCCGGATGAAACAGCTCGCGAACCTTGCCGGGCGTCACCATGGCCGGCAATTTTGTCATTTCGGCCCAGCCGGCGCTCACGGTGGCGACCGCGTCGAACAGCCAGCGCGGTAACCGCCGCAGCCGAACCGGCCGGCCGACAGCGGCGGCGAGAGCGTCCGCAATGTCCGGCCAGCCATAGCCGCGGGGATGGCCATCGTCGATCTCGATCGTTGCGTGCCGCCACTCGCGGCGCTCGACGATCGCGACGCAGGCTCGTGCCAGATCGGCGGCATGGATGAGCGAAAGACGGGCGGCGCCATTGTCCGGTGCCGCCAACATGCCGTTGGCCGCCATGCGGAAGAACGGCAGCATTTCCCGGTCGCCCGGCCCGTACACCACGGGCGGTCGCAGGATCGTCCAGTCGAGACTGGCGCCGCCGGTTTCGAGCGCCCGTTCACCCGCGCGCTTGCTCGCCGCATAGGGCGACAAGGCCGGTTCGCGCGCCGATAGCGACGAGATCAGCAGGAATCTTGCTTCCGGCGCAGCAGCGTGCGCCGCCGCAACCATCCGCGCGGTGCCGTCCGCGTTGTCGCGATGGAACGAGGCGGCATCGAGGGCCTTGACCGAGCCCGCCGCGTGGACGATCGCATCGGCACCGCGCACCAGAGCCCGCAGCGCATCTTCGTCTTCGAGCGAGCCGGGGACGAGGTCGGGGGTCAGATCGGCGAGCTGCGGGCTGAGCGGAATGCGCCGCGCGAGAATACGCACACGCCAGCCGGCATCGGTGAAGGCACGAGCGACATGGCCGCCGACAAACCCGGTCGCACCCGTTACGGCGACCAGTCGGGCCATGGATCAGCTTGCCCCGGAGGCGGTCTTTCGCATCCCGTCGGGGCCCGCCTGGTAGAGGCCGGACAGCCAGTTCGCCTTGGCCCGGGTGCGGCTCAGTTTGCCCGACGAGGTCTGCGGCAGTCCGTGCGGCGGCACCAGCGAAACGCCCGCCTCGACCGCGTGGCTGCGTTGCAGGATGGCGGCGACGTCGCGCGCAAGCTGCTGACGGCGCTCGTCGTCGGGCACGCGGCATTGCACCAGCATCATCACGCGCTCGCTGCCGTCATCGCCCTCGAACGCAAACGCTGCCGTATCGCCGCGGCGCAGGCCCAGCCCGTCCTCGACCGACCATTCGAGATCCTGCGGCCAGATATTGCGACCGTTGATGATGATGAGATCCTTGCTGCGGCCGGTGATCACGATCTGGCCGCCGGTCAGGTATCCGAGATCGCCGGTATCGAGCCAGCCATCGGGCTGCAGCACCGCGGCCGTCGCCTCGGGCTCCTCGAAATAACCGACCATGATGCTGGGGCCGCTGACGAACACGCGGCCGAGCTTGCGTTCAGGCAAGGCGCGTCCGGTCTCGTCGCGCACTTCGATCCTGTGGCCGCCGAGCGGCTTGCCGCAGAGTACGAAATCCCGCGCGTTCGAGGCATCGGCCGGTGCCGTAACCGCCTCGCCGCGCTCGGCAAGACGCTGCCGGTCGACGCGATCGATCTCGACGCCGGTGTCGAGCGGCGCGAACGAAATCGCAAGCGCGGTTTCCGCCATGCCGTAGCTCGGCACGAAGGCCTCGCGGCGGAAGCCGTAGGGACCAAAAATATCGGCAAAGCGTTCGAGCACTTTCGGCTGGATCATGTCGCCGCCGATCCCGGCACCGCGCCAGCGGCTGAGATCGATACCCTCGACCCGCAGATTGCCGTCATGGAGGCGCCGCGCGGCGAGGTCGTAGCCGAAGCTCGGGCTGTAAGAGAGCGTCCCGCCGTTCATCGTGATGAGCGTCGGCCACATCAGCGGCCGGCGTGCGAAATCGCGCGTAGCGAGGTAGTCGACCGACATCTGTGTCAGCATGGGCACCAGCGCAAAACCGACCAGTCCCATATCGTGATACAGCGGCAGCCAGCTCGTACAGCGATCCTCGGCGCCGATCTCGAGCCCGTAGGTCGCGATCGCATAGGCATTCGCCATCAGCACGCGCTGGGAAATGTCGATCCCGAGGGGAAAGCGCGTACTGCCCGACGAGAACTGCAGATAGCAGCGCTCGTCCTTCTGCCAGGTTCGCAACGCCGCGTCGCGCGGGGCGAGGTTGTAGAAATCCTGCGGCCCGCCGACCAGCGGCAGATCGAGACCGTCGGCGGCCTCGCGCAGATATTCGATCAGACTGTCGGGCGCCATCGCGGCCCGCGAGCCGGTCGATTGCAGCAGCCGGCGCAGCGAGGCGATATAGGCCTCGCGACCGCCGAGGCTGGTCGGGATCGCGGCCGATGCCGGCAACAGGCCCGCATACTGGCAGGCGAAGAACGCGATCATAAAATCGGGGTCGGTGTCGGCGATCATCAGCACACGGTCGCCGCGATTGAGCCCCGCCGCGATCAGCCCGCGCGCGAGCGCTATCGCACGGTCGCGCAGCTCGGCATAAGGCAGCGCGCTCAGCAATTGCCCGCGTGCCGAATAGAAATTGAATCCGCATTGGCCCTGCGCGGCGTAGTCGAGCCCCTCGGCGAGCGTCGCGAAATTGGCACACCGGTATGGCAAACGGGCGCGGGTTGTCGGAGTCGGTTTCGGTTCCGTCATGCCAGGCAGGGGTCCATGAGGGGGAAGAAGGCGGGCCGCCTCATAGCAAATGAGTTCCCGAGGGACAAGGCGAGGCTCAGGAAGCCGCCATCGCCGCGCTCTGCGGCGTGGGCTCGATGACCCGTCCGTCGGCGATGCGATAGAGCCGGTCCGCCGCCTCGACCCAGGCCGGCTGATGCGTGATCGCCAGAATGGTGAGGCCCGTGCGGCGCGATAGCGACTTCAGATTGCTGCAGATCGCGAACTCGGTTTCGGGATCGAGTGCACTCGTCGCCTCGTCGAGGATGACCAGCTTGGGTCGATGCACGATCGCACGGGCGACCGCAATGCGCTGGCGCTGGCCGCCCGAGAGGAGCGTACCGCGCTCGCCGACGACGCTGTCCATCCGATCGGGCAATTCCGTGACGAACTCCCATGCGCCGGCCGCTTCCAGTGCATTGCGCACCGTCTCGGGGTCGAAGGCCGGATCGCCGAGCGCGATGTTGGCGTAAATCGTGTCGTGAAAGAGGATCACTTCCTGCGGCACATAGCCGGTCATCGCCCGCCATTTATGGAGATCGATGTTGCGGAGCGACACGCCGTCGACGGTAATATCGCCGGATTTGGGCATATAGAGGCCGAGCACGAGATCGGCGGTCGTTGTTTTGCCGGCACCGGAACCGCCGGTCACCGTCGTCACCTGGCCTGCGGGAATCTCGAGCGACACGCCGCGCAACACATCCTTGGTCCCGAACGAGAACGCAACATTGTGAAACTCGATGTTGCGTTCGAGAGTCGGTTCACGGGTGCCGACGAATATCTCCTTGGCGGCTTCCGCTTCCTTGATCGTCTCGTGCAGCGACCAGTAGGCGCTCTCGCATTGATTGACCGATTGCAGGGTGCGCTGGGACTGCGCCAAGGTGAGCACGGTCTTGATGAGAAGCAGCGCGATGACGATGACCTGATCGACCGGGTAATGCGCGACTTCGACGGCGCCATAAAATCCGACCGCGATCGCCACGACGATCATCACTTCCTGCATGGAGCGGGTTGCGTTCCGTGCCAGCACCTGACGGCGCAGAGCTCGCTTCAGCTCCTTCACGTCGCGGTCGAACAACGTGGTGAATCGCAGGTTGCGTGCCATCGCCTTGAGCGGTTTCAATCCGATCAGCGCGTCGGTCAGGCCCGCGGTCAGGCTTCGGGTGCGCGCGGTCTGGGTCCGGCCGGCGCGCTTTGTCACCCGGATCAGCCAGTTGAGCGATACGACGATGACCGCGCCAAGGGCGATTGCGGCAAGCGCGAGCTTCCACGACATCAGATAGGCAAGGATCAGATACATGATGGTCTGGAAGGTGAGGGCGATCAGCGTTGCGACCGCGAGATACGCGTCGCCCGCGCGCGCCGCTTCGCCGCTGATCGCATTGCCGAACCGGCCGACCGGCTGATGCGCGAAATAGCTCCATTTCGCTTCGAGCAGACGCCCGATCAGCTTGAGCCGCAGCCCCGTCGTCACCTTGGTCACCGTGTATCCGACATGACCCATCGCGAACATCGTCAGCGCGGCCTTGACCACGAATCCGGCGACCATGAGACAGGCGACCACACCGAGGTCGAGCGGCAGTCCCATGAAATGGATCAGGCCGGTGATCAACTGGTTCAGCGCCGAATCGCCGCCCGCGTTGCCCTGTGCGATCGACAGCAGCGGCAGAATGGCGGCCATGCCAAATCCTTCCGCGAAGGTCGCGGCGATAAGGCAGACCAGCACCGTGACCTGACGGAGTGGCGGAGTCGTCGCGAAGATGCGCAAGGCACCGAAATATTTCGGTCCGTATTCGAGATTCTCCGCGGAATTGCTCATTTTGTCTCGATCGGTCATCCGGTCGCTGAATAGACCAATCGGCCGGGCCCGGCAATATGGCGGGCCGGCCCGCGGCGGGCGGCGGTCAAAGCGGGGTCGGATTCCACGCAGCCAGCGTCGAAACCCGGTAGTCCTTGTCGTATTCGACCACGAATCCGGGGTCCGACCGGCGTTTCACGAAAGCGAACCATTCGTCGAACATCGTCTGCAGGGCGGTCTCGCTTTCGTACAGCGCCGAGAGCTGCTTGATTTTCTTGCGATGCTGGCGGGAGAGCATCGTCTTCCGATGTTTGCCGGTGCGGCCTTCGCGGAACTGCTGCAGTAGCCGTTCGCGCGGGCACCAGACGGTCACAATGGTGACCTTCTCGGCCGTCGCCATCACGTCGGCCAGCGCCCGGCTGTGATGGAACAGATCGCCGTCGATGAGATGCTTCGAGATGTTGTAATGCAGGATCAGGTTCGGGTGCTCGGCCTGCCGGTTCTCGACCAGACTGCCGAAGCGCTGCACCGACCAGGCTTTCGACGGATCAAGGTCGATATACTTCGCGATCAGCGATCCCGATTTCGAAAGAATCTCTTCGATCAGCGTCGATTTGCCGGATGCCTGCAGCCCCGCCACGACGACGAGATGTCCGATGCGGCGCTTGTGCGCGACCGCGATGTAACGACCCTTATGCCCGGTATCGATGAAGTCGATCTTTGCGAACGACGCGCGATGCGCCAGCAGCAGCGTTTCGATCGCCTTTTCCGTGATGAAAAACGTCTGGCTCGTGCTGCGCCCCCAGGAAGACGAGCCGGGCACGTACATGACAGGCAAGCGGCGCAGGAAGGCGGCGGCGAGTCTCGACACGCCGTTCTTCCGGCGGTCGTTGGGCCCAAACGAGGCGATTTCGAGAACAAGACGCTCGCGCGTGGCGCGGATCATCTTCTCCAGCGCGCCGATCGGATTGCGCAGATGGTGCAACACGTTCAGGCACAGCACATAGTCGTACTGCTGTGGAATCTCGTCGCCTTCGATATCGAAATAGACGAACTGCGCATTCGAGCCGCGGACTTCCGCCAGCAGGCGGCATTTGCGCACGTTCTCCGGATCGATGTCTGCGCCGACAGCTTGCGTCGCGCCGCGATCCTCGGCTTCGAAACAGAAGAAACCGTACATGCAACCGATATCGAAAACCGAGCGTCCGGGTATTGCGGCTGGAAAAATGGCGCGCGCCGTCTTGGAGCGGTCTTTCCCGCCGGTCGACAGCCCGTGCGGCAGCTTCACATTCTGATAGGTAAAGGCGTTCGTGGCGAGCAGGTCGCGGATGCGCGCTTCGGTCCAGCCGGTTTCGTTCAAGGGGTCAGCCTCCGGTCAGGGCCGCGTCGGACGGGCGGCGGGAACGTCGGCAGGAGATACGCCAGCCGGGGCCGGATCGCAACAATCGGCCCCCATCCGGGCGACGCCGGGCGATTGTCTCGATGCGCGCGGTTCAGCGCCGTTCCAGCAGAAAGATATCGTCCCGAAGGCGTCGGACGCCGATGCCGTCGAACCGCCCGAGGAGGGTGCAAAACCGTTCGATCCGGGTGGCGACATAGGCCTCGTCCAGTCCCGGAAATTTGTAGGCGGTATAGGTCGCACTGCTGCGGCCCATCATCCGGGTCGTGATCGCCCGTCGCGCATTGCGGGCGGCGACGCCGGCATGACCGATGGCCCGGTCGAGCAAGCCTGGGGCCGGCATCGACGCAAACCGGTCCTGCTGTTCGACCAGCGCATCGAGAATCCGGTCGCAACTCAGTTTACCGTCGAGCGCCGCGACGTGATGGGACAACCGCTCATAGTTCGCCGGCGAGAGCGAGCGCTCCGCCGAATTGCGCGCGAGGATCGCCTGCGCCGCATCGCCCAGCGCCGCTGCATCGTCGAACTCACTGCTGACATCGTTCGGCAAGGGCGGATCGAACTCCGCCGACCAAACCGGACGATAGGACAAGGCGGGCGTGCCGAGGATGGCTGCCTCCACGCCGCTCGTGCAGCTGTTATGCACCAACACGTCGGCGGCCAGCAGCCACGGCACGACAGTACCCTCATACACGACATGCACGTTGGGCAGGCCCGCTGCGACATCTCTCCAGGTCTGCCGGTTCTCGGATGGATGCGGGCGAATCACCAGATTGTGCGGCTGCACGGCTTTGCTTAGCGACGGGATCAGCGCGCAGAAACTGTCGAACAACGCTTTTTTGTGCTGATACACGCCGCTGCGCATCTGGTCGTAGCGTTCCGAGCGTGCATTGGCCGGAATGCGGAAGCGGATATGGCCGGGAATGAAATGATTGACGAAACTGAAATTGCTGTTGAAGAGCGCGAAGCGGCCGTAGCGTTGCCGGATCGCCGCCACATCGTCGGTGTAGAAATTACGGACTTCGGGTCGCAGCATGTCCATGCGCGGGTTGCCGGCCTCGATGATGGGCGTACCGCGATAGCCGCCGAACCGCCGCCACACCTCGGCATTGTCATGGCCCCAGGCAAACAGCATCTGCGCGCGGTTGAACGTTTCTACATCGAGCATCATCAGGTACGCTTCGTCGGAAAAGCGCACGAGCCCTTCCTCCTCGAGCGCGACCACGGTATGGCCGAGCTTCTCGAGCAGCGAGAGGATCACGCGATTGCCGGTGCGGATGCCCTTGCTGAGATAGATCGAGGGCGGCAGGTCGGTCAGATGCCGATGGAGGCGGGTTCGTCCACCGACGATCGCCCGATAGCCGCGTTCGGCAGCGGCCAACGCGAGCAATAGCTTGCCGTCGAACTCCCGGTTCAGGGTCTCGACCGGAATGACCAGGGTCTCGGGCGGTATACGGGACATTAATGGGCGGGCTCGATCGGGTTCGGGCCGCGTGGCGCGGCCGGAAGCGCGGTGGTGGGACAGGTTCGCAGGCCGCGCGAACCTAACACAGCGATTGTGCGATTTCGAGCCTAGCGAGCCGCTCTTGCGCTCTGCCTCGTGTCGGGACGCTCGGCGAAGCCGCTCGGCTGTTGCACTTCGTAGCGATAGCGTCGCCGAAGTGGCCACGAGAAGAATGTCGCGATCCGCTGCACGGGACGAGGCAGCTCGTCGGGCCAACGCTCCGAGGTGTCGATCTTCAGGTTGCGGATCCAGTTGCCCGCCAACTGATGCTGGACGATCTCCGCCGCATCCGGGTACGCCAGCCGATCCAGCGCGATCCGCGCGCGATCGTTGTCGCTCAATGCGACGAGCGCGGGCTTCTGGTCATGCACGAAGTCTTCATAAAGTACGCGAATGCCGCCATGGCGACGAACGAGGCGCATCGCGAGGGCATTCCGGAAGAGCCAACGCCCCAACACGGTTCCCGTTCTGTAGTGCGGCTGCTTCGAGCGTTGCGCATGTCGCGTGCTGCCGTCGCGCATCAGCGCCGGTCGCGCACGGGAAAAGATGACGCCGCGAACATCGCGGATCAGATTGACGAAGCGGATATCGACACCGGGAATGTTGGCAATGACGAAACCAAACCGTGCATGCTTGGAGGTGTCGACGATGATCTGCCCACCGGATACGTCGTGGATGGCGCGATAGAGCGGGGCGAGCGCATCGGCCAACGCGCGAGTTGTCTCGTGCCGGCGGTTTTCGCGCAGCAGCGCCCACCACAGAGCGGGCCTGCTGTTGACCTTCATAAGCCGCGTCAGCAGGTCGCGCGTTTTCATGGCCGCCGGCGTGTCGAACCCGCCATAGGCGCGCTTAAACACTTCGTTCCAGAAGCGGCAGCTCCGGAACGGTTCGCCGCAGCCGCAATTCCTGTTGTTGTCGACACCATCCTCCCAGATCGTACGCACTTCGCCGACGAAGCTGTGCTGAGGCAGCAAGCCGGCGATGGCACCGAGCAATGTCGAGCCGCTTCGCCCGTGGCAGCAGACATAGATGACCCGAACCGGATCCTCCAACGGCGGGTTGCGATAGACGCCGCTATCGGGGTTCATGATCGGGGTTTACCAAAAGCCGAAAGGCAAGGCGCGGTTCGACGTGCGCTTTCAGAAAGGATTCCGGTCTGCCGGGTTGCGTTCATCGGTCTCTTTTGGGGCGAAAGTGGCGAACTCCGCGAACATCGCCGGCCGGATCGCCCAAGGTTACCCGATTGCGCGAGATCAAATCGGGAAGAATCAGTCAATCTCTCCAAAGACTAACGGTGAATGGCGCGTCTGGGAAAGCGGGAATACGGGAACCCCGCCGCAATTGGCGGGTCAATATCGTGACACCGCGCCGGAACGCGGAGGTGGATCGGGCTGACCCGCTCGTTGCAGGCCATTTCCTAATCGGCCACGCGTTGCCGCAGCCATGCATAATCGACGCGATAGCCGGGCAGACAGCCGAGCACAGCGGCCGTGAGCCTGACCCAGAACTGCTCCCGACGGGTCAGCCCATCCTCCCATTCCTCCGAAGCCTGAAACACTTCGGTGGTCGAACGCGACGAGGTTCGCACCACGATTGGTTCGCCGAACAATGTCGGTTGCAACAGGATCGCATCGAAGGGGATGCCGAGGAACGCTGCGATGCGTCGCATCGTCGCGGGCGTGTCGGTCACCATGTCCTCGTATGCAATCGCGAGCAGGCGCGGATCGCCGAGATGACGGCTCTGCGCCGCCACCACGCGCATCGGGTCGGCGGTTTCGCGGACGATCTCGGCGATGCTCAATCGTCGATCCTTGCGCCGGCGGTCCTGCAACACGGCCCGCGTGACCATGAGGGGATTGCGCAGAATGAACAGGACCGGCGCATCGGGGAAACAGCGCCGCCACAGATCGAGGATCGCATCGGTATCGCCGCCGACCTCTTTGGCGCACCAGAGTTGCGGTTCGCGCGGCGCCGTCGCCGCGGTCTGGTGCACATGCCATGCGTCGAGGCGCAGCAGCGTGCAAAGCCTGCCGGCGGCGGCTTTAGGATCGACCGCTGCCCAAAGCGCCTGGTAGCGATCCTGCGACAGGCGGGCCGCGTCGACCTCGGCGATGCGCGATCGCGCCAGATAGGTCTCACGCGAATGCGCGCCGGCGGGGATGCGATGCAGCGCTTTCAGCTTCACTTCGCTCGGAAACGCCAATAGCGCGTCGCTCCCGTCCAGCAGGTTCAGCAACAAGGTGGTACCGGCTTTGCGGGGCCCGTAGACCAAAGCGGCGCGTTCGGTCCAGGGCGGCGGGGCGTCTTGCATGGCGCAGCGATCGGTCTCGAAACGGAAGGTTGGGCGTTGCGCGGAGGCCGAAGCCTAGTCGGCAGCCTCATGACTGTCGAGCCGCGGATCGCAGGCTGCGGTCGGGCGTCGCCTTGACAAGAATGGAGGCTGGCCAGCTAATTCGCCGCGAAATGAAGGGATTCGCCTCCGCCAGGACGATGGCGTATTTCGCGATGCGGCCGCCCTGCCAGCGGCTCCCAAACGCAGAAGGTCTTCTGACCGAATGAGCCAGTCGCTTCGCCAGTCTTATGCCAAGGCCCGTTACGCAACCAGCCGGAACCTCAATCTGTTCCTGGCGAAGCGTCTCGGGGTGCCGCGCGTGCCGGCGATCCGTATCAGCCGTGCGGTCGGCATCGGGATGAATCCGTTTCCCTATCTGCATCGTCCCGAGCTTGCGCGGCAAATGGGCGTCGCTGCCAGCGATGCAGTTGCGATCGATCGGGCGCGTGCCTGTGCCGCCGTCGCACCGAACCGCCTGCCCGAGATCGCGCCGGCTGTAAAACAGGGCATGGAAGTCTTTCGCGAGAGCGAACGCACCGGAGCGCTGCAGCGTTACGATCACGGTGCCTCGCGCAAGGAATTCCTGGTCTATGCCACGCAGAAGCGCGCGACTGCGCAGTATCTCGACATTATGCGCCTCGCGTTGGCGCGCCCGGTCCTCGATGCGGTGAGCCGCTATCTCGGCGCGGTGCCGATCCTGAGCGATGTGTCGGTCATGGTCAGCCTGCCGAATCTCTCCGAGATCGGCAGCCAGCTCTATCATCTCGATTTCGCCGATGACCGTCAGGTCAAGTTGTTCGTGTGCGTCGACGACGTGACCGACGAGCACGGGCCGTTCACCTTCCTGCCGGCGGACGAATCCGAGCGCGTGGTCGAAGGGCTGAATTATGACCGCGGGCGGCTGACGATCGAAGAGGTCGACCGGTTTCTGGGTCCGAGCCGCGAAGTGAAGCTGACCGGCCAGCCGGGCCAAAGCATGCTGGTCGACACGTCGCGCTGTCTGCATTATGGCTCGCGGCAGAACAGTAAAACGCGGGTCATGCTGCTGATCCAGTACACCGATATCTACGCACCCGAGCTGAGCCCGGCCGACTGGCCCGTCGACACGCTCTCTCGTGCGCTCGATCTGGACGAGATCCAGCGCCTCGCAATTTCGTTGTGACCCGCCGCGCATGAACGACCGCAAAGTGACGGTGCCGCAGCCGGATCGCGATCCCGAATGGCATGCGCGTCTGCAGCGGTTGCTCGACGAGGCGCCGGAATATCAGGCGTTCGTCCTGCCCGATGGCGGCACGACGCCGGGTTATGATCGCAGTTATCTGCTGCCACGTCTCTTCGGCGACGATTTTCACGGCAAGACGTTCTTCGATATCGGCAGCTATCTCGGCTATTTCTGCGTCGAGGCGCTGCAGCGCGGCGCCGCCACGGCCACCGGTATCGAGACCGACCCGCGCAATCTGCGTCAGGCCCGCGAGTTCGCCGAATTACTTGAGGTCCGGCCTGAATATATCCGCGCCAATTTCGAGGAATGGGACGATCGGGGACGGCAGTTCGATACGGTGGCCTGTCTGAACGTGCTGCATCATCTGTTCGATCCGCTTGGCGGGTTGCAGAAGATGATGCGGATGACGCGCGACCGGCTGGTTCTGGAAGTCGCCGTGCCGACCTGGCGCGATGTCGTGCGCGACCGGATCAACCCGCTTCGCGTCTTCGGCATCGGTTCGCCGGCGATGTTTCTCGGAATCCCGAAGAAGCGCGGCGATGCGGCGGGGCGCACCTATCTCTTCACACCAGGTGCGCTCGAAATCGTGCTCAACGTGCACACGAACGCATTCGAGCCTGTTACGATCAGCCGCTCGCCGTTCAAGGGCCGTGTGCTGGTCGAAGCGCGCAAGCGCCGCATCGGGCATCTCGCGATTGTCACCGGGCCGACGAGCGTGGGGAAGAGCACGTTGATCGACCGGCTGATGGCGGATGCGTCGCTGCGCGCCCAATACGGTCTGGACGGCTCAGACTGGCAGCTCCTGCAGGCGTCGGAAGCGGATTCGATGCCGAACGGTCGCAACGAGCGCGTGCTGTTGCATTACGATTTCCTGCGCCCGTCGCGCACCGGCATCCGGTCCTACGATCGCGATCCGGTGCTGCATTTGATGGGAGTTGCCGATCGCGTGACGGTTCTGACCTTGATGGCGCAGGGCGAACGGCTCCGCGCTCATATCCAGTCCGGCGAGATGGCCCGGTCGGATCGCACCAACCGCCAGCGCAAGCGCGACCGCGATCTTCTGAAGAAGTACGAAAGCGGCGTTTTTCTGAACGACTGGTACGATTCCTGGGCCACGTTCTGCCAACGCCATGCGGACCGGCTGGCGCGGCACGATCTCATCGTGAACGACGGCTCGTTCCAGTCGTTCCCGATCGAAACCTGGCCGGTGCGTTTCGCCGAAGCCTTTCCCCACGCGCCCGCGCGCGGCTGAGGCGCGGCGGCTAGGGCCGCGCGGTGGTGGCGCGCTGATGCAGGAAATTCGCCCATTCGAGGTCGAGTTCGGTGTCGATATTGACGACCGGACCCTCGACGACGAGCGCGCCGGTACGCGCGCCTTTGATTGTTTTCTGGTCGAGCAGGCAGGCACGCGTGAACGCATAGGTAATGCCGTTGCGGTGATAGACCGGCTGAAGCTGCTGGCGGGCCACGATCGCAGCACCCTTGGAATCGTAGTAGTCGAGCCCGCCGCCCTCGCCCACGGTCAGTTGCTTCAGCGGATGGGCCTTGCTGTCGCTCTCGCTGACGGTCCAGACCGCATCGAAGGCGCCGCGAACCAGTAGGGTAACCGTGTCGCGCACATGCTGCACGGTGCGGCTCGGCGAAGTCGGCTGAAGCATCACGACGATGTCGTAGCGCCGGCCGTCGATGCGCTCCATTTCCTCGAGCGCGTGCGTCAGAACCTGTAGATCGCTGATGACTGCGCCCGAAAGCGCCTCGGGTCGGACAAACGGCGCGGCAAGCCCGGCTTCCGTCGCGACGCGGGCGATCTCGGCGTGATCGGTCGAGACGATGCAGCGATCGGCAAAATCGAGTGCGATCGCGATCCGTCCGGCTTGTACGACCAACGGAACCCCGCCGATCTCGCGCAGGTTCTTCAGCTTGACGCCCTGGCTGCCGCCGCGCGCCGGCACGACGACCAGGACGCGCTTGCCCTCAAACATGTTCGAGCCCGAGCTTGCGCCCGACATCGGCGAGTGCCTTGGGGCCGCAGACCCGGAAGAACGGACAGCCGATCGCGTATGCCGCGCGTTCGTCGCTCTCGCCATCGCCTACAACGGCGATCTCGTCCTTCGCCGCATCGTGACGCTCGACCAGCAACGCGAGCGTTTCGCTCTTGTCGCGCGGATGACCGAAGAGACCGTCAACCAGTTCGCTCCAGCCTCGCGCGGCAACCAGCGTGCCGAGATCGGGTTCGGGGGTGTTCGAGCTGATATAGAGGGCTGCGTGACCCTTGAGCGCGCGCAGCAGGGTTTCGGCGCCGGGGCATTCCGCGGCCGCGCGCTGCGCCGCATAGACTGCCTGCGCATAGGCACCGATGCGGTCGGTCGCATTATGGCCGTGCGGAAGGGCGAGCTTTTTAGCGGTCATCGCTTCGATCATGCGCGGGATGACGACATGGCGCGATCCGTCCGGGTCCGCGGTCAGTACGCGATTGACGATGGCGCGATAAGGCTCCGCCGCCGGAAACAGGCGGAAGAACGCATCGCGCTTGGCGTCGGCCGAATCGATAAGCGTGCCGTCGAAATCGAAGACGACCGCCTTAAAGCGCATGCTTGGACCGGAAATATGCCAGCCAGTTGTCGACCTGGGTCTTGCGCTCATGGCGTTCCTTCTTGGCGATCTCCGGATCTTCGTAGAAGGAATCGTTGTTGAAATGCGTGGTCGAGACTTCCTCGACGATGGCGCCGTCCAACGTATGGAACTTGTGCCAGGCGTCGGGCTCGACCAGGAACGTGTCGCCCGGCCGCATCGAGATGCGCTCGCCGTTCTTCACGATCTCCATGTCGCCATCCAGAAGCTGGAAGGTTTCTTCCTTCTGCTTGTGATGGTGATAGGGATGTTTCTGGCGCGGCAGCTGGATCACCAGCTTCTTCGCGTAACTGCGGTTGATGCAGGTGACGATGACCGCGCCATATTCGCGGAAACGCCGCAACCCGTAATGATGCGAGATCTCGATCGATGCATCCTCATTGATATGGATGTTCGCCTTGTTCAGCATGGCGCGGACCTGCAGCATGATCTGATAGACGAGTTGTTCGTCGGTCAGCGCTTCCTTGGACATGCTTTCGGGCAACGCCGCCTTCGCGGCGATGTCGGCGGGCGCGATCATGCCCGGGCGCCACTGGCCGCTGAGAAGCTGATCCTCCTCGACCGGCATCGCAAAGAACACATCCTCGCGCTTGATCGGCTTGCCCTTCGCGAGCGTGCGCTTGGCATAGACGCCGCGCTTCAGTTCCTTGAGCGTCTTGCGTTCGAGCGGCGAGGAGGGCGCGCGTTCGGCCGCGCCCAGCATGCCCTTCGCATATTTATGCGCGGCGAGCCATTTTGCGATCTGCTCGGGCGTCGAGGAATAGGCGTTCAGCGGATACTTGTCGGTCTTGATGCCGACATGCCGTTCGAACAGCCGTGCGCCCTTGGCGTAGGCGAGCTTGATCGGGTCCGTGTTGTCCGGATCCTCATGCGTCGACCAGCCGATCGGAACGGTGCGATAGCGGTCACGCAGAAACTCGATCTGGTTGAGCTGCAGCTTGTCGTCGTCGGTCGGGTACTCCGCGATGCAATGCATCAGCGCGAAATCCGCACGCTCGCTTTCGAGGAAATTAACCAGCCAGTCGATCTCCTCGATCCGCAGGCCCGCCGTTGACACGACCAGCGGCCGATTGACGCGCGCGACCTTCTCGAGCAGCGGCCGATCGTCGGCCGAGCAGCTCGCCACCTTGATGATGTCGAGGCCCATGTCGCAGATGACGTCGACCGATTCCTCGTCGAACGGCGTGCACATGGTGAGCATGCCCTGCGCGCGGATCAGGTCGGCAAGTTTCCGGAAATCGTCCATCGACATCCGGGTTTCGTTGAACCGTTTAATGAACTTGAGATCGTTCCGGGTCTGGTAGTCGGGATGAATGAACGTGTCGAGCTGGCGAAACTGGAACTTGAACGCGCCACGCGCGCCGGCGTCGGCGTTCGCCTTGCCGATCCCGCGAATGATGTTGGATGCGTGCTCGATATCGCCCTGGTGATTATTGGCCAGGTCGTAGATGAACAGGTCGTTGAACTTGAACGGTTTCTGCATTGGGTTCTCGGCGGTTCTCCAGGCGACTCAGCGCAGGGCGTCGGGACGATAGCCGGTGCGCCAGTCGATGGCGACCCGCCGCCCGGTCTGATGGGATTTGAAGGCCGCGGCGATGACCATCATCGTATCAAGGCCGCGTTCGAGCGCAATGGGTGAGCCCTCGGCCTTGCCCCCGAAAGCACCATCGAGAACGCCGGCAAGATGGGCGATCTCGGCCTTGAAGTCGTCGGCCCGGGTCTTCGGCAGCAATGTCGGCTCGTTCGCCTTGTCACCGCTGCCGGTAATCACCGCATCGACATTGGGGCCATAATTGACGCGCCATTCGATGAAACCGTCGCGCCCCTGGATGCGCACCGATTTCTGGGCCGGCGCCGTCACGACATCCTGGATCACGTCGCCTGTCAGCCCTTCGCTGGTCTTGAGCGATATCAGCGCGAGCCGGTCATATTCGGTCTTGCCGTCGCGCACCATGTCCATCGTCGCGCTGACTTCGACGACCTTGCCCGCACCGATGCGATGCGCGAAATGCTGCCACATATTGATGCCGTGCGAATGCTCGCCGGTCGCGCCGCCGCCGCGCGCCCAATAGCCGAGATAGCTGTCGGCCGGACCGGCAAGCCAGGAGTGCGCCTTGAAGATGCCGCCCCAATGTTCGCGCGTGCGCGCCGACAAGGTCGCGACCTCGCCGATCGTGCCGGTCGCCAGCGCCTGCTCGGCAAGCACCGTATTGGCACCGAGCGTGTGATTGTATCCGACGCCGGCGAAGATGCCGGCCTTGCGCGTGCGCTGCCAGAGTTCCTCGCAGCCGGCAAGATCGGGGCCGCAGAGCGGCTTCTCGATTACCAGCGCGCGCGGCGCCGCGGCATCGAGCACCGCCGATGCGATTTTCATATGGCTGTCGGGCGGCGTACCGATGAAGACCACATCGGCCGCGTCGCCCATTGCCTCGCGCGTATCCTTGAGCCGGATCGCATCGTCCCATGCGCCGTAACGCTGCGGATAGATGCTCTCGCGCGAACGTTCGAGCGCCGCGGGGTCGATGTCGGTCAGCGTCACCTGCCAGCCAAAGGAACGGGCGGCATGGGCGAGGTGGTTGCCGATCGAACCGGCGCCGATGATCTTGATACTGGGCATCCATGCTCCGGAGCGTGTTCGGGCCCACCGTGACAACGGGCGGCATGGCCGTGAAATGCGGGCTGGTGGTACCAGCGTGCCCATGGGATTGGCAATTGCCGGCGGGTTACAGCCCTAGGATGCGGTGGGGTGGCCGGTCCTAGCTGCGCCAAATGGACGCGCTTCGGGCCCCCGGGCGGGCCCGAAAACCGACAAATCCGTTGACTTTAGAGGGCTGGCTTGCGACTCCATCCGGGCCTCGCCGGACCGGTTGCATAGCATTCCGGACGCGGCGCCGGTCCCTTTCACGATCGCAGCAGGCATCGGAACATGGTTCGCGCGGTAAGTTCCGGCCTTCGACGCTTCAAGCGGCTGCGCGACCGCTGGCTCATTCCATCGCCCCGATCGCCGGTGCCGGATATCGCCTCCGATCTGGGCCCGGTTGGTCGCAATGTCATTCTGATCTCGCAGATCCATCGCTCGGGCGGCACACTGCTCAGCCAGCTTCTCGACGGTCATCCGCAGATCGCCGCCTATCCCGGTGACATGCATATTGCCAGGGGCAAGGCCGACTGGCCCGATCTCGATCCGACGAAAGGCGCACGCGCTTTGTTTCGCTATCTTGTCGACGGGCGTTTTATCGAACGGGCGCGCACGGGTTATTCAAAGGCCAAGAACCCGACCCGGATGCACGCGTTCGACTACGATGTCGGGCTTCACCATCGCATCTTCTGCAACCTGATCGAGGCGAAGCGGCCGGCAACGCAGCGCGGCGCGCTCGATTGCTTCTACCACGCGTTCTTCAAGTCCTGGGGCAACAGGATCGTATCCTATGACGAGGCGGCCTGTATCAGCGCCTTCTGCCCCGGCCTTGCGATGAATCCGGATTCCATCGCGCGATATTTCCGCGACTATCCCGATGGGCATCTGGTCTCGATTGTGCGCGATCCGGTGAGCTGGCTCGCCTCGGCTTTGTCGAAAAATCGCGGCAAGGCGCGCAAGCGGCAATATGACCAGTTCGAAACGGCGATCGCCTGGTGGCGCCGGTCCGCCGAGGCGACCTTGCGCAACAAACGGACTTACGGCGACAAAGTGATCTGCATCGGTCTCGACGAACTGGTCCGCGACACGCCCGGCATGATGCGCGCGCTCTGCATGAAGATCGGCATCGACTTCCATCCGGCGATGACGATACCGACCTTCAACAGCGCGCCGATCGAATCGAACAGCAGTTTCGACAAGAGCATCGGCCAGGTCGATTCCGGCGTACTCACGCGGCAGCCCGATATCGATCCGGCTCAGATGGCGCGCCTGAAGGCGGAATGCGGAGGGCTGTACGATGCGCTGAAGCAGGTTGCCCTGACGCCGCTGGGCAGCAGGCCGGCGGGAACCCGCTAGGCGCGCAAGCCCGCGGAGCGGGCGGCCCGCCGGCGGGCCGGGCGTCCGTCCGGGTTGAGTCGGAACCGCCGGCGGGGTTAGATCATTCGGCCAGAACCAAGGAGAGTCGGGTTGCGATCCTGCGTCTTCATCCACACCAATCGACGCCAGCGGATCGGGGCCATCGCCTCGGCCTATTCGCTCGAGCGCAATTCACGCCATGCCGACCGGTTCGAGATCCGGATTCTGCATGCCGAGGATTTCGATTTTCTCAAGGCGCGCGAAGGCCAGCGCTTCCTGCGCGGCAACGAAAAGCGCGTCTGGGAGATGGACGATCTGCAGAGCTTCACGCCGCTGCGGTTCTTGCCGCCCGAACTGATGGGATACGAAGGCCGCGCCGTCATCATGGACCCGGATATCTTCGCGGTCGGCGATATCTGGGAACTGCTCGATCGCGATATGCAGGACAAGGCCATCTGGGCCCGGCCGCGGCCCGGCCATAACGGCAGCGAACAATATAAGGCGACGTCGGTGATGCTGCTCGATTGCGCGAAGCTGCGGCACTGGCGCTGCGCCGAGCAGTTCGACGAGCTGTTTGCATTCAAGCGCGACTATCTGAAATGGACCCAGCTTCAGTACGAGCCGCGCGTGTCGATCGGCGATCTGGAGCCGATGTGGAACGATTTCGATCATCTCGATGCGAACACAAGGCTGCTGCACAACACCAAGCGTCGGACCCAGCCCTGGAAGACCGGCCTGCCGGTCGACTTCACGCTACGCGCGCGGCTGCTCGGCATCGTGCCCGCCGACTGGCTGACGCGGATCGTGCCGATCCCGGCCGTCACGTCCTATCGTCCGCATCCCGATCCCAATCAGGAGCGCTTCTTCTTTGGCCTGCTGCGCGAGTGCCTGGAGAAGGGGATCGTCGGCGAGGATCTGATCCGCAAGGAAATGGCCCAGAACCATCTGCGCCACGACGCCCTCGATCTGTTGCGCCGCACCCCGCCCTTGGCTGCTGCCTGATTTGCCGCCGCCTGAATCGCCGCTGCCGCAGTCAACCTTCCGTCTTGAACAAAGCGCGCACATGCTCGACGGCGCGGCTCATGTCTTCGGGCGCGGGACTGCTGCGCTCGGGTAGCGGATCGCCGAGATAATAAGCGCGGCCCGACGCGACGAGGCGGTCGCAGAACGCGCCGATGTCGCGCGGATGGGGCAACAGTCCGACATCGACCAGCCAGCGCAGCGGCGGCACGCGCGTCGCCCGCTTGCCGATCAGACGCCGCCGCTCGGCCGGCCGATAGATCGCGACCGGCCGTCCGGTCGCGGTCGCCTCTGTCATCATCGACACGCTGTCGCCGGTGACGATGAACCGGTCGGCCAAAGCGAGGTAACCGTAATAGGGATTGTCGCCCTGGCCCTTGCGCCACAAAAAGAGATGGTGCGCGACATCGCCGAGCCAGGCTTCGAGCGCCGGGCCGACCGAGCCGGGGGTCCGTCCGCTGGTGGTCACCAGCAGGCTGCCGCCGCTCGCCCGTGTCGTGGCGACCGCCTGGTCGATCAGCGCGCGGACTTCGGCCGGACCGAACCGGTAGGGGGCGCTCGGGCCACCGATCAAAAGCGCGGTCCAGGGCCGGGGCAGGTGGGCCAGCGTCGACTGCCAGAGCGTGGCGGCCACCTCCATGCGCTCGGGCGTCATGGCGTGCAGGGGTGCTGCGTTGACCAGCACGTTCGGGCGCCAGCGCATGCCGTATTGCGGGGTCGTGATGATGAGGTCGAACCAGCCCGCCGGCGCCCAGGGCCGCCCGATATGGACAAGGCGGGTCTTGCCGCCGGAACGGCGCCGGACCCATCGCGCGATCGGTGCGCTGCGCCGTCCCGCGGCGATGACCAGATCCGGCCAGGGCGCGTCCAGTTTGTCGGACTTGGCGCGGTCCAGCGTCCGGCGCGAGGCGCCGAGGAACAGGTTACGGTTGTGGTGCAAGGCGTTGAAGGTGAGGTGCTTGATCTCGACCGGCCAGCCGAGCGCTTCACCCAGCGCTGCGATCTGTGCATTGTCGCCGGCGCGATTGCCGAGCAGCAGCCAGACGCGCGGCAGGGCTGTTCCGACCTGTTCCTGTATCGTCTCGGTCACGATGGTCATCCACTCTGTGTCCGGTGCATCATAGTCCATCGTATGAGCCATTCCTGCCCCAATCGGGCCATATTGCAGGGATGATATTCGCATTCCGGAATCGCAATGATTCCGGACGATCCTGCTGGGGGTAACGATGCTGTTGCGGCGCGCCGTTCTGGTTCAACTGCTTCTCCTGTTCGTCTTTGTCGCAAACTTGGCTTACGCCCAGCAGACAGGCCAGACGCCGATCGATGACTCAAACGATCCGGCTTTGGCTCTTGCGAACGAACGGGCCCGCATCGCCTCGGCCTACCGGCATGCACCTGACGACACGTACGAAGCGACCGCACTGCGACAGCAGGCCGAGGCGCTGATGGCCGATCGGGACTGGGACGCAACCCTGCCATATTACGAGCGGGCGATCGCGGCCGACGGTGGCGAATTTCGGACATGGCTGCGCCTCGCGCAGGTCTATCGCCTGGGCGGGCGCGACCACGAGGCTCTGGCCGCGGCGACCGCCGCCAGGGCGTTGGCGGGCAATGACGGCGATGTCGCCGCCACCTGGCGAATTGCCGGCGCCGTGCTGGACCGGCTGGGCGATCCGGCGGCGGCCGCTGCCGCCTATCAGCAGAGCCAGGGGGACACGCCCGAGAAGGGTGCCGGCGCCAAACAGACCCTCGCCGAGGCGCGCGAATTCTCGATGGTCGGCCGCGAGTTGCGGACCGAAGGCGACCTAGCCGAACTTTGCGTGCAATTCGACGTCTATCTGCCAGATGCGCAGCAGGTTAATTACGCGGACTATGTTCGCGTCGAACCAACGACCGAACTCCAATACTACGTCTCGTACGATTCGCTCTGCATCGGCGGCTTTGCCTACGGGCAGAGCTACACCGTCGAGCTGCTCGCCGGCCTGCCCGGCACGGATTCCTACGAGTTTCTTGCCGATCTGCCGGACGAATTGGCCATGCGCCTCGGCGACGATGTGGCGCTCGACGTTGCGGTGCCCGATCGCGATCCGGTGCTCGGGTTCCGTTCGACCGCCTATGTGCTGCCGCGCATCGGCAGTACCGGTGTGCCGCTCACCACCGTCAATGTGACTGAGGCGCAGCTCAGCTTGCTGCGGATCAACGACCGCAATCTCGTGCAGCAGATTCGCGATGGTCGAGTCCTCCAGCTCTTGGACCCCTGGGTCCGGGATTACATCATCGAAGATCTTGGCGAGGAAATCTGGACCGGTAGCGTTGAAATCGAGTCGGTGCGCAATGAACGCGTGGTCACATCGATCCCGGTTCAGGAAATGATCGAGGAGATCGAACCCGGCACGTACATCCTGATGGCCGATACAGGCGAGAGCGAAGCCTTTGACTGGGAAGCGAAGGCAACGCAATGGCTGATCGTCACCGACATCGGCCTTCTGACAATGAGCGGCACCGACGGCCTGACCGTGTTCGCGCGTTCGCTCGACAGCGCCGAGCCAATGGCCGGCGCAACATTGCGGCTCTATGCGCGCAACAATGAAGAGCTCGCCACCGCGACGACCGATCAGGACGGCAAGGCGACATTCGCACCGGGTCTGCTGCGCGGTTCGCAGGGTCTGGCGCCGACGATGCTCACCGCCAGTCACGGCGATACCGATTTCGCATTTCTCGATCTTTCGGGCCCGGCCTTCGATCTTAGCGATCGCGGCGTCGGTGGCCGCGACGTCACCGGCATCTACGATGCGCTGCTCTACACCGATCGCGGCGTCTACCGGCCCGGTGAAAGGGTCGAGCTTGTAGCCCTGTTGCGCGATGCGGCGGGCGCGGCGTTGCCCGATCTGCCGCTGTTCTTCAATGTGTTGCGGCCCGACGGTACGCTCGCCCAGGAAATTCATTCCGAGGTATCCGCGCTCGGTGGCCATCACATTCCGCTCGACTTCACGACTTCGAGCCCGACCGGGCAGTGGCAGGTTCTGGCTTTTGTCGATCCGGAGGGCGATCCGGTCGGGTCGGTCGGCTTCCTGATCGAGGACGTCATTCCCGCCCGTATCGAAGTCGAGATCGAAACCGCCGCGACCGAGCTCGTACCGGGTACGCCGGTCGATGTGACGGCCGATGCCGCTTATCTCTATGGCGCACCGGGTGCCGATCTCGTGGTGATGGGCGAACTCGTGATCGATCGCGATCCGGATCCGTTTCCGGAATATCCGGACTATCGTTTCGGTCTCGCCGACGAAGCGCTCGAGCCGGTTCGTATCTCGCTCGATGCACCGGTCACCGATGCCGCCGGCATTTCGCAGTTCGGTGTCGACGCGGCGCAACTGCCCGACACGGCCAGTCCGCTGCGCGCGACCCTCTATGTCGATGTGCTCGAACCCGGCGGAAGGGCGGTCAGCGAGACGTTGCTGCTGCCGGTGCGCGATGAAGCGACCGCGATCGGTATCAAGCCGCGTTTCGCCGATGATTCCGCACCCTATTCGCTGCCGGCCGAGTTTGACGTGATCCGGCTCGACACCGCGACACGCAAACCAGTCGACGCTGTGGGCCTGCGTTACGATCTCATTCGCGAGGAATGGGACTATCAGTGGTACTACGACAGCGGCATCTGGGACTACAGCGTGACCGTGCGCGACATGCCACAAACGGGCGGCAGCGTCGAAACGACATCCGACGGCAACGGTCTGGTCAGCATGGTGCTCGACTGGGGTTCCTACCGGCTCGAGGTTTACGATCCGGAAGCGGGCGTGGCGGCGAGCTACCGATTCCAGGCCGGCTGGTACGGACGACCGGGCGAGGGCGATTCACCCGACACACTGCAGATCAGTCTCGAAGGCGATCTGTTCGAACCCGGCGACAGCGTGCGTGCGTTCATTACGGCGCCCTTCGAAGGACCCGTGCAGTTGGCGCTCGCCAGCGATCGCATCTACCGCACATGGATCGTTGATGCTGGGCCCGAGGGCATCGAAACCACGATCGAGGTCGATGAGGAATGGGGCGCGGGCGCTTATTTGCTGGCTACCGCGTTTCGTCCGGCATCGTCCGCGGAAAAACATGGGCCCGGTCGCGCCATGGGTGTCGCATGGATCGGTATCGATCCGGCGCCGCGCCAGGTTGAGATCACGCTGGATCTGCCTGAGTTGATCGAGCCGCGCCAGACGCTCGAGGTGCCGATCGAAGTGAGTGGCTTCGACGGCGATGAAGCCTATGTGACGCTCGCCGCGGTCGACGAAGGAATCTTGCAACTCACCGATTTTGAATCCCCCGATGCGCCCCAGTTCTTTCTCGGCAAACGGCGGCTCGGCGTCGAGTTGCGCGATCTCTACGGCCGGCTGATCGACGGGCTCACCGGCGATCGCGGCCGCATCCGCTCCGGCGGCGACGGCGGCCTCGGCCAGCGCGGTGCGCCGCCGCAGATCACGCTGGTCGCGTTGTTCTCTGGCGTCGTGACGCTCGATTCCGATGGCCGCGCCATCATTCCGCTCGATCTGCCGGATTACAACGGCCGGCTGCGCCTCATGGCGGTTGCGTGGAGCGCGCTGAAGGTCGGATCGGCGGAAGCGCCGCTGATCGTGCGCGATCCGGTCGTCGCAACGTCGTCGGCGCCACGTTTCCTGGCACCGGGCGATACCAGTGCTGTCACCTTTACCGTGCAGAATCTCGACGGTGCGGCCGGCACTTACACGCTGACGCTCGCCGGCAACGACGCGGTGGCGGTCACGGATCCGTCGACCTTCGAGCTAGCGCTCGAAGAAGGTGCAAGCGTCAACCAGGCTGTCGGTGTCGAAGGTTTGGCGGTCGGTGCCGGTGCGTTGCAGATGACGCTCGAAGGCCCGGATGGTTTTTCGCTCGCGCGTACCATCTTGTTGCCGGTGCGCCCGGCGCAGCTTCCGATCCAGGAACGCATCGTGCATCGCCTCGAGCCAGGCGAGAGCCTGACCGTCGGCGGGGATATCGCGGCCCGGTTCGTCCCCGGTTCCGGCGAAATGCTGATCACCTTCGATGGCAAACCCGGCATCGATGTTGCCGGTTTGCTGCGATCGCTCGATCGCTATCCTTATGGCTGTCTCGAACAGACGACGAGCCGCGCGTTGCCGCTGCTTTATGTCGCCGAGGTCGCGCGCTTGTGGGATCGCGACGAAGACGAGGCGGTGCTCAATGCCCGCATCGCCGATGCAATCACGCGGGTGCTCGACATGCAGCGCTGGGACGGCAGCTTCTCGCTGTGGAGCGGGTATGGCTCGGCCGATAGCTGGCTCAGCGCCTATGCGCTCGATTTTCTGACGCGTGCGCGCAGCTTCGGCCATGCGGTGCCCGACTTTGCCTACCAGCGCGGCCTCGACTGGCTCGCGCAGGAAACGTCCTACTTCTATGCGGACGATCCCGCCCTGGTTGCGGCGCGCGCTTATGCCGGCTATGTGCTGGCGAGCGCGGGCGCGGGCGATCCGGGTTCGCTGCGTTACGTCTACGACGCGCTCTCGCGCGATGCGAACGGGCAGCCGCTCTGGATTACGCCGCTGGGCCTCGCTCAGCTCGGTGCCGGTTTTGCGCTCTACGGCGATCTCGATCGGGCCCGCACGGCCTTTGCCGATGCGATCGCAACCGAACGGCAGGACGACGAATATCCGGCGGACTACGGCTCGCCGGTGCGCGATCTCGCGATGACCATCGCGCTCGCCGCCGAAACCGGTGCCGCCGATTTCGATCCTGCGGTCGAAATCGAACGACTGACCGGCCTCTATCAAACCCGGCGCCATCTGAGCACGCAGGAGGAGGGCGCGCTGCTTCTGGCAGCCGCCAGCCTCGCCGGATCGGCCACGTTCTCGCTGTCGATCGACGGCGGCGCGGCCGAGGAGCATTCGACACCGCTCCGTATCTATCGCGCCGGCGCGACACTCGAACCCGCGATCGTCTATCGCAACGAGGGCGATGCGCCACTCTGGATGAATGCGACACTGATCGGCTCGCCGACCGAAATTCTGAAGGCGTCGAACGAAGGCATCGGAATCGAACGCAACTATTTCGATTTCGAAGGCAATCTGATCGATCCGTCGCAGATGACGCAGGGCGATATGGCGGTGGTGCGGCTCGACATCTCGATCGACCGCGATGTCGACGACCAGATTCTGATCGTCGATCTGCTGCCGGCCGGGTTCGAGGCGGAGAACCCGCATCTCTCGGATTCGCGCAATGCGGAGAGCCTGGCCTGGCTCGGATCGATCCAGCCGGCCGACCATGTCGAGTATCGCGATGACCGCTTTGTCGCGAGCGTCGACTGGTTCGGCCAGGGTCTGTTCTCCGTTGCCTATCTGGTGCGCGCGGTGACGCCGGGCGAGTTCGTGCATCCCGCACCGGTCGTCGAGGCGATGTACCAGCCGGAGCTGCGTGGACGCGGTACGCCCGGTCGGGTGATCGTGACGGACCTGCCGTGATCCTGCGGCGCCTTCGTCGCGCAGTTTTTGCCGGCGGCGCTGCGGCACTGCTGCTGGGGACCGGCGGCTGGGCGCTCGATCATGCCTTTCCGCCAGCGCTCGGCCGTCTTGCCGATCTCTCGCAGGAGGTGACCGCATCGGACGGCGCGACGTTGCGGCTCTTCACCGCCGGCGATGCGCGCTGGCGGCTGCCAGTTGCGCTCGACGACGTCGATCCGCTGTTTCTCGCCATGCTCATCGCGCGGGAAGACAAGCGATTCTTTTCGCATCCCGGCATCGATCCTCTGGCGGTCGGCCGGGCCGCCCTGCAGGCGATCGGTGCCGGCCATATCGTGTCCGGCGCCTCGACGCTGACGATGCAGACCGTGCGTCTGCTCGAACCGCGACCGCGCACGCTCGCATCGAAACTGATCGAGATGGCGCGCGCGCTCCAGCTCGAATCGCGTTTCGACAAGCGCGAAATCCTCGCGATGTATCTCACCCTCGCACCCTACGGCGGCAACATCGAAGGGCTGCGCGCCGCGAGCCTGCTCTATCTCGGCAAGGAACCCGCAACCCTGACGCCCGCCGAGGCCGCTTTGCTGGTCGCCCTGCCGCAATCGCCGGAAAGCCTGCGGCCGGATCGCGCGCCGGCGGCGGCGGCCGCGGCCCGTGCGCGCGTCCTCGATCGCGCGGCCGGCATGGGCCTGCTGACGATCGCCGCCGCGGCCGAGGCTGCCGCCGACCGGCTGCCCGCACTGCGACGCGACGCCCCGATGCTGGCACCGCATCTCGCCGAGCGGCTTTTGCGTGAAGGTATCAACGAGCGCGCCATCGCGACCCTGATCGACGGCGATCTGCAGGCGCGTCTCGAGCGGCTCGCATACCTGCACGCGACGCAATGGTCCGATGGCGTGTCGGTTGCGATTCTGGTCGTCGAGAACGAAACCCGTGCCGTGCGCGGCTATGTCGGCGCGGCGGATTATTTCGACACGGCGCGTTTCGGCCCGATCGACATGGTGCAGGCGGTTCGCTCGCCCGGCTCAACATTGAAGCCGTTTCTCTATGCGATGGGTTTTGAATCGCGGTTGCTGCATCCCGAAACGTTGATGCTCGATGCGCAGACACGCTTCGGCAACTATGCGCCGCAAAATTTCGATGGCGGATTTCGTGGCGACGTGACGGCAGAGGCGGCGCTGCAGCAATCGCTCAACGTGCCGGCCGTCGCATTGCTCGACCGGATCGGTCCCGCGAGTTTTCTTGCGCGGCTGCGCGGTGCCGGCATGCGGGTCGATCTGCCGCGGCCCGAGATCGGGCCCGGCCTGCCGATTATCCTCGGCGGGCTCGGCACCACGCTCGAGGATCTCGTTGCCGGCTATGCCGGGCTGGCGGAGGGTGGGGTGATGAAACCGCTCCGTTTCCGGCCTGACGACCCGGACATGGCGGGCGGGGCGCTCACCTCGCCTTTGGGTGCCTGGTATGTCGCCCGCATCCTCGAGGGCCTGCCGCCGCCGCCGGACCGGCTGGCCGGGGCGGACCGCCCCGGGGCCCCGCTGGTCGCCTACAAGACCGGCACCTCCTATGGGTATCGCGACGCCTGGGCGATCGGTTTTGACGCCCGCTACACGATCGGGGTCTGGGTCGGCCGGCCCGATGGCAGCTTCGCCAGTGATCGCATGGGCCGGGATACGGCAGCCCCCCTGCTGTTCGATGCCTTCGACCTGCTGGACCGGCCGGCGCTCCTGCTGACCCGCGAGCGCCCCTCCGGGCCGCCGCCCGGCGATGCGCTGCTGGTCGCCTCGACGGCCAGCCTGCCGGCGCCCCTGCAGCGCTTCCAGCGCGAGGCAAGTCGGATCGCGACCTCCGTCGCCACGGCGATCGCCGCCGGCCCGTCGATCGCCTTTCCGGTCGACGGCACGCGGCTTCCTTTGGGCGATGACGCATCCGACCTCCTGCCGCTCGCGCTCGAGGCGCGCGGCGGTCAGTTGCCGTTGTTATGGCTGGTAAATGGGGAGGCCGTGCCGACCGCTTCCTGGAAGCGCCGGGCCGCGTGGCAACCCGACGGGGCAGGGCAGGTGCGCGTCACGGTCGTCGACAGCGACGGGCGCCATGCCTCTGTGGATATCTGGATCGAATAGCGCCCCGGCACCGTTCGGCACCGGGGCGCATGTTCGTTATCAACCGTGCCACAGCCCTTCGCGGGTCAAGTCGTCCATCACCGCATGGATCGCCTCGCGCATGATCGAGACTGCTTCGTCGATATGATCCTTGGTGACGATCAGGGTCGGCGACAGCACCGCGAGATGGCCCATCGGGCGGATCATCAGCCCGCGCGGCATCGTCTGACGGATGACGCGATTGCCGAACTCCCACTCGGGCGGGCAGACTTCCTTCGTCTTCTTGTCCTTCACGAACTCGACACACAGCATCATGCCGACGCCACGCACGTCGCCCACGATCGGGAGATCGAGAAGGGTGCGGCATTGCTCCTGGAAGTACGGCCCGATCTTGCGCACATGCCCGCAGATATCCTCGCGCTCGATGATGTCGAGATTGGCGAGGCCCGCGGCGCAGGCGACCGGATGAGCTGAGTAGGTAAAGCCGTTCGCGAAGAACTTGCCCTTCCCGCTTTCGCCGAGCAGCGGTTCGAAAATGCGGCTCGACACGAAGAACGCGCCGAGCGGCACATAGCCTGAGGTCAGGCCCTTCGCGCTCGTGATGATATCCGGCACGATGTCGAACACCTTCTCCGATGCGAAGATTTCGCCGCAGCGGCCAAAGCCGGTCACGACTTCGTCCGAGATGTAGAGCACGTCGTACTTGCGGCAGACTTCGAGCGTGCGCCACTGATAGCCCTTGGGCGGTACGATCACGCCGCCGGATGCGAGTACCGGCTCGGCAATGAACGCGGCAACATTCTCCGGTCCGATCTCGACAATTTTGTCTTCGAGCTGCTTGACCGTCAACTCGAGGAATTCCGCCTCGGTCATGCCCTCCGGGCGGCGATACGGATTCGGCGCCGGCAAGTGGTGGATATTGTCGGTCTTGCGATCCATGAAGTTGATGTCGCCCGGCTTGCCCGACAGCGACGCCGAAAGATAGGTGCTGCCGTGATAGGCGTAGTCGCGCGTGATGATGTGCTTCTTGTCCGGCTGTCCGAGGCAGTTGAAGTAGAAATAGACATACCGGATCGCGGAATCGACCGCGGTCGATCCGCCGGTGGCGAAGAACACATGGTTCAGATCGCCCGGTGTGTATTCGACCAGCCGGTCGCCGAGCTCGATCGAGGGCGGCGAGGAGATGATGCCGAACGGCGAGAAATAGCAGAGCTTGCGCGCCTGATCGGCAATGGCCTGGGCGATTTCGTCGCGGCCGTATCCGACATTGACGCACCACATGCCGCCCATCGCGTCGAGCATACGGTTGCCGTTGGAATCGTAGATGTATGGCCCTTCGGATTCGGCAATGATCAGCGGCTCCTTGGTCTTTGCCGTCCCCAGTTCGATCCAGGGGTGGATGATATGGTCGCGGTCCTTCTCCCACAGATCTTCAGTGTTGTAGGTGAAGTTCCGTCCTGCGGCCTTCTGCATGTTCTCCTGCCTTCGATCGATCGTTGTGGTTTCGTGACTGTTCGCGAAAGGGACGAAGCCCGGCAGGACGCCTCAGAGAGGAGATCGGGGCGCGCGCTGCCGGGCCGTCGGTCCGGATCGTGGGGATCCGGACCGCACCGTGCGAGGCTTGGATCAGGTACCGGCCTGAACCGCCTCGAACATCTGCTGGAGATCGTCGAGCCGCTTGTTGTCGCGGCTGAAGATGCCCTGCTGGAGATAGGCCGTCGGATCGGCCGGAAAGCCGCGATCGGCCAGCAACTGCGGGTCGGCCTGTTCGAACGAGATCCTGTTCGAGTGACCGTAGCCATAGTCGATCAGCCAGGCGCCCGCGTCCGGCGAGATCAGTGCATCGATCAGGTCGTGCGCGAGCTCGGGATGCGCGGCGTTGCTGGTCAGCACGGCGCCGCAGCACCAGGTGAGGATGCCTTCCTTCGGGTTCATGAACTTCACATCGACACCCTGCTCGATCAGCGTCGGAAGCGCGCTGTTCCACGCGGTCGAGGCAACCACTTCGCCGGAGGCGAGGCTCTGTTCGAGCTGGGTTGGATCCGACCAGTAGTAACGCAGCAGCGGCTTCTGCTCCTCGAGCTTCGCCTTGACCGCGGCGATATCTTCGTCGGTCATCGCGTAGGGATCTTTGACGCCGATCAGAAGCCCGGTGATCACCGCCGTATCGGTGATGTCGGTACCGATCGAGAGACGGCCCTCATAACGCTCATCCCACAGGATTTCCCAGCTCTCTTCCTGGATCTCGACGAGGTCGGCGCGATAGATGACCGAGGTGTTGCCCCAGTCGACAGGCACGAACCATTGCTGACCCATGTCCGCCGCGCCGTTGATCGTTTTGAGATCGGGGAAGACGTTGTCCCAGTTGCTGAGACGCGTCGTGTCGATCGCCTGGATCACGCCGGCGTCGCGCCAGCGCACGATACGGCCGCTGCACGGGTGCGCGACGTCGGTTTCGAATCCGGCGCGCAATTTCTGGAACGCCTCTTCTTCGTCCGCGAAGACGGGAAGAGCCGGGGACTCGCCGTGCTTTTCGATGTATCCGGGGAAAAATTCGGGAACGTCGTATCCGCTCCAGGTGAAGTAACTCGCCTGGTCTTGCGCCAGCGCGCGATCGGCTACCATCGGCACCGCCGCCAGCGTGATACCCGCAGACGCAAGCACCCGGCCCATATCGCGACGCGACAGGCTGCGATTCTTGATCGCGGCCAGCAGGTCATCCTTGGTCATTTGATTCTCCGTTTAGTCGACAGTTGTCCGGTCACGAGTGCGTCAATCGACCGGCGTCGTGCGGGGCGGGTTCGGGCCAGCCGCACAGGCGAATACTCGCAGAAAACTGTGATGGATCGGCCCGTAGAGAGGAAGCCAACCGAAGCCCGCAAAAGGCTAGCATCCCGGACATTTGACGGGCAAGGCGGCGGAAGCGGCCAGAAAAGGCTTGATTGCGCAATAGCTTGATTCGTATAGATTCGAAGCCGACAATGCGGGTCATAAGGCTCGGTAGTTTCAAAAAAATGGGAGGCGATTGGCATGGTGAGTGTTGCCAGCGGCGCGGAAACGCCCGCCCGGCCCAACAGCCTTTGGCTGAGATGGCGGGCTTTGCTGCTCCGGCATGAGTGGATAAGGGGATATCTTCTGCTCTCGCCGACAGCGTTCGTGATGATCACGATGCTGATTGTGCCGATACTGGGCCTCTTCCTTCTTAGCTTCTGGACCCAGGAATATTTCGAAATCCACCGCGACTTCACCTTGAATAATTATCTCAAGGTGCTGGATGTCCAGGAAAACCCGATCTACGGGCTCCTTCTTCTCAAATCGATCCGCATGTCCCTGACCGCGACCATCGTCGTGGTCGCTCTCGCTTACCCGATGGCCTATTACCTGGCATTCCGGGTGACCAAGAACAAACTCATGTGGATCATCCTGATCACCGTGCCGTTCTGGACCAGCTATCTGCTGCGCGTCTTTGCGTGGAAGATCATTCTCGGATTCAACGGCGTGATCAATTCCGGACTGATCACCACCGGGATTCTGAGCGAGCCGCTCGAATTCCTGCTCTACAATCCGCCGGCCGTGACGATCACGCTGGCGCATGCCTGGGCGGCGTTTGCGATCCTGCCGATCTATGTGTCGCTCGAAAAAATCGACCGCTCGCTGCTCGAAGCCGCGACCGATCTCGGCGATACACCATTCCAGCGCTTCTGGCGGGTCACGTTCCCGCTGTCGCTGCCGGGTGTGATCTCGGCCACGCTGCTCGTGTTCATTCCCACCGTCGGTGACTATGTGACGCCGACCCTGGTGGGCGGTACATCGGGTATCATGATCGGGAATATCATCCAGTCGCTATTCGGCAAGGCGAACAATGCGCCACTCGGTGCCGCGGTTTCGATCATGAGCATGATCTCGATCACGATCGTGGTTCTCGGTTTTCTCTATTTCGTGCGGCTCCTGTTCGGGAAGCACGCAATCCAGCGGGCGGGGTGAGCCATGCCGGGCACACGCAAAATCGACCTGCTGGCGGTCTTTTCGATCTTCTATGTGGCCTTTCTTTACGGCCCGGTGCTGCTGCTGCCGCTGTTCTCGTTCAACGACAGTATCTATGTGGCGTTCCCGCTGAAGGGATTCACGCTGCAGTGGTACTACGACATGGTCGAGAACACGCAGCTCCTCAAGGCGCTTAATGCGAGCGTCAAGGTTGGACTCGCATCGGCCTTCGTCAGCACGGTTCTCGGCGTTCTCGCCGCCAAGGCGGTCACGCGATACTACCTGCCGGGCCGCGCACCGGTGATGGGCGTCATCATGGTCCCGCTGGTCATTCCCTCGATCATCCTCGCGATCGCGCTTCTGACCATCTTCCGCAAGTTCCTCGATATTCAGCTCTCCTTGTGGACGGTCGGCGCCTCGCATGTCCTGGTCTGCATCCCGTTCGCGATGCTGGTCATGATCGCGCGGTTGCAGGGCTTCGACAAAAGCCTGGAAGAAGCCTCGCTCGATCTCGGTCAGGGACCCTGGACCACCTTCTGGAAGGTGACCTTCCCGCTGGCGGCGCCGGGCATCGTGTCGAGCCTGTTGCTCTGTTTCACGATCTCGTTCGACGAGTATCTGCTGGCGGCGTTCCTGGCGGGTAACGACGCGACGTTGCCGCTTTTCATATTCAGCCAGTTGCGCTTCCCGAACCGCCTGCCAAGCACGCTGGCGTTGGGTAGCTGCATTCTCGTCTTTTCATTCATCATCGTCACTTTCTCGGAATGGCTCCGCCGTCGCGGCGTGCCGGACGAGAGTGCGGGGGGCATCGTCTGACCATGGCATCCGAAGAATCGATTATTGAAATCAGGAACGTCTCCAAACATTTCGGCAGCGTTCGGGCGGTCGACGAGATCACGTTCAATATCCGGCGCGGCGAGTTCTTCTCGCTGCTCGGACCCTCCGGCTGCGGCAAGACGACCTTGCTCCGTATGCTGGCCGGGTTCGAAGCGCCGACCAAGGGTGAGATCTATATCGACGGGCAGCCGATGTCGGCAGTGCCACCGCATCATCGCCCGACGAACATGGTGTTCCAGAGCTACGCCATCTTCCCGCATCTCACTGTGGCGCAGAACATCGCCTACGGCCTGCGCAAGAAGGGCCTGACGAAGGACCAGAGTGCTGAAACCGTCGAGCGGGCGCTCGAGATGATCCAGCTTCCCGGCTACGGCAGTCGCGGGGCGCATCAGCTCTCGGGCGGTCAGCGTCAGCGCGTGGCGCTCGCCCGCGCGCTCGTCTGTCAGCCGAAGGTGCTGCTGCTCGACGAACCGCTGGGCGCGCTGGACAAGAAGCTACGTGAGGAAATGCAGCTCGAACTGCGCCAGCTCCAGGAACGGCTCGGCGTCACCTTCGTGTTCGTGACGCACGACCAGGAAGAGGCGCTCACCATGTCCGACCGCATTGCGGTCATGTCGAAGGGCAAGGTGCTGCAGATCGACACCTCGACGCGGCTCTATGAAGCGCCGAACTGTCGTGAAGTGGCGGATTTCATCGGCACGATGAATTTCATCCGCGGTCGCGTGTCGAACGTGGAGAATGGTCTCGCGACGGTCGATGTCGGCGGCATCGGCAAGTTGCGCGCGCCGGTCACCAACGGCCAGTTTGCCGCCAATTCGGACGTGACGCTGGCGATCCGTCCCGAGAAGATCAAGATCGACCGCACGCAGCCGACGGGCGATGCCAACGGCGTGCAAGGCACGGTCAGCGCCGAAGCCTATCTCGGCGATCGCAGTCATTTCTATGTTCAGGTGGAGGGGCTCGAGAAGCGCCTCGCGGTTGCGGCGCCCAACCTGACGCGCAGTCTCGATGAGACCGACGTCCGCGGGCAGAAGGTCTGGGCGACCTGGCCGATACAGGCGGGCGTGCTGCTGACTCATTGACCGACCAACGGGTCCGACGAAAAAAGGCGCGCCTTGCAGGGCGCGCCTTTTTCGTTAGCGGGTAAAGATGCCCAGTCAGGTCAGGCGATGGGGCGGGTTGTAGAACGGCCGCTCGACGACGCGGCCCGACACCAGACGCTTCTCGATCCGCAGTTCCTTGGTGACCCAGATGTCGACCTGCATGGTCCGGCCGAGTGCGCCGTATTCGGCCTCGACCGTGGCGATCGCGAGATTGCGTTTGCAGGTCGGCGACCACATGGCCGATGTTACGCGGCCGATTTCGCGATTGCCGTCATAGAGCAGCGATCCATCGGCCGGCTTGTTGCCGGTCACGTCGAGGCCGACGGTCCGCCAGCGCGGACCGCCCGCGGCCTGCTCGCGCAGCAGCGCGCGCTTGCCGACGAAATAGGGCTTCTTGAAATTGACCAACCGTTCGAAACCAAGCTCGAAGGGCGAGCGGCGCTGCGAATGACGCTGGCAGCGCTCCGAGCCGATGAAATCCGTGTTCACCTGCAGGAAGCCGGCCTCGATGCGGGCGAGGTTGAGGGCGTGCGACCCGGTCGGAACGATGCGCGGCGACAGTTTTGTCGCCATCAGGCGGTCCCAGAACGCGAGCGCATGCTCGGGCCTGAGATAAACCTCGAAGCCGAGATCGCCGGTGAAACCGGTCCGCGTGAGGATGATTTTCATGCCGTCGAGTTCGACCTGCACCAGCCGGAAGAACTTGAGGGCCGTAACGTCCTTGAGGCCGATTTGTTCGAGCCCCTGCCGCGAAAGCGGACCTTGAATCGAAAGTCCGCAGAGTTCTTCGGTCACGTCCGCGATCGACACGTCGTATTGGAACGCCGTGTCCTGGAACCATGAGAGGTTCTGTTCCTGCACGTTGATCAGATAATCGCGTTCGCCGAGCCGGAATACGGTGCCGTCCTCGACGACCTTGCCGTCATCGTCGCACCAGATCGCGTAGGCGACCTGGCCGATTGCAACCTTGGTCATGTCGCGCGTCATCAGCCGGTCGAGGAAGCGCGTCGCATCTGCGCCGCCGATCCGATACTGCGTCATCGGCGAAATGTCGTAGACCGATACGGCGTTGCGGATCGCGGTATATTCGCGCTCGATATTGTCGAAGCAGCCGACGCTGAGATAACCCTCCCAGCGTTCCCAACTATGATTGAGGTTGAGCGGCAAAACCCGTTCGTAAAACGGTGTCGGCAGCAGGTTCTGCGCGATATGGCCTTTGAGCGCGCTCATCGTGTCGGCTCCGTCTTGAGATCTGCGATGACCGCCTGTGCTGCGTTCCAGCCGGGTGCGCCCGTGATGCCGCCGCCGGGATGCGTGCCGGCACCGCAGAGATAAAATCCTGCGACCGGCATCCGGTACTGCACGAAGCCTGGAACCGGCCGCAGCGTCCAGATCTGGTCGAGCGAAATCTCGCCCTGATGCCAGTGGCCGCCGCCGAGGCGGAATTTCGCTTCGATATCGGCCGGCGTCAGCAGCTCGGCCCCGACGATGCGGTCCTTGATTCCGGGAAGCTGCGTATCGATCGATGCGATCAGCCCTTCGCGCAGTTTCGCGCGGGCGCCGTCCCAATTGCCCTCGGCCAGCGCATAGGGGACATACTGCACGTTCGCGCTCAGCACATGTTTACCCTCGGGTGCGAGGCTCGGATCCGAAAGGGTGGGGATCACGATCTCCATCGGTGGCGCGTCCGGCACCGTGCGATACTTGCAGGCATCGAATGCACGTTCGAGGCCGAGCAGGCCCGGCGTGAGCAGGAAGCGCGCCTGACCCTGCTTCGGCAGGTTCCTGAGGCTGTCCGGCAGCGCGTCGAGGGCAAGATGCAGTTTCGCCGTCGTGCCGCGATCGCGGAAATGGCGGGTGCGGCGCACGAATTCGGTGTCGAGATGTTCCGGCCCGAGTAGGTTCAGCAGGCTGGTCTTGGGATCAGCGTTCGAGAGGACGATGCGGCTTGCGATCTCGGTGCCGTCATCGAGCACCACGCCGGTTGCGCGTTCGTCCTTCACCAGCACGCGGGCGACCGGCGATCCGGTGCGGATCTCGGCGCCCGCGCTGCGGGCGGCGGCGGCGAGCGCCTGCATCACCGCGGCAACGCCGCCGGCCGGCAAAGCAAGCGCGCCGCGATTGCCGTTGGTGGAGCCGGCCATGCGATAGAGATAGGTGTAGACGCTGTTTGGCGAGCGTGGGCCCATGAAATTGCCCATCACCGCATCGAGCGCGATCGATGCCTTGAGGGTCTCGTTCTCGAACTCGTCGGTGACGAGGTCGTAGGCGTTCATGCCGATGATGCGCAGCAGCTCGCGCATGTCGCGCCGGCCGAGCATCCGGATCCGCAGGCCGAACCGAGCCAGCTCCCAGACATTGGCGCGATTGGCGAAATCCATGCGCGGCGCCTGCCTCAGCAGGGACGGCGCGAGCGCATTCGCATAGCGGATCATCCGGCGCCGAAAGTCCGGCAGGTTTTCCGCATCGGCCGCACTCACCTGGGCGAGCGCCGCCTTGTCGTCCAGCGCGAGATATTGTCCGTCGCCGAGCAGGGAGAGCGTTGCGAGATCGGAAGCGGCATAGCGCAGCCCGTGATCCCCGAGCCGCAGCGCATCGACGATCTCCGGCCGCAGCAGATTGAGGATCTGCGCGCAGCCCGACACCTTGAAGCCCGGATGAAACTCGTAGCCGCGCGCCGCACCGCCGACTGCATCCGCCGCCTCGAGCAGGATCGTTTTGATCCCGGCGCGGGCAAGGCATGCAGCCGCAACGAGGCCGTTATGGCCGCCGCCGATGATCGCGACGTCGTAGTTGGACGATGCCGCACTCATGCGGGTGCTCCACGGCGCAGATCCTTGAGCACTTCGCGCGCCGCATTATAGCCCGGCGCACCCATCACACCGCCGCCCGGGTGCATCGACGAGCCGCACATGTAGAAGCCCTTTTTCGGGCCGCGATATTGTGCGAGCCCCGGTACCGGCCGGTTGAACAGCAACTGGTCGAGCGTCAGTTCGCCCTGGAAGATATTGCCTTCGGTGAGGCCGACTTCGTTCTCGATTTCCCAGGGGCTGCGCACCTGCTTGTGCAGGATCAGGTTGCGGAAGCCCGGCGCCATCTCCTCGATCAGGCCGATGACCGTCTCGCCGAACGCATCGCGCTTTGCCGGTGTCCACAGTCCGTCATGCAGCGAGGGTGGCACGTACTGGACGAACACCGACATGAAATGCTTGCCCTCGGGCGCCATCGTCGGATCCATCAGGCTCGGAATCACGATGTCGAGATACGGCTTCTTCGACCAGTGCCCGTATTTCCAGTCGTCATACGCGCGTTCCAGATAATTCAGGCTCGGCGAATAATGGATGTCGCCGGAAAGCGCGGGGTTGTTCTTGACCGCAACGCCCTTGAAGTTCGGCAGCCCGTCGAGCGCGATGTTGAGCTTGCCGGACGAGCCGCGGATCTTGAAATTTTCACCCTTGCGGACGAGCTCGTCGTCGAGCGCCTCGGTCCATTTCAGCTTGGTGATCGTCCGCCGGAAATCGAGATTGCTGACGACGGTGTCGGCATAGAACTCGCTGCCATCGGCCAGCGCCACGCCTTTGACGCGTCCGTTCTTGACGATGATGTCGGTAACGTCGGCATCGCAGCGGATCTCGCAGCGTCCGGTCTCCTGTGCCGATGCGGCAAGCGCCTTGCTGATCGAGCCCATGCCGCCGCGCGCATAACCCCAGGCGCCGATCGAGCCGTCGACCTCGCCCATATAGTGATGCAGCAGTACATAGGCCGTGCCGGGCGAGTAGGGGCCGAGCGCCGTCCCGATGATCGACGAGCCGGCGAGATGGCCCTTGATCACGTCGGTCTCGAAATACTCGTCGAGGAAATCACCGATGCTCATGGTCCAGAAGCGCATCGTTTCGTACAGGCGCTTCTCGCCAAGCTCGGAAAAGGGCTTCGCGAACTTGACCAGGTCCACCAGATCCTTGGGACGGAGCGAGGTCGGATCCGGCGGCATCTGCAGCAGCATCGGTCGGATGAACTTGCACTGGCGCAGGATCTCGAGCGCATAGCGATCGTAGGCCTCGGCATCGCGCCTCGAATGGCGCATCAGTTCGCGCCGCATCCGGTCATGGTTCGAATAGGAGGCGAGAAAGTCGCCGTCGGTCAGGACGTTGAGCGAGCCCTCATAGGGGATCACCTGCAACCCGTGCCGCGGCAGATCGAGACCGCGCATGATCTCGGGTCGCAGCAGGCTGCACACATAGGAGCAGGTCGAATAGGTGAATCCGGGATACAGCTCTTCGCTGACCGCAGCGCCGCCGATCAGGTAGCGCCGCTCGAGCACCAGCACCTCAAGCCCGGCACGAGCCATGTAGGCGGCGGCAACCAGGCCGTTATGGCCTGCGCCGACGACGATCGCGTCGTAGCGTTTCATCCCCCGAACCCGATCCGGCTATTCCGCTGTTGACGACTGATCCGAGCGAAGCCGCCGGATGTAACGACCGTGAACTTCCTTGACCGTGATGTCCACCGCCTCCTCGAAAGTCGAGAGCGTCTCGTCGAGGCAGGTCTGGTCGTGCGCAGCGGAGATGAACCAGGGCTCGCGCGAATCCGGTTCGCACATGATGCCACGCGCGATCAGATGGCCGGCCAGCGTGTCGTAGAAAGTATAGTTGCTGGTCTTCCAGTCGCGGTAATTGTTCGGCGCCTTCTCTTTGAGGAAGAGGCCGCCCATGCTCGGATGACCGGCGAAGGAATGCGCGATGCTGCGGCCGGTCAGGATCTTGCTGATGCCCTGCTGCATCGCGGTGCCGTAGCTTGCGATGTTCGCCAGCGCATTCGTGTCCTTGAGAATGGTCAGCGTCCGCTCGGCCGCCGCCAGCGACATCGCCTGGGCCGTGTAAGTGCCGCCATGTGCCACGCCATTGCCGAAATGGCGCATGATGGCCTCGCGTCCGCCGATCGCGGCGATCGAATAGCCGTTCGCGAGCGCTTTCGCCATGGTGCAGATGTCGGCGGTGACGCCGTACAGCTCCTGCGCGCCGCCCTTGGCCACACGGAAGCCGGTCTTCACCTCGTCGACGATCATCAGTACATTGTAGCGGTCGCACATCTCGCGCACCGCTTTGAGGAATTCCGGCTTGGCCGGAATACCGCAGCAATTTCCGAGGATGGGTTCGATCAGCACGGCCGCGATCGAATCGCCATGCTTCTTCAGCACGCGCTCGAGCCGCTCGGCGTTGTTGTACGGCACTTGCCAGAAGAGCTGGCGGACGAGATCGGGAATGCCCTTGCCGTAGGCGACGATCTTCGGATCGTCGACCTCGTTTTCCATGCCCGCGATGTCGGCGTACCACATCGCGGCATCGAACAGCCCGTGATACGAACCTTCGAATGTCACGTAATGGCTCTTGCCGGTAACGCCGCGCGCGAGCCGCAGCGCGCCCATCACAGCTTCCGTGCCGGAGTTTGAAAAGCGCACCAGCTCAGCCGCCGGCATCATCTGGTGGATCAGTTCGGCGACGGCGAGCTCGCGTTCTGTGCCGAGCGCATAGATCGTACCGATCTGCTGCGCCTCGTGCGCGGCGGCGTCGACCGCGTCGTGGCAGTGACCGAGAATCGCGGGGCCATAGCCGAGGCGATAGTCGATATAGCGGTTGTCGTCGATGTCCCAGACGTAAGCGCCCTTGCCGCGCTTGACGTAGATCGTCTTGTCGTCGCCCCAGTAGCGGAAGTTGGAGCTGACACCCAGCGGCAGGCGCTTCAGCGCACGCTGGAAATGGGCCTGGGAGCGGGTGATCGAGTAGGGCTGGCGGCGATTATGGTCGGGGGTGGGGATGGTGGGCTGCATGATCCGATGCTCGTTGCGTTAGGAACCGATTGTTTAAATGGCTGGAATCGGCCATTAAATGACTGTATAAGGAATTTACCGATCCGGGCTGATCTTGTCCAGTCCATTGAATGATCATTTAACTGCCGGGATCTTTAATATCGAGTTAATTCAATATGTTATTAGATATTACATCACAAGGAAGGGGCTGATATGGTGGCCTTGAAGGAATCGCAGGCGAAACCTGATCGCCGGCGCGAGCTGATCGCAGCGACGATCCGCACGATCGGCCGTCGCGGCTATGCTTCGACGACCTTGAGCCATGTCGCGGGCGATGCCGGTTTGTCGCCGGGCATCGTGAATTTCTACTTCAAATCCAAGGAACAGCTTCTCCAGGAAACGCTCGAGCATCTGGTCGAGGAATATGACCGGGTCAGCAAGGCGATCATCGCCGCGGCAGCACCCGAGGCTCCCGCACAGCTCATCGCCCTCCTTGCCGCCGATTTCGATCCCGCGATCTTCACCAAGGAAAAGGTCGCCGTCTGGTACGCGTTCTGGGCGGAGGCAGCGACCAATCCCGCCTATCGCGCGGTGGTCTCGCGGCTCGAGGCCAAGGACCAGAATTCGACCGCGACGATCTGCGCGCGTCTGGTGCGCGAAGGCCGCTATGTCGGCATCGATCCCGAGGAGGTGGCGAGCGGTCTGAATGCGATCAGCGACGGGTTCTGGTTCGATTCCCTGATCGACCCGGAGATCTTTGACAAGGAACGCGCGCTCGGCATCTGCCGCCTGTTTCTCTCGGGCATTTTTCCGCGGCATTTTCCGCATGCCGAGCGCAGCCCCGTGGCGAACGCGACGCCCGCCGCCATCGATCCCGCCGCACCTTTGTCGTCGGAGCGCAAGGCGCATTGCCAGCGACTGGCCTTGGCGCTGCAGCGCCGACTGCAGCCGGCGGGTCCGTGGCAGGTGCGCGACCTTGCCCAGTCGGTGGGGGTGACGCCGGAGACGGTCCAGAACTGGCTCGCCGGCCAGACCGAACCGTCCTCCTGGACGCTGGGACGGCTCATGGCGGTCCTCGATCCGCTGTTTTTCGTTGACGTCTATGGGCCGGTCGTCGCAACGATGCGGGAGCGGTTCGAACAGCGGCTGGCGGATGCGCGCGAACGCGAACAAAGCGAACGCGCCGCGATCGAAAGCCTCGGCCCGTCCGCCGACTGAACGAGGGTGCCTGACCGACGAAGCCGACCAAACCACGCCGACCGAACCGCTCTGAACGACATTCTCCGGCACGGATTTTCACATGAACGATCAAGGTCGCGCCGCTTGGCTGGCGCCGCTGCTGAAACCCGCGAGCGTCGCCGTGGTGGGGGCATCGCCCAAACCTGGCAGCGCCGGTTACGGCATGATCCGCAGCGCCATCAGTTGCGGTTTTGAGGGGCGACTCTATGCGGTCAACCCGAACTATCAGGAGATCGAGGGCGTGCCCTGCTTCCCCTCGATCGCGGCCCTGCCCGAGCGGGTCGATCACGCGATCCTCGGCGTCGCCAATGCACGGCTCGAAGCCGTCTTCCGCGAGGCGATCGAACACAAGGTCGGCGCCGCGACGATCTTCGCGAGCTGTTATCTGCCCGACGATAACGAGCCGAAACTGCTCGACCGGCTGCGCAGGCGCTCGCTGGAAGCAAACATGCCGGTCTGCGGCGGGAACGGCATGGGCTATCTCAATTTGCAAGCCAAGGTCGATGCGACCGCCTGGCCGCCGCCGGAGTGGATCAAGGGTGGCGGGCACATGACGCTCATCACTCATTCCGGCTCGGTGTTCAGCGCCTTGTCCAAGAACGATCGGCGGCTGCGCTACAATCTCGTTGTGTCGCCCGGCCAGGAAATCTCCGGCACGATGGCCGACTATATGGATTTCGCGCTGGAGGAACCCTCGACGCGCGTAATTGGCCTATTTCTCGAGACCGTGCGCGATCCGGCGCGCTTTCTTGCCGCGCTCGCGAAGGCCGAGCAACGAGATATCCCGATCGTAGCGCTCAAGGTCGGCCGCACCGAAATGAGCGCGCGCATGGCCGCGAGCCACTCCGGTGCCGTCGTCGGTATTCACGCCGCCTATCAGGCGGTGTTCGAGCGTTACGGCGTCATCGAGGTCGACGATCTCGACCAGATGACCAATACCATGCTGCTGCTGTCGCAGGACCGCCGCGTGCGCAAGGGCGGGCTCGCAACCATTCACGATTCCGGCGGTGAACGCGAGCTGCTGATCGATCAGGCCGATGCCTACGGCGTGCGGCTTGCGGAAATCAACGAGACGACGCGCGATCGGCTCGGCGAGCGCCTCGAATACGGGCTCGAACCGGTCAATCCGGTCGACGCCTGGGGCACCGGCCATGATTATGAGGGAATTTTCACCCATTGCCTGACCGCGATCGCGCAGGATCCCGACACGGCGATCGCCGCGATCTGCGCCGAAACGCGTACCGGTAACCAGCTTCACGAGGATTACGGCAAGATCGCCCGCTATGCGCGCGATCATTCCGACGTACCCATTATCGTGCTCAACAATGTCGCCGCGATCGGCGATGACGATCTGACGGTGCGTCTCTGCGCCGACGGCATCGCGGTGCTGACGGCGATGGCACCGGGTCTGTTTGCAATCCGCGCGGCGTTCTGGCTGCGCGACCGTGCGTCATTGCCGAAGGTTTCAGCGCGAGCGGCACCGAAGGGCTTGCGCGCCAAATGGCAGGCGCGGCTTTCGGAACCGCGCGCGCTAGACGAGGCCGAGGGGCTCGCGCTGTTTGCCGATTATGGTGTGCCGGTTTTGCCGCATCATGTCGTCGGGAACGCCGCCGATGCAGTGAAGGCCGCGGATAAAATTGGCTATCCGGTTGCGCTCAAGACCGCGATGCCGGGCATCCTTCATAAATCCGATGTCGGCGGGGTGCGGCTCGCGCTCGCGAATGCGGATGCCGTGCGCATGGCCTACGACGATATCGCCGGGCGCCTCGGCCCGCGCGTGCTGGTGATGAAGATGGCCGGCAAGGGCGTCGAGATCGCGTTCGGCATGATCGAGGATCCGCATTTCGGACCCGTCGTCATGGTCGGGTCTGGCGGCATTCTGATCGAATTGATGAAGGACCGGCGCGTCGGGCTGCCGTCCTTCGATCCTGCAACCGCGCGCCACATGATCGACCAGCTCGAGATCCGACCGGTTCTCGGCGGCGTGCGCGGTGCGAAGCCTTCGGATATCCCTGCACTGGCCGAGGCGCTCTCCGCCTTTTCCGCGATGGTTGCCGATCTCGCCGGCCTGGTCGGCGAGATCGACGTCAATCCTGTGATCGCCGGGCCCGATTTTTGCGTGGCGCTCGACGCACTCGTCATTCCCAAAGCCGCCCAGCTGGAGGCCCGGAACCATGGACATTAGCCTGTCGCCCGCCGATCTCGCCGTGCACGACCGTGCGCGCAAGATGGTCGAGAAACATTTCTATCCCTACGAGCTCGAGCTCGAGATGAACGGCACGCTGCCCGATGCGACGATCGAGACGATCAAGCAGGGCGTGCGCGACTACGGCTTCAACGGCTGGAATCATACGAAAGAGGATGGCGGGCAAGGGCTCACCATGATGCAGAAGGTTCTGCTGCATGAAGAGCTCGGCAAGGTCACGGGTGTGCTCTGGACCCTCTGCTTCGGCGCGTCGCTGCCACTGATGCACGGCACCGAGGAACAGCGCCGCGACTTCCTCTATCCCTGCAACGAGGGTATGCGGCGTTCCTGCTATGCGATCACCGAACCCGATGCCGGCTCAGACGCGCGTATGGTCAAGACCCGGGCCGATTTCCGCAACGGCAAATACTATATCACCGGCGAAAAATGGTTCGTCACCACGGCGGACCATGCCGACATCATTCTCGTACATGCAATCGTCGACGGCGACCCCGATAAACCGAGCCTGTTCATCGTCGAAAAGAACCAGCCTGGCGTGATCGTGAAGCGCGAACCGAAATTCATGCATACTTATCTGTTCGAGCATTACGAGATGCTGTTCGACAACGTCGAGGTCGATCCCTCGCGCCTGCTTGGCAAAATCGGCGGCGGGCTCGATTTGACGAAAGACTGGTTCACCGATACACGGATCGAGCTCGGCGCGCATGGCGTCGGGGCTGCGATCCGCGCAACCGAGATCGCCAACGATTTCGCCGAGAAGCGGGTGCAGTTCGGCCGTGCGATACGCGATTTCCAGGCGATCGAGTTCATGCTCGCCGACATGGCAGTCGAGATCATGGCCGCGAAGTCGATGCTCTATCGCATCGCGGCGGAAGTCGATCGCGGCCTCGATCGCAAGCTCACCCATGCGAAGGCGAGCGCGATCAAGCTCTACGCCTCCGAGATGGCCGGGCGTGTCGTCGACAAGGCGGTGCAGATCATGGGCGGGCGCGGCTATATGCGCGAGAACCCGGTCGAGCGGCTCTATCGCGATGTGCGCGTCGATCGCATCTGGGAAGGGACGTCGGAAATCCAGCGCGTCATCATCGGCGGCCAGATCAAGAAGCGCGGCCTCGATATCTATACCGGCTGGAACTGAGCGCGCCTGTTAACGCGCCGGCGCGGCAGCGTCGGGCGTCAGGACGCCTTGCGCGAGATCGGCACCGGGATACGCAGGAACGCCGGCATATGATCGCCAAACGCGACCACATTATGCGGTTCCTCGAAACTGTCGTCCGGCTTGCGCTCGCCGCGATGGGTCTTGCCTTCGCCGCGCGACTTCGAACGCCGTGACTCCCGTTTGTCACCCTGCTGCGGGCGCTGCTCGCGCTTGTCGCTCTGCGGCCGCTGCTCGCGTTTTCGGGTCTCGGGCCGCTCGCTCGCCGGCTTGACCGGTGCCGGCGGAGTTACGGGTTCGACTGTTGTCGGCGCGACGGGGGCGATCGGCCCTTTCGGCGCATCCGGCTTGGCGGCGGCAACCTGTCCTTTCGGCACGGGCTTGCGGCGCGTGTCGGCGCTCTTGTCGCGACCCGACGGCCTGCCACCGCGCGGACCGCGGCTGCGACCCCTGTCGCTGCGGCTGTTCTCGTCGAGCGGCCCCGCTTCCATGCCTTCGATCGTGATGCGTGGCACGGCCTTGCCGATCAGCGCTTCGATCGCGGCAACGAACTTGCCATCCGAAGGTACCGCCAGCGTAAACGAGCGGCCTTCGCGACCGGCACGGCCGGTGCGGCCGATCCGGTGTACATAGTCTTCGGCGTGGATCGGCACATCGAAATTGAACACATGGCTCAAGCCCTGGATGTCGAGGCCGCGCGCGGCAACGTCGCTCGCCACCAGAACCCGGACTTCGTTGTTGCGGAAGCGCTCGAGCGTTTCGGTGCGCGCCGGCTGCGACATGTCACCATGCAGCGCCACGACATCGAAGCCGTGCGACTTGAGTGACTTATGCAGGATATCGACGTCGCGCTTGCGATTGCAGAAGACGATCGCGTTCTTGACGTCTTCGGTGTTCAGCAGATGACGCAGCACCTGGCGCTTCGATTCCGCCGGAACTACGGCCAGCTTCTGGATCACCATCTCCGCCGGCGAGGCGGGCGGCGCAACCGAGATCGATTTGGGGTTCATCAGGAAGGCATCGGCGAGACGCCGGATTTCCGGCGGCATCGTCGCCGAGAAAAGCAAGGTCTGCCGGATCTTTGGCAGCAACGAGACGATGCGCTCGATATCGGGAATGAAACCCATATCGAGCATGCGATCGGCTTCATCGATCACCAGGATCTTGACGTCCGACAGCAGGATCTTGCCGCGCTCGAACAGATCGAGCAGCCGGCCCGGTGTTGCGATCAGCACGTCCACACCACGATCGAGCAGGCGCTGCTGGTCGACAAAGGATTCGCCGCCGATGAGCAGGGCCTTGGAAAGGCGGGGATGATACTTGCCGTAACGGTCGAAGCTTTCGGCAACCTGCGCAGCCAGTTCGCGCGTCGGCTCGATGATGAGCGAGCGCGGCATGCGCGCCTTGGCGCGGCCGTTCGACAGAATGTCGATCATCGGAAGGGTGAAGCCAGCAGTTTTGCCGGTGCCGGTCTGGGCACAGCCGAGAACATCTCGGCCCATCAGCACGACGGGGATAGCCTGCTCCTGGATCGGAGTGGGCTTGTCGTAACCGCTGTCGGAAATTGCACGAAGAACGTCGGGGCCGAGGCCCAATTGTGAAAACGCCATGAGTAGCGGAGATTCTCTTTCTCTCGCCGCCGGGGCGCGGTAGGCAGCCCTGTTGCGGCTTGTGTCGAAGCGGTATTTAGGCGCGAAGGGCCTATTTGTCAAGGGAAACCCTTGGTTTTATGGCCTTTTTGGGTCACTGGAGCCCGGTTTGCGGGCGAAAACGAGGGTAACGGAGTTGCGATGAAGATCGACCGGAATCGATCCTTTCTGCTCATGGTCGACGTGCAAGAACGGCTGGTTCCCGCCATGGCCGACGCCGATTCGCTCCTCGCCAACGCGGCGATTCTGCTCAAGGCGGCTGCCCGCCTGGGTGTCCCGCTGCTGGCATCCGAGCAGAATCCCAAAGGCCTCGGGCCCACCGTGTCGCCGCTCGCGGAGCTCCTGCCTTCAGGGTCAATCCTGCCCAAAACCGCCTTTTCCTGCGCCGGCGATCCGGCGCTGATCGCCCGAATTCCCGGGCTGGCGCGACCGCAGGCGGTCATCTGCGGCATCGAGACGCATGTCTGTGTGCTCCAGACCGCGCTCGATCTCGTTGCCGGGGGCTATCGCTGTTTCGTCGTGCGCGATGCCTGTTCCTCGCGCAAGCAGGCGAGCCTCGATGCTGCGCTCGCACGCATGACACAGGTCGGTATCACGATCGTCACGACCGAAATGGTGCTGTTCGAATGGCTGCGCGATGCCGCCGTGCCGGAATTCCGCGAGGTGAGTGCGCTCATTCGCTGAGGCGCGCTCAGGAGAAGGGGAACTCGCGATCGTGGTCCGGATGCGAATTCGGATCCTCGAATGGCAACAGCCCGTGAATCACGCGGCGCAGGAAGAGACGGAATGCCGGATCGTCCGCGCCTGTTGCTGCTGCATGACGCGCGGCGAGCGAGGAATAAGCGCGATTGTCGGCCGCGCAGAACGCGGCTCGCGCCCGAATCTCGCCGCCGGATTCGATAGTGCCACCGGCCGGCAGCGCGGCACCGCAGAGAGCGGGCCCATTGCTGTTGATCGGTCCGTTGAACAGCAGGACGATGCGCCGATGGCCGCGCGCGCTGTCGGCTTCCATCGGTACAAAACGCGCGCCGCCGCCTGGGTTCGCGTTTTCTATTGCCGCCGCGACCTGTGCCTCGAAGGTCGCCTGTTCGTCGGCGGTCGGATTGGCTGCGAACGGATTGCCGAGGACGACCAGCGTGACCGTGCTGCCGCCGCGCATCTGCGTCACCGCCTGCTCGATCATGCTGCGGTGAATCGTGCGATGCTCGATCGTGCCTTCGCCCGCACAGCCGGCGAGCAGCAGGGCTGCAAATGCAAAGGTGACAGCTAAACGCGGCATTGGCTGGGGCTCCCGGGCCTCGATCGGGGTTATATCGGCGAACGAAGCCGGCCCCGCAAGGGGTCGCTCAGATGTCGAGCGCCTCGACCTCGCCGGCATGGTCCTGGATGAAGCGGAAGCGCAGCTCCGGTTTGCGGCCCATGAGTTGCTCGACCAGATCGGCCGTGTCGCGCGCCGCCTTGCGCGTGTCGTTGTGGTGCCGGTCCGGCACCTCGACGCGCAGCAGGATACGCGTCGAGGGATGCATCGTCGTTTCGCGAAGCTGGATTGCCGGCATTTCGCCGAGACCCTTGAAGCGGCTGGTCTCCACTTTGCCGCGCCCTTTGAACAGCGTCGCGAGTAGCTCGTCGCGATGCCGGTCGTCGCGCGCATACGCGACCGTGCCGCCCTGCGCGAGCCGATAGAGCGGGGGTTGTGCAAGGAAGAGATGGCCGCCTTCGATCAGTGCCGGCATCTCGCGATAGAAGAACGTCATCAGCAGCGAGGCGATATGTGCGCCGTCGACATCGGCATCGGTCATGATGATGACGCGCTCGTAGCGCAGCTTGCTTTCCTGATACTTGTCGCGCGTGCCGCAGCCGAGCGCCTGGATCAGGTCGATCAGTTCCTGATTCGCGCCGAGCTTGTCGGCCGAGGCGCTGGCGACATTGAGTATCTTGCCGCGCAGCGGCAGCACCGCCTGGGTGTCACGCTCGCGCGCCTGTTTCGCCGATCCGCCGGCGCTGTCGCCCTCGACCAGAAAGATCTCCGTACCGCTGGCGCTGTCGCGCGTGCAGTCGGTCAGCTTGCCCGGCAGACGCAGCTTCCGCGTTGCGGTCTTGCGCGTCAGCTCGCGATCCTGCTTGCGGCGCTGGCGCTCCTCGACCTTGGCCAACGCATAGTCGATCAGGTCGCGCGCCCGATCTGGGTCGGCCGACAGCCAATGTTCGAAATGATCTTTGATCGTCGCCTCGACCAGCCGCTGTGCCTCGACCGAGGCGAGTCTTTCCTTGGTCTGGCCCTGGAACTGCGGATCGCGAAGGAAGAGCGAGAGCATCACCGCGGCGTCTTCGATCACGTCGTCGGCCGTGATCTGCGCCGCTTTCCGATTGCCGGTCAGGTCGGCATAACTGCGCAGACCCCGCCCGAGTGCGGTCTTCAATCCGGCTTCGTGCGTGCCGCCTTCGGGTGTTGGCACTGTGTTGCAATAGGAATTGAGAAAGCCTTCGCCCGCGGCTGGCCAGGCGATCGCCCATTCGAGATGGCCCTGCTTGTCGCCGAAGGCGGATTCACCGGCGAACGCCGTGTCGGTCACGGTCTGCCGTCCTTCGAGACTTTCGGCGAGGAAATCGACCAGACCGCCCGGGAAATGGAAGACCGCCTCGGCGGGCGTCTTGTCCGATTTGGCGATCAGTGCTGGATCGCAGCGCCAGCGGATCTCGACCCCGCGGAACAGATAGGCCTTCGAGCGCGCCATGCGGCACAGCCGTGCCGGTTCGAACTTGGGATCCTTGCCGAAGATTTCGGGATCGGGATGGAAACGGATCATGGTGCCGCGCCGGTTCGGCGCGGCGCCCTGCTTTTTGATCTTGCCGGTCGGTTTGCCGCGTTTGTAGTGCTGGACATAAAGCTGCCGGTCGCGCGCGACCTCGATGTCGAGATCGTCGGCCAGCGCATTGACGACCGAGAGCCCCACGCCATGCAGGCCGCCCGAGGTCGTATAAACCTTGCCGCCGAACTTGCCGCCGGAATGCAACGTCGTGAGAATCACCTCAAGCGCCGACTTGGTTTTGAACTTGGGATGGGGATCGACCGGGATACCGCGCCCGTTGTCGCTCACGCTGATATAGCCGTCCTTAGCGTAGTTGAGCTCGATCCGGCTCGCATGCCCGGCGACCGCCTCGTCCATCGCATTGTCGAGCAGTTCGGCCACGAGGTGATGCATCGCGCGGGGGTCGGTGCCGCCGATATACATGCCCGGCCGCCGCCGCACCGGCTCGAGACCCTCGAGGACCTCGATGTCCTTGGCGGTGTACTGACCCTGGCTGCGTTTGGCTGATTTGGCAAAGAGATCGTCCATCGGCCGGACTATAGGGGGGCGCCGGATTCGCGATCAAGGCGCGCGGCCCGGTTGCCTGTGGCGGGCCTCGCGGGCATCATGCCGGTCGATCGCCTGCCGGCAGGGGTGGGCGCGTCGGATGGAGGTCGGTCCATGCCCGATTCGGCTAACGAGGCCGCAGTTGCCGCCAAGCGGATTGCGTTTTCGGAGATCCCGGTCGTCGATATCGGACCGATGTTCGGTTCCGATCGCGCCGCGCGGGTGGCCGTCGCGAAAGAACTGCGCCGCTGCTGCAGCGAAGTCGGGTTCATGTATATCCGGAACCACGGCGTCGCCGAGGAGCGCATGATCCGTGCGCGCGAACAGATGGCGGCGTATTTTAGCCGTCCACTCGAATACAAGCTCCAGCACGACATCATGCATGCGCAGCGCCATCGCGGTTATGTGCGCTATGGCGCTCTCTATGCCGATGTCGCCGCGAAGCCCGACCATCAGGAAGGCTTCGAAGTGGCCCTCGAGCTGCCGGAGGACGATCCGGACTATCTCGCCGGCAACGTGCTCTATGGCCCGAATATCTGGCCGGCCGACATGCCGGACTTCCGCAAGCATATCTATGCCTATTTCGACGAGATTCTCTCGCTCGGTCGCGTCATGTTCCGCGCCTTTGCGCTGGCGCTCGATGTCGACGAGGACTGGTTCGAGCCGTTGATCGACAAGCCGATGGGGCAGTTGCGGTTGCTCTACTATCCGCCGCAGGATGGTCCGATCGATCCGCAGCATATCGGCATCGGCGCACATTCCGACTATGAATGCTTCACGATCCTCTGGCAGGACGGGACGGGCGGACTGCAGGTGCAGAACATCGCGGGCGAATGGATCGAGGCGACGCCGATTCCGGATACGTTCATCATAAATATCGGGGACATGATGGCGCGCTGGACCAACGGCCTGTTCAGCTCGACGCCCCATCGCGTCATCAACCGCACCGGCAAGGAACGTTATTCGATGCCGTTCTTCTACGGTGCGAACTACAATACGATCGCACGCTGCATTCCCTCGATGCTCAAGCCGGGCGAGAAGCCAAAATTTCCGCCGACCAAATGCGGCTACTGGACCGAGACGAACAACACCGCCGTGTATGAATATCGCCGCGCCTTCCGCGAAACCGGCAAGGTTCCGAATCCGGAACTGAACGAGGAGAGCGCGGGTTGAGTCTGACGATCGCGCCGGCACGCGCGGGGGAGACATCATCATGAACGAGATCAAGCCGGCTCCGGCACCGCTCGTCTTTCGCTCGGTCAACGAGATCACCGAGATCATCGAGCATTTCGATGCGTCCGACCAACGCCGCTGGGTGCCGCTGCGCGACGGCGTGCAGTTCCGCCCATTTCTGTTCGACGTGACCACCGGCGGCTGGTCGAGCGTGCTGCACATCGAACCCGGCCGGCAGCTCGCCTGCCATTATCACACCCAGCCGGTCTACGGTTTCACGCTCGAGGGATCGTGGCGCTATCTCGAACATGACTGGATCGCGAATGTCGGCACGTTCATCTACGAGCCTCCGGGCGAGATGCACACGCTGGTCGCTCACGAGACCCTGGGCATGAGTACGTTCTTCGTGACGCGCGGATCGCTCATCTATACCGACGCACAGGGTCGGCAGAACGGCTATGACGATGTATTCACGCGTTTAGCTCTGGCGCGCGCGCACTGGTCGGTGCAGGGCCTCGATCAGGCCGAACTCGAAGCGATGTTGCGCTAGGGTCCGCGGCCCTCGGCTCCGTCAATCGTTCGGAATGGTTCAGCGCGGCCCGCGCTAGCGCACGACGTAATCCTGCACCGTGTGCTCTTCGGTCACGAAATAAACCTGGCTGCCCGCTTCGATGAAATTTGCCTCGTCCGCGGTCGACGCCGCCCATTCGGGGCTCGCGCTCGCCTTGGCCAGCGCATTCCAATCGTCGAACCACAGTTCTGCCATGCCATCGAAATCCGGCTTGGTCGGATCGCTCGGATCGCGCACGGTGCGGCTCTGCACCAGCCGGCGCACGCCGGGCATCGCGATGCCGAGTTCGGTGTGGGTGTTGTGCCAGTAATCCCAGAATGCGGCACTGCTCATGTCCGGGCGCTTCCGGAAGCAGTAGACCAGTTTGATCATGATCCCCTCGTGACGGTTCCCCTGATCGAAGCATGGCCGGGCAATTGTCGTTCGGCAAGGATCGGATAACATCGGCCCGGTTCCGGCGACCGAAATTCCGGACCGCCGACCGGACAACGGCCGGATTGGCCCGCTTTCAGGAGATTTCGTATGGCGATCGATGTTCGCGAGCTTGATGGCAAGGTCGCCGTAATCACCGGCGGCGGACGCGGTACTGGCCGCGCACTCGCCCTCGTGCTCGCCGATGCCGGCTGCCGGCTGGTGCTGTTCGGTCGCAACGAGACGGCGCTGGTCGAGGTCGCGACGACGATCGAAAAGCGCGGCGGATTCCGCCCGGTAACGCATGGCTGCGACATGGCCGATCCCACCGCAGTCGAGCGTGCCTGCCAGGCGGTGCGTAACGAATTTCCGACGGTCGACATCCTGATCAACAATGCGGCGGCCTGGTTACCGGAGAGCATCGAGCTGGCTCCGGTTGCGGCGATCGTCGATGCGATCAATTCGGCCGTTACCGGCTCGGTGCTGGCGACCCGGTTTCTGCTGCCGGCGTTGAAAGCCTCGGATGGTGCCGATATTGTCAATCTCGTCTCAACGAGCGGTCTGCCGGCGGGTGCAGCCGGTGAGCTCGGCTCCGAGCCCTTTATTGCCGGCAAGCACGGCCAGGCCGGATTCTCCGATGCGCTGCGCCACAGTCTCGCCCCCCAGGGTATACGTGTGATCGCGCTCTATCCGCCGGATTTCGCCGGCGTGCAGCCCGACAGCGCCGAGTGGGAACGCACACCTGGCCGACGCGAGGGCCGCGACATGATGACGACGCGCGACGTGGTCGAGGCGATCATGTTCGCACTCACCCGTCCGCGCATCATGACGGTCTCGGGTATCGTACTGGCGAACAACGGCTGACACGCAGGGTCCATCGTCGGATCAGCGCCCGTTGCTGTTACCGTTTCCATGGACGTTGTCGCGGCCGCCGAGGAAATCGCCGATCGCCGCCAAGCGTTCCACATGGTCGCACAGCGCCTTGAATGCGACCAGCAGCGGCACGGCCATCAACGCGCCGGGCACGCCCCAGATGAAACCCCAGAACGCGACAGCCAGAAACAGCACAACCGGATTGATCGTCAGGCGCCGGCTCAGCACCGCCGGGGTCAGGAACTGCGACTCAAGAATATTGACGCCGAGATAGATCGCCGGCGCGAGCAGCGCCTCGCCCAGTGTCGGGAAATTGAGCAGCGCGACCACGAACACGATCGCCATGCCGGCGATCGCCCCGAAATAGGGGATGAAATTGAGCACTGCGGCCAGGATGCCCCAAAGCACTGCATTGGGCAGTCCGATCGCATACAGGCCGACGCCGACCGCGATTCCAAAACCGACATTGATCAGCGTCGCGGTCGCGAGATAGCGTGATACGTCATGCTCAACCTGGCGGGTAATCGTCAGTGCGCGTTTCTTGTCGGAGAGGCGCGGCATCGCACGCACCAGTTTTTCCGTGAAGAGATCGCCGACAGCCAGCATGAAATAGAGCAGCACGGCCATGGCGGTAAGCTGGATCCCGATTTTCTGCAGCGACGAGAACAGGCGGTCGAGGAGGCCGGGGCTTTCCAGCGTGACGGTCGGCGACGCGCCATTGTCGACGTTGGTTGCGTCCTCGACCTGCCGGGACGCCTCCTGCACCCGTTCGACGGGTTCGCGCAGGTCGCGCAGCTTGTACGTCAGCTCGTCGGCGATCTCCGGCATCCGTGCGGTCCAGTCGGCGATCGGACCCGACAGGCTTGCGAAGCCGAGCGCGAGAACGCCGACGAAGGCCGTAACGATCAGGGCCGCCGAAACCGGCGCCGGGACGTGCCATCGCGACAGCAGGCGCACGATCGGCATCAGCAGCAGATTGAGGATGATTGCGGCGGTGACCGGAATGAAAAAATCCGCAGCGAGGAAGAGCGTATAGCTGGCGGCCAGAAGAAGCAGGCCTTGCGCCGCCAGCGACGACTTCATTCGGACGGTTTCGCTCACGTCTGCCGTTCCCCCTGGTCGTATGATGCGGCGAACCGCCCCTGCCGACCCGCCCTTTGCCGACCCGCTTCGCGCAGATGGTGTGCTGGCGGCAATCGGACAATGGGCGCCGGACCGCGCCGGTCCCTGGCGCGGGTCATGGTCCGCGACGGAATCGCCGGGATCGGGGGCCGGAAACGAAGAAATGGAAAGGCTCTACGCGGTGTGAATTTCGTGGCGCCGCGAATTCAGCGGTCCCGAAGCGCGGCCGCCCGAAGGCGGCCGCGTTCCGAAGAAAGTAAACTTAGGCCGCGCGCCGCCGCCGCGGTTCGTTGCCGCTGCGCGGGCCGGTCGGCTGCGCACCCAGCATCCGGGCGAGACCTGCATCCTCTGATTCGTTACCGGGCCGAGCTTCGGCGCGGCGATCGTTATTGGGCCGAGCTTCGCCACGATGATTGTCGCGACGACGCTCGCCGCGACCGTTCCGGTCGTTGGCGTGGGTCGCATCGCCGTTGCGGCGATGGCTGTTGGCCTCATCCGCACGGTGCGGATTGCGCCCGCGTGCGGCATCTTCGCGCCGCCCCTCGGGTTTCCGTGCATCGCCGCGAACGCTGTGACCCCGAGCAATTGTGCCTTCGGCGGTATCGGCATGACGCTCGCTGCCGTTCCGGCCGCCATCGTGCTTGCCGCCATGGCGACCGCTCGGCTTGCCGCGCGACGAACCTTTCGGCTTGCCGCCGCGCCCGTTTTCGTGACGTCCGTTTTCCTGACGCGCGCCAGCATTGCGACCCCGCGAACCGTCGCGCGGCCCCCGTGCGGGCATGCGCCCAATCGGTTCCGCGTCGACTGCGATCGGGGTGCCATGCGGGCTCTGCTTCGGCAGCACGCGGCCGATCAGCCGCTCGATGTCGCGCAGCATGCCGCGCTCGGCCGGATCGCAGAACGCAACCGCGATCCCGCTCGCCCCGGCGCGTGCCGTACGGCCGATGCGGTGCACATAGGATTCCGGTATGTTCGGCAGTTCGTAATTGACCACATGCGTGATGCCGTCGACGTCGATGCCGCGTGCGGCGATGTCGGTCGCGACCAGGACCTTGATGCGGTTGCAGCGGAAATCGTCGAGCGCACGCTCGCGCTGCGGCTGGCTCTTGTTGCCATGGATGGCGACGGCCGAGATGCCGTCAATCTCGAGATGCTTGGTTACGCGATCGGCACCGTGCTTGGTGCGCGTGAACACGATCGCGCGCTTTACATCGGTCTGGCCGAGTAGACGGGCCAGCATCGAACGCTTGCCGGCGCTTTCGACCAGGATGACGCTCTGTTCGACCGCATCGACCGGCTTTGCGGCCGGCGTCACGCGGATCTCCTGCGGCGAGCGCAGGAAGTCCGCGGCGAGCTTGCGGATCGCATCGGGCATGGTGGCTGAGAACAGCATCGTCTGACGCTGCGCCGGGATCTGCGCGAGGATGCGCCGGATCGCCGGAATGAAACCGAGATCGAGCATCTGGTCGGCCTCGTCGAGCACGACGACCTGGGCCTCGCTGAGGCGCAGCGCGTTGGTGCCGACATGGTCGAGCAGGCGGCCCGGCGTGGCGACGACGACGTCGACACCGCGCGAGAGCTGCCGGATCTGCGGGCCCGGCCGGACGCCGCCGACGATGACGGCAACCGACGGGTGGAGGTTCTTGCCATAGACCTTGATCGCATCCGCGATCTGCGAGGCGAGCTCGCGGGTCGGTGCGAGGATCAGGTTGCGGCAGGTGCGCGGCTTCACCGGCGTCCGGTCGGCCAGAAGGCGCTCCAGCATCGGCAGCACGAAGGCCGCCGTCTTGCCGGTACCCGTCTGGGCGATGCCGAGCAGATCGCGGCCGGAGAGAATGGCCGGGATCGCCTGGATCTGGATCGGGGTGGGGGTCGTGTAGCCTTCGGCGATCACCGCCCGAAGGATGGGCTCGGCGAGCCCGAGGTCGGAAAACTGCGTTGCCGGGACGCTCGGAGCGGAACTCGAAACAGGAGTCGGAGTCCGGGCGTCGGTCGCATGGGTAATTTGGTTCACAGTAACTCTTTTCATGTGTGCGAATCGGCAGCGCCTTGGGCGCCGCGAAATCGCGGTCTTTCTGGGAGGGAGCGGGCGTAGATCAGCTACCTGATGATGCGCCCCAGTTCGCAAGAACCGGGTCGCGATGTGATGGCAGCGATCTTAAAGGAAGGCGGACCATCTCCGAGGCGGCGCGGCGATCTTTCTATCGAGACCGCATCCACGCACGACGCTTCGGTGACCGGCATATAGGGGGTTCCCCGGCGGATAGCAAGGGAATTCGGGGGGACGCTCAGGCAATTTCACACTTCTGGGTGAGGGATTAATCTAAAAGGGGTTAGTATGGAGGGTTTACCCGTTTTAGTAAGTTAACATCTAATCTGGGTGCAGATACATGGAGTCTTTGCATGGTGCCGGAAATTCGCGAGAGGTCAGGCGCGATGATTCCAGTGAAGGTCACGGGTGCAACCTTCGCCTTGTCGCCGAACGCTGTGTCATCATTGCCAAAGTAGTGAATGATGTTGAACTCGGCATTAATAACATCTTCCTGCACGGCGTACTGTCCAGCATAAAAGAAGCAAGAATCTCCGCCGTACAACCATCCGCCGTCAAATACGACAATACCGCCATTTCTGGAATTCGTTGTTCGGAAGTCTGCGGTCCAGAGGCCCTCGATGGATTCGCGGTGCCGCCGAACTGCCATCGCTTGTGCGTCGGATACAGTCATCGCACAGCTGATGGAGCCGACGCGCCGGAAGAACCCCCCTGGCAAAGTTTTCAATTGATGTGGGCCACGGCGCGATCTTCCTACTGAAAGTATTACTATTCCTCGATGTTCATTATCAGTCGGAATCGCCGCTGCAGCAAAGTCGGGTAGCGGTGGATCAACGCAATCAATTACTTGTTGATGCAACTTGCTGACGACAGCTTCGCAGTCTGGAATGGGAGTTAAAGCGGCGGCTCTGGGCGGTGGTCCAGCATTTTCACTAATTCCAATAATCAAATAGCCGCCATTTGTGTTAGCAAACGCGACAAGCTCTCTAAGTATGCTATCGCGAGTGTAATTGGAGTACTCCGCGCTATTCGGCTTTGCCGAAAATTCCTTGTCTCCGCTTGAACGAACAGGAAGCGCGCGTTTGAACTCAAGTCTATCGCTCTCCGGCTCAGCGTCTGCGATGAGTCGGTTGATGTCCTCGATAGTGAATTGGCTGGGGTGCTTCGGAGGGATCATACGGGTAGATTGGTGTGGTGGAACCTATAGAAGAATATTAGTATTAAATGCTACCCTTTTCAACTCAAGACCTTCCATTTTTAGATAGTAGACGCCCATAGCAGCGGGCCGGGGAATTAGGGTCAGTGAAATCTGCATCAGCGGTTCTACGCAAATCGTTGTTAGTAAGGCGGCGAGGAGACCCAAAATGGAACTTAAAGTCAGGCGTGTTAAGGCCGACGATGTTTTTGGCGATTACATTCGCGTGTACTGGCGACATCGGCCGTGCGTTGCCGCTGGCAGACTTTGTTGTGCGGAATCGAATGGGCGGACAGTAGTTGGTATTGCAAGGAACGCGGAGAGCGGAATTATTGGGTTAGATAATTTCATGCGCCTCAGGTTAGGCGTAAATGAAGGTCAGCGCATTGACGTCGTGATCAAGAAAGCAACTCAGTATCAAGCACTGCGCTGGGCTTTAAATGCGTCAAACCCTGTTGTGCGAGTCGCATCTTGGTTGGCTATTCTTTCTATTGGACTAGGTGTGGTGGGTATTGGACTGGGAGCTGTGTCGCTTTTTGTTGCGTTCGCTGACAAAAATTGATGCTGCGGAGATTAGGTCGTGAAGCTCTTAAACGCCTGTGGCGGGACCTCAGATACAACGGTTTGGGTTTGTTCAGCGCCGGCGGTTTCTCGCCGGCGCCCTTCGACAATCGCATCGAACTCTGATCTTCGTGCGCCTCAAACAGAAACGCACCTTCCTCACGCCGAATAATACATCTTGAACTCGATCGGATGCGGCGAGTGCTCGTAGTTGTAGACATCTTCCCATTTGAGCTCGAGATAGCTCTGGATCAGATCGTCGGTGAACACGTCGCCCTTCTTGAGGAACTCGTTGTCGGCGGCAAGCGATTCGAGAGCCTGGCGCAGCGAGCCGCACACTGTCGGAACGTCCTTCAATTCCTCCGGCGGCAGATCGTAGAGATTCTTGTCCATCGGATCGCCCGGATGGATCTTGTTCACGATGCCGTCGATGCCGGCCATCAGCATGGCGGCATAGGAGAGATAGGTGTTCGCCAGCGGATCGGGGAAGCGCACTTCGACGCGCTTGCCTTTCGGACTCGCCACATAGGGAATCCGGCAGGATGCCGAACGGTTGCGCGAGGAATAAGCGAGCAGCACCGGCGCCTCGAAGCCCGGTACCAGCCGCTTGTAGCTGTTTGTGGTCGGGTTGGTGAACGCGTTGAGCGCGCGCGCATGCTTGATGATGCCACCGATGTAATGCAGCGCCATTTCCGAAAGATCGGCATAGCCGGTGCCGGCGAACAGCGGCTTGCCGTCGCGCCAGATCGACTGATGCACATGCATGCCCGAGCCGTTATCGCCCTTGACCGGCTTCGGCATGAAGGTCGCGGTCTTGCCATAGGCATGCGCTACCTGGCGCACGACATACTTGTAGATCTGCATATGGTCGGCGCATTTCACCAGCGTGTTGAACTTGATGCCAAGCTCATGCTGCGAGGGCGCCACCTCATGGTGATGCTTCTCCATATCGACGCCCATCCCGAGCATCGTTGTCACCATCTCGGCACGCAGATCGAAACAGGCATCGACCGGCCCGACCGGAAAATAGCCGCCCTTGGGCAACGGGCGATGGCCGTGATTGCCGCCTTCGATCACCTTGCCGCTGTTATAGGGGCCTTCCTCGCTGTCGAGCATGAAATAGGACGCCTGCTGCGTCACGTCGAAGCGCACGTCGTCGAAGATGAAGAACTCGGCTTCGGGACCGATGTAGGCGGTGTCGCCGATGCCGGTGCTCTTGAGAAAGTTCTCGGCATTCTTGGCGACCGACCGCGGGTCGCGCGCATAGGGCTGACCGGTCAGCGGCTCGACCACGTCGCAGATAATCACCAGCGTGGACTGTGCCGCGAACGGATCGGCGACCGCCGTCTCCAGATCGGGCATCAGGGTCATGTCGCTCTCGTTGATCGCCTTCCAGCCGGCGATCGACGAGCCGTCGAACATGACGCCCTCGGTCAGCAGATCCTCGTCGACGGCGTTGGTCGACTGGGTGATGTGATGCCACACGCCTCTCGGGTCGGTGAAACGGAAGTCGACAAACTTGATGTCTTCGTCCTTGAGTTTCTTGAGCATGCCGCTTGCGTCGGTCATCGGTCTGTCTCCCCTTTTGGGCGGTGTTCGGTGGGCCGTAATCGGTTGCTGTCGAAAGGCGGAAAAAATCAGATGGCGTCCGGTCCGCGCTCGCCGGTGCGGATGCGGATCACTTCGTCGATGGTCGAGACGAAAATCTTGCCGTCGCCGATACGCCCGGTTTGTGCCGCGCGCTGGATCGCCTCGATCGCGCGCTCGAGCATCGCGTCTTCGAGCACGATTTCGATCTTCACCTTGGGCAGAAAGTCGACGACATATTCGGCGCCGCGATAGAGCTCGGTATGGCCTTTTTGCCGGCCGAAGCCCTTGGCCTCGGTGACCGTCAGGCCCTTGATGCCGATTTCCTGCAGCGCGTCTTTCACTTCGTCGAGCTTGAACGGCTTGATGACGGCTTCGATCTTCTTCATCGCGAATCTCCAATGCGCTGCGGACAACCGATCGCATCCATCGGCTGGATGGATCGGCGTCAGAGCCCTGTCTCACTGTAAGCAAGTTTTATGCCAAAATCAGGCGCACCAAACTTCGGGTGCTTCGTGGGGGATTTCCCAAAAGAAAAGGCCGGGACGGAGCCATGCCTGATGATTTTTTAGGCAGCGTGCCTCTTCGGGAGGCATCACGCGGCGCGTGGCCCCGCGGCCGATGCGTCAGCGTTTGGCGAGCCTGTCGCGCAGTCTCTCTTCCTGGTTCCGCAGTTCCTCCGTGAACTCGGCGCCGAAATCGTCCGCCTCGTAAAAGGGCCGAATTTCAATATCGCTCGGGCCCGGCATCGGGTTGGGGCAGCGTTTCGCCCATTCGACGGCCTCAGCCATATCCTTCACGTTCCAGATCCAGAACCCCGCAACCAGCTCCTCTGTCGCATCGAACGGCCCGTCCATGACGGTTCGCTTCGTCCCGTCGAAGTGGACGCGCTTGCCTTTCGAGGAGGGCTTCAGCCCGTCGCCGCTGACCATGATGCCGGCATTCACCAGCTTTTCGTTGTAGAGGCCCATCTCCGCCATCATCTCCGTCGACGGTATTCCGCCGGCCTCACTGTCCTTCGTTGCCTTCACGATCACCATTACGCGCATCGCCTTGTCTCCATCTGGTCCGGGGATTCCTGCATTATGTTAACCGGTCGTCGGTCGATTCAAAATTTACTTTCGTCACCGAGTTTGGCGCAAAAAGCGGCCACCGCGGGCCGGCGGGGCACAAACCAGGACGCCAACGACCTGGGCATAAACGATCGGCCGATCCTCGAAGTTCCGCCATATTCTTGCAGGCCGTTTTGATTTAAGGATGCCCGCGTCTCGGTGGAAGGGGAACAGGGAGGCGACCATGTCTGAAACGACCGATCAACGCTGGGCGCGATACGAAAAGATCGCGGCCGGTCAGTTCATGCAGAGCAACGACACGCGCATTCAGGATTTCTTCGAGCGCATGGAGCGCGAAGGGTCCGCGGTGTTTGCCGACTGCTACAGCGGCGACATGAGTTTTTTCAATGCGCCGCGCCGTTCCGATCTGACTGAGATCGACATCGCCTGTGTCGGTGTTCCGTTTGAAGTCAGCGCGCCGGTCCGCGCCGGGGCGCGGCTGGGGCCGCGCAGTTTTCGTGAATGGTCGCGGGTGCGCGGCCCCGTCCACGATTCCTGGCGAACGATTCCCTTCGATCTCTGCAGCGTCGCGGATTACGGCGATATCCCGTTCGCGAGCCCGCACAGCATCGATGCCTGCGTCGATCAGCTCAAGGACGTCTACGCGCAATTTCGCGAGGCCGGCATCGCGCCACTCTCGGTCGGTGGCGTCCATACATTGACCCACCCGATCCTGGCGGGGCTGACCGGCGGCCAACCGGTCGGCATGGTCCATATCGATGCGCATTCGGACACGTCGCGCGGCGAATTCCAGGGCAACCATCTGAGCGACTGTTCGGTGTTCCTGAACGCGGTGCTCGACCGCGCGATCGATCCCGAGCGCGTCGTGCAGATCGGCATCCGCGGCAGCCTCACGCATTATTGGGATTTTTCGCGCGATGTCGGGATGCGCGTCATTCCGATGGACGAGTTCTTCGAGATCGGCGTGCCGGGCACGCTCGCGGAGATCCGGCGTGTCGTCGGCGACGGGCCGTTCTATTTCACGATGGATTGCGACGGGATCGACGCGACCTTCCTGCCGGGCACGCAGTTACCGGAGCCGTTCGGGCTGACCACGCGCGAGGTTCTGCAGATCGTCCGCGGATTGCGCGGCATGAACATGATGGGCGCCGATATCGTCGAGCTGTGCCCGCCCTACGATCCGAACGGTATCTCCGCGAACATCGCGGCCGCGATCGGCTTCGAGCTGTTGTGCCTGCTCGCGGAGTCGCATGCCACGCACCACAATAAGGGGCGCAAGACGCACTGGTAGCGGGTTCGCCGCTCAGAGGTCGGGCTGCCCGGTCGGCCGCCGCGTTACGCCGCCTTCACGCCCTTCGCCTGCAGCCACTGGCCCATGCGGCTCATCGACTCCGCGATGTTCTCGAGGCTGTTCGCGTAGGAAACGCGCAGATAGCCCTCGCCATGCTTGCCGAAGCTGGTGCCGGCGATGGTCGCAATGCCGACATCGTTGAGCAGGCCTTCCTCGACCTGCTTCGAGGTCATGCCGGTCCCCTTGATGTTCGGGAATACGTAGAACGCGCCCAGCGCATCGACGCAGGAAACGCCCGGCAGGTCGTTCAGCGCCTTCACGACGAATTTGCGGCGCTCGTCGAACGCCTTGCACATCTTGGCGACGTCTTCCTTCGGACCGGTGAGGGCGGCGAGGCCGGCGAACTGTGCCGAGGCGTTGACGCAGGAATGGCAGTTGATCGCGAGCCGTGTCGCGAGTTCGGCGAGCTTGCCCGGCCACACGGCGTAACCCATGCGCCAGCCGGTCATCGCGTAGGTCTTCGACCAGCCGTCGAGCATGATGGTGCGGTCGCGCATGCTCTCGAAGGTCAGCAGGCTGAGATGCTTGCGGCCCTCATAGAGGATCTCGCTGTAGATCTCGTCCGACATGACGCAGACATTCGGGAACTTCTCGAGCCCCTTCACCAGCTTGCGCATCTCCTCGTCTGCGGTGACGGCGCCGGTCGGATTGGCGGGGCTGTTGATGATGATGAGGCGCGTCTTGTCGGTGATGCGCGAGAGCAGATCGTCGGCCGAGAAACCGAACCCGTTCTTCTCGAGCAAAGGCAGGGGCACGGCGGTCGCGCCGGTGAATTTGATGACCGATTCGTAAATCGGGAAACCCGGATTGGGATAAATGATCTCCGCGCCCGGCTCGCCGAACATCAGCACGGCGAAGAACATTGTGACCTTGCCGCCCGGGACGACAACGACCTGCGCCGGATCGATGGTGACGCCGTGGCGCTTCTTGAGATCGGCTGCGACCGCTTCGCGCACGATCGGCAGGCCGTTCGCCGGCGTGTAGCCGTGATGCCCGTCCTTCAGCGCCTTGCAGGCGGCGTCGACGATATGGGCCGGGGTTTTGAAATCGGGCTGCCCGATGCCAAGATTGATGATCGACTTGCCGGCGGCGGCCAATGCGTTCGCGCGGGCGAGAACTTCGAAGGCGGACTCGGTACCGAGCCGGCTCATCCCTTGGGCCAACTGCAACATGACGTAACGCTCCCCCCGTCTTGATTGTTTTAAGCCGGTTTTGACCAGCCGGCCGAAAGAGGCCCCTTGTTAATCGGAAACCCGTATCGCGCAAAGGCTTTGTTGCGACGGTGGATTGCCTTGCGGCGACTTGACGCGCGGGGCGGGTGAAGGATAGACCGACGCCCTCTCGGAATGGCGGGTGTAGCTCAGGTGGTTAGAGCGCCAGATTGTGGATCTGGATGTCACGGGTTCAAGTCCCGTCACTCGCCCCATTCCCCCCAATGCCCGCAAATCCCAAAGCTTTTCCGAATCCCTCGCCCCATTCCGCCCCGGCCGGCGCTCAACAACGGCCCCGCCCACCATCACACCCGCCTCCCTGGGGGTGCCCCGGCGCGCGCGTCGATCCGCATGATCGAACGCGCGCGATGTGGGTGCCGTCGGTTCGGCGCGCGCTCGGCATGAGGGCGGTGCGCCACCAATGTGGATCTGATGCCGGGCGATGCGAAGCGACCGAACCGCTGCTGCCCGAGTTGCGCGATCCGCGACCGCAAACGCATCGGGCAGTCCATTCCTGTCGGCTCGAGCCCGCGTTTCTTTCCGGGCAGACGCACGGCCCGATTCATTAATGCCCTGATGGCGACCCTTGATCGTGCGGGCGCTTAACTTGGCAACGTCCCGGTGCTACGGTAACAAATCAAGCTATCGCGCTCTATCAACGAAAGGCTTTGCCATGCGTCGCGTCCTTCTCGCCATTGTAGCGATGGCATTGCTTACGTTTGGATCTTCGGTCGCGTTCGCGGATACGCTTGAACGCCTGCGCGAGACGGGCGTGATAAAGATAGGAATTCGTGAAGATGCCATCCCGTTCTCGTACCTCACCGGAGCGGGTGAACCGGCCGGCTACACAGTCAACCTATGTGCTGCGGTGGTTGCCCGCTTCAGGACCGAACCGGGTCTTGAAGCGCTTGAAATCGAGTACGTGCCGGTTGAGACAGAGGACCGCTTTGCGGCAGTTGCGGAACATCGGATCGATCTGCTGTGTGGCGCAACAACCGTTACGCTTGCCCGCCGCGAGCTGATCGATTTTTCGCTTCCGATATTCGTAACCGGCGGAAGCCTCCTGTATCGCGCAAATGGTCCGCAGACTTTCGAGGAGCTGGGGGGTTATTCCATTGCGGTCAGAAAAGCGACGACGATGCGAGAGACTCTGGATTCGCTTCTAAGCAAATTCAACGTCAACGCGGCAGTGATTGAAGTCGATGATCATGATGACGGGATCGCAAAGTTGGCATCGGGCGAGGTTGCTGCCTATTTCGCCGACAGGGCGATACTTTCCGGTCTTATCGGGCCCGAGCATATTGCGGCGGGGGTTAAACTCTCTGATGTGCTGCTGAGCTATGAACCCTATGCACTCGCCATGGCCAAGGGCGATGACGAATTTCGCCTCGCCGTCGATCGCGCAATCAGTCGTATCTATCGGTCGCGTGAAATAGAGGATATCTATCGCGGCACTTTTGGAGAACGCGCACCCGGCCAGCTTCTCGAAGCTCTTTATATTCTAAACTCATTGCCAGAGTAACGACGGGATCGGACGGCCATCGGCTTTGCGGCCGGGCCATGCGATCGACGCCGGCGGCGATCCGGCCCGTACTTAACGCCCTCAGTCCGCTTTTCCTGTATCGCCGCGCTCGCTAGGCTTCGGTAATCATGTCCGAGCGCGATCTCATTGCGGCCAACGATGCCTTCTACCAGGCGTTCACGACCCATGACGCCGCCGCGATGGAGGCGCTCTGGGCATCGGATGGCCCGATCGCGTGCATCCATCCGGGCTGGGGCGCGCTGAACGAACGCCGCCGGATCATCGAAAGCTGGCGGGCGATCTTCGACAGCCCGCAGGCGCCGGCGATCATTTGCCTCGCACCCAATGCCTTTCTCTTCGGCGATGTCGGGTTCGTCATCTGCTTCGAGCAGATTGGCGACACCTGCCTGATCGCGACCAATGTCTTCGCCCGCCGCGACGGCGCCTGGAAGATGGTGCATCATCAGGCAGGGCCGACGTCCACGCGGCCCGATGCGGTTGCCACCGGCGCCGAGCGACTTCATTAAGAGATTCGGAAAAGGCAAGGTTTTAAAATGAGATATTTGAGTTTATTAAAGGTATTTATGATTGGTTTTGGGCTCCTTCTGGCGAGCCCGGCAGTGCAGGCTCAGTCCTATGAGGACGGCCTGATCGCCTTCGATCGCGCCGAGTTCCCGCGCGCGGCCGCGATCTGGGAGCCGCTGGCGGCGGCCGGCAATGCGCGCGCGCAGCATGCGCTCGGCATGCTCTATGAAAGCGGGCAGGGCGTGCCCGCCCAGGATTTTGCGCGCGCCGCCGAACTCTACCGCGCGTCGGCGAACCAGGGCGAAACCGCCGCGATGAACAATCTCGCGCTCATGTATGCCGACGGGCGCGGCGTCACGAAGGATGTCGGTGAGGCCTATCGGCTGTGGATGGTCGCGGCCAAGGCCGGCCATCCGATGGCGCAATTCAACCTCGCGCTCCTGTTCTTCCGCGGCGAAGGCATTCCGGAGCCGGACTATAACGAGGCTGCCTGGTGGTTCGCCGAAGCCGCCAATAACGGCTCGATCGACGCGCAGTTTGCGCTCGGCGAACTCTATGCGCGCGGCGTCGGTGTTCCGCAGAGCGACGCCGAGGCACACCGCTGGTACACGATCGCGGCGGGCTCCGGGCACGGGCTAGCCCAGCGCCGTCTCGAGGAGATGGCAGGGTCGGACGACGCGGCGAGCGCGGGCGAAGCGACTGCTGAATCGGCCGAAACGTTGCCGGCAGAAGCCGAGACTGAAGCGGAAGCCGAGGCGCCGGCCGCAATCGTCGCCGAACCGATCGAGGAACCGGCCGCCGAGCCGGAACCTGAAATCGTCGCCGAACCTGAACCGGAACCGGAAATCGTCGCCGAACCCGAACCGGAGCCTGCAGCCGAACCGCTCGCCAGCAGCGAATGGGCCGACCCTGCCGCTGAAACCGCGGAAGAGGAGGCAGCGACTGCGGATGAAGCAGCGATGGACGATGCCGCGAGCGACGACACGACCGACGAAAGCGCGACGCAGCAATCGGCGCTGCCCGATATTCCGCCGCCGTCCGATGAAGCGGCGGCGAGTACGGCCGACGCCCCGAGCGGTGTGTTCGTTCTGCTCGGTCGCGCGGAGACTCCCGTCCAGGCCGAGCAGGCCTGGTCGATCCTCAAGGTCGCGTTCCCCAACGAGCTGGGGCCGGTCAGCCCGCGCATGGTTCAAAGCGCCGATGGCAAATACCTTATCCTCGGCGGCCCATTCGGCTCGGTGGCCGAGGCCGATGCCTTGTGCGGTCGGCTCCGCCAACGTGCGGAATCAATTCAATGTCAGTCTGTAATGAACTGATTTAAGGACATTATCTTGCCGAGAGATTTGCGGGCGGCTTTGGCCGCCGGGCGCGGTGTCTATGGCAGTTTCCTCAACGCCGGCAGCTTGGTCGTCGCCGATCTGCTGGCTGCCTGCGGCTACGACTGCCTGATGATCGACGGCGAACACAGCCCCGTGGGGTTCGAGACCGCGCAGGCGATGGCGATCGCGGTCCAGGGCCGTGGTGTGGCCGCGCTGATGCGGATCGCGGCCAACGATCCGGTGATGGTGAAACGCGCGCTCGATATCGGCATCGACGGCATCATGATCCCGGTGATCTCGAGCCGCGCCGAAGCCGAGGCGGCGGTCCGGGCGTTCCGGTTCCCGCCCGAAGGCATCCGCGGGGTCGCGGTGCCCGTGGTGCGGGCCTCGGAATACGGCGTTCACACCGATTCCTATCTGGCGGAAGGCCGCCACCGGACGCTGCTGATCTGCCAGATCGAGACCCGCGCCGCGGTCGAGGCGATCGAGCAGATCGTTGCGGTGGATGGCGTCGACATGCTGTTCGTCGGCCCCTACGACCTCTCCGCCAATCTCGGCCATCTCGGCCAGCCCGACCATCCCGATGCGCGTGCGGCGATCGCTCATGTCGAGCAGGTTGCGAAACAAGCGGGCCGCTGGCTCGGGACCATCGAGACCGCCGCGCGGCCGGCCCCCAGCCTGTTCGCCGATGGCTTCCGCATGGTGATTGGCAGCGCCGATCTCGCCATGCTGCGCGAGAGCGCGCTCCGCCGTGTCGCCGCCGCCCGCGGCGGGCCCGCTGCGGGCTGATCCGGATTCCGTCGATGGCATCCGGGGGTAGGCTGCCATCCGCCGGTGACCCGAGGCCGGCCGCCTTCAACGATCATGCCGTCCTGAACACAGCCGAAATGGCCGAGGCCGATCGGCTGGCGATCGCCGGCGGCATGCCCGGCATCGCGCTCATGGAGGCGGCCGGCGCTCGGGTCGCGGCGTCGATCATGCGGCGCTGGTCGGCGCGACCGGTCGCGGTCCTGTGTGGACCCGGGAACAATGGCGGCGACGGGTTCGTGGTCGCCCGCCTGCTGCAGGCGCAGGGTTGGCCGGTCCGGCTGATCCGGCTCGATGCGCGCGCGGGAATGCGAGGCGATGCGGCGGTGGCTGCGGCCGCCTGGCGGGGCGAGGCGTTGCCGCCCGAGCCTGCATCGCTCGATGGCGCGGGCCTGGTCGTCGACGGGCTGTTCGGAGCCGGGCTCGACCGGCCGCTCGATGGCGCAGCGCGCGTGCTGATCGAAGCGATCATCGAACGCGGGATCGATTGCGCGGCGATCGACATTCCAAGCGGCATTTCAGGCGATGACGGCCGCGTGCTCGGCATTGCCGCCCGCTGTCAGCTCACGGTGACGTTCTTCCGGCCCAAGCCGGGGCATTTTCTCGATCCGGGCCGGTCTTTGTGTGGCCGGCTCGAGGTCGCCGATATCGGCCTTCCCGCATCGGTCCTGGCCGGGCTCGCCCCGAAGACCGCGCTGAACGCGCCGCGGCTCTGGCTGGACCGGTTTCCGTTTCCGGGGGCCGCCGATCACAAGTACACGCGCGGCCAGGCAGTCTTGCTGGGGGGCGCAACCATGACCGGCGCGGCACGTCTGGCGGGTCACGCGGCCCGTCGCGTTGGCGCGGGGCTGCTGACAATTGCAAGTCCGCCCGACGCGGTGCCGATCTACGCCGCCGATCAGCCCGGCGCGATCGTGCGTCCCATTCCCGACGATGCGGCGTTCGAGCGACTGGTCGGCGATCCGAGGATCACCGCCCTGCTGCTCGGGCCGGGTGCGGGTCTCGACGACACGGTGCGCCGTCGTTCTCTCATCGCGCGGCTGGCGGGCAAACCCTGCGTCTTCGATGCCGATGCGCTGACCCTGTTCGCCGAGACGCCGGATACGCTGTTCCGCCGGCTCGATGCGAACTGCCTGCTGACACCGCACGAGGGCGAGTTCGCACGGCTGTTTCCCGATCTCAGCGGTGATCGCCTGACCCGCGCCCGCGCGGCGGCGGCGCGCTGCAATGCCGTCCTGCTCCTCAAAGGCGTCGACACGGTCATTGCGGCCCCGGACGGAACCGCGATCCTGAGCCCGCTCGGCCCGCCGACGCTCGCGACGGGTGGCAGCGGCGACGTGCTGGCCGGCCTCGCGCTTGGGTTAATGGCGCAGGGCATGAACGCGCTCTGGGCGGCGGCGGCCGCCTGTTGGTTCCAGGCGGAGGCGGCCCGCGCCCACGGACCGGGTCTGATCGCCGAAGATCTGGCCCGGGCGGTGCCGGAGTTATTGCGACATCTTGCGCGGCTTGGCGGCCGGCCGATATAGGCGGCTGCGCGGCGGGGCTGAGCCGGATTTCAGTTGTATCGCAGGGTTCCGTACGTTACATGGCCCGGTTCGGGCGCGGGCTCGGCGTCCGGTGCGGCGGCAGCGGGCGTGGCGGAACTGGTAGACGCGCCAGATTTAGGTTCTGGTGACGCAAGTCGTGGGGGTTCAAGTCCCTCCGCCCGCACCAGGTCTGCAATGCCGCTTGTCCTTTGCTTCCCGACGCAGGAACTGCCGCTGAAGCGCGGCTAAAAGCCAGATCACGACGGAACGATGGATATGCAGGTAACCGAAACGAACAACCAGGGTCTGCGGCGCGATTACAAGGTCGTGGTGCCGGCTTCGCAGCTACAGACAGATATCGCCTCCGAGCTCGCCGAGATGGGCAAGAGTGCGAAGATTCCGGGGTTCCGTCCGGGCAAGATTCCGATGCCGGTGCTCAAGCAGCGCTTCCTCGGCAATATCATGCCCCGGGTTGTCGAGCGCGCGGTCACCGACAGTTCGTCGAAAGTGATGAACGAACGCGGTTTGCGCGCTGCCGGTCAGCCGAAGATCGAGATCGTTTCGTTCCCCGAGGAAGGCGACCTCGAATACACGATGAGCGTCGATCTCTTTCCCGAGATTCAGCCGGTCGATTTCAAGTCGATCGCGCTCGAGCGCATCGCGGTCGACATCCCCGATGAAGACGTCGAGGAAGAGCTGAAGCGCATGGCCTCGCGCCAGCGCAATTCCGAGCCGATCGCATCGCCGCGTCCGGCGCAGAAGGACGATGTCCTCGTGATCGATTTCGTCGGCAAACTCGACGGCGAACCGTTCGACGGCGGCAGCGCAACCGACCATCATCTCGCACTCGGTTCCGGCAGCTTCATTCCGGGTTTCGAGGACCAGCTCATCGGCAAGAATGCGGGCGAGCAGGCGGTCGTCGATGTGACGTTCCCGGACGAGTATCCGGCCGAGCATCTGAAGGGCAAGTCCGTCCAGTTCGACGTGACGATCAAGGAGATCCGCGAGCCGAAGCCGGTCGAGGTGAACGAGGAGTTCGCCAAGTCGTTCGGCCAGGAATCGCTCGACGCAATGCGCAAGACGGTGCGCGAGCACATGGCGCGCGAATATAGCTCGCTGACCCGCTCGCGGATAAAGCGCCAGCTCCTCGATCAACTCGCCGAGAAACACAGTTTCGAGCTGCCGGCCGGACTGGTCGATACGGAGTTCGAAGCGATCTGGCGGCAGATCGAGGCCGACCAGAAGGCCGGCCGTCTCGACGCTGAAGACAAGGACAAGACCGAGGAACAGCTCCGCACGGAGTACCGCGATATCGCCGAGCGTCGGGTAAAGCTGGGCCTGCTCCTTTCAGAAGTGGGCCGGGTAAACAATATAGAAGTCTCGCAGGAAGACCTGACCCGCGCGGTCATGGCCGAGGCAAGGCAGTATCCCGGACAGGAAAAGCAGGTTGTGGAGTATTATCAGCGCCAGCCGCAGGCGCTGGCGCAACTTCACGCGCCGCTCTTCGAGGACAAGGTCGTCGACCACATCATCGAACTGGCCGACGTGAAGGAACGCAAGCTGTCGCCGAAGGAGCTGGTGGCGGAGTTCGGGGCAAAAGAAGAGGGTGGCGAGAGCGCCGGCGCGTAACCTCGCGGGCTCCCGGACCTGACGAGACGGATGAAAGACTGGAAGGAACGAGCGATGAGAGACCCGGTCGAACATTATTACAACGCGCTGATCCCGATGGTGGTCGAGCAGACCAACCGTGGCGAACGCGCCTACGACATCTACTCGCGCCTCCTCAAGGAGCGGATCATCTTCATGGTCGGGCCGGTAAACGATCCGATCTCGAGCCTGGTCTGCGCGCAGCTTCTGTTTCTCGAGGCCGAGAATCCGAAGAAGGACATCGCCATTTACATCAACTCGCCGGGCGGCGTGGTCAGCTCGGGTCTCGCGATGTACGACACCATGCAGTACATCCGGCCGGACATCTCGACCGTCTGCATCGGTATGGCCGCATCGATGGGCTCGCTGCTGCTGACGGCCGGTGCGAAGGGCAAGCGATTCAGCCTGCCGAATTCGCGAATCATGATCCACCAGCCCTCCGGCGGCTATCAGGGTCAGGCGACCGACATCGAAATCCATGCGCGCGAGGTCCTGGCGATCAAGGCGCGGCTGAATCAGATTTACTGCCGCCACACCGGCCAGCCGCTCTCCGTGATCGAGGAGTCGATGGAGCGCGACAACTTCATGACGCCGCAGCGGGCCAAGGAGTTCGGACTGATCGACGAAGTCGTCGCCGAGCGTCCCGACGTCGAGTCGCAGGCTGCCGCATCCGCGTAAAGACCATTGCCACTGCCCGGGAATGGCGGCTTACCGGGCTACTAGGCCATTGTGCGCCGCCCGAGGCTATGCGTAACATGAATGCCACAGGGATGAATCGTCCACGGAACGCCTCCCGATGAACAAGTCCGGCAGCAGCGACAGCAAGAACACCCTCTACTGCTCTTTCTGCGGAAAGAGCCAGCATGAGGTGCGCAAGCTCATCGCGGGTCCCACCGTATTCATCTGCGATGAATGCGTCGAATTGTGCATGGACATCATCCGTGAGGAGCATAAGAGCGCGCTGGTCAAATCGCGCGACGGCGTGCCCACGCCGCGCGACATCTGCAAGGTGCTGGACGATTACGTGATCGGCCAGGACCATGCGAAGCGCGTCCTCTCGGTCGCGGTCCACAATCACTACAAGCGTCTCGCGCACGGTTCGAAGAGCAACGATGTCGAGCTGGCAAAGTCGAACATCCTGCTGGTCGGCCCGACCGGCTGCGGCAAGACGCTGCTCGCGCAGACGCTGGCGCGCATCATCGACGTGCCGTTCACGATGGCCGACGCCACGACGCTCACCGAAGCCGGATATGTCGGCGAGGACGTCGAGAACATCATTCTCAAGCTGCTGCAGGCTGCCGACTACAACGTCGAGCGCGCGCAGCGCGGCATCGTCTATATCGACGAGGTCGACAAGATCAGCCGCAAGTCCGACAACCCGTCGATCACGCGCGACGTGTCGGGCGAAGGCGTGCAGCAGGCGCTGCTCAAGATCATGGAAGGCACGATCGCTTCGGTGCCGCCTCAGGGCGGGCGCAAGCATCCCCAGCAGGAGTTCCTCCAGGTCGACACGACGAACATCCTGTTCATCTGCGGCGGCGCGTTCTCGGGCCTTGAGAAGATCATCAGCGCGCGCGGCAATACCGCAGCCTCGATCGGCTTCGGCGCCGACGTGCGTGCGCCCGATGAGCGTTCGACGGGTGCCGTGCTCAAGGAAGTCGAACCCGAGGATCTGCTCAAGTTCGGCCTGATCCCGGAATTCATCGGCCGTCTGCCGGTGGTGGCGACCCTGGAAGATTTGGACGAGGGCGCGCTGGTCGAGATTCTCACCCGTCCGAAGAACGCGCTGGTCAAACAATATCAGCGGCTGTTCGAGATGGACGACATCCGCCTCAAGTTCACCGACGAGGCGATGGGCAGCATCGCGAAGCGGGCAATCCTGCGCAAAACCGGCGCGCGCGGCCTGCGATCGATCATGGAAGGTATCCTGCTCGAGCCGATGTTCGACCTGCCGGGTCTCGACGGGGTCGAGGAGATCGTCATCGGCAAAGAGGTCGTGGAAGGGCAGGCGACGCCACTCTACATCTACGCCGAACGACGCGAGGACGCCGGCACGGGCGCCTGACCGTCCCCTTGAACGGGGTCTCTCAGTGATTATTTGGGGAGACACATAACAGCGGCCGACGGTAAAGGTTCCGTCGGTGCGCTTTACCGACGAGGACCTATGACAGACGAAAAGCGTGGCCAGGTGTTGCCGATCCTTCCCCTTCGGGACATCGTGGTCTTTCCGCATATGATCGTGCCGCTTTTCGTAGGGCGCGAGAAATCGGTTCGTGCACTTGAAGAAGTGACTCGGGACGACAAGCAGATTCTACTGGTCACCCAGAAGGACGCCGCCCAGGACGACCCGAAGTCCGACGAGATCTATACCGTCGGAACGATCGGTACCGTGCTGCAGCTCCTGAAGCTGCCGGACGACACCGTGAAGGTGCTCGTCGAAGGCACCGCGCGGGCGCGTATTCTCAAATACACCGCCAACGAAGACTTCTTCGAAGCCGAGGTCGAGTTGTTCGAAGACCAGGTGCCGGACCCGAAAGAGGTCGAGGCGCTGGCGCGAACGGTCGTCTCTCAGTTCGAGCAGTACATCAAGCTCAACAAGAAGGTGCCGCCCGAGGTGCTGGTCTCGATCAACCAGATCGAGGAGCCGAGCAAGCTCGCCGACACCGTCGCCTCGCATCTCGGTCTCAAGATCGCCGACAAGCAGGAACTGCTGGAGATCAATTCGGTCGCCGAGCGGCTTGAGCGGATCTACGCCTTCATGGAGGCGGAGATCGGCGTGCTGCAGGTCGAGAAGCGCATCCGCAGTCGCGTCAAGCGGCAGATGGAGAAGACGCAGCGCGAGTACTATCTCAACGAGCAGCTCAAGGCGATCCAGAAAGAGCTCGGCGAGGGCGAGGACGGCCGCGATGAACTGGCCGAGCTCGAAGAGAAGATCAAGAAGACCAAGCTGAGCAAGGAAGCGCGCGAGAAAGCGATGGGCGAGCTGAAGAAGCTGCGCTCCATGAGCCCGATGTCGGCTGAGTCGACGGTCGTGCGCAACTATCTCGACTGGATTCTTTCCATTCCGTGGAAGAAGCCGAGCAAGATCAAGAAGGACATCCGGCTCGCCAAGAAAGTCCTGGATGACGATCATTTTGGCCTGGAGAAGGTCAAGGACCGGATTCTTGAGTATCTCGCCGTGCAGCAGCGGATGAACAAGATCAAGGGCCCGATTCTCTGCCTCGTCGGCCCGCCCGGCGTCGGCAAGACCTCGCTCGGCAAGTCGGTCGCCAAGGCGACCGGCCGTAATTTCGTGCGCATGTCGCTCGGCGGCGTGCGTGACGAAGCCGAGGTGCGCGGCCATCGCCGTACCTATATCGGCTCGATGCCCGGCAAGGTGATCCAGGGCATGAAGAAGGCGAAGTCCTCGAATCCACTGTTCCTCCTCGACGAGGTGGACAAGCTCGGTCAGGACTGGCGCGGCGATCCGTCGTCGGCGCTGCTTGAGGTGCTCGATCCGGAACAGAACAATACGTTCCAGGATCATTATCTCGAGGTCGATTACGACTTGTCCGACGTGATGTTCCTCACGACGGCGAACACGCTGCGCATGCCGCAGCCGCTGCTCGACCGTATGGAGATCATCCGCCTCCCCGGCTACACCGAGGATGAGAAGGTCGAGATCGCACAGCGCCATCTGATTCCGAAACAGATGACCGAGCACGGCCTGAAGAAGGGCGAGTGGTCGATTTCGGAAGAAGCGTTGCGCGATGTGATTCGCTACTACACGCGCGAGGCCGGCGTCCGGAACCTCGAGCGCGAGGTCGCGAATCTGACCCGGAAGGCGGTCAAGGAACTGCTGATGAACCAGATCGAGAAGGTCGCCGTGACCCGCCGAAATCTGGGCAAATTCGCCGGCGTCCGGCGCTACCGGTTCGGTGAGCTCGAGAACGAGGACATGGTCGGCATGACCACGGGCCTTGCCTGGACCGAGGTCGGCGGCGAGATCCTGACGATCGAGGCGGTGACGCTGCCCGGCAAGGGCAAGGTCAGCGCGACCGGCAAGCTTGGCGACGTGATGAAGGAGTCGGTGCAGGCAGCCGAGAGCTACGTGAAGGCGCGTGCCGCGGCGTTCGGCATCAAGCCGACGATCTTCGAGCGCAAGGACATCCACGTCCACGTGCCCGAAGGGGCGACGCCGAAGGACGGTCCGTCCGCCGGTGTTGCGATGCTCACGTCGATCGTGTCGGTGCTCACCGGCGTGCCAGTGCATCGCGACGTTGCGATGACCGGCGAAATCACGTTGCGCGGTCGCGTGCTGCCGATCGGCGGGCTCAAGGAGAAGTTGCTCGCCGCCCATCGTGCCGGCATCAAGATCGTCCTGATCCCGGCCGACAACGAAAAGGACCTTGCCGACATCCCGGACAACGTAAAACGGGGCCTGAAAATCGTACCCGTCGCCTCGGTCGAGGATGTCCTGAAGAACGCGCTGGTTCGTCCGCTCGAGGCGATCGAATGGACCGACGTCGACGACGTCGCCAAGATCGAGAAGGACGACTCGGCGGACAAGGATCGGGCACAGCTCGTAACCCACTGATGTTCATGCGGCCGCGACCTCCGAGTCGCGGCCGTCAGAACCGCTGAAATGCCCCGAGAATCAGCGGTTCCTCGATTGACGGGGCCGGAAACGACGATCTACAATTTTCGTCCCGCACCGGATCCCATACCCGTTGCAGAGGCTTTCCGATTGAGAGGGGGGTTAATCACGTGAACAAGAACGATCTCATAGGTGTCGTCGCGACCGAAACAGGTCTCTCAAAAAGCGACGCTACCAAAGCGGTAGATTGCGTCTTCGATTCCATCACCGCCTCGTTGAAAAAGGGAACCGAAGTTCGTCTGGTCGGTTTCGGAACATTCGCAGTGGCCGCGCGCGCGGCAAGCAAAGGCCGCAACCCGCGCACGGGCGATCCGATCGACATTCCGGCCTCGAAGCAGCCGAAGTTCAAAGCTGGTAAGGCGCTCAAGGACGCTGTTAACTGATTCTCATGTCGGTACGGGATCGCCGGCCGGCCGCCCTCGGGCGGCCGGTCGCATTTCGGGGGTTGCGATCGACGTGCCGATGCGAGGGTTCGTGAAACCACGCGCAGTCTTGTTCGCTCCCGTCTTGTTGATGCGAGCGTTTCGTCGCACGATGTATGCGCCGGGCGGGGCGATTAGCTCAGTTGGTAGAGCATCTCGTTTACACCGAGAGGGTCGGCGGTTCGAGCCCGTCATCGCCCACCAGGCCCGCCGCTTGACAGCACCGGGACCGGCCAGTACATGAGGCGCCTTCGCCTTACAGGGGTTGCGCGGGCGTAGCTCAGTTGGTTAGAGCGCCGGCCTGTCACGCCGGAGGCCGCGGGTTCAAGTCCCGTCGCTCGCGCCATTTCTTTCACTCCGATCCGTGCCCGTCAGGTCGCGGTCAGGCGATCCACCGAAGAATGTTTGCCGGACCATTCGGACGCCAATTTTTCGGCTGCGTTCGGCGCTTTTTCGAGGCGCTTGCCTCTTTCGCCCTGTGCACCGCGCCACTATAGTGTGCGCGCTCGAATCCGGGCCCACGGCACGCAGTTACGGGCGCGGTAATCGCGCGAGGATTTGTCCCGAATGGAAACCCTGCTCCGGGAATATCTGCCGATCCTGATTTTTCTGGGAATTGCGGTGGGAATTGCGGCTGCCGCCGTAATCGCCTCGCTCCTGGTGGTGAAGCAGAATCCCGACCCTCAGAAACTGTCGCCCTACGAATGCGGCTTCGACGCGTTCGACGATGCGCGTGGCCGTTTCGACGTGCGCTTCTATCTGGTCAGCCTGCTGTTCATCATCTTCGACCTTGAGGTGGCGTTCCTGTTTCCCTGGGCGATCTCGCTCGGCGACATCGGGGTATTCGGCTTCTGGTCGATGATGATCTTCCTCGGCGTGCTGACCGTCGGCTTCGCCTATGAGTGGCGGAAGGGAGCCCTGGAATGGGAGTGACCGCCAATATCGCAAATCCGTCGCGCGACCAGGTCGCGAGGGCGGTCGCGGACGAGCTCTCCGACAAGGGCTTCGTCGTCGCCCAGCTCGACAAGCTGGTCAACTGGGCCCGCACCGGTTCGCTCTGGCCGATGACCTTCGGCCTTGCCTGCTGCGCGGTCGAGATGATGCATGCCTACATGGCGCGCTACGACCTCGACCGCTTCGGCGTCGTGCCGCGCGGCAGCCCGCGCCAATCCGACGTGATGATCGTCGCCGGTACGCTGTGCAACAAGATGGCCCCGGCCTTGCGCAAGGTCTACGACCAGATGGCCGAGCCGCGCTGGGTGAT
>JBBDMS010000020.1:12437-31569 GCA_040878185.1 Dongiaceae bacterium | reverse complement strand
CGAGGATCTGCGCCTGGATGGTGACGTCGAGCGCCGTCGTCGGCTCGTCGGCGATCAGGAGACGCGGATTGCAGGCGATCGCCATCGCGATCATCACGCGCTGATTCATGCCGCCGGAAAGCTGGTGCGGGAACGACGAGAGCCGCGTTTCCGGCGCCGGGATGCCGACCTGCTCCAGCAATTCGATCGCGCGCCGCCGCCGCTCGGCGCGGCTGCCGCCTTCATGCACCGCCAGCGCCTCCGTGATCTGGAAGCCCACGGTGAAGCACGGGTTGAGGCTGGTGGCCGGCTCCTGGAACACCATCGCGATGTCCTTGCCGGTGATGTCGCGCCGGGCCGACGGGCTCATTGCCAGCAGATCGCGCCCGTCGAACGTCAACCGGTCGGCGCGAACTTTACCCGGCCAGGGGATCAGCCCCATCACCGCCAGCATCGATACGCTCTTGCCCGAACCGGACTCGCCGACGATGCCGAGGACCTCGCCGGCATCGAGCGTCAGATCGAGCCCCTCGACCGCATGAAACGCGCCGCGCGTCGTCTGGAACTCGACCGAGAGATTGCGGATTTCGAGCAGCGGCATCGCGGGCCTATTGCTTCAGCCGGGGGTCGAGCGCATCGCGCAGCCCGTCGCCCGCGAGATTGAAGGCCAGCACCGTGATCAGCACGGCGAGACCGGGAAAGGTCACGACCCACCAGGCGCGCTTCACGAACTCCTGCGCATCGGCCAGCATCGATCCCCATTCCGGCGTCGGCGGCTGGGCGCCAAGACCGAGGAAGCCGAGCGCAGCGGCATCGAGGATCGCCGAGGAGACGTTGAGCGTCGCCAGTACGATCAGCGGCGCCATGCAGTTCGGCAGCACGGTTTTGAACATCAGCCGCATCAGGCGCGCGCCGGCAACGCGCGAAGCCGTCACATACTCCTTGGTCAGCTCGGTGATTACGGCCGCGCGGCAGACGCGGGTGAAATGCGGCAGGTAGACGATCGCGACCGCCATCACCGCATTGGTCAGGCTGGGCCCGAGAATGGCGACGATGACGATCGCCAGCAAAAGCGATGGCACGGCCAGCATGATGTCCATCAGCCGCAGGATGAGATCGCCGATGATGCCGGGAAAGAAACCGGCGGTCAGGCCCAGCACGATGCCGCCGCCGAGACTGAGCACGACCACCAGCAGGCCGATGAACAGCGAGAAGCGCGCGCCGTAGATCAGCCGCGAGAGCATGTCGCGTCCGACATCGTCCGTGCCGAGCAGGAACTTGCTCGTGCCGCCCTCGGCCCAGACCGGCGGCGTCAGGAATGCATCGCGAAACTGTTCGATCGGCGAGTGCGGCGCGACGACGTCGGCAAAGATCGCCACGAAAATGACCAGGACGATGATAACCAGCCCGCCGACGGCGCCCCAGTTCTTCCGGAAATGATGCCAGACCTCGATCGCCGGATGGACCGGCCGCCTGACCGGCCGGTCGGCGCCCGGAATTTCGGCCCCCGGAACGTCAGCGTTGTGAATCTCGGGTTCTGTTGCGATATCTGTCATGTCAGTGCCGCGCGTGCCGAATACGGGGATTGAAGAGCGCGTAGAGCAGGTCGACGATCAGGTTCACGAGGATGATGAAGGTTGCGATCAGCAGGATGCCGCCCTGCAAGGCCGCATAGTCGCGTCGCCGCACCGATTCGATCAGCCATTTGCCGACGCCCGGCCAGGAAAAGATCGTTTCGGTGAGAATGGCGCCGGCCAGCAGCACGCCGATCTGCAACCCGATCACGGTGATGACCGGGATCATCGCATTGCGCAGCGCATGGACCGCGACGACGCGCCACGGCCTGAGCCCCTTGGCGCGCGCGGTGCGGATGTAATCCTCGCTCAGCACCTCCAGCATCGCGGAGCGCGTCATGCGCGCGATCACGGCGAGCGGAATCGTGCCGAGCACGACGGTCGGCAAGACGAGGTGATGCAGCGCCGACCGGAAGGCACCCTCCTGACCGGATAGCAGCGTGTCGATCAGCATGAACCCGGTCACCGGCTCGAAAAAGTAGATCAGCGAGATGCGGCCCGAAACCGGCGTCCAGCCGAGATTGACCGAGAACAGGATGATGAGCAGCAGGCCCCACCAGAAGATCGGCATCGAATAGCCGGTCAGCGAAACGCCCATCACCGTATAGTCGACGACGCGGCCGCGACGGACCGCGGCAATGATGCCGGCGGGAACGCCGAGGATCAGTGCAAACAGGATGGCGCAGATCGAAAGTTCGATCGTCGCCGGAAACAGTGTGAAGAATTCGACCAGGATCGGTTTCTTGGTCACGAACGACTTGCCGAGATCGCCGGTCAGTACGTCGACGATATAATAGAAATATTGCAGCAAAAGCGGCTTATCCAGGCCGAGCTCGGCCAGCAATTGCGCATGGCGCTCGGGCGCGATGCCGCGCTCGCCGGCCATCAGTTCGACCGGATCGCCGGGAATGAGGCGAACCATGCTGAACGTCAGCAACGTGACCCCGAAAAAGGTCGGGATCAGAAGCCCCAGTTTGGTGGCGATATAACGAAGCATCGGGAGCCCGGAATAAGAGCGGGGGAGCCCTTGCGGCGCTCCCCCGGTCTTTGCGAACGACGTTCCGGTTGTCGCCCTTACTCTTCGATGTCGACGCCGTAGAAGATATGCGAACCGAACGGGTCGATCAGATAGTTTTTGACCTCGTTCCGCACCGGCATGAAGACGATCGAATGCGCGATCGTGATCCAGGGCGCCTCTTCCTTGAAGACGACCTGTGCCTCCTCATAGAGTTTCGTGCGCTCGTCGATATCGGTGATCTGCTTCGCCTGGGTCAGCAGGCCGCTGAACTCCTCGTTGCACCAGCGGGCCCGGTTGGCACCGGCTTCCGCCGCAGCACAGCTCAGCAGCACGTGGAGGAAGTTGTCCGGATCGCCGTTATCGCCGGTCCAGCCGAGCAGCAGCGTCTGATGCTCGCCGTTGTTGGAGCGCTCGAGATATTCGCCCCACTCATACGAGACGATCTCGGCGGTCACGCCGATCGCGGCCCAGTCGGCCTGGATCAGCTCGGCCATGCGCTTGGCGTCGGGGTTGTATGGACGCTGCACGGGCATCGCCCAGAGGTCGGTCGTGAAACCGTCCGCGAAACCGGCCTCGGCCAACAGTTCCTTGGCCCGTTCCGGGTCGTACGGATAGTCCTCGATATCGTCATTGTACGACCAGATCGTCGGCGGGATCGGATTCTTTGCCGCCTGGCCGGCGCCCTGGAACACCGCCTCGATGATGGCTTCCTTGTTGACCGCCATATTGAGGGCCTGACGAACCAGCTTGTTATCGAACGGTGGCTTCTGCGTGTTGAACGCGAGATAGCCGACGTTGAGGCCTTCCTGCTCGAGCACCGTGATCGAATCGTCGGCGCGGATCGCGTCGATATCGGCCGGATTCGGGTAGGGCATCACATGGCATTCGCCGGCCTGCAGCTTGGCGAGACGCACGCTGGCATCGGGTGTGATCGCGAAGATCAGATCGTCGATCTCCGCTTTCCCGGCCCAGTAATCCGCGTTCGCCTTGTAGCGAATGACCGCGTCCTTCTGATAATCGACCAGCGAGAAAGGGCCGGTTCCGACCGGCGTCTGGTCGAGTTGCTCCGGCGTGCCGGCTGCGAGCATCGCATCGGCCTGTTCGGCCGACAGGATCGACGCGAAATCCATCGCCATGTTGGCGATGAAGGGCGCTTCCGGCGCTGTCAGCGTGAAGCGGACGGTCATGTCGTCCACTTTCTCGACGCTCGCCAGCAGATTGCCCATGTCCATGCCGCCGAAATACTCATACGTGCCACCGGAAACCGTGTGATACGGATGATCGGCCTTCAGCTGCCGCTCGAAGCTGAACACCACGTCGTCGGCATTGAAGTCGCGCGTCGGCGTGAAGCTGCTGTTGGCGGCGAATTTCACGCCCGACCGAAGATGGAAGGTGTAGACGAGCCCGTCGTCCGACACATCCCAGCTTTCAGCCAGGCCCGGGTTTACCGTGGTGCCGCCGCGCTCGAATTCGACCAGCCGATTGAAGATCGGCTTGGACGAGGCGTCGAATGTCGTGCCGGCGGTATAGAGCTGCGGGTTGAAACCCTCGGGACTGCCTTCCGAGCAGTAGACGAGAGTTTTTGCGTTCGCTGAAAGCGAAACGCTGGCAGCGACGGCGATGACCGCCATAGCCCCCAGAAGCCTGGACTTCATTGTGAGACCTCCCCGTGGAATGCTGGCGGTTGCCTGCGGGGTCGCGGGCAGGGCCGCCGCAATGAGGTGAAAACCCTAGGCTTGCGCAATTCAGCTTGTCAACGCGCGTACGTTGCGGATTTCCAGGCCGAAAGGGCAGCAACCTTGCCCCTTGAGCGCGCCGAAAGTTCGATTATTGTCCCTGCCATGCAGCAGAACAGCGATACCGGTATCGAAACCCCGTTTGTGGCCGACGCCATCACCGTCCTCCCGGAATGGATCGATTATAACGGACATTTGAACGTCGCCTATTATCTCCACGCGTTCGATCTCGGCTACGACGCGGTCTTCGAGAAGATGGGCTTCGGGCCCGACGTGATCCGCGAACGCAACGCGTCGGGCTTCGCGGCCGAGCTCCATCTGACCTTCCAGCGCGAATTGCTGTTGGGCGATCGCCTGCGCATCACGACCCAGCTTCTCGGCTTCGATGCCAAGCGCTGCCGGATGTTTCAGTCGATGTACCATCACGACAGCAACGAGCTCGCCGCCACCTGCGAGTGGATGTCGCTCTATATCGACATGACGAAGCGGCGGGTGACCGAAATGCCGGTGGAATTGCAGCGCCGGCTCGCGCGCGTTCTCGAATCGCATGGCAAACTGCCGGTGCCGCCGGAATCCGGCCGCGGCATCTCGCTCGATAATCGCCGCCGCTGACTCAACGTCAGTCCTCGAGCAGCATCCCCTTGCGATAGCTGAGCGGTTCGCGGCCGACCACTTTCGCCAGACTGTCGCCAGGCCGCACCATCTTGTGCGAGCGGCGCGAGAGCAGCATGCCTTCGGTCTGCGCCAGGACCGGCGTGCGCGCCTTCAACGGATCGTCGGCCAGCGGATCGACGATCTCGGCGATCGTCTCGCCTTTCTCGATCCATGCACCGAGCGGCTTGCGATAGGTTGCGATCCCGGCGACGGGGCTGCGGACTACGTCGCAGGCATCGAGCATCGTCGCATCGCAGAGTGCGGTCGGCAGCGGGCCCGCGTCGCCGGCGACGAGGCCGCGGCGCTGAAAAAAGCGGAAAAGGCCGCGCGCATCCGCCTCCGCCAGGGCGTCATTGGCGTCGGCCTGGCCGCGATACTCGATCGTCGCAGCCATGCAGGCGGCGGGCACAGGAATCTTGTCGCCGACGGAAGCGGCCAGTTTCGTCCACGGCGTCGAAAAGGATTCGTCGAACGACCGGCCGCCGGAATCCTCCGCCAGCAAGGTCGCGCGCGTGCCGATGTCGGCCGCGAGATCGGCGGCATCCGGCCAGTGCGCGGGAATGAGAAAGAGATGCATCAGCGAATCGTCGTCGCAATGCAGGTCGAAGACGAAATCGGCATCGTGCGCGAGCTTGCACACCGCAAGCCGGAGGCTGGTGAGTTCCGTCGTCGCAGTCAGCGCCTCGATACCTTCCGCCATCGCCGCGCGCACCGTCGCGACGTTCGCGGCCGCGTCCGGACCGAGCTTTCCGGCCACGCGCTGCGCAAGGCCGGCATAGAGATCGGGCCAGTTGCGATTGAAATTGCCGCCGCCGCCGAGCTCGTAGCGGCCGGCCATGTGATGGTTGAGCCATTGCCCGAGCCCGATCGGATTGGCGACCGGCACCACGAGAATTTCGCCCTTGATGGACCCGGCGCGATCGGCCTCGTCGAGCAGCCGGATCAGATGATGCTGCACCAGCATGCCCGGCGTTTCGTCGGCATGGACCGAGGCCTGCAGATAGGCCTTGGGCCGCGCGCCCTTCCTGCCATAGCGATGCACCACAAACTGCCGCTTCGTGCCGGGGCTGACATCCATCAGGTCGATACGTTCGATCGTCTTGCTCATACGTCTGGGCATCCTCAGCAATTGCGATCCGGATTCATCGTCGCCCGGTTTCCGCAAGCGGCGGGGCCACCGTCTCGTCCGCGCCCGTCCGCCGCGCTAGGCTGGGCGGGTCAGGGTGGAACCGTCGGGAAGATTTGCACGGGAGAGGCCGGACGGGCGAATCCGGCCCGGGCCGCGCGGAAAGGTCGATCGCTAGATGCGGGGCGAGGGCGAAGCGGCGGTTGCGAGCCTGCTGCGTTTTGTACGGCAGACGCTGCGCCGCGCGGATTCAGGCGTACCCGACGCGGCGGGCTGGTGTTCATTGCTGCCGGTCGCATTGCCGCCGATCGGACGGCGACCGCAGCCCCAAATCGTGCTGCCGGTTTCGCGCTGGTGGCGGCGCGCCGAACAGAGCGCGTTGCCATCGCTGCGCCCTGCGCTGGCAGCGGTCGCGCCGCATCTCGTCTGGACCCGCAATCCGAACTATCGCGCCCGCCCGCCGCATCGCCGGTTCCTCCATCGTTATGGGTATGCGGTCATTCTCGGCCCCGACGATCGCGAGGCGCGGCCGCTGATCCGCCATGACGGGCTGGCGCTGGGGCTGTTGCTGCTCGGGCCCGGCAACGACTATCCGCGGCACCATCATCCGGCCGAGGAGATCTATGTGCCGCTCGCCGGTACCGCGCTCTGGCAGCGCGGCGATGGCGCCTGGCATCCGGTCGCACCGGGCCGGCCGATCCATCATCCGCCCGATCTGCCGCATGCAACCCGTACCAGGGCGGCGCCGCTTCTTGCGCTTTATCTCTGGCGCGGCGCGCTCGCGACGCATGCGAGGCTGAGTGGGGGCTGATCCCGCGGTAGACCCGGCTTAGACCTTCGCAAAACCGGCCCGGGCGGGTTCGATCCGGGCTCTCGCATGCTATATGCACGGCGATGAACGATTCTCCCGCCATGACCGGCGCAACGCCCCCGGCGCCGCAGCCCGCCTATCTAGCCGCACTCAACAGCGAGCAGCGCGAGGCAGTTCTGGCGACCGAAGGGCCGGTGCTCGTGCTGGCCGGCGCCGGCACCGGCAAGACCCGCGTTCTGACCACCAGGCTGGTGCATATCCTCGCCGGCCGTCTCGCCGGGCCCGGCGAACTGCTTGCGGTCACGTTCACCAACAAGGCCGCGACCGAGATGAAGGAGCGCATCGCGAACCTGCTCGGCCGGCCGGTCGAAGGCTGGTGGCTCGGCACCTTTCATGCGCTCGCCGCCCGTATGCTGCGCCGCCATCCCGAACTGGTGGGACTAAAGCCGAACTTCACGATCCTCGATACCGACGACCAGATCCGCCTGCTGAAGCAGATCATCCACGCTGCCGAGATCGACGAGAAACGCTGGCCGGCGCGCGGCCTGCTGTCGGTGATCGAACGCTGGAAGGATCGCGGCCTCACGCCCGAGAAAGTGACGGCGGCCGAAGCGGGCGATTATGCCGAGGGTCGCGCGCTCGAATTCTATCGCTTCTATCAGGAGCGGCTCGCCACGCTGAACGCCGTCGATTTCGGCGATCTGCTGCTGCACTGCCTGACTTTGTTCCAGAAGAATCCCGGCGTGCTCGCGGAGTATCAGCAGCGCTTCCGCTATATCCTCGTCGACGAATATCAGGACAGCAATGTCGCGCAGTATCTCTGGCTGCGTCTTCTCGCGCAGGGGCATCGCAATATTTGCTGCGTCGGCGACGACGACCAGTCGATCTATGGTTGGCGCGGTGCCGAGGTCGGCAACATCCTGCGCTTCGAGAAAGATTTTCCCGGCGCCAAGGTGATCCGCCTCGAACGCAATTACCGCTCGACCGGCCATATCCTCGCGGCAGCGTCGGGCCTGATCGCGCAGAACAGCGGCCGGCTCGGCAAGACGCTGTGGACCGAGGACGATCAGGGCGAAAAGGTCCAGCTCCGCGGGTTCTGGGACGGCGAAGCCGAAGCGCGCTTTGTCGCCGACGAGATCGAGGCGCAGCAGCGCAAGGGCGCCAGGCTCGGCAATATCGCGGTCCTCGTCCGGGCCGGCTTTCAGACGCGCGAATTCGAAGAGCGGTTCATGACGCTCGGCGTTCCCTATCGCGTGGTCGGCGGCCCGCGCTTCTATGAGCGGCAGGAAATCCGCGATGCGCTCGCCTATCTGCGCATCATCAATCAGCCGGCCGACGATCTCGCCTTCGAGCGTATCGTCAACGTGCCGCGCCGCGGCATCGGCACCTCGACGATGCAGACCCTGCACGCGTTCGGCCGGGCGCAAAGCGTGCCGCTGCTCGAGGCGGCGGCGCGCCTCATGGGTACCGACGAATTGCGGCCCGCCGTGCGCCGCTCGATCAAGGCCTTGCTCGACGACATCGCGCGCTGGCGTGCCGAGGCCGACCGTTCCTCGCATGTGGTGCTCGCCCAGATCGTACTCGACGAATCCGGCTATACCGCGATGTGGCAGGCCGATCGCTCGCCGGACGCGCCGGGGCGCATCGAAAACCTGAAGGAGCTCGTGCAGGCGATGGCCGAGTTCGAAAATCTCGGCGGGTTTCTCGAACATGTCAGCCTGGTGATGGAAAGCGGCAGCGGCAATCCGAGCGACATGGTCAATCTGATGACCCTGCACAGCGCCAAAGGTCTCGAATTCGACACGGTGTTTCTCCCGGGCTGGGAGGAGGGGCTGTTTCCCCATCAGCGCGCGCTCGACGAAACCGGCATTGCCGGGCTCGAGGAAGAGCGCCGGCTCGCTTATGTCGGCATCACGCGCGCGCGCCGTCGCGTGTTCGTGTCCTATGCGGCGAACCGCCGGCTCTACAATCTCTGGCAGAGCTCGCTGCCTTCGCGCTTCGTCGAGGAACTGCCCGCCGACAATACCGAGCGCGATATCGAGATCGGTCTCGATCCCGGGGCTGCGGCACCGGGGACCGGCTTCGGCGATTGGCGCCAGTCGCCGGGTTCGCGCCGCCGTCATCTCGGCGAGGGCGGCATTTCGTTCCATGCGACGCCGCGCCCGTCGAACGTCGATTACGATGTCGGCCAGCGCGTGTTTCACATGAAATTCGGCTATGGCAGCGTGATCGCGACCGACGGCGACAAACTGCAGATCGAGTTCGACAAGGCCGGCAGCAAGAAGGTGATGGCGAGCTTCCTTGTGCCGGCCGAGAAAGCCGGCTGAGGCGATGCGCACGACCACCGGCGGTCTATGGACCGCGCGTGTCACCGTGCCCGGCGATACGGCACCGATGGTGATGCAGGCGATCGAGACGGTGCTCGAACCCGACGCGCTCGCCTTGACCCGTTTCGAACATCGCGGCGGGGCGGCCTGGCGGATCGAAGCGATCTACGATGCCGAACCCGACGTCGACAGGTTGCGCGGGCTGCTGGCGTCGATCGGTGCCGCGCGTTATCCGCGCGCGATCCGGCGCCTGCCGCAGCGGAATTGGCTCGACGAAATCCAGCGCCAGATGCCGGCGGTTCGTGCCGGCCGGTTCTTCGTTCACGGCAGCCATGTCGCGCTGAAGCGGCCGCGCGGCACGATCCCGTTTCTGGTCGATGCCGGGCTCGCCTTCGGCACCGGCCATCACGAGACGACGCGCGGCTGCCTGCTCGCGCTCGACCGGCTGGCGCGGCGCGGCTTCCGCTTTCGCAGACCATTGGATCTCGGCTGCGGTACGGGTGTCCTGGCAATGGCGTCGTCGCGGCTCTGGGATGTGCCGGCCATCGCGGCCGACACCGATCCGACCGCGGTTGCGGTCGCGCGAGAAACCGTCGCGGCGAACAACATGTCGGATGAGGTCCGCTGCGTACGCAGCCACGGCTATGCCGGCCGCGCGGTGCGCGAAGGCGGGCCTTACGATCTGGTGACGGCGAATATTCTGGCAGGGCCGCTGATCCGGCTCGCACCCGGGCTCGCGCGGCATACAGGGCCGCGCGCGGTTGCGATTCTGGCGGGATTATTGGCGCCGCAGGAAGACGCGATCCTCGCCGCGCATGACGCTGCGGGCTTCACCCTTATCGATCGCCATCAGGAAGGCGACTGGCCGATTCTTGTGCTGCAGAAGACGGGCAAAAGAAAACGGCGGCCCCAGGGGAAGGGCCGCCGTTCCGACAAATAGACAGGAACGAAATTACGCCGCGTGTGCCGCGCGATTGCCGTTGGCCGTGACCGACCGGGTCGCGAGAGTCTCGGTGACCCAATCGATATCGCCGCGCACCAGACCCATATCGTCGAGCATGCGATCGTCGTATGCCGCAAGCTGCTTGAAGGCGAGCCGCGAGCGGTTCCACACCCGGATCGGACGAACCACGTCGAAGCCGGTTTCGATAGCCGCCTCGCTCATCTGCATCGAGCGGACGATCGCCGTGATGTCGCTGCGCACGATGCCGATATCGGCGAGCATCCGATCGTCGAGCGCGCGCAGATGGCGCTCGGCGCCGCGACGCATCGTCCAGCCCTGCAGCGGGCGAACGATGCCCGAGCGGACGAACGCAACCAGATCGGTCGCGACCGACCCCGTCACCGGGAACCGGTGCTGGGCGGCCTCGGCCGCCTTGGCCGGAACATCGATGCGGGTCAGGCCAAGATCGGCCAGCATCCGCTCGCTCAGCGAGTTGAGCTCGTGGGCGACGGCGCGGCGGCGTGCGCCATGCGCGATACGCCGGCGAACCGACGCGGCCAGACGCGCGAAGGCGCTGCCGAAACTGTCCTCAAGAAGGGGTGTCGCGGCCTTGGCGCGCGAGACTTCCACCTTTTCCATATCCGTAAACCTTGCCATTGTCTGTGTTTCCCCTGAAAAACCGTGGGTTGGCGCCTTTCGCCAATCTTGTAAGCGGAATATAGGGACCCGTTTTCCACCCGGTCAGGGGGTTTCCCGCATTGCAGTAATGCAATGCGAGCATAGCGAGGATTTCCTCCATGTTTCCTTCATTTATCCTTAATGCTGCGATGCAAAAAACAAGGTCGGTTTCGGGCCTGATTGGGTCGCAAGTCGGGCAGGATCGCGCAACCCCGAAAGGCTCCCGATGACCCCGCCGACCCTCGAATCGACTGCAAAATCAGCACTCATGCTGGATCCGGGCGCTGTTTCGACCGTCCTGCGCGAGGCAGGACCCGGCCTGGACGAGGCCCGCCTGCGGCGCCTGCTGGCCGGGGTTGCCGGCGCCCCCGTCGGTAACGATCCCGAGGCGTGGATGCGGCTGGTTTCCGAGCATCCGAGCCCCGATCTGGCCGAAGCCTTGCGCCGCCTGCATGGCGCCGTTGTAACGCCCGCGCGGGCCCGTCCGGGGCCGGCGGAGCGGCTGGTCGCCCTCCGCGCCGCGCTGGCGCGACGCGGGCTGGACGGGTTTCTGATCCCCCATGCCGACGAGCAGCAGAACGAATACATCCCGCCGCGGGCCGAACGGCTCGCCTGGCTGACCGGCTTCAGCGGCTCGGCCGGCATGGCGATCGTGCTGACGGATCGTGCGGCCGTCTTCGTCGACGGCCGTTACACCCTCCAGGTTCGCCAGCAGGCCGACCTCGCTTTGTTCGAACCGCGCCATATCAGCGACGAGCCGCCGATCGACTGGCTCGCCGAACATCTGCCGTCCGGCGGCACGCTCGGTTACGACCCGTGGCTGCACACGCCCGACCAGCTCGACACCATCCGCAAGGCGATCGCGCCGCGCGGCGGCACGCTGGTGCCGGTCGAGCAGAATCCGGTCGACGAGATCTGGACCGATCAGCCGGCAGCACCGATTGCGCCGGTGGTGCCGCATCCGGAGGAGTTCGCCGGCCGATCCTCGGCCGACAAGCGCACCGAGATCGCAACGTCTCTGGCCAAGGGCGGTGCGACGGCGGCGGTCATTTCCGATCCGGCGGCGATCGCCTGGCTGCTGAACATCCGCGGCGGCGACGTCGCGCGCACGCCGCTGCCGCTCTCCTTTGCGGTCGTCCATCAGGACGCGCGCATCGAACTCTATGTCGAACCGCTGAAGCTGACCGCGGCGACGCGGCAGCATCTCGGCAACGCCGTGCGCATCGAACCGGTGGAGGCGCTAGGTGCCGCGCTCGACAAGCTTGGTGCCGATGGCGAGAACGTGCTGTGCGACCGCGCCAGCGTATCGGTCTGGATCGCGGAGCGGCTGCGCAAGGCCAATGCGGCGGTCGCGCTCGAGCGCGATCTCTGCGCCCTGCCGCGCGCAATCCGGAACGAGACCGAACGCAAAGGCATGCGCGACGCGCATCGCCGCGATGCCGCCTCGATGGCGCGGTTTCTTAGCTGGCTCTCGCGCCAGACGCCGGGCGAGGCGCTGCATGAAGTGGCGGTCGCCGAAAAGCTCGCCTCGTTCCGCAGCGAAGATCCTTTGTTCCGCGATCTGAGTTTCGACACGATCGCCGGGGCCGGTCCGAACGGCGCGATCGTGCATTATCATGCGACGCCGGAAACCAGTCGCCATCTGCAATCGGGCGAACTGTTCCTGCTCGATTCCGGCGCGCAATATCTGAACGGTACGACCGACATCACGCGCACGTTGGCGATCGGCACGCCGAGCGCCGAAATGCGCGACCGGTTCACGCGCGTGCTCAAGGGCCACATCGCAATCGCGACGGCGCGCTTTCCGCAAGGGACCAGCGGCAGCCAGCTCGATACGCTGGCGCGCGCGCCGCTCTGGCAGCTCGGCCTCGATTACGATCATGGCACCGGCCATGGTGTCGGCAGTTATCTCGGCGTGCATGACGGGCCGCAGCGTATTTCGAAAGTGCCGAACCAGATTGCGCTGCGTCCGGGCATGGTGATCTCGAACGAGCCCGGCTACTACAAGACCGGCGCCTACGGCATCCGCATCGAGAATCTGGTCGAGGTGGTCGAATCGCCGCCCGCCGCCGGGACCGTCGAAGAGCGCAAGATGCTTGGCTTCGAAACGCTGACTTTGGTGCCGCTCGATCGCAATCTGATGGAACCTTCTTTGCTCACGGCCGCCGAAATCGCGTGGGTCGATTCTTATCACGCGCGGGTGCGCGAGGCGGTGACACCCTTTGTTGACGCAGAAACGGCGGCGTGGCTCGCAGAGGCAACCCGGCCTTTGACGGCGGGCTAGCGGCGGATCAGCCGCCGATCAGCGCGAGCCATTCCTGCTCGGTGAGCGTCGTGACGCCGAGTTCGGCTGCCTTCTTCGCCTTCGAGCCGGCATCGGCGCCGACCACGAGATAGTCGGTCTTCTTCGAGACCGACCCGGCGACCTTGGCGCCAAGCGTTTCCGCGCGCGCCTTCGCCTCGTCGCGGGTCATCGTCTCCAGTGAGCCGGTAAAGACCACCGTCTTGCCCGCGACCCTGGAGCCGCTCACGGTCGGCAGCTTCGCGTCCTCGACCCCGATTTCCGAGGTGAGATCGTCGAGCGCCTCGAGGTTATGCGGTTCGCCGAAGAAGCCGACGATGTCGGCTGCCATCGACGGACCGATGCCCTCGATATTGTCGAGCTCGCGGAACGCTTCGCTCTCTTCGTCCTGCGCCTCTTTCATCGCGGCGCGCAGGGCCTTGAGTGACTGGTAGTTGCGCGCGAGCAATTTCGCGGTCGCTTCGCCGACCTGGCGGATGCCGAGCGCATAGATGAAGCGGTCGAGCCCGATCTGGCGGCGCTGCTCGATCGCGGCCAGCAGCTTCTCGACCGATTGCTTGCCCCAGCCTTCGCGATCCTCGATCTCGTCGCGCCGCTTGTGCAACCGGAAGATATCGGCCGGCGATTGCACCAGTTTGTCTTCCCGGAAGGCCTGGATGTGCTTCGCGCCGAAGCCCTCGATATCGAACGCGCCGCGACTGACGAAATGCTTGAGCCGTTCGACCGCCTGCGCCGGGCAGATGAGCCCGCCGGTGCAGCGCCGCACGACCTCGTCGGGTTCGCGGATCGCATGGCTGCCGCAGACCGGACAGGTCTCGGGCATCCTGAATTTGCGCGCGCCCTTCCGCCGCTTCGCGAGCACGACTTGCACGACCTGCGGAATGACGTCGCCGGCGCGCTGGATTATGACGCTGTCGCCCTCGCGGATATCCTTGCGCGCGATCTCGTCCTCGTTATGGAGCGTTGCGCGCGCCACCACGACGCCGCCGACATTGATCGGCTTCAGATGCGCGACGGGGGTGAGCGCGCCGGTGCGGCCGACCTGGATGTCGATCTTTTCCAGAATCGTTTCGGCCTGCTCGGCCGGGAATTTATGCGCCAGCGCCCAGCGCGGCGCGCGGCTGACGAGGCCGAGCCGCTGCTGCCAGTCGCGCCGGTTCACCTTGTAGACGACGCCGTCGATGTCATAGGGCAGGGTGGCGCGTTCTGCCGCCAGCTCGCGATGATAGGCGAGCGCCTCGTCCGGCGTTGCGCAGCGTCGCGCCAGCGGATTGACCGCAAAGCCCCAGGCGCGAAGCTGTTCGAGGAATTCCCACTGCGTCTTGATGCGATCGAGCGCGCCGTCGCTGTCGCCTTCGGAATAGGCGAAGAAATGCAGCGGCCGGCTCATCGTTACCTGCGGATCGAGCTGACGCAGGCTGCCGGCGGCCGCATTGCGCGGATTGGCGAACAAGGGCTCGCCGGCCGCGGCGCGGCGTTCGTTCATCGCGATGAAATCCTGCCGCGTCATGTAAACCTCGCCGCGCAGCTCGAGCAGCGCCGGCGTGTTGCGGCCCTTCAGCTTCTGCGGCACGTCGCCGATCGTCGCAATGTTGCGGGTCACGTCTTCGCCGACGCTGCCATCGCCGCGCGTCGCGCCCAGCCGATAGGCGCCGTTCTCGTAGGTCAGTGACGCCGATGCGCCGTCGATCTTCGGTTCGGCCACGATATCGATCGGATCGTCGGGGCCTAGTTTCAGGAACCGCCGGATCCTGGCGAAGAAATCGGCGACGTCTTCTTCGGTAAAGCCGTTCTCGAGCGAGAGCATCGGACGGCGATGCGCGACCTTGGAAAACCCGGCCGCGGGGGCGGCGCCGACCTTCAAACTCGGGCTGTCGGCCCGCACCAGTTTGGGGAAAAGCTGCTCGATCGCCGCGTTGCGCTGGCGCAACGCATCGTATTCGGCGTCGCTGATCTCGGGATCGTCGTCCTGATGATAGAGCTGGTCGTGCCGCGCGATCTCGCGCGCGAGCCGAGCAAGCTCGGCCTTCGCATCGGCCGCGCTCAGTTTATCGGGGGCGATCGTCGCAGTGCCTTTGGCCATTATGCGCCGCCGCCCGCGATCAGTTGTTCGGCCTGCGCGCGGGCGGCATCGGTGATGCGTGCGCCCGACAGCATGCGCGCGATCTCCTCGCGCCGCCCGGCATCGTCGAGCGGTTCGACCATGGTGAGTGCGCTGCCGTCCTTTGCCTGCTTCTCGACCCGCCAGTGATGCAGGCCGCGCGCAGCGACCTGCGGCGAATGCGTCACCACCAGCACCTGGACCGAATCCGCGAGGCGCGCCAGCCGTGCGCCGACCGCGGCGGCGGTAGCACCACCGATCCCCGCGTCGACCTCGTCGAACACCAACGTGGGTACCGGATCGGACGCGGCCAGCACGACTTTGAGCGCAAGCATGAATCGCGCGAGCTCGCCGCCCGAGGCGATCTTCGCCAGCGCGCCGGGCTCGCTGCCGGGATTGGTCGCGATCTCGAAGGCAATGCGATCGATGCCGTTTTCGTTCCAGTCGTTTTCCTCGAGCCGATCGAGTTTCGTGGCGAACCGCGCGCGCTCCAGTTTCAGCGGCGGCAATTCGCCGTTGACCGCCTTGTCGAGCTTCCGGGCCGCTGTCATGCGCCCCTTGGACAGGGATGCGGCCGCCGCCCGATAGGCATCGCGCGCCGCTGCTTCCGCCCGCGAGAGTGTCGCAAGCCGCCCGCCTTCGTCGTCGAGCGCCGCCAGTTTCTCCGCGAGGCTTGCCGCATGTGCGGCCAGCGCATCGGCATCGACCCCATGCTTGCGCGCGAGATCGCGGATCGCGAACAGCCGCTCCTCCGCCGCTTCGAGGCGGCGCGGATCGGCTTCAAGATCGATCGCCGCGCGCTGCAATTCGCGGATCGCCTCGGCCAGTTCGTTCGCCGCCCGATCGAGGGCCGATATCGCCGGTTCGATCGCCTTGCCCGCTTTGTCGGCGATCCGGTCGAGGCGGCGCTGCGCCCCGGCGAGCTGGTTGTCGGCGCCGCGCTCGCCGATCAGTTCGCCGAGCGCGCCCTGGACGGCCTCGCCGAGCTTCTCGGCATTCATCAGCCGCGTCCGTTCTTCCGAGAGTTGCGCTTCCTCGCCCGGTTTCGGGTCCATCGCCGTCAGTTCGGCGACCGCATGACGGAGAAACGCTTCCTCGCGCCGTGCGCTGACGAGCTGCGCTTCCGCTGCTTCGCGTGCGGCGACCGTGCTGCGCCATTCGCGCCAGCCGGCGCGCATCCGGTCAACGTCGGCGGCATGCCCGGCAAACGCGTCGAGCAGATCGGCGTGCGTCGCCGGATCGAGCAGGCCGTGGCTTTCGAACTGCCCCGCGATTTCGACCAGCGCATCGCCGACACGGCGCAAGAGGCCGATGCTGACCGTTTCGTCGTTGATGAAGGCGCGGCTCCGTCCATCGGCGCTAAGCTGCCGGCGCAGGATCAAGACCGGGTCGACCGGCAAAGCCTGCTCCTCGAGCATGGCGAGGACGCGATGGCCGGCCGGCAAGGAAAACTCGGCGCTCACAGTCGCCGCATCGCTGCCGTTGCGCAGCAACCCGCTTTCCGCACGGCGGCCGAGTGCGAGGCCCAGCGCATCGAGGAGAATCGATTTGCCGGCGCCGGTTTCGCCCGTGAGAACCGACAGGCCGGATTCGAACGACAAATCCAGCCGGTCGATCAGCACCACATTGCGGATCGACAGGCGGCGCAGCATCGCGGGACTAGAACAGGCCGCCGGATTCGTCGATCGGCTCGATCGGCTCCAGGTCGCGCTCGACGAGGAGCGCGTAACTGTCCTGGTACCAGTCGCTGCCCGGGAAGTTGTGACCGAGCACGGAAGCGGTCTGCTGCGCCTCCTCGACAACGCCGAGCGCGAGATAGCTCTCGACCAGCCGATGCAGCGCTTCGGGCACATGGGTCGTTGTCTGGAACCGGTCGATCACGCGCCGATAGCGGTTGATCGCAGCGAGATGCTGACCCTGCATCTGGTAATAGCGCCCGATCTCCATCTCCTTGCCGGCGAGATGGTCCTGCGTCAGGTCGATCTTGAGCGAGGCGTCGCGCGCATAGTCGGTGTTGGGAAAGCGCGCCACGACCTGCGCCAGCGATTCCAGCGCGAGCTCGGTGTTGCGCTGGTCGCGACCGACGTCGGTGATCTGGTCGTAATAGCAGAGCGACAGCAGATAATAGGCGTAGGGCGCGCTGCGGTTGCCGGGATGCAGCTCGATGAACCGTTCGAGCGCGATGGTCGCATCGTCGTAGGAATCGTCGAGGTAATAGGCATAGGCGGCCATGAGCTGCGCCTGGGTCGCCCAGCGCGAATAAGGATGCTGGCGCTCGACCTCCTCGAACATCTTGGCGGCCGTTTCGAGCTTGTCGTCGTGCATCGTCACGAAGGCGGTGTAGTAGAGCTCTTCCGCCGGGGTCTCCGGAATCTCCTCTTCGTCGCTCGAGCAGGCGGCGATCGCGAGGAAACTGAACGCAAGGAGGAGGCGGCGGCTGCCGCGCAGGCTCGAACGGCACTTCGGGATCATGGGCCGGCGCAATCCTTCGGGTCTTTTCACAGCCAGGCCGCCCAGGCGGGGCGCGAGCGGCCAAGGCTCATTATACCGGCGGGGCCCGACCCGGCTCAAGCGCCCGATCTGCTCAAGCGAATGACAGCACAGGGAAATTCGGCCCGGGCCGGCACCCGGCGGGGACCGCTCAGGCAACCGGCAGGGTCTTCCCGATCGAGGCTGTGCTGCTGGTCGCCCGCCGCACGCTGTGGCTGATGCCGCAGAACCGGTTGCATTGACGCATCGCCGCCCGGATTGGCTCCGCTCCGTACCAGAAATGGCGGAGGTCGCCTGGCTCGCGAAGCTGGATGCCGGGGAACCCGGTCGAAAAGCACAACCGGGCCATCCCGTATTCGTTGACCATGATGTTACGGTCGTAGGTGTTGCAGATATGCTCTTCCGTGCGTCCGTCGGAGCCCCAGCCGCGCGCGATATCCTGAACCGTGCCGAGCGAGCGGAAATACATCTTCACCTGGTGTAGCCATTCGGGATTGAGCCCGAGGGCGTATTTGTCGTCGCAGCGCGCGATGATCGCGCCGATCTCGTCGGGATCGACGCCGTGATGGTCGGCAAAGAACGGATCGATCTCATCCGCCTGTCCGAAGGCCGGCTGCAGGAAATTGAGTTTCAGTTTGTCGGCGCCGATATCGTTGATGACGAAATCGTAGAACGCGTCGATCTCGCGATAATTCCGATCGAAGATCAGCCCCATGACATAGATGCGCGTATCGTTGCTGCGCAACCGCCGCCGCGCCGCGAGCAGCAGACGCAGCGCCTGCACGGCTTTGTCGAAGGCGCCCGGAATGCCGCGCGTTTCGTCGTGCAGATCGGCGCGCTGGCTGTTGAGCGAAATCGAGATCTCGTGCGGACCTTCCCGCACCATGCGCTCGGCCATAGAGTCGCTGCGAATCCGCGTGCCGTTGACGACAGAAATGGCGTTGAGGCCGAGCCGCCGGCAGGTCCCGGCAATGCCAAAATAGATTTCCAGATCGAGCATCGGCTCGCCGCCGCAGATGACGATATTGCCGCCGGGGCTCATCTCGGCGAACTCGCCGATCACCTCATGCAAATGGGGCTGCGACATGTAGTTCGGCCGGTCGTCGTCGTCGCGCTGCCAGAAATAGCAATGCTGGCAGCGCAGATTGCAGCGCTGGTTGACGGTCACGAAGAGAAAACGCGGCGCTGGCAGCAAGGTTGTGCTCCGGCATCGGGGGAGTGTCGCGGAACATTGTATGCGGCTCACGCTCCGCCGCCACCTGACTTTTGAGGCGCCCGGATTCGAGGCGCCCGGATTCGCCCGGTCTTCGATGCGCGAAAAAAAGGGACGCCCGACGGGCGCCCCAGTTCAGGGAGGTTGCCGCCGCCGAGGGTCGAACCTCGGCGCCGGCCC
>JBBDMS010000020.1:0-12427 GCA_040878185.1 Dongiaceae bacterium | reverse complement strand
CACCGCGCCCCACGGCCCGGGAATTCCGGTTAGTTCGCCTGACGGCGCAGGAAGGCCGGGATGTCGAGCTGGGCTTCCTCCGTCCGGCTGGTCGCAATCCGCTCGCGCGAGTCGAGACCGGCAAGCCGCTGCTGCTGCACCGGCGGGATCGCCGGGGCAGACATGGCAGGGGCCGCCATCGCTTGTGCCGGTGCCGGCTGCGGCTGGATCGCCGCCGCCTGCGCCGTTGCCGCCATCGGTGCCGCACTCATCGGCTGCTGCATCACCGGATGGGACGCTGCGGCCGTCCGAACCGTCGGCATCGCGACACGGGCCGGTGCGGCGGCCGGAGCTGCCGCGGTCGCCGGCATCATCCGCGGCGCCGGCATGGCCGATTCACGCGGGGCCGATTCACGCGGGGCCGGACGTTCCGCTGCCGGTGCTGCCGTCTCGGTGCGGGCCGGTGCGCCGCGGCCGAACAGGGCCGTGGTACCGGTCACACGCGAGAACAGGTTCGAGATCCGCCGAGCTTCGGCCGCCGGTCCGCCATCCGCCGTACGAACGGCGACTGCGGGCGACGCTGCCGGCTGCGGCGACGGTTCGGCCCGCTCGGCCCGCAGCGGCGGAACGACCGGCGCGCGGGTGAGGAAGGCCGGACGCCGCGGCAGATCGGTCGCGACGGCGGGTTCGGCCGCCAGCTCAACCGCGCGCTCGATCCCGGGCTCGACCATGGTGCGCGGCTGGTTGGCCGGCGCCATCGGTTCGAGCTGCGGGATCGGATCGTACTGCTCCGCCGCCGGTTCGCCGATCGGTTCGAGACGCGGTTCGAGACGTGGTTCGTCGTGGCTCTCGGCCGCGATGACCGCATCCTGCGCCGCCGCCGGACGCGCCGGTTCGGCCCGCTGTTCGATTGGCAACGCGGCCACGACATCTGCCGGCATTTCGATCGACGCGACGAACGGTTCCGCGACCGGCATCGCCGCCGGCTCGGCGATCGGCCGGGCTGCGACAACCGGCGCCGGCTGTGGCCGACGCATGGCCTCGCCGACCGGCTGTGCCGGGGTGCGGGTGACACGCCCGCGATCGGCGACCAGCGCGAGGCTCGAAGGCCGCGGCATCGCCGATGCCATCGCTTCGATGCCGGTTGCCACCACCGAGATGCGGACCTTTCCGTCGAGCGATTCGTCGAAGGTCGAACCGAAGATGATGTTAGCCTCGGGATCGACTTCCTCGCGGATGCGGGTTGCCGCGGCATCGACCTCGAACAGCGTGAGGTCGGGACCGCCCGTGATGTTGATGAGCACACCGCGTGCGCCCTTCATCGAGACATCGTCCAGCAGCGGGTTCGAGATCGCCGCTTCCGCCGCGTCGATCGCCCGGTTGTCGCCGCTCGCTTCGCCGGTGCCCATCATCGCCTTGCCCATCTCGGTCATCACCGCGCGAATGTCGGCGAAGTCGAGATTGATCAGGCCCGGCATCACCATCAGATCGGTGACGCCGCGCACGCCCGAATAGAGCACCTGGTCCGCCATCGCGAAGGCGTCGGCGAACGTCGTCTTCTCGTTCGCAATCCGGAACAGGTTCTGGTTCGGGATGATGATGAGCGTGTCGACATATTGCTGCAGCTCTTCGATCCCGCTTTCGGCGATCGCCATCCGGTGCATGCCCTCGAAATGGAAGGGCTTGGTGATGACGCCGACGGTCAGGATGCCGTGCTCGCGCGCAGCCCGCGCGATGACCGGCGCTGCACCGGTACCGGTGCCGCCGCCCATGCCCGCGGTGATGAACGCCATGTTGCTGCCGCTCAGATTCTCGATCACCGATTCGAGCGACTCTTCCGCCGCCGCCCGTCCGACATCGGGCCGCGAACCGGCACCGAGGCCCTGGGTGATGGTGGTACCGAGCTGCAGACGCCGTTCGCACAGCGATTGCGCGAGCGCCTGCGAATCGGTGTTGCTGACGATGAACTCCACCCCCTCCAGGTTGGAGCGAATCATGTTGTTGACTGCGTTACCGCCGGCACCGCCGACGCCGACCACGGTAATCCGCGGCTTGATCTCATGCGCCTTGTTGGGCATCGATAGATTCAGTGTCATAGCGAGGCCTCCGTCTCCTCTATGTCGATAATTCGCCGGCGAAATCGCCGCTCGTCACGTCGCGCCCGGATGCTTCGGGCTTCCGGGCCCGTCCCCTCTCAAAAGTTTTCGCGAAACCAGTGACCGACGCGGCCGATCAGGCCGTCCGGTTCCTCTCTCATCCCCATGCCTGCGGGCAGCGGCGGCCGGTCGGCCGTCTGCTGCGCGTAGACAACGAGGCCGGCACAGGTGGCAAAGGCCGGGCCGCCGGTCGACTCGGCCAGACCGCTCACGCGGAGCGGGCGTCCCATACGAATCTGTTTGTCGAGCACGAGCGCCGCGAGATCGCGCACGCCCTGAAGCTGGCTCGCACCGCCGGTCAGAACGACGCGGCGGCCGGCGAGCCGGTCGAAACCGCTCTGTTCGAGGCGGCCACGAACGAGCTCGAAGGTCTCCTCGAGCCGCGGCTGGATAATCCCGGTCAGGATCGATTTCGGCATCGTGTTCGCGGCGGCCAGATCTTCCTCGCCGACCAGCGGCACGGTAATCATCTCGCGCTCGTCGCTCGGCGAAGGCATGCAGTTGCCATAGAGCGTCTTCATGCGTTCGGCATGCGCGAGCGGCGTCGACAGGCCGCGCGCGATGTCGTTGGTCACATGCGCGCCGCCGACCGGCACCATGTCGGTATAGACCACGTTGCCGTCGAAGAAGACCGCGATGGTCGTGGCGCCACCGCCCATGTCGACGACGGTCACGCCGAGATCGCGCTCGTCGTCGACCAGCGAGGCAAGGCCTGCCGCGTAGGACGAGACGACCATCGCCTTGATGTCGAGATGGCAGCGGCCGATGCAGTTCGCGAGATTGCGCACCGCGCCCGAAGCCGCGGTGACGATATGCATGTCGACGCCGAGCCGTTCGCCGAACATGCCGCGCGGATCGCGGATGCCGCGGCTGCCGTCGATCGTGTAGCCGACCGCGATCGAGTGGATCAGGCTGCGCTCGCCGGTCCCGTCGAGCATGTTGCCCTGATCGAGCACGCGGCGCAGGTCGCCGTCCGAGACTTCGTGGCCGGCGATCAGAACCTCGACGCCGACCGTGTGCGAGGTCGGATAGCCGCCCGAGATGTTGACGACGACCTCGTGAATGGTCTCGCCCGCCATCTGTTCGGCCGCATGCACGGCGCTCAGCACCGCGCTCTCGGCCGCTTCCATATCGACGATCGTGCCGCCGCGCACGCCGTCGGAGATCTGGTGGCCGATGCCGGTCACGCGCGGGTTGCCGTCCTCGTCCAGCCGGGCGATGAAACAGCAGACCTTGGTCGTGCCGACATCGAGCGCGGCAATCACACCGTGCCGTGTCGCGATTTTCGGTTTCCTTTTGCCCACGTTCGTCATCTCCCCATTCGAATCCCGATCAGGTGTCGTCGCCCGGTGTCCGCCGGAGCTCAGCCGCTGCCGGCGACAGCCGGACCACGAGACGGTCGGGTGTCCGCAAATCGATCATTACGAGGTCACGGTCGAGCAGCCCTTCGTCGCGTTCCATGTCGGCAAGCGCGCGCCAGGCCGAGGCCGCTTCTTCTTCCGGCAGGCGAATGTCGACGCCGTTGTCGAGCCGCAGGTTCCAGCGCCGCGCGCCGACCCGTTGCGCCGCGACCACGCGCGCGCCGAGTTCGGGTTCGAGCGCCAGCAATGCAAGCAGCGCCTGCGCATTCGCCGGGGCATCGGTGCCGGTCAGCACGATCATGCCGGTGTATTTCGAAACGTCCGCGACCGGCATGGTGTCGCCGTAGCGATCGACCAGGTGATAGCGGCCGTCGCGCTGCCAGAGCGCCATCGGCACGCGTTCTTCGATGGTGAGGCGAATCTCGCCGGGCAGCAGCCGTTCGACCATGGCACGGCGAATCCAAGGAAGCTCTTCGAGCCGCAGCCGCAGCGCCTCCGCATCGACCGCGAGGATCGGCTCGCCGGCTTCATGTTCGACCGCGGCGATCAGAACTTCCGCCGGCGTCTCGTGCCGGCCTTCGACGGTGACGCGATCGATGCGCAGGCCGATCTCGGCGCTGAACGCCAGTGCGTCGGCTTCGAGGGTGGCCTGCTGCGTTGCGAGCCACTCGCCCGGCCAGAACAGCCAGCCGCCCAGCGTAATCGCGAGCAGGGAACCGCCGCCGCCGAGCAGCATGACCGTGCGCGCAGGCATCCGACGCGGCGCGCGCCGGCGCGGCGGCGTCTTGCGCGTGGTCTTCTTCGTTACCCGTCGCATCGTGCGTTCTCCACCATCCAGCCGACCAGCTCCGGGAAACCGATGCCGCAATGCGCCGCCTGTTCCGGCACGAGCGAGAGCGGCGTCATGCCGGGCTGCGTGTTGACCTCGAGCAGATAGAGCCCCTCGCTGCCGCGCTGCCGGTCGTCCCAGCGCAGGTCGGCGCGGGAGACGCCGCGGCAGCCGAGCGTGCGATGCGCGATCCGCGCCATCTCCATCGCCGCTTCCGCGACGATGTCGGGGATGGGTGCTGGAATCAGATGCTCGGTTTTGCCGTCGGTATATTTGGCGGTGTAGTCGTAGAAGCCCTGATGCGGCCTGAGCTCGGTGACCGCGAGCGGCCGTCCGGCCATCACAGCGACGGTCAGTTCGTGGCCGGGGATATAGGGCTCGACCAGCACCGTCTCGCCATAGGGCCAGTCCGCCGGCAGCAGCGGCGCGTTGTCGCCTTCCACCACGATGCGCACGCCGACCGACGAGCCTTCGTCGTTCGGCTTGATTACAAACGGACGCGGCAGCGGATCGCCTTTGCGCAGTTCGGCCAGGCTGGCGAGCCGCCCGTCCGGGCAGCGCAGGTCGGCGGCGGCGAACATCGTCTTCGCCATCGTCTTGTCCATGGCGATCGCCGAGGCAAGCACGCCCGAATGCGTATAGGGGATGCGCAACAGTTCGAGCAGGCCCTGCACCCGCCCGTCTTCGCCGTTCGATCCGTGCAGCGCGTTGAAGACCGCATCCGGCGCCGGATCGAGGGCTGCGACCAGCGCGCGGATATCGGCGCCGACATCGATGTCGTATACGTCGTAACCCGCCTCGCGCAGCCCCGTGATGCAGGCCTTCCCGCTGGTCAGCGACACGTCGCGCTCGGGCGAGATGCCGCCCATGATGACCGCGACGCGCTTCATGCGATCCTCCCCTCGGCGGAGTGGCCGGCAGCCGGCACGCCGATACGGCGGATTTCCCATTCGAGTTCGATGCCGGCCTGCGCGCGCACGCGGCGGCGCACTTCCTCGCCCAGCGCTTCGAGATCGGCGGCGGTCGCGGTGCCGCTGTTGACGAGGAAGTTGCAATGCAGTTCCGAAACCTGCGCGCCACCGACCCGCAGACCCCGGCAGCCGGCCGCGTCGATCAGTTCCCACGCCTTGCGGCCCGATCCGTCGCGCGGGTTGGCGAAGGTCGAACCGCCGGTGCGGGTGCGGATCGGCTGGCTCGCTTCGCGCGCATTGCGGATCTCGGCCATGCGCGCGCGGATCGCGGCCGGATCGCCGGCGCTGCCCCCGAGGGAGCCCCCCAGGGAGCCCTCGAGCGTCGCCGACAGGAAGATCGTGTCCGCCGACAGCGCGCAATGGCGATAGCCGAAGCCGAATTCGTCACGCGTCAGGCGGCGGAGCGTGCCATGGCCGTCGACGATCTCGCCCTCGATCAGCCGGTCGCCGAGCTCGGTGCCGTAGGCGCCGGCGTTCATGCGCATGCCGCCGCCGATCGTGCCGGGCACGCCGGAAAGAAATTCGAGGCCGGCGATGCCGGCTTCGGCCGCCTGCGTCGCGACATTGATATCGAGCGCGGCCGCACCCGCCGTGACGCGTGTGCCTGTCGCGTCGATGCCGGCGAAGCCGCGCCCGAGGCGCAGTACAACGCCCGGCACGCCGCCGTCGCGCACCAGGAGATTCGAACCGACGCCGATCGCGATCACCGGCACGTCCGCGGGCAGCCCGGCGAGGAAGGCCAGCAGATCCTCGCGGTCGGCCGGGCGGAACATCACCTCCGCCGTGCCGCCGACGCGGAACCAGGTGATGCCCGCGAGCGGCGCGTTCTCGGTCAGCCGGCCGCGCACCGGCGGCAGCCGCTCGATCAGAGGTGTCATGTCGATGCGCCGGGCGGCCATCATGCGGCACCCCCGCTGCGCACACCGGCCCGCGCGTCGAGTTCGGCGCGAAGCTGTTCGGGCAACGCGTTCGCCCAATAGGTGATCGTGCCGGCGCCGAGGCAGACGACGAAATCGCCGGACGAGGCCAGATCGGCGACCAGTCCGGGCAATGCGTCGGCGCTCGCCAACGGCATTACGTTGCGATGACCGCGTTCCTGCAAGCCGGCAACCAGCGCATCGCGATCGATGCCGTCGATCGGGTTCTCGCCAGCCGCATATACATCAGCGACCACCACATGATCGGCATCGTTGAAGCAGGTGCAGAATTCCTCGAACAGGCTCGCGAGCCGCGTATAGCGATGCGGCTGCACGACGGCGATCACGCGGCGGGGCGCTGCCGCCCGCGCGGCGCGCAGCACGGCTGAGATCTCGACCGGATGATGGCCGTAATCGTCGATCACCATGATGCCGTCGACCTCGCCGGTCTTGGTGAAGCGGCGCTTCACCCCGGCGAAGCCGGCAAGCCCGTTGCGGATCGCGGCGTCGGGAATTTCCATCTCGGCCGCCACGGCAATCGCGGCCAGCGCATTCTGGACGTTGTGCGTGCCCATCATCGGCAGCACGACATCGATCAAGCGGCGCTCTTCGTTGCGCAGCCGGTCGGCGATGATCACGTCGAAGCGGCTGCCGCTCGAATCGATCCGGATATTGTCGCCGCGCACGTCGGCCTGCGGCGAAAGGCCATAGGTGACGATGCGGCGGTCCGACAGTTTCGGGATCATCGCCTGTACGACCGGATGATCGAGGCAGAGCGTCGCGAAGCCGTAGAACGGCACGTTCTTCACGAACTCCTCGTACGCGTGGTTCATCGCGTCGACGGTGCCGTAGAAATCGAGATGCTCGGGATCGATGTTGGTGACGACCGCGATCGTCGCCGGCAGCTTGATGAAGCTGCCATCGCTCTCGTCGGCCTCGACCACGACCCAGTCGCCGGCGCCGAGCCGCGCATTCGACCCGTAATTATTGATGATGCCGCCGTTGATCACGGTCGGATCGAGCCCGGCCGCATCGAGGAGGGCTGCGACCAGCGAGGTCGTGGTCGTCTTGCCATGCGTGCCGCCGACCGCGATCGACCATTTGAGGCGCATCAGCTCGGCCAGCATCTCGGCCCGCCGTACCACCGGCAGGAAACGCGCGCGGGCCGCCACCAGCTCCGGATTGTCGCGCTTGACGGCCGAGGAATAGACGACGACCGACGCCTCGCCGAGATTCGCCGCATCGTGGCCGATGCCGACCGTGATGCCGAGCGAGACGAGCCGCTTTACCGTCGCATTCTCCGACTGGTCGCTGCCCTGCACGCTGTAGCCCAGATTGTGCAGGATCTCGGCAATACCGCTCATGCCGATGCCGCCGATGCCGACGAAATGAATGGTGCCGATGGTGAGCGGAAGCGCTCTCATGCCGCGCGCTCCTGCGTTGCGAATGAATCGGCCGTCGCCAGCACGAGCGTGGCGAGGCGGTCGGCGGCATCGCGCCGGCCCGCCGCGCGCGCGCGTCCCGCGGCAACGACAAGAGGTGAGGGATCGGCGAGCCAGAAGCGGAGCCGTTCGGTCAGCGCGGCGGCCGTGAATTCGGGTTGCACCAGAACCCAGGCGGCGCCGGACGAGGCGAGCGCTTCGGCATTGGCGCGCTGGTGATCGTCAGTCGCATGCGGATAGGGCACCAGCAAGGCCGGCCGTCCGGCCGCCGCGAGTTCGGCGACGGTCGAGGCGCCGGAACGCGCGATCACGAGCTGGGCTGCGGCAAGCCGTGCCGGCATGTCGTGGAAGAACGGCGCCAGTTCAACCGCCATGCCGAACTGCGCATAGGCTTCGCGCGTCGCGTCGAGATTTTCCGCGCGGCATTGCTGCACGAGGCGGATGCGGCTGCGTTCGGTGGCCGTGAGTTGTGCGATCGCGCCCGGCACGATCGTCGCAAAGACCGTCGCGCCGAGACTGCCGCCGAGCACCAGCAGATCGAGCGAACCGCCCGGCGCGGGTGCGGGATAAAGCAGGGTGGCGAGCTCGGCAATCGCCGGCCGAATTGGATTGCCGGTCAGCGTCGTGCGCGCAGCGCTGCCCGATGGCATCGCGCGCACTTGGTCGAACGAGGTCGCGATCGCACTCGCGCGCCGCGCCAGCAGACGGTTCGCGCGGCCGAGCACCGCATTCTGTTCGTGGATCACGCTGCGGCGGCCGCCGCGCTGGGCCGCGAGCAGCGGCGGTACCGAGGCATAGCCGCCGAAGCCGACCGCAATTGCGGGATCGATCTGACGCATCAGCCGGCGCGCCTGCAGGAACCCGAGTGCGAGGCGGCACACACCGCTCGCGCGCTGCGTCAGGCCCGTGCCGGCGATACCGGACGCCGCAATGCGGTGCACGCCCACTTCAGGCAGCCGGTCGCCGAAGCCGCCACCGCGCGCATCCGTCACCAGGGCGACCGCACGACCGCGCGCGATCAGCGCCCGTGCCAAGGCTTCGGCCGGGAACATGTGACCGCCGGTTCCGCCGGCGGCGAGCAGCACGGGGCGCTCGGCGGCGGTCATGCGTATTCTCCCATGCCCGGCCGGCGGCGCGTCAGCGCCAGCAGCATGCCCATCGCGAGCGACAGCGCGATCAGCGACGAACCGCCGTAACTGATGAACGGCAGGGTCATGCCCTTGGTCGGGATCATGCTGAGCGCCGAGGCCATGTTGATTGCGGCCTGCAGGCCGAAGCTGACCAGAAGGCCGGCGGCGGCCAGCAGCACGAACAAATTCTGTTCGTTCAGGAGGCGGGCCATGCCGCGCAGGATGACGAAGCCGAAGATCACGACGATCAGTAACGCAGTGATCGTGCCGAACTCTTCGCCCAGTACCGAAAAAACGAAATCGGAATGCGCGTCGGGCAGCACCAGCTTCACCGTGCCTTCGCCGGGGCCGCGGCCGAACCAGCCGCCATTGGCGAAGGCCTCGAGCGAGCGGTCGATCTGGTAGCGGTCGCCGGCCGCCGGATCGAGGAACGAATCGATGCGGTCGCGGACATGCTCGAAGGCGAAATAGGCGCCGACCAGTCCGGCGATGCCGACGATCACCAACGCGCCGACCCAGACGATCGACAAGCCGGCGAGGAAGAACTGTGCGAACCAGGTCGCGGTCACCACCACCGCCATCCCGAGATCGGGCTGCAGCAGGATGAGGCCCATGACGAGCCCGTAGAGCGCGATCGAAATCACGTTGCCCGGCAGACGCTGCGCACCGTGCTGCAGCGAGAACATCCAGGCCGAGACGACCGCGAAGCAGGGCTTCATGAATTCCGAGGGCTGCAGCGAGAAGCCGCCAAGCGAGATCCAGCGCGTCGCACCCTTGATCTCGGTGCCGATCACCAGCGTCGCGGTCAGCAGCACAAGGCCGCCCAGCATGCCGAACACCGCGAGCCGGCGCACGCCGCGCACGTCGAGCAGCGAGACGCCGACCAGCGTGAGGCCGACGACCGGCAGCAGCGCAAAATGCTGGCGGAACAGGCTGAAGCTGTCGAGCCGGATGCGCGACGCGACGGCCGGGCTCGCGGCGAGCGCCATCAACGCGCCAAACGCGATCAGCACGGCGATCGCGAGCAGGGTCCAGCGATCGACCGTCCACCACCAGCGGCCCATGATCGAACGATCGGTACGGGCGACGGCCATCATGCGCGCACCGCCTTTCGTCCGGCGAGCAGCATTGCAACCGCATCGCGGAAGGCATCGCCGCGTGCTTCGAAATTGGCGAACTGGTCGAACGACGCGCAGGCCGGCGACAGCAGCACCACGGCGGGCCCGCGATCGCGACGGGCCGCGTCATAGGCGGCGGCGACCGCGACATCGAGCGTGCCGCTTAGTTCATGAGGTACGCGGTCTTCGAGCGCGGCGGCGAAGGCTTCGGCCGCCGTGCCGATCAGGAACGCGCGTCGCACCGCGCCCCAGAACGGTTCGGTCGCGGCGAGCCCGCCTTCCTTCGGCAGGCCGCCGGCGATCCAGTAGATGTTCTCGTAGCTCGCGAGCGCCTTCGCGGCCGCTTCGCCGTTGGTCGCCTTGCTGTCATTCACGAACCGGATCAGGTCGATCTCGCCGACGCGTTCCTGGCGGTGCGCCAGGCCGGGGAAGCTCGCGATGCCGGAAACAATCGCGGCCGGGTCGAGCCCGAGCAGCCGCGCGCTCGCATAGGCGGCCGCCGCGTTCTGCCAATTATGTTTGCCCGGCAAGGCGGCGAACGAACCGAACGAAGCGATGGACACCGCATGTCCGTCCATGTCGTCGATCAGATGGCCGTCGCGCGCATAAATCCCGCCCGGGGCAATTGTCTCGACGGAAATCGGGATGACGCGCGGATGGCCGCTCGCGACCAGCCGATCGCGCAGCGCCCGGCTCGCCGCGTCGTCGATACCGACGATCGCCGCGCGCTGCGCATCCGATCCGGCGAAGATTTGCGTCTTGGCGGCGATATAGCCGTCCATGCCGCCATGCCGGTCGAGATGGTCGGGCGTGATGTTCAGCAGCACGGCGACGCGGCAGTCGAGCGACGGCGTCAGCTCAAGCTGATAGGACGAGAGTTCGAGGACATAGCAGCCGTCCGCGCCGAGCGGGGCGAGGCCGAGGGCCGGCGCGCCGATATTGCCGCCGGTCTGCACCTTGCGGCCGGCCGCCTTCAGGACATGACCGATCAGCGCCGTCGTCGTCGATTTGCCGTTAGTGCCGGTGATGCCGACATAAGTCGCTTCGGGTTGGGCCCGCAGCAGCAGTTCGATATCGCCGATGATCGGCATGTCGGCGGCGCGGGCACGCTGCGCGACCGGATGCGGCGCCGGATAGGTATGCGGGATGCCCGGCGAAAGCAGCAGGAATTCCGGCTCCGACCAGTCGCAGTAATTGAGATCGACGAGCCGCAGACCCGCGGCGGCGGCCCGACCGCGCGCGCGTTCGTCGTCGTCCCAAGCCCAGACGCGCGCATCGCTCGCACGCAAAGCCTGCGCCGCGACCAGGCCGGAACGGCCGAGGCCGAGCACCGCTGCGAAGCGCTGCGCCATGTCGGGAATGAGGATGCGGTTTTCGCCGGTCATCGTCCTACCGCAGCTTCAAGGTGGCGAGACCGGCGATCGCGAGGATCGAAGCGATGATCCAGAACCGGATGACGATGGTCGCCTCCTTCCACCCCTTCTTCTCGAAATGATGGTGCAGCGGCGCCATGCGGAAGACGCGGCGGCCGGTCAGCTTGAACGAAGCGACCTGCACGATGACCGAAACGGTCTCGAGCACGAACAGTCCGCCGACGATGGCGAGCACGATCTCGTGCTTGGCGACGACGCTGACCGCGCCGAGCGCGGCACCGCAGGAGAGCGAGCCGGTGTCGCCCATGAACACCATGGCCGGCGGTGCGTTGAACCAGAGGAAGCCGAGGCTCGCGCCGACCAGCGCACCGCACAGAACGGCGAGCTCGCCGGTGCCGGGCACATAGTTGATCTGCAGATACTCGGCGAAGACCGCATTGCCGACCAGATAGGCGATCAGCGCGAAGCAGCCCGCCGCGATCATCACCGGCACGATCGCAAGCCCGTCGAGACCGTCTGTCAGGTTGACCGCGTTCGAAGCGCCGACAACCACGCACATCGCGAACGGAATGAAGAACCAGCTCAGCTCGATCAGCAAATCCTTGAAGAACGGCACAGCGAGTTTGGTGTTGAGCGCATCCGGCGCGAGATACATCACGAGAACGGCCGCGGCCAATGCGATCGCAAGCTGGCCGAGCAGTTTCAGGCGGGCCGGCATGCCGCGGCTGGTACGGCGGGTGAGCTTCAGATAATCGTCGATAAAGCCCAGTGCGCCGAAACCGAGCGTCACACCGATCACAATCCACACATAGGGGTTCGCGAGATCGGCCCAGAGCAGCGTCGACACCGTGACCGCCATCAGGATGAGCACGCCGCCCATCGTCGGCGTGCCCTGCTTGGTGATCAGATGGCCTTCGGGTCCGTCGCTGCGGATCGGCTGGCCCTGCGGCTGCTTCGATTTGAGCCAGGCGATGACGCGCGGCCCGAATACGAAGCTGATGATGAGCGCGGTCACGACCGCGCCGCCGCTGCGGAACGTCAGGTAACGGAACAGGTTGAAGAACGTGATGTCTTCGGCAAGGGGCGTGAGCAGATTGTAGAGCATGCGGCGACGACCCCTCAGGACCCGTTGACGACGCGGGGCAGCGCAT
>JBBDMS010000019.1:0-6071 GCA_040878185.1 Dongiaceae bacterium | reverse complement strand
TTTTAACGGGCCCCGCGGGGGCCGGGCCTATCCCGGGCCGCCGTCGCGGTATGCCGCCCCCCGGCGAAATCACCTTTAACCGGTCAGACCGGGCCCCAATTAGACCCGGCCCTTCCCGTTCGGATTGGCCATGACGCCCATCACATCCATCGCGAGCCGGACCGCGACCCGCGCCGCATTGTTGGCGGGGTCGTAGACGGGGCTGCATTCGGTGATGACATAGGCGTCGATGCCCTTGCGGGCGAAGCCGCGCACGAACTTGATCATCTCGCGCGGCGTCATGCCGCCGCATTCGGGCGTGGTGATGCCGGGCACGAAGGCCTGGTCCATGCAATCGAGGTCGGTGTGCAGCACGACCTTGTCGACGCCCTCGACCCAGATATGGTCGATGACCTGCTTCATGATCGCGTCGACGCCCTGCTCTTCGATATCCCAGATCGTGAACATCTGGATGTTGTGCTTGTCGACGAACTCACGCTCCGCCGGCGGGTTGAGCGCACCGTTGATGCCGAGCAGCGAGACGCGCTTGCAGTTGAAGAGTTCCGCGGTGCGGCTCACGGGACAGGCATGGTTCAGCGTTTCGCCACCGACATCGGAGGCCGTATCCATATGTGAATCGAAATGGATATAGGCCATGCCGCCGCCCTTCCTGACGGTCTTGGAGACCGCGGACGTCACCGGAATCGGGCAGGAATCGTCGCCGCCGAAGACGAACGGCACGGCGCCCGCGTTGATGATGTTCATCACGCATTCCTCGGCGCGCTCGAAGGTGCGCTTCGCATTGCCGGGGATGATCTGCACGTCGCCGCTATCGCAGAGATTGAGCGCGTCGAACAGATCGACCTGAAACTCGCCGTGATGCGAGATGTAATGGTCGGTCGCGCAGCGCACCGCGCGCGGACCCATCGCCGTGCCGGGCCGGCAGGTGTTGGTGTGTTCCCAGGGGAGGCCGAGCACGGCGGCCTTCGCGCCATGCGCTATCAGCTTTTCGGTGACCGGCGGCACGACATCCGCCTTCAGGAAGGACGGAATGCCGGAAATGAGATGCGTTGGAAAATCGCCCTGACCTTCGCGCCGGCCGAACGTCAGATAACTGTTATGCGCCATCGAGTGTGAACTCCCTGCTCTGCCCCGGCGACGCGCGATGCGCAGCGCCGGACGCGTTGTCTCTCATCGAACCGGCAGCACGGGATTGCGGAGACGCCGCCCGACCGGGCGGCAGGCTCGGTCCCCGACGAGCGAGGCCGATCCGGAAGATCGCTGCCCGTGCCGGCCCGATCGTGGATGCGAGCCTGGGAGAATTTGACTGACATGTCAATCAAGAGCGTGACGCGGTGCGATCAGGCAGGAAAACGCTGGGGATTCCGAGGTCATCCTCTCACCCGGCCGCGCTGTGCCGCGATCGGTCGAGGCCGACCGCGACGTGCGCGGCCACCCTCTCCTTTGGGAGAGGGCAGAATGCGCGGCAGCGCGTGGGGCGCCGAGGATGATCGGGACAGTGTCCGGTGCTATAAAAGCCGCGCGCTGACGGGCTCGTTATTGCGCGAGTACGCCGGCCACGGCATGTCCCCGTAGCTCAGTGGATAGAGCATCGGTTTCCTAAACCGGGGGTCGCAGGTTCAAGTCCTGCCGGGGACGCCAGTGCCAATCAGGAATGACTGCGCAAATTTCTAATCTCTGCCCAGCGCTACTTCTCGCTTCACCCGATCCCACTCCATCTTTAATAACTCCTGAGTCCGAGAAACAAGATCGTCTGTTGCAGCCTTAAAATCATCTTCATTTGGGGCGGTAGCCAGATCGGGGATACGGTCGATACACATCATAATGTGACGATCGATTTCCGCACCGGGGTTCATCTGCAATTTTATCAGCCACCGGAGGCAATCGATCTCCTCCAGAATTTCCGGTGCCCGTTCCTTATTGTTCCGATGCGAGTAAAACCAATTGTGACTTAGGCCTACAAATCTCGAAACATTCCCGCGCACACTCTGGATCCAATTAATTCGTTCTTTTGTAATGGCGTTTATAAATTGGTTCTTCGAATTTACGGCGATAATCTGCAAGAGGTTTGCTGCCCCCAGAACCAAAGTAACGAAAACGCCCATAGAAATTGCAATTTCGCCCCAAGTCATATGCGCCTCCTAATTTTCCGCCCAGATTCGCGATAAGTTCATCGGCCCCGCGGCGGCGTTCATGAAGCTGCGCACGCGCGCGACCGCGTTTTCGTCGAGCAGTTTCGGCAATCGGATCGGCATGGCGGCATTTCCCGTGTTTCCCGTGGCGATCCTACAGGAGAGGCGGCGGGCGGAAAAAGACGCGCGTAGTTGCGTAACCCCTCCCCCTGCCCCCTCCCGCAAGGGGAGGGGGAAGTAAATGAGTCCCTCCCGCAAGCAGCAGACAGCCGCGGCCGATCGCGGCCAAGGGGGAGGAGGAATCGATTTGCGCGCGCTATTGCCCGTCCGCCGGCAACCGGCTAGGCAGGCGTCATGCAGCAGAACGACGCGCGTTTACACCCCGAAGCGCCGACCTGGTACGAGGCGAGTGCCATCGCGCGGCCGGTCACGCGACCGCTCGAGGGCGATATCGAAGTCGATGTCTGTATCGTGGGCGGCGGGTTCACCGGATTGTCGACGGCTCTCAATCTCGCCGAGCGCGGCCTGAAGCCGGTGCTGATCGAGGCGCGACAGATCGGCTATGGCGCCTCGGGCCGCAATGGCGGGCAGATCAATTCCGGCCTGCGCTGCGGGCCGACCGCGATGGTCGAACAGTTCGGCGTCGACGATGCGAAGCGCATCTGGGCGATGACCGAAGAGGCGAAGGCCATCATCCGCGAGCGGATTCAGCGCCATGCGATCGAGGCGCATTGGCGCCCCGGCACGCTCTATGCATCGCTCGACAGGAATTATCGCGCAGACGTCGATGCGGCGATCGATACGACGCAGCGGCATTTCAACTATGACGGGGACCGGCGGGTCGATCGCGACGAGATTCGCGCGCTGCTCGGATCGACAATCTATGAGGGCGGCATGGTCGATCGGGGCGCAGCACATATGCATCCGCTCAACTACGCGATCGGGCTTGGCCATGCGGCGATCGCGGCGGGTGCTGCGCTGCACGAGAACACGCGCGCAACGTCGATCGACGAAGACGGTCATGGCGTTACGACCGAACGCGGCCGCATTCGCGCGCGATACACGATCGTCGCCTGCAATGGCTATCTCGAGAAACTGGTACCGCAGCTCGCCGCCAAGATCCTGCCGATCCGGAATTACATCATCGCGACCGAACCGCTCGGCGAAGCGCGCGCGAAGACGATCAACCGCGACGATCTCGCGGTTCACGACAGCAAGTTCGTCGTCGATTATTACCGCATGACGCACGATCACCGCCTCACCTTCGGCGGTGGCGAGGTCTATGGGCGCAATGATCCCGCCGACATCGGCAGCTTCGTGCGCCCGCATATGCTGAAGGTCTATCCGCAGCTCGCCGACGTGCGGATCGAGTATGGCTGGGGCGGCTGGCTCGCGCTCACCATGAACCGGCTGCCGCATCTCGGAAGGCTCGCGCGCGATCTCTATTTCGCGCAGGGCTATTCCGGCCAGGGCGTCGCGCTCTCCGGCCTCTACGGCAAACTGATCGCCGAGGCGATCGCCGGAACCGCGGCGCGGTTCGACCTGTTTGCCGGTATCCGGCATCACGATCTGCCGGGCGGCGCCCTGCTGCGGCACCCCCTGCAGATTCTCGGGATGCTGTGGTATTCCCTCAGGGATCGGCTCTGAGAGACCGGGAGGACGGATCCGCTTATGGCGCTACGCATCCCCGTCGGCGCGCTGGTCGCGGACTATAGCGAGACGCCGGCCGAAGAACGCGCCAACGCGCTCTCGCATGGCTGCGGCGTGCTGTTTTCGCTGGCGGTCGCGGGGCCTCTGCTGGTGCGCGCGGCCGATGCGGGCGCGCTTGCGCTGGCGACGGTTGCGATCTTCGTCGCGAGCCTGCTGCTCACCTTCGGCGCCTCGACGCTCTATCACGGCGCGCGGCCGGGCCGGCTGCGCCGCGTCTGGCTGGCGCTCGATCATATCGCGGTCTATTTCCTGATTGCCGGCACCTGGACGCCGGTCGTGCTGCTGACCTGGACGCACTGGTTTCATCTCGTCATGCTCGGTGCGATCTGGGCGATCGCGATCGTCGGCACCGGGCTGCGTCTCTTCCGCTATACCGACGTGACCGGGCCGATCCTCATGCTCTATCTCGCGGCCGGCTGGGCGGGCGTGTTCCTCATCCCGCATCTCTGGAGCGTGTCGCCGGCACTGGTCCTTCTCGTGTTCGGCGGCGGGCTTCTCTACACGCTGGGCGTCGTGTTCTTCCTCTGGCGCAGCCTGCGCTTCAACCATCTCTACTGGCATCTGTTCTCGCTCGGCGGCAGTGCCGCCCATGTCGCGGCGATCTGGGGCGTGCTGCTGCCGGCGGCCGCTTGAATCGCGCGGGCCGCGCGACAAGGCGGGAGGCGGCAGACTAGTCATTCCTATAGGTATTGGCCCGTCGTCCGATCGCCTATCGTTAAGGCCAAATCCGCGCGAAACGCGCCTGGAAGCCCGCCCGAAAAGCCTGCCGAAAGGATACCCATCATGAAAATCAACGTCGCCTGCACCAAGGAGCAAACCTATTCGTTCGATCCGGCCAGGACCGCGTTGCTGGTGATCGATATGCAGCGGGATTTCTGCAACGCCGAAGGTGTCGGCGGGGTCGGCGGCGAGGATGTCGGTCCGCTGCAGAAGATCATTCCCCAGGTCGAGAAGCTGCTCGCCGCCGCGCGCAAGGCCGGGCTCTTCATCGTGCACACGCGCGAAGGCCACACGCCCGATCTTTCGACGCTGCACGACATGCGCCGTTTGTCGAGCAGTCAGGCCGGGGCCCCGATCGGCGACAAGGGCCCGATGGGCCGCTTTCTGGTGCGCGGCGAGTATGGCCATGATTTCGTCGACAGCCTGCATCCGGAAAACGACGAGGTCATCGTCGACAAGCCGGGATTCAGCGCCTTCTACAAGACCGATCTCGAATCGATTTTGAAGAAGCGCGGCATCACGCACACGATCGTCTGTGGCGTCACCACCGAATGCTGCGTGCAGTCGACCATCCGCGGCGGCGTCGATCGCGGATTCTTCTCGCTGATCCTGAGCGATTGCTGTGCGTCCTACTATCCCGACATGCACGATGCGACGATGCGGGTGTTGCCGGAGCAGGGCAATCTGTTCGGCTGGGTCGGCAAGTCGACCGACCTGATCCCGAAACTGGCGCCCAAAGGCGCGCTCTCCGCGGTCTCTTAAGACGCGATCAGGCGGCGGCGCCCGCGCCGGCCATGTGCCGGCCGATCGTGCGGATATCGTACGCACCCGCCGTCGCTTCGTAGACCAGCCGGCCCTCGAAGATCACGACCAGCCGGTCGGCGAGCGTCGTCAGTTCGTCCAGGTCTTCGCTGACCAGCAGCACCGCCGCACCCTTGTTGCGCGCCGCGATGAGCTGGCCGTGAATCTCCGAGATCGCACCGACATCGAGACCCATGCAGGGGTTCGCGGCGACCAGCACCTCGACCTCGTGCGACAGCTCGCGGGCCAGCACCGTGCGCTGCACATTGCCGCCCGACAGTTCGGCAACCGGTGCATCGGGCGAACGGGTCCGGATATTGTAGCGCTCGATCAGCCGGATCGCCTCACGCCGGATCGCACCGCGATCGAGCAGCCAGCCGCCGACCGCTTTCGGCGGCCGGTCGAAATCGCGGATCGCGAGATTTTCCGCAACCGACATGTTGCGCGCACAGGCGTTCTGCAGCGGCTCTTCCGGCAGCAGATAGAATTTATGGCGGCGGATCTCGGACCGGCTTGCACCGTAGGGCTCGCCGTGAATCCGGATCGATCCGGCGGTCGGGCTGGTCATGGCGTCGAACATGTGCGCCGCGCCGTCCGGGCCATCCTATTCATGCATTTTGATTTGAGGCCTTTATGACAAAAGTCATCATCTGCAACGCCGATTCCGTACTGATCAACGACGAATGCGAGGACATCGAGGAAGCCTTT
>JBBDMS010000018.1:0-32318 GCA_040878185.1 Dongiaceae bacterium | reverse complement strand
TCTCGTAACCGCGCGCCGGCATATCGAGCCTGCGTTTGCCGGTTAGAACGAATCCTAGTTTTTCCTGCAGGCGGATCGAGGCGACATTGTCGGGATGCACGGTCGCGATCACCCGCTCGATCGCCGGATCGGAAAAGCAGTGGGCGATCAGTGCCGCGACCGCCTCGCTCGCGAAGCCCTGTTTCCAGAACGGCCGGCCGACCCAGTAGCCGATCTCGACCGCACCCGGCTCGTCGGGGCTGTAACCGCAGCAACCGATGAACGCGCCGTCGCTGCGCCGTTCGATCGCCAGCGCGACCTCGTTCTCGTCGTCGTTCGAGGATATCCACTCGGCCGCAGCGCCCGGCGGATAAGGATGCGGGATACGCGCGGTGAACTCGGCGACGCCCCAGTCGCCCGCGAGAAGCTGCATCGGCGCTGCGTCCGCTTGCGTCAAAGGCCGCACGCGCAGCCGCGCCGTATCGAGGACCGGGCCCTTGCCGGACCGTCCCGCGGCGGCGCCGTCAGCTCCGATAGTCGGCATTGATGTCGATGTAGCCGTGCGTCAGGTCGCAGGTCCAGACCCGCGCAGCACTCCGTCCGATGCCGACGTCGACGGCGATATGGATGTCGGTGCCGCGCATATGACGCGCGACCGGCGCCTCGTCATAGTCCGCGACCGCCTCGCCGCGGGCAGCGATCGTGACGCCGCCCATCGCGATGCTCATGCGATCGCGGTCGGCCCGTTCGCCGGCCTTGCCGACGGCCATGACGATGCGGCCCCAATTGGCGTCACCGCCGGCGATCGCGGTCTTCACCAGCGGCGAATTGGCGATCGAGAGCGCGATCCGCTTTGCCCCGCGCGTGGTGGCAGCCCCGGTGACGTCGATCGTGATGAACTTGCTCGCCCCCTCGCCGTCCTTCACCACCTGGCAGGCGAGATCGATCAGCAGCGCCTGGAGTGCGGCGCGGAAGCCGCGGAAATGCGGATCGCTCGCCGAGCGCACCGGCTTGTGTTTCTCGCTTTGGCCGGTCGCAACCAGCAGCAGCGTGTCGCTGGTCGAGGTATCGCCGTCAACCGTGATCGCATTGAACGAACGATCGGCGCTCCGGCGTAGCGCCGAATCCAGCATCGAGGCCGGCAGTTTCGCATCGGTCGCGACGAAAGCGAGCATCGTCGCCATATCCGGCGCGATCATGCCGGAGCCCTTGGCAATGCCGTTGATCGTAACCGGCACGCCGCCGATCTCGGTCTTCCGCGTCGCGGTCTTCGGGAACGTGTCGGTGGTCATGATCGCGGCGGCGGCGGCGTCCCAATTGTCGGCATCGAGATCGCGCGCGAGTGCGCCCAATGAATTTGTGATCGTGTCATACGGCAACGGCTCGCCGATCACGCCGGTCGAGGCGCCGAAAATTTCCGAGGGCCGGCAATCGAGAACCCTGGCGACTTCCGCGGTGATCTCGCGCACGGCGGTTTCGCCGCGCCGCCCGGTAAAGGCGTTCGCATTGCCGGAGTTGACGACGATCGCCCGCGCCTTGCCGCCCTTGAGATGGCGCCGGCATTGTTCGACCGGCGCGGATGCGGTGCGCGAGCGCGTCAGTACACCCGCGATCGTGCTGCCCGGTGCGAATTCCAGCAACGCCACGTCGGTGCGGTCGCGATAGCGCACGCCGCAGGCGCGGGTCGCGAGCCGGACGCCGGCGATCGGCGGCATCGCCGGAAACTGCGTTGGCGCCAAAGGCGAGCGTTTCAGAGGTGACTTTGCCATCGCGATGGTCCGTTCTGCTGCGCGACCGCAACGACCGATGTTACTCGGATTCCGTGGCCGCGCTTTCGTCCGGCGCGCCGAAATAATCGAAGCGCCGGATGTCGGCGTCTTCGCGCAACTCGTCGAGGCGCGCGCCGATGATCTCTTCGGCGAGCTGCCCCTGCAGTTCTTCGCGCACATCCTCGAAAGCCGGCGGCTGCTGAATGCGGCGGTCCTCCACCATCAGGATATGCCAGCCATATTCGGTCTCTACCGGCTCGGCCGAATGCTGGCCGGGCTGCAGCGCGAAAGCGGCATCGGCGAAGGCCGGCACCATCTCGTCACGGACGAAATAGCCAAGATCGCCACCATGCTCGCTGCCGGAGGCGAGGTCGACCGAACGCTCTTTCGCGAGCGTCGCGAAATCCGCGCCGCCATCGAGCTCGTCGATGATCGCTTCGGCCTCTTCCCCGGTCTCGACCAGGATATGACGCGCCCGCACCTCGTCGACCGTCGGCGTCGCCGCGACAAATTCCTGATAGCGTTCCTGCAACGCGTCGTCGGTCACCTCTTCCGCGATCAGGCGGGCGAGATAGACGTGACGGATCGCCTCTTCCTCGAAGGCTTCCATCATGGCGATCACGTCGGGATCGTCGGCCAGCCCCTCCTCGCGTCCTTCGATCGCAACCAGTTCGAAGTCGATCATGCGGTCGCGCAGGAACGGATAGATGGTTTCCATCTGCTCGAGATAGGCAGGCGGCAGATCCCGGGCCGATTCGACCACGCGCGAGCGGTGGATTTCGCGGCCCTCGACCGTCGCCGCGACCGGATCGTCGCCGGCCGCTTCCTCGTCCGCCGCGCCGATAGCCGGCAGGGTTACGGGCAGCGCGAGCGAGCCTGCGATCAGGGCTGCGCGCAGGACGGAACGATAGGTCATGGGGATTCCTTTTGTTCGATGCGGCGCGCATCATGCAGATCGGTCTTGCGCGACACAAGGCCGCGAACACCCGCAAAAAAGGCAGGAATCGGCCATTTGCCGCGGGATTTCGGCCCCGCCCCCTCGTTGACAGGGTTCGGGGGGGCGCCTATCTCTCTCACGGTCATCGAAGGCAGGGCCGCCTTCCCGGCCCGCCGCACGACATCAGCCCCCCGAGGTTCGGATGCTATCCGTCATCGCGAAGCGGCTCTTCGGATCCGCCAACGAACGTTATCTGAAAGGTCTCGACAAACTCGTCGACGAGATCAACGCGAAAGAAGCGGAACTCAAGTCCCTCGACAACGAGGCGCTTCGGGCCCGGACCACGGCACTCAAGGAGCGCCGCCAGGCCGGCGAGAGCCTCGAAGACCTCCTGCCCGATGCCTTCGCGACGGTGCGCGAGGCGGCGGTCAGGACACTCGGCCAGCGCCATTTCGACGTCCAGCTCATGGGCGGCATCGTCCTTCATCGCGGCATGATCGCGGAGATGCGAACCGGCGAAGGCAAGACGCTGGTCGCGACGCTCGCTAGCTATCTGAATGCCCTCTCCGGCGAGGGCGTTCATATCGTGACCGTCAACGACTATCTCGCCCGCCGCGACTCCGAATGGATGGGTCAGATCTTCCGTTTCCTCGGGCTCGAGGTCGGCGTGATCGTGCCGGGTCTCAACGATCCGGACCGGCGCAAGGCGTATGCCGCCGACATCACCTACGGCACCAACAACGAGTTCGGCTTCGACTATCTGCGCGACAACATGAAGTTCCGGCTCGAGGACATGGTGCAGCGCGAGTTCAATTACGCGATCGTCGACGAAGTCGATTCGATCCTGATCGACGAGGCGCGCACGCCGCTCATCATCTCGGGCCCGGCCGAAGATTCCTCGGAAGCCTACCGCCAGGTCGACGTGCTGATGCCGAAGCTTGTGCCGGCCGACTATGAGACCGACGAAAAGGCGCGCCAGGTGGCGCTCACCGAGGAAGGCCAGGAGCATATCGAGGAGCTGCTGCGCGAGGCGGGACTGCTCAAGGGCGAATCGCTGTACGACTACGAGAACGTCTCGCTCGTGCATCACGTCAACCAGGCGCTGCGCGCACATAAATTGTTCCAGCGCGACACCGACTACATCGTCAAGGACGACAAGGTCGTCATCATCGACGAGTTTACCGGCCGCATGATGGAAGGGCGGCGCTACTCGGACGGGCTGCACCAGGCGCTCGAAGCCAAGGAACGCGTCAAGATCCAGAACGAGAACCAGACGCTCGCCTCGATCACCTTCCAGAATTACTTCCGGCTTTATCCCAAGCTCGCCGGCATGACCGGCACGGCGATGACCGAGGCGGCCGAGTTCTCGGATATTTACGGCCTCGACGTCATCGACATTCCAACCAACCTGCCCTGCATCCGCGACGACCAGGACGACGAGGTCTATCGCACCGCCAAGGAAAAATACGATTCGATCATCGCGCTGATCGAGGATTGTCAGAAGCGGATGCAGCCGGTGCTGGTCGGCACCGTCTCGATCGAGAAGTCGGAACTGCTTTCGCGGATGCTGAAGGCACGCCGCGTGCCCCATCAGGTGCTGAACGCGCGCTATCACGAGCAGGAAGCCTATATCATCGCCGATGCCGGCGTGCCGGGCGCCGTGACGATCGCCACCAACATGGCCGGCCGCGGCACCGATATCCAGCTCGGCGGCAATTTCGACATGCGGGTGCGCCGCGAGACCCACGACATCGAAGACGAGGATGCGAGGCAGCGTCGCATCGAGGCCATCCGGCGCGAGGTCGACGAGGCGAAGCAGGTCGCGATCCGTGCGGGCGGGTTGTTCGTCATCGGCACCGAACGCCATGAGAGCCGCCGCATCGACAACCAGCTTCGCGGCCGCTCCGGGCGTCAGGGCGACCCGGGCGCATCGCATTTCTTCCTGTCGCTCGAAGACGATCTCATGCGCATCTTCGGTTCCGACCGGATGGACGGCATGTTGCAGCGCCTCGGCCTCAAGGAAGGCGAGGCGATCGTTCATAGCTGGGTCAACAAGGCGCTTGAAAAGGCGCAGCAGCGTGTCGAGGCGCGCAACTTCGAAATCCGCAAGAATCTCCTGCGCTACGACAACGTGATGAACGACCAGCGCAAGGTCGTCTACGAGCAGCGCAAGGACCTGATGCGCCAGAGCGACGTGTCGCAGACCGTGCAGGACATGCGCCACGAAGTCATCGAGAACCTGGTCCCGCGCGCGATCCCCAAGAATTCCTATGCCGAGCAGTGGGACCCCAAACTGCTGCACGAGGAATCGCTGCGGCTGCTCGGGCTCGACCTGCCGATCGAAGCCTGGTTCAAGGAAGAAGGCATCGACGAGGAAACAATCGAGACCCGCCTTATCGAGGCGAGCGATCGCAAGATGGCGGAGAAGACCGAGGCGATCGGTCCCGCCGTGATGCGCGTCGCCGAGAAGAGCCTGCTGCTGCAATTGCTCGACCAGATCTGGAAAGAGCATCTGCTCTCGCTCGATCATCTGCGCCACGGCATCGGTTTCCGCGCCTACGGCCAGCGCAACCCGCTCGACGAGTACAAGCGCGAGGCGTTCGAGCTGTTCGAGAAGATGCTCGACCGGCTGCGCGAGACGGTGACCGGCGTGCTCTCGCATATCCAGATTCGCGTGACCCGGCCGGAAGATGCCGCCGTCGAACGCCGCCCACAGGAAATGCAGGAAAGCCGCCAGGATCCGGCGCTCGTCGAACCGGGACAGCCGGTGCCGCAGGCGCCGATGGGCCAGCTCGCGATGGCGGTCCCGACCGGCGCGCCGCGCGCACCTGCCGCCGCATCGCCGCCCCCGGCGGCACCCCAACCCGGTATCGCTGCCGCACGCGCCTCGATCGCCGCGCAGCAATGGGGCAAGGTGCCGCGCAATTCGCTCTGCCCCTGCGGCTCGGGCAAGAAATTCAAGCACTGCCACGGCAAGGGCTGAGCGGCACTCACACCGCGCGTCCGACGCCGGAGCCGCTTTTCGGAAAAACTCAGTTGCGCCCCTGACCGTCCCGATCGCCCGCGATAGCCCGGGCGCGTCGCTCGCGCGCGAGAATGCGCAGCCGCGAATAGAGCTCCTCGCGCTCGACATAACAGCCGCGCAGCCAGCGTTCGCCGGTCGCCGGATCGTAGACGTGGCGGCCATGCAGAATGCGGCGATTGTCGAAGCTCAGCAGATCGCCGGGCTTCAGCTTCAGCGTCACATGCATGATCGGCCGCTCCGACACGGCGAGGAAATAACGCAGCGCCCGATAGGCACGATCGACATCCTCGAGCGGGGCAACCAGCGGCGCACGCAGCCAGGGACTTACCCGCACCTCTTCGATGGTGCCGTCCGGTGCGAGCCGGATCATCGGGCAGGCAAAGCGATAATCGGAGGTGCGCGCGCGGCTGCCATAGACCAGCGGTTGGGTCGTCGCCGTCCGGAACAGATCCGGCACCTCGCGCCGCATCGTTTCCGCGATCATGAATCCGTCGGCGATCTGGTTCTCGCCGCCGGCCGCCTCGTTCGCCATGCAGAACAGAAACTGCAGGCCCGGTTTATATTCGCGGGTCGCTAGATCGGTATGCATCGGCAGTGCCATGTTCGTATAGGCGTTCGAATCCGCATCGGGCTTCGAACGCACCTCGAACACCGCGCCGAAATTGGTCGGACGGATCGGACCGATCAGCGATGCGACTCGCTCGACCGCATCCGGTTCGAGCGGCAGGCCTTCGAGCAGGCCGACGCCATAGTCGTGCAGCGCTTCGAGCCACCCGGCGAATTCGGAAACGTCGCCGGCGAGAATGGCGGCGCCGTCGAAACACGGCAGGCAACCGCCGAGCCCGGCACCCCAGAGCGTGCGCGGCGGCATCGCCAGCGGATCGGACCCCGCTTCGACCGCATGCGCGCGCAGCCAGCCCGGGTGATAGCGGCTGGTGTCGCCGCTCGACCAGTCGACACGCAGCACGCCGCCCGGTTCGACCGATGCGGCCTGCGCCGCCAGATCGTCGGGAATGGCCTCCAGCATCAGAGCGGGTTCGCGCGTGACCGGATGGATGTCGTCGGGGCTGTTCTCGCGCAGCCAGAGCACATGGAACCGCGTTTCGAGCCCGTCGTCCCACAGAACGCGCACGCCGCGTTCGATCGGTACCGCCTCGACCGGCCGCTCGGCGACCGGCCAGGAATCGAAATCGGGCGTCACCGGCAAGTTCTCGGACAGATCGGCCAAAGGACGGGTCATGGGTCGCAGGTTTCCCGGATGCCGGTGGATCGTTGCCATTCTAGGCGGAGCCGGCTCGCTTCATCTATCGCGGCCTGAAGCTGCCGGCCGGCAGATGGCGCTCAGACCGTGCCGCTCGCCCCCATGGCGAGAAATTTTTCGCGCCGGTCGCGCCGCAGCGTATCGCCGTTGCGGCCTTCGAGTTCGCCGAGCGACTGGTCGATCGCCTCGCCCAAAGCGGCCACTGCCCGCTTGGGATCGCGATGGGCGCCGCCGACCGGCTCGGGCACGATATGATCGATCACGCGCAGGCCGAGCAGATCCTTTGCGGTCAGCTTCAGCGCATCGGCCGCCTCTTTCGCCTGATCGGACGAACGCCACAGGATCGAGGCGCAGCCTTCCGGCGAGATCACCGAATAGACGGCATGCTCGAGCATGATGATGCGGTTCGCGGCCGCGAGCGCGATGGCGCCGCCCGAACCGCCTTCGCCGATGATCGCGGCGACGAAGGGAACGCGGATGCGCAGGCACACTTCGATCGAACGCGCGATCGCTTCGGCCTGGCCGCGCGCCTCGGCATCGACGCCGGGATAGGCGCCCGGTGTATCGACCAGCGACACGACCGGCAGACGGAAGCGGTCGGCCAGATCCATCAGGCGCTGGGCCTTGCGATAACCCTCGGGCCGCGCCATGCCGAAACTATGTTTGACGCGCGCCGTCGTGTCGGAACCTTTCTCATGTCCGATCAGCACCACGCTCCGGCCGCGGAAGCGTGCGATGCCGCCCTGGATTGCCGGATCGTCGGCAAAGGCGCGATCGCCCGAGAGCGGCACGAAATCCTCGACGAGCTGTGCGACGTAATCGTTGAAATGCGGCCGCTCCGGATGGCGCGCGACCAATGTCTTCTGCCAGGGCGTGAGCTTGGCGTAGGTCTCCTTCAGGAGCCGGTCAACCTTGCTCTGCAGCCGCGCGATCTCCTCGGCGATATTGACCTCGTCGTTCGAATCGGCCGCGTGGCGAAGCTCCTCGATCTTGCCCTCGAGCTCCGCAATCGGTTTCTCGAAATCGAGAAAGGTGGGCAATTCACCGACCCCGCGCGTGGTTCGCCGTCACCCGAGACTCGCGCCCTGTCATTCCGGCGTCAACCGGTCCGCGCCGCGACCTGGTCGGCCTTCTCGACCAGCACGCGGGCCTGGCGGATCGAGGCGATGTCGATCAGCCGTCCATCCAGCGCGACCGCGCCCTTGCCCTCGCGCTGCGCCTGCTCCATCGCGACCAGAATGCGCCGCGCCTTGTCGACCTCGGCCGCACTCGGGCTGTAGACCTCGTTGGCGAGCGGGATCTGCGAGGGATGGATCGCCCATTTTCCTTCGCAGCCGAGCACCGCGGCGCGCATGCCGCCGGCCCGATAGCCGTCCGCATCCGAAAAATCGCCAAACGGCCCGTCGACCGGACGCAGACCGTTGGCCCGCGCCGCCACGACCATGCGTGCGATCGCGTAGTGCCACATGTCGCCCCAGTGAACCGAACGACCGGTCTTCGCATCGGGGTCGGTCAGCACCGAGTAATCCGGATTGGCGCCACCGATATTCGTGGTCCGCGCGCGCGTGGATGCCGCGTAATCGGCGACGCCGAAATGCAGCGATTCGTTGCGCGGACTCGCGGCCGCGATCTCATGCACGTTCTGCATACCGAGCGCCGTTTCGATAATCATCTCGAAACCGATGCGCTTCTTGCGGCCGATTGCCTGTTCGCACTGCGTCACCAGCATGTCGACGGCATAGACGTCGGCGGCGGTGCCGACCTTCGGGATCATGATCAGGTCGAGCCGTTCGCCGCCCTGCTCGATCACCTCGATCACGTCGCGATACATGTAATGGGTATCGAGGCCGTTGATGCGCACCGACAAGGTCTTGGTGCCCCAGTCGATATCGTTCAGCGCCGCGATGATGTTCTTGCGCGCCTGCACCTTGTCGTCGGGCGCGACCGCATCCTCGAGATCGAGGAAGATCACATCCGCGTCGCCCTTCGCGGCCTTCTCGAACAGTTTGGGCTGGCTGCCCGGCACGGCAAGCTCGCTGCGGTTCAAACGCGCGGGCGCCTGCTCGATCAACTTGAAACTCATCGCTTCCTCCGGGATTCCGCCCTGTTGCGGGCGAGGCGTGGGACCGGCCAAGGGCTGGCCTGGGGCCGGTTTATCGGAGCAACGGGCCCGTCCCATCAGGACCGTCCCCGCGCGGCCCGCCTACATGGCGCAGCCGCTCCGGCCCTGTCAATCGCCGCCCGACCCCGTCTTGGAACCGCCCTGCTTGCGCCCGCCCGGACGCGCGGCACGTTTGCGCTCGGCCAGCGGATGGCGGTCGCGCACCAGGCTGCGCAGCCGCGCGCCGGCGACATGGGTATAGATCTCGGTGGTCGCGATGTCGGCATGGCCGAGCATTTTCTGCACGCTGCGCAGATCGGCGCCATGATCGAGCAGATGGCTCGCGAAGGCATGGCGCAGCACATGGGGCGAGAGCCGCTCGCGCGCGATGTTGGCGCGCGGTGCGAGCATCTTGAGCAACTGGCCGACACGCCGGCGGGTCAGATGGCCTTCCGCGCCCGATGACGGAAACAGCCAGGTGGACGGTATCGGCTTGCCGTCCTTGCCCTTGCGCAGGAAATGATCGCGCGCCACGAGATAGGATCGCAAAGCATCCGCGGCCGGTTCGCCGAGCGGGATCATGCGCTCCTTGTTGCCCTTGCCGCGCACCACGAGGAAGCGCACGTCGCGCATCACCGCCGCGATCGGCATGCCGACCAGTTCCGAGACGCGCAAGCCGGTGCCGTAGACCAGTTCGAGCATCGCGGCGAGACGTGTGCCTTCCGGTCCCGGCATCGCCGCCGATGCCGCAATCAGCCGCTCCACCTCGTCTTCGCTGAGAACCTTCGGCAAAGGGCGGCCGAGCCGCGGGCTGTCGAGCGTCGCGGTCGGATCGTCCTGGCGCCAGCCTTCCGACAGCATGAAGCGATAGAACTGGCGCAGCGCCGACAGCCGGCGCGCGACCGTGCGCGGGGTCATGCCCGCCTGATCGAGTTTTGCCAAGTAGGCGCGCAACTCGTCGGGGCCGGCTCCGCCGAGAGCGCCGCCGGCGCTCGCCGCATGTTTGGCGAAATCCCTGAGGTCGCGTTCGTAGGCCGCCACCGTGTTTTCGGCGGCGTTGCGCTCCGCCCGCAACATCTCGACAAACGCCTCGAGATGCCGGTCGGCCGGAGGATTGTTAGATGCCGGCGGCGACAATCGCCTCGAAGGCGAGGCTGCGTGCCTCGTTGGTGAGCCCGACTTCGCGCAGGCTGCGCAGGACGCGGCTGAGCACGATCGGGCTCACGGCGCCCGGCCCGCCTTCGCCGAGATTGAGCAGCGAGAGCAGGACCGTTTCGCCGCGCCGCGCGCCGGACGCGGCATCGGCGAGGTTGAAGAAATAGGCCGAGTTCGGCACCGACGCCGTCGCGTCATTGCCGATCAACACATCGGAGGGGTTGCCGACCGGCTCGCCCAACCCGTCGAACACGGCGTAGAGCCGCAGCGCATGATCCGCTTCGGCGCCGCCAGCCTGCTGCGTCGCGCGCCAGGCATCGAGCGAGCTCGCATCCCATGCCGCCGGATCGGACGCACCCGCGACCCGCGCATAGAGCCAGATCGTCGGCAGCGCTTCCGCCGCGACCGGATCGTTCGGCGCCATGCGCCGGATGAGGGCGAACCAGGCGCCCGCCGCTTCGTTCTGTCCGAGCACGTAAAGCGCGCGCGCCGCGTCGACCGCGAACCAGGCGAAGCGATCGGACGGCACGATCTTGCGCAGCTCCGGCATTGCGACCTGCGCCGCCAGCAGATAACCGCCATGCTCGCGCGCGAGTTCGAGGCTGCGCTGGAGATAGCGGGCGCGCAGCGCCGGATCGGGCGCCGTCGTGGTCGCCTTGTACAGAAGCGCGCGAACCCGCGGCGGCACGACGCCGACCGCCTGGTCCATCACGGTATCGAGCTCGTAGGCGTCGGCCGGCTCGCTGCGATAGAGCTCGGTCAGCGCTTCGACCGGCAGACTGCCGCGCGCCGCCGCCTGTTCGGCAGCCGCCAGCCGCAATTCGGACGCAAGCGCATCGTTGCGTGCCAGCGCCGCCAAAAGCAGCGGATCCTCGCTCTGAACGAGATCGGCAGGCGGCGCGAGACCCGCTTCGTCGAGCATGGTGAGATGCAGCGGGGTTGCTTCCGGCAGGCTGTCGATCGTCACGCTGTCGTCGCCGTCGAGCGCATTCATCAGCGAGAAGAAAATCGGATCGTTCTCGCCCTGCTCGAAAATGAGGTCGCTCGCCAGCATCGCGCTGGTTTGGTCGCCGCCGATCATCTGGCAGAAGGCGAAGGCCTTTTGCAGATAGAGATCCGAATCAAACGCCGCGATATGGCTGCGCACCGCCGTGCAGGCTTCCTCGCGCCGGCCGTCGAGCAGCAGCGCATCGACCTGCAGGCGCGCGCTTTCGGCATTGAAATTGCCGCTGTTCATCAGCGCGAGAAAGGCGGCGATGTCGGCCGCATTGCCAAGACGGCGCAACCGTTCGGCGCGGATCGCCGTCAGATCGGCATTCGCGTGGCCGGTCGGCGGCGCCGCGGCCGACAGCAGCAAGCGGCGCGCAAGATCGCGCATCGACGGCGAGAGCGGGCGGATCGGCATTTGCGGCAGCAACTGCTCGACGACCGAGCGATCGGTGCCCTGCCACATCTCGTAACCGAACCCACCATTGCTCGGCTCGAGCGTGCCGCCGTAATCGGCCGGCGTGTCGTCAAGCGTGTTGACGGTGATTCCTTCCGGCGCGCGCTCGCCTTCCGGCACCGTCGGCTCGAGCGGTGCGGTCGACACCGGTTCCGGCGTGGTCGTCGGATCGTAGACGCCCGTGCCCGAACCGCTGCTGCTGCCCAACGTACCGGTGCCGGCCGTCGTACCGGCGCCCGTGCTGCTGGAAGCGCCCGTCGGATCGCTTCCGACGCCGAAGCTGCCGGATGAGGACGTGCCGGCCGTGCCGGCATTGGGCTCCCAGGGGGTGAGGACGAGCGGGCCGCCGGTTTCGTCGGCGGCGGATGCCAGCGGCCAGGACGCGGCAAGCACGAATGCGAGGCCGGCCCCGAGCGCGCCTGCGCGCCAGCCAGCGGCCGGTTTCGCCGTCCGGATGGAGCGGGCGTTACTGCTGGAGGCGATCATTCGGAATCGGAATCTCGACCGGCCCGGCCGGCGGCGGCAGATCCATCGTGGCGAGGACCGCAAACAGTCCGACAACGCCGACGACGGCTGCGATCATGAGCATGGCGAGAATCTTGCGCATCAAAGGGGCCCTGAATCTTGTGGTGGATGCGGCGCGGACAAGCCGTCTTCGGCCGCTATGGCCGGGTTCCCTTGCCCATTCCCACCGCGGTTATGGTAGGATTCGAGTATGGCGACAATACGGCATTTTGACCGGGACCGGCTTGATTTTCACCGCGGCCGACCGCGCCCCGGGCGCATCTTTGCGCGATCCGCCGCCTCGGCCGCCTGGGTACGCCCGTGTCATGAGCGACGATCGCCTCACCGATCATAACCGCACCATCGTTCTCGTCGGACTCATGGGAGCGGGCAAAAGCTGCATCGGGCGTCGGCTCGCCCAGCAGCTCGATCTGCCGTTCGTCGATGCCGATCGCGAGATCGAGGCGGCGGCGGGCTGCACCATTCCCGAGATCTTCGAGCGGCATGGCGAGCGCGGTTTCCGCGACGGCGAACGGCGCGTGATCCTGCGTTTGCTCGACGGACCGCCGCATGTGCTGGCGACCGGCGGCGGTGCCTTCATGGATGGCGAAACCCGTGCGGCCATTCACGCGAAGGCGGTCGCGATCTGGCTGCGCGCCGATCTCGATCTGCTGGTGAAGCGCGTGTCGCGGCGCAACGATCGGCCGCTTCTGAAGGGCGTCGACGCCCGGGAGAAACTCGCCTCGCTCATCGAGGAACGCTATCCGGTCTATGCCGAGGCCGACATCGTGGTCGACAGCATCGATGCGCCGCCCGAGGAAACTGTCACCACCATGCGCCGTGCGCTGCAAACCTATCTCGATACCGCGCCTGCTTCGCACCGTCCCGGCGGGGGCGCCGCGAGGGCGGTATCGTGAGCGCGATTACCCGCGTACCGATCGCGCTCGGTAACCGCAGCTACGACATCGCGATCGGCCCGGGCCTGCTTGCCGGCGCCGGTACCGAGCTGCGCCCTGTGCTGGCGCGACCGCGCGTCTTCATCGTCAGCGACGAGGCGGTCGCAGCGCTCCATCTCGCAACGCTCGAACACGCGCTCGACGAAGCCGGGATCGCGCATCAGGCGCATATCGTGCCGGCCGGCGAAGCGAGCAAAAGTTTCACGACGATCGAAGCGCTGCTCGATGCGATGCTCGAAGCCCGCGTCGAGCGTTCGACCACGGCGGTTGCGCTCGGCGGCGGCGTGGTCGGCGATCTCACCGGCTTCGCGGCCGCGATCATGCTGCGCGGCATCGATTTCGTACAGATACCGACGACGCTCCTCTCGCAGGTCGACAGCTCGGTCGGCGGCAAGACCGGCATCAATACCGGCCGCGGCAAGAACCTCGTCGGCGCCTTTCATCAGCCCCGCCTCGTGCTGGCCGACAGCGACGTGCTCGCGACCCTGCCGCCGCGCGAAATGCGCGCAGGCTACGCCGAGATTGCGAAAGTCGGCCTGATCGGCGACGCCGCGTTTTTCGGCTGGCTGGAAGCCAACGCTCGCGCGGTGCTCGCGCGTGACCCCGCGGCCCTGACCCGGGCGATCGCGACGGCCTGCCGCGCCAAGGCCGCGATCGTCGCCGAAGACGAGCGCGAGGCCGGGCGTCGTGCCCTGCTCAATCTCGGCCATACATTCGGTCATGCGCTCGAGGCGGAGAGCGGCTATGGCGGCGCGCTGCTGCATGGCGAAGCGGTCAGCATCGGCATGGTGATGGCCTTCCGGCTGTCGGCGGCGCTCGGTCATTGCCCGCCAGGCGATGTCGCGCGCGTTGGCCGCCATCTCGCCGCACTGGGATTGCCGACCGATCTGCCGACAACCGACGGCGCGCGCTGGGATTCGCAGCGGCTGCTTGCCCATATGCATCAGGACAAGAAAATGCGCGACGGTCGCCTCACCTTCGTGCTGGCGCGCGGCATTGGCGACGCCTTCCTCGCCGACGATGTGCCGATCGAGACGGTCGTCGCCATTCTCGACCAAGCCGTCGCCGCATGAGCGACGCAGGCGGATTATCCGGCGCGACTCTTATCACGCTCGGCGTCATCTTCCTTCTGCTGTTGCTCTCGGCGTTCTTTTCCGGATCGGAAACCGCGCTGACCGCCGCGTCGCGCGCGCGGCTGCACGCGCTCGAGCAACGCGGCAACCGCCGGGCCGCGAAGGTGAACGTGCTTCGTTTGCATATGGAGCGCGTCATCGGCGCGATCCTGCTGGGCAACAATGTTGTCAACATCACCGCCTCGGCGCTGGCGACCAGTGTGATGATCCAGATGTTTGGCGAGAACGGCGTCCTCTACGCGACGATTGCGATGACGGCGATGGTGGTGATCTTCGGCGAGATCCTGCCGAAAACCTACGCCATCAACCATCCCGAACGCCTCTCGCTCATCGTTGGCCCTCCGATGCGGTTTATCGTGCTGCTGTGCACCCCGATCACACGGGTCGTGCAGCTTCTGGTCAACACCGCGTTGCGACTTTTCGGACTGCGCGTCGAGACCGAGCTCGGCAGCGAGCGCACCGCGGAAGAACTGCGTGGCGCCATCGACTTGCATCTTCACGCCGGCGCGGACGCAGAGGAAATCCGTTCTGCCGGCGCGATGCTGCACAGCATTCTCGATCTCGACGATGTGACGGTCAGCGACATTATGGTTCATCGCCGCAAGGTCGAACTGATCGACCTCGATCTGCCGCCGGTGCAGACCGTCGCGCAGGTGCTGGCAAGCCCCTATACGCGACTGCCGCTCTGGCAAGGCGAGCCGGACAATATCGTCGGCGTGCTGCATGCGAAGGCGCTGCTGCGCGCGGTGCGCAGCGAGGGTGCCAAGATCGAGGAACTGGATCTCAAGGCGATTGCAGCCGATCCCTGGTTCATCCCCGAGACCACCAGCCTGCTCGACCAGCTTCAGGCGTTCCGCAAACGACGCGAGCATTTCGCGATCGTGGTCGACGAATACGGCGCAGTCCGGGGTATCGTCACGCTCGAGGATATCCTCGAAGAGATCGTCGGCCAGATCGATGACGAACACGACATCCACGTGACCGGCGTGCGCCGCATGACCGACGGCGGCTACGAGATCGACGGCGGGGTGACGCTGCGCGATCTCAACCGCGAATTCGGCTGGCGCCTGCCCGACGAGGAGGCCTCGACGATCGCCGGCCTCGTCCTGTATGAAGCGCGGCGTATCCCGGTCGCGGGCCAGGTTTTCGTGTTCCACGGCTTCCGCTTCGAGGTCCTCGAGCGCCAGCGCAACCAGATCAAACGCCTGCGGGTCACACCGCCGGTCGAATCCGAGGCGGCCAGCGCGTAAAGGCATATTTATCGCCGGCCGCAGAATGGGAGAGAGTCGACATGCCGCTGTCAGCACCCGTTGCGCGCGAGCATAAGCACACCAGGCGGTACGAGTTCCGCGGCTTCCGTCGCGAGGACGGGCTATGGGACATCGAAGGCCACATGACCGATACCAAGACCTACGGCATTCCCAATCGCGCGCGCGGCGAAGTGGGCGCCGGCGAGCCGATTCACGACATGTGGGTGCGCCTCACCCTGGACGACAGCTTCACGGTCGCCGACATCGAAGTGGCGACCGATGCCGGACCGTTCCGCATCTGCCCCGATGTCGCGCCGAACTTCCAGGTGCTGAAGGGCGAGCGGATCAAGCGTGGCTGGCATCAGCGCCTCAAGGACCTGCTCGGCAACACGCAGGGTTGCGTGCATCTGGTGGAGATGATCGGATCGATGGGCACGGTCGCGTTCCAGACCATGTACCACGCGCGCGACGAACGCACGGCCGAAGAGGCCGGTACCAAGAAGCCGGCGATCCTCGATACCTGTCATGCGCTGGCGAGCGACGGGCCGGTGGTGCAGGAATTCTGGCCGGCCTTCTACACCGGCAAAGAAGCCGACCGCGGCGCGTGACCCCTGCGCACGAAGCGCGCCAAACATCGATGCGCTCGGCGCGCGCCAAAACGCGTTCGGCGAAAATCGCGCCACGATAAACAGGTTCGGGAGAAGCGCGCCTAAAGGCGCTGCGGACGCGGCAGGTTACCGTGGCGGGCCGCCATATGGCCCTCATCGGTCGTCGCGTTGCGGAAATAGAGCAGCGTGTACAACCGCAGCGCCGCGGTCAGCCCGAGGCCGAAGCGCTGCTTCGCCGCGTAGTCGCACAACGCATTGATGTCGGTCTTTTCCCGCCGCGCAATTTCGTCGAGTGCATGCCAGAAACCCTGTTCCAGCCTGACGCTCGTCCGCCTGCCCGCCACGCGCACATTGCGCATTGCAGTCGCGCTCGCGAGATCGAGACCTTCGATCCCGGCTTGCAATGGACCCGCCCCGCTGGACCAGTTGATAGCGACTCTTTCCACGAATCCGTTATCTCGCAACGCCTGCGCAGCTTCAACTGCCTGCGAGTCCGCTATGCACCGCTTTTGGCGCGCTCTTCGGGGGCTAAGAGCTTGAGAGATAAGGCATGTAAACCATTCTGGAACTCGTCGTGCACGATTTCGTGAACGAGCCTATGACGTTGCACGCGGGTCAGTCCGACGAAGCGCGACGAGAGAATCTCGACGGCGTAATGCGTTTCGCCCTCGGCGCGCGCACCCGCATGACCGGCATGACGATGCGATTCGTCGACGACCGAAATCGATATCGGGTCGAGGGCCGCTTTCAACGCATGTTCGAGACGCGCCGCCCGGGTCACCGTTTCCTCCGTCAAAGCCCTTGTCGCGCCGCGGTTTTACGCGGCGGCGCGACATTCCGCTCGCTTGTCAGCCGCGGTCAAGTGCCCCCATATTGGGCCAATGACAAGAGCCCGGTCCCACCGTGCCACCGAGCAGGCCTTCGCCCCGGGCGAAGCGATTCGGGCCTGCGACCATCCCGATTGCTCGGCGGCCGGCGAGCACCGGGCGCCCAAATCCCGTGACCACCTGACCGATTACTACTGGTTCTGCCTCGACCATGTGCGCGCCTACAACAAGGCGTGGGACTATTTCCAGGGGCTCGGCCCCGAGGCGATCGAGGCCTCGATCCGGCGGGATACCGTCTGGGAACGGCCGACCTGGCCGCTCGGGAGCTGGCGGATCGAGGGCGGCGAAGGCCACCTCGATGCGGCGCTCGCCCGGGCCTTCGGGGCCGGTTCGAACGGGTCGATCCGGCAGGTCCGAGACCCGCAATGGCAGCTTCTCAGTGCCCACGAGCGCGAAGCGCTCGCCCTGCTCGATCTGGAGCCGCCGGTCACCTTGCAGGAAGTGAAACTGCGCTATAAGGGATTGGTAAAGAAGCTACATCCCGACGCGACGGGCAACGATGCCAGCGCCGAGGAGCGGCTGAAACGGATCAACGCCGCTTACGAGCGACTGAAGCACTGCCCCCATCTCTGAACCCGGGCGAACTGCGCCCGACCTGACGCCAGCCCGAAACGAAAGACGCTTTTCCATGGCAACGACGACCAACCCGCCGGCGACGGCAGCTGACAAGCCTGACATCACGATCTCGGTCCGGCAGAGCTTCGGCATCGACAGCGACATGCAAGTGCCGGCATTCAGCCGTCCCACGGAGCATGTGCCCGATGTCGACGAGGCCTATCGCTTCGATCGCGACACCACGCTCGCGATCCTCGCCGGCTTTGCCTACAACCGGCGTGTCATGATCCAGGGCTATCATGGCACCGGCAAATCGACCCATATCGAACAGGTCGCGGCACGCCTCAACTGGCCGTGCATCCGCATCAATCTCGACAGCCATATCAGCCGCATCGATCTGGTCGGCAAGGACGCGATCGTGCTGCGCGACGGCAAGCAGGTGACCGAGTATCGCGAAGGCCTGCTGCCCTGGGCGCTCCAGCATCCGACCGCGCTCTGCTTCGACGAGTACGATGCCGGCCGGCCCGACGTCATGTTCGTGATCCAGCGCATCCTCGAGGTCGAGGGCAAGCTGACCTTGCTCGACCAGAATCGCGTTATCCGCCCGCATCCGGCGTTCCGTCTGTTCTCGACGGCGAACACGGTCGGCCTCGGCGACACGACCGGCCTCTATCACGGCACGCAGCAGATCAACCAGGGCCAGATGGACCGCTGGAACATCGTCGCGACGCTGAACTATCTGCCGCACGATGCCGAGGTGGAGATCGTGCTGGCAAAGGCGCCGAGCTACGACAACGAGGAAGGCCGCAAGACGGTCGGCGCAATGGTCGCGCTCGCCGATCTGACGCGGCAGGGCTTCATCGGCGGCGATATCTCGACCGTCATGTCGCCGCGCACGGTTATCACCTGGGCCGAAAACGCTCGTATCTTCGGCGAGATCGGCTTCGCGTTCCGGGTCACGTTCCTCAACAAATGCGACGAGATCGAGCGCTCGACCGTGGCCGAGTATTACCAGCGCTGCTTCGGCAGTGAGCTGCCCGACAGCACGGTCAAGGCGACGCTCGTCTGACCGATCGCCCCCTCCTCATGGCGCATCCGGAAAACAGGGTCGAGGATTTCCGCCGCGTGACCGGGGCGGCGATGCGTGCGATCGCGCGCGTGCCGGACCTCAACGTCACTTTTGCGCCGGGCCAGCACGGCATCGCCGGCACCGAAGCGCGCCTGCCGCTACCGCCGCGCGATCTGCCGGTGCAGGAGGTTGCGCATATCCGCGGCGAGGCGGACGCGATCGCGCTCAAGCTGCGTTACCACGATGCGAAGATCCATGCGCGCGAAGCACCGCGCGGCGATGTTGCGCGCGCGGTGTTCGATGCGGTCGAACAGGCACGCGTCGAGGCGCTGGGCGCCCGGCGCATGACCGGCGTCGCCGAAAATCTCGGTGCCGCGCTCGAGGAGCAATGCCGGCAGCGCGGCTATGCGCGGCTGGTCGAACGCGAAACGGCGCCGCTCGCCGATGCGCTGCGGCTGATGCTGCGTCAGACGATGACCGGTGCGCCACCGCCCGAGAGCGGCCGCAAGCTGGTCGAGCTCTGGCAGCCGGTGCTCGACGACAAGATCCGCCGCGACCTGGCCGAGCTTGCGGCGCTGACCGATGACCAGCGCGCCTTCGCGCGGGTGACGCGCCGTCTGCTCGAAGATCTCGACGTCGAATTGGGGCCCGAGGACCTGCAGACCGACGACACCGACGAGCAGGAAGGCGAGGATCGCAACGACGACGACAGCCCGGAACGCGGCGACGGCGACTCCGAGAGCGCGCGCGAGGCCGATGCCACGATGGATGCGCAGCGCGGCGACAGCGAAGACCAGGACGCCGACATGCCGTCGAGCGAAGCCGATCAGGAAGAGATCGGCGAAGCCGGCGAAGACGATCCGGGTCGCCCCGGTCGCCCGCCCGAGCATGGTCAGCGCGGCCGTAACGAGCCGCTCTATCACCCCTTCACCGAAACCCATGACGAAATCGTCGAAGCGGCCGAACTGTGCGACGCCGACGAGCTGGCGCGACTGCGCCAGATGCTCGACCAGCAGCTCGCCAATCTCCAGGCGGTCGTCAGTCGCCTTGCCAACCGGCTGCAGCGCCGTCTCATGGCGCAGCAATCGCGCGCCTGGGAGTTCGACCTCGAGGAAGGCATCCTCGATGCAGCGCGTCTCTCGCGCGTCGTCGTCAATCCGGAAACGCCGCTCTCCTACAAGCGGGAGAAAGACATGGCGTTCCGCGATACCGTGGTCTCGCTGCTGATCGACAATTCCGGTTCGATGCGCGGCCGGCCGATCACCGTCGCCGCGATGAGTGCCGACATTCTCGCGCGCACGCTCGAACGCTGCGGCGTCAAGGTCGAGATCCTCGGCTTCACGACGCGCATGTGGAAGGGCGGCCAGAGCCGCGAGAAATGGATCGCGGCAGGCAAGCCTGCCAATCCCGGCCGGCTCAACGATCTGCGCCACATCGTCTACAAATCGGCCGACGCACCGTGGCGCCGGGCGCGCAAAAATCTCGGGTTGATGCTGCGCGAGGGCATCCTCAAGGAAAATATCGACGGCGAGGCGCTGCTCTGGGCGCATAGCCGTCTGATCGGCCGCACCGAACAGCGGCGCATCCTGATGGTCATTTCCGACGGCGCGCCGGTCGACGATTCCACTTTGTCGGTCAATCCCGGCAATTATCTCGAACGCCATCTGCGCGAGGTGATCGACTGGATCGAGACCCGCTCGCCGGTCGAGTTGACCGCGATCGGCATCGGCCACGATGTCACCCGCTATTACCGCCGCGCCGTGACGATCGTCGATGCCGAACAGCTCGGCGGCACGATGATGGAAAAGCTGGCCGAGTTATTCGACGAAGATGCCGTGGTCCCGGTGCGCCGGCGCCACCGGTCGTAAGGCGCTGGCCCGTCATTCGCCTGCGGCCCGCAATGGAAATTTCCGACAAGGATCTGCCATCGCAGATGCGCGCCGCGCGTTTCTTGCGTAGATTTGCGGCCATGCAAATCGCCCACACTCGAATCGCTTACGCCGCCGCACTCGCGGCCGCCCTCCTCGCCTTTTTGCCGTCGATCGCCGGGTTCGCGCAGAGCGAGTTGGATGGCGCAGCGCTCGCCGGCGAAGAAGCGAGCCTGCTGACACCGGTGCCGCTCGACCCGACCGCGCCTTCGAACACGCGGGTCGGCGCGCTCGAGTTTGTCGCGGGCTATCACATCGTCCTGGACAAGCCGCAATTCGGCGGCCTTTCCGATCTCTGCGTCTATGCCGACGCGGAAGCCGGCACGCGTCTCATCGCGGTCGGCGATCAGGGTATCGAGGCGACGATGGGTTTCACCGGCACGCCGGAAGCGCTCGGCGATGTCGCGATCGTGGCGCTGTTCGCGCTGCGCTCGCCCGACGGCAAGCGGCTCCTCGACAAGCAATCGGGCGATGCGGAATCGCTGCTTTGCGAGGGACCGCTGCGGCGCATCGTCGGCTTCGAACACCAGCACCGCCTCGCTCTGTACGAGGAAGGCGGCAGCGTCACACCGATCGCGATCCCGCCCGCCGCGCGCATGCTGCCGACTAATGAAGGCATCGAGGGTATCGCGCGGCTGGCCGACGGCAATCTGCTGCTCGTCGCCGAAGGCGGCGGCGATGCGCAGAAGGGTCCGGCCTGGGTCGGCACCGGCGCCAGTGCCGGCGATTGGGCCGAGCTGACGCTCCGCCGCAGCGACAACTTCGTACCGACCGGTGTCGCGACCCTGCCGAACGGCGACGTGCTGTTGCTGGAACGGTTCTTTACCGAAGCGACCGGCCCCGCGGCGCGCATCTCGCTGCTGCGCGCGGTCGAGATCAAAGCGGGCGCCGAGATCCGGCCGCGCGAGATCGCGCGGATCGCGCCGCCGCTCACGGTCGACAATTTCGAAGGCATCGCGGTCGCGCCGGCCGCCGACGGCGGCACGCTCGTGTTCCTGCTGTCGGACGATAACTTCAATCCGTGGCAGCGCACGCTGCTGCTGGTCTTCCGCCTCGACCTCTAGCGCCCAGACCTTTAGCGCCCAGACCTTTAGCGCCCAGACCTTTAGCGCCTAAGCGGCGCGGCGGCGGCTCGCGCGGCCCGCGACGCGGCGCGCTTCGACCAGATCGAGCCAGCGCCCGGTCACCTGCTCGCAGAAAGCCAGGCCTTCGGCGAAATGCCGGCAGATCCCGGCGATCACCGCGCGCTCGACCAGCTCGGCCGTCTCGCCATAATGCCGCTCCATCGACGCCCAGCAATCGCGCGGGAAGTTGAACGCATCCCGCTCGGTCACTTCGATATGGCACTGGAAGCCATAGGTGCTGCGGCCGAGCCGGAACGCCTGGTTCGCACAGGTCTCGTTCGACATCAGCCGCACGGCACCGCGCGGCAGGTCGAACGTGTCCTCGTGCAGCTGCATCACCTGCTGCGCGCCGCCGAGCCCGGCCAGCAGCGGATCATAGGCCGCCTCGGTCGTGAACTGCGCCGGCAGGAAGCCGACCTCCATCGCGCCGAACGGATAGACCTTCTCGCCGAAGGCACGCGCGATGAGCTGCGCGCCGAGGCAGATCCCGTAGATCGGCTTCGCCGCGCGATGGAACTGGCGGATGAGGCGCATGATTGCCGGGAACGCCGGATGGCCGTCATCGTCGCCGGCATGCTGCGGCCCGCCGAGCACGACAAGCCCGTCGAAGCCCGCAGCGGACCCCGGCAGCGCGTCACCATCATGGGGAAAGCGCGTCTCGAGGCGCGCGCCGCGCGCGGCCAGAAACTCGCCCACGGTGCCGATCGGCGTCACCGGGCAATGCTGGATCACCAGCAAACGCGGCCCGTCGGCGACGGGCAGTCGCTGCGGCGCGTTGGCGGCGCTTCGAACCTGAAACTGCAGTGACGGGGATGCGGCGGCACGCGGGCTGCGCGCCCGGCTGGCTACAAGCATCTGAGGTCCCTCCAAGGTGCCGGCGCGAAAAGCCGGGCGCTCCGAAAAAGGACGCCTAACGTCGTAGCATAGCCGCTTGCGGCCATTGGCACGTGCGATTGCGTCTGCACCGGGAAATAGGGAATTCCGCCGGCGAGATCAAGGAAAAATCACCGGCGGCCGAATTTTCTCACAGGAGGGTGGCCGCTGCGGCGCGCTGCAGTGTCGCGAGCGCGGCGGCGGCGCCGGATCGACCGCTCAGCCGAGATTGCGGTGCAGGAAATCCAGCGTGCGGCGCCAGGCGAGCTGGGCATCCTCGCTGTCGTAATTGTCGCCGGTCGGGTTCGCGAAGGCATGGTCGGCGTCGTACCAGTAAACCTCGACCGATTTCTTCGCCTCCTTCATGCCCGCGACGAAGGGATCGACCGTGCTGTGGTTGATCCAGGCATCGCGTTCGGCGAAATGGCCGAGCACCGGCCCGTCGAGCCGTTCGAGATCCTGAATGGAGCGCTCGACGCGGCCGTAATAGATCACTGTCGCCTGGACCGGCGACATGATCGCGGCATGCATCGCCCAGCCGCCGCCGAAGCACCAGCCGAGCGTGGCAACCTTGCCGTTGACGCGGCGGTCGCGATAGAGCCATTCGACCCAGGCGACCAGCGTGTCGTTCGCCACCAGCGGATCGACCGCCGCCATCAGCGCCTCGGCCTGCTCCGGTGTCTGGGCGACCTCGCCATAGAGATCGACTGCCAGCGCGACAAACCCTTCGCGCGCGAACTCGGCCGCCATTGCCTGGATATGGTCGTTGAGACCCCACCATTCATGCACCAGCAGGATGCCGCCGGCCGGCACGGTCGCGGGCATTGCCAGCGCCGCACGCACGACGCGGCCGTTCGGCAGCGTCGTCGTGAGCTGTTCGAGCCCGTTGGCGGCTTCGGCTCTGAGTTTGGGATCCGCCAGGATGGCGGCCAGCGGCAGGCTTGCGGCTCCAGCCATCACGAGGCGACGGCGGCTCAACTCGTTCATCGCGATCCTCCCTCAGCAGCGGCGGACGGACAGATTTTGCCCATTCTACCGAACCATGCGGCAACAATGCGGCAGACGAGCCGGCGTTCCCGGTCAGCGCCCGAGATGCTTGCGGAAGAAGTCGAGCGTGCGCTGCCAGGCGCGCTCGGATTCCGGCTTCTGGAAGTTCGCACCGGTCGGATTGCTGAAGGCGTGATCGGCCTCGTACCAGTGCAGGTCGAGCGGCCGGCCGGCTTTCTTCATCGCCGCCTCGAACGGATCGACCATCGCGTGATCGATCCACTGGTCGCGCTCGGCGAAATGACCCAGAACCGGGCCCTTCAGCTTTTTCAACTCCTCGATCGGATGATCGACCCGGCCGTAATAGGCAATCGTGGCATCGACCGGCCGGGCGATCGACGCATCGATCGACAGGCCGCCGCCCATGCACCATCCGAGCGTCCCGACCTTGCCGGTCGATTTCGGATGCTGGCGCAGCCAGTCGATCGCCGCACCCATCAGGTCCATGGCGACCGCGCGATCGAGCGCGCCCATATATTTGCCGGCCGTGTCGGCGTCCTTCGCGACCTTGCCGTCATAGAGATCGAGCGCGAGCGCGACATATCCGGCTTCCGCCAGTTCGTGCGCGACCGCTTTCACCTCGTCGTTGAGACCCCACCATTCATGCAGCAGCAGGATCGCCGGGCCCGGCGATTTCGGCAGCGCGAGCGCGCCTTTGGCCGTACGCCCCGACGCGCTCTTGATGGTGACGGTCTCGAGTTGGCCGGCCGCCATCGCGGCCAGCAGCGGATCGGCGAGAATGGCCTCGAGCGAAACGCCCGCAAGCGCGGTGCCGCTATCGGTGATCTTCTGCATGGAATTTTCTCCCGTTCTGCCGACGGGGAAAATGCCCGAAACCGGAAGCGGGTGCGAGTCCCCGCGCACTGCGTTATGCGCGGGCGAAACCGGTCAGGCGGCGGCGCGGGACTCGGCGGCCTTGCGGATGCGGCGCTTCAGGCGACGCGCTTCGTCCGGCAGCTTGGTGTCGGACGTGCCGAGCAGATAGGCGTCGAGGCCGCCATTATGCTCGATCGTGCGCAGCGCCTGCGTGCAGAGCCTGAGACGGACCATGACGCCGAGCGCGTCCGACAGCAGCCGCGTCTCCTGCAAATTCGGCAGGAAGCGCCGGCGCGTTTTGTTGTTCGCATGGCTTACATTGTTACCGGTCAGAACACCCTTGCCGGTCATGCCGCAACGTCGGGCCATGGGTCGAAGTCCTTCTCAGATCGGGTATTTTCGCAAGCGTCGGCCGGGCCGGAACGGCCCGCTCGGCGAGAGCGCGGTTTTTTACGGGAAGGCCCAAGGAAGGTCAAGGGAGAGGCCCGATCCGCCCCGAATGGCCCCGTTCAATCCGGAAATCAGCCTTTTTTAGGCCGATCCGGCGGGCCGAGTGCGGCCAGGATCTCCTGGGCCGCCGCCAGCGGGGTGCGCCGCCCGGCGGCGACCTCGTTTTCCAGCCTCGCGATCGCCCGGGCGACCCGGGGATCGGCCCGCAGCCGCTCGATCAGGCCCTCTGCGAGCTCGGTCTTGAGCCAATGGCGGTTCTGCTCGGCACGCAGCCGCGTGATCGTCCCGTTGCCGGCGAGAATCGCGCGATAGCGCTCGAGCGCCACCCAGATTTCGGGGATGCCGGTACCGTTGAGCGCCGAACAACTCAGCACCGTCGGCGTCCAGCCCTCCTTGGTCGGGCGCAGCAGCCCGAGCGCCGCGCGATACTCGGCTGCCGCCTGCAGCGCCGCCTCCCGCAGCGTACCGTCGGTCTTGTTGACCACGAGCAGATCGGCCAGCTCCATCACGCCGCGCTTGATACCCTGCAACTCGTCACCGCTGCCGGGCTGCAGCAACAGCAGGAATGCATCGGTGAGGCCGGCGACCGCAGTTTCCGACTGGCCGACGCCGACCGTTTCGACGATCACGATATCGAATCCGGCCGCCTCGCAGGCGATCAGCGCTTCGCGCGTCCGGCGCGCGACGCCGCCGAGCGTGTCGCCGGCGGGCGAGGGCCGGATGAACGCCGAATCGTTGCGCGAAAGATCCGGCATGCGCGTCTTGTCGCCGAGGATCGATCCGCCCGACACGCGCGACGACGGATCGACCGCCAGAACGGCCACGCGATGGCCCTGCTCGATCAAATGCAGGCCGAAACGTTCGATGAAGGTCGACTTGCCGACGCCGGGCGGGCCCGAAATTCCGAGCCGGAACGAACCGCCCGCCTTCGCCAGCAGCAGATCGACCAGCCGGGCCGCGTCGTCGCGATGATCGGCCCGGGTCGATTCGATCAGCGTGATCGCCTGTGCCAATGCGCGCCGGTCGCCGGCGATGACCGATGTCGCCAGTGCGCCGATCCGGTCTTTTGCCGCGGCGGTCATGCGGCACTCGGCCGGTTGGCCGGCTCGATCGGATCGTCGTCGGTAATCGGATCCGGCAGCGGCTGCGTGCTTTCATTGGCCTGCTGGCGCGCCCACATTTCAGCGTAGCGCCCGTGCAATTGCAGCAGATCGGCATGGCGCCCGCGCTCGACGATGCGCCCCTCCTCGAGCACGAGGATTTCGTCGGCATCGACGACCGTCGACAGACGATGCGCGATCATCAGCGTCGAACGTCCCTGCGAAACTTCGGCAAGATTATGCTGGATCTCCTTCTCGGTGCGGGTGTCGAGCGCCGAGGTCGCTTCGTCGAACAAGAGGATCGCCGGATCCTTGAGGATCGTGCGCGCGATGGCGACGCGCTGCTTCTCGCCGCCCGAAAGCTTGAGCCCGCGCTCGCCGACGCGCGTTTCGTACCCGTCGGGCAGGGCCGAGACAAAATCGTGGATATGTGCGAGCCGCGCCGCGCGTTCGACCCGCTCGGGCGGCGAACCGGGCTTGCCATAGGCGATATTGTAGCGAACCGTGTCGTTGAACAGCACCGTATCCTGCGGAACGATGCCGATCGCATCGCGCAGGCTTGCCTGCGTCACGGTCCGCACATCCTGCCCGTCGATCAGCACCCGCCCGCCGGTCACGTCGTAGAAGCGGAACAGCAGCCGCGAGATCGTCGATTTGCCCGCGCCCGAGGGTCCGACGATCGCGACCTTGTGTCCCGGCGGCACGATGAAACTGACATCCTTCAGGATCGGGCGGCGCGGATCGTAACCGAAATCGACATGCTCGAACCGGATCTCGCCCGATCCCGTTGCGAGCGCCGGTGCGCCCGGCTGGTCCTGCACCTCGGGCGGCACGTCGAGGAGCTTGAACATCGCCTCCATGTCGATCAGCGACTGTCGGATCTCGCGATAGACCATGCCGAGCAGGTTCAGCGGCATATAGAGCTGGATCAGGTAGGCATTGACCAACACGAAATCGCCGACCGTCATCGTGCCGTTGCGAATACCGGCGGCCGCCATCGTCATCATCGTGGTGACGCCGACCGCGATGATGAAGGCCTGGCCGACATTGAGCGCCGAGAGCGAGGTGCGATTCTTGATCGCGGCCCGCTCGTAGACTGCGAAGGCGTTGTCGTAGCGACGCGCCTCATGCTCCTCGTTGCCGAAATACTTGACCGTCTCGTAGTTGAGCAGCGAGTCGAGCGCCTTGGTGTTCGCATCGCCATCGGCATCGTTCATGACCCGGCGGATCTTGAGCCGCCAGCGCGTCACGATATAGGTATGGACGACATAGATCGCGACCGTGGAGAATGTCACCAGCGCGAACCAGAAATCGTAGAAGCTCCAGAGCAATCCGCAGACCAGCAGGATCTCGATGATCGTCGGCAGTACGTTGAAAACGACGAAGAGCAGCAGGAACTCGATGCCCTTGACGCCGCGGTCGACGATGCGCGAGAGCCCGCCGGTCTGTCGCTCGAGATGGAAGCGCAGCGACAACGCGTGCAGATGGCGGAAGGTGATGGTCGCGACCTGGCGCACCGCGCGCTGCACGACCTTGGCGAAGATGCCATCGCGCAGTTCATTGAAGCCCTGGGAAATCACACGCGCGAGGCCGTAGGCGAGCAGCAGGCCGAGCGGCACCACGATCGCGAGATCGGCGGGACCGGCAGTCAGCGCATCGACCAGCTTCTTGAAGAGGATCGGCACATAGACGGTGGCGAGCTTGGCGGCGACCAGGCAGATGCACGCAAAGACGACGCGCGCCCGAAGGCCCGGCGCATCCTTGGGCCAGATGAAGGGCAGCAGGGTTGCCAGCGTGCGCCGCGCGTCCGAGGGTCCGCTATTCTCGCTTGCGCCGCCCATCAGATTGCGCATGGCTGCGATCGGCCGGCCCTCAGTCCTGGGCGGCGACGTTCATCACATGCGCCTTGCGCGACTTCTTCTTCTTTGCATAGTCGCGCATGAAATAGATGCGATTGCCGGGATAGCGAATACGGGCCTGCCGGATCAGGTTCATCGTCACATCGCGCTCTTCCGAATAGACAGTGAGCAGCACGCAGCTATCGCCCGACAGGCACTCGTTGTATTTCGGCGAATAGCCCTCGGTCAGCCAGCGGTTCGCAATATCGGAGGTGGTGACCGCCCAACCGATATAGCCGACCGGATCGTTGCCGCGGAAGGCGATCAGATAATGGCGTCGCCGGATCTGGCCGATGATCACCGACGTCATCCGTCCAAAATTGAAATTCGAGAACGGCGGCTTGCGCCGCAGCAACGTGGCGGCAATGCCGAGTGCCAGCATCGGCCGTGGGAGCTGCCGGCAGACGGCCGGGCGCTTCGCGGCCGTCGCCTCCTGTGGCGTTGCTATGGGTTCGACGTCTTCCTGCGTCGAGCCGACATCGGCCTGTTCGTCGTTGATCAACGTGTATGCTCCCTGATGGGCCGCTCTAATGGGTTCCCGCGCCGACATTCCGCGAGAGCACGAGATACAGCTTGCCGACGTCGGCCGTGATGAAGGTGGCGTTGAGCGTGCCGTCCGGCTCGATCTCGTTCGCCTGGGTCAGAAGCTGTTCGAACGTGCTCATATAGCGCGATACCAGCTCGCGGAACTTCGGATCGTTGTCAAAGCGCTGTCCGATTGCCGGCACGAGATACGAATCGCGGGTCTTGAACAGACGGCGGGCGAAAATCGAACGGTCGCCCTTGTTATAACCGCGCCAGACCTCTTCCGGCACGTCGGTTTCGAACAGCTTGTCAATGTCTAGCGCGAGCCTGTTCAGTTCGTCCATCATCGCTTTGGCCGAGTGCAGGAAACTGTCCTTCGTCGCGCTGCCGCGGGCCCGGTCCAGCGAGGCGATCTGTTTCGCGGCGGTCTCGGCCGCCTCGGCCAGAGCCGCGCTCTGCTCGCGGAACCGCCGGCCCAGATCGTCGGCCTTCTCGCTCGCCGTATCGACGGTCTCGGCCAGGAAACGGGCCTGGGCCTCGAACGCCCCGCCGATCTCGGTCGAGCGGCGGACCGCCTGGTCCGTCGCGGTGATCAACCTGTCGGCCTTCGAATCGACGGCGTTGCCGATCTCGGCCAGAAGCTGCGCCACCTGGTCCGCGGCGCGGGTCAGGGTTTCGGCCTGCTGCGAGAGTTCCTCGCGGATGGCGACCGTGTCGGCCCGCGCGCCGGATGCGACCGCCTTGAACTGCTCCGCCTGCCCCTGCAGCCCCTCGCGCACCATCTGCACGAGCTGTCCGACCTGACCGGAGAGTTCGCCGAGCTCCTGCAGATGCTCGCGCACCACGCCCCGGACGGCGGCCGCCTGCACGGCCGCCTTCTGCGCAATCTCGACCAGCCCCTCGGCATCCTTGCGGAACATACCGGAGATGCTTTCCGACTGCGCGACGGCCGCTGCCGCCGATTCCGCGAGTTCGTCGCGTGCGCGGCCGAGCGCACGGCCGAGCTCGCCGACGCGCCCCTCGCCCGATGCCACCATCTCGTCGACCTGCTGCGCGAGTTTCTTGACGGCGGCACCGATCTGCTGCTGCGCGCGGGCGGCACCGAAGGCGACGAGCGTCATCTTCGAGGACTGGTCCGACAAAGCGAGTCCCGCGGCCTTGATCCGATCGTGCCCGGCATCGATCGTCTCGCCGAGCCGCGCGATGCCGGTTTCATGCGCATCCGTCGCCGTCGTGACCCGAGCGACGATCGAACCGGCGGTTGCCTCGATCGCCTGGAAACGCCGGTCGATCTCGCCGAGCGCGGTGCGCAACGACGCGGCGGCGAGGTCTGCGGCTTCCCCGGCCGACGACGCTTCCGATTTGAGCGTCGTGCCCAAAGCTTCCGCATCGGATCGCGCCTGACGCCAGGCCGCGGCCAGCGAATCGGTTTCCGATTTGAGGTTCGACGCAAGCTGGCTGGTTTCCGCGCGTACGGTTTCGCCGCGCGTGAGCGCCGCCTCGACGATCTCGATCTGGCGCGTCAACGTCTCCTGCAAGGTCTGGGCTTCGGCCGCGGCCCGCGTGCCGGCCGCACCGATCCGCGCGACATAATCGTCCACCCCGTTCTGCGCGGCGGCCGCAACCTCGTCGGTCAGCGTTTCGAGCCGCTCGATCACCAGGGCAACACGTGCGTCGGCGGCCCCGGCGGCGGCATCGAGGCTCGCCCTGCGCACATCGACCGCCTCGTCGAGCGCCGCATTTGCCTGTTCCAGGGCCGCGACGGCCGTGCGCAGCGCCTCGCTCTCGCTCGCCATCCTGTCGCCGCTCGACTGCGCCCGTTCGGTCAGAGCGGCAATCGCCCGTTCGATCGAGACCGCGGATCCGTCGAGCGCATCGCGCAAACGCGTCGCCGCATCGGCCGCCGCGTCGCCCATTTTCTCAAGCCGACCGTCGATCGAGAGCATCAGCGCAGCGCCGGCGCGATCGGTCCGCTCAATGCCGCGGTCGACCGCCTGTTCGATCGCCGTCGATTGTTCGCCCGAACGGCCAAGCAGGTGCGAGACCAGGCTCGCAACGCGCTGCTCCTGCTCGCGCAAGCCGTCGGCGAGTCGGTCCTGCTCGGCGGCGATAAGCTTGCGCGCGGTCTCGGCCGCTTCGGACTGGACAGTGGTCGCCGCCGCGATCTCGCCGGCCGCTTCCCTGGCGGACGCGACCAGACCTTCGCGCCAGGTTGCGGTCTCGCTGCGCAGTTTTTCGCGCTCGGCTTCGAGCCCCGAGCTCGCCTCGCGCACGTCATCCATCGCTTTGGAAAAAGCGGTCTCGATTCCGCGCGCGCCCCCGGTCAGCGTTTCGGTCGCGCTCTCGAGATCGCGCTGCCGTGCCGCGAAGGCTTCCTGCATGCGATCGAGCATGGCGGCGGCGGCGCTCGTCGCCGACGACAGCGCCTCGGTCTGCTTGCGCAGCGAGGTGTTGACCGCCTGGATGCGCTCGTTCGCCGCGTCTTCGGGATAAGTGAGGCGGCGGATCTCTTCGCGCAGCAGCGCCGATTCCGCGCGGATCGCACCCTCGCGCGAGAGGAAACTGAGCAGCAGCCAGAGAAAGGCGAGCGGCGCGAACGCACCGATGAGCAAAGCTGCCTTCTCGTGCGGCAGCATGAACCCGACATTTTCCCAGCCGATCTCGTCCGCCACATGATCGACGACCAGCCAGAACCAGATCAGACTTCCAAGTATGCCGACGCCGAGCGCGGCGGCGCGCCATGTCCCGAGCCGCATCATGAGGCGCACGTCAGGCGGCGGCCCGCTGTCGATGCCGGATCATATCCAGCACGTCGCCCGCGGCACGCGGGATATTGGTGCCCGGACCGTAGATCGCAGCGACCCCGGCCCGTTTCAGCGAGTCGTAATCGCCCGGCGGTATCACGCCACCGCAGATCACCAACACATCGTCGGCCCCGGCGCGCCGCAGCGCCTCGATCAGCTGCGGCACCAGCGTGTTGTGCCCGGCCGCCTGCGAGGAAACACCGATCACATGCACGTCGTTCTCGACCGCCTGGCGTGCCGCCTCGTCGGGCGTCTGGAACAGCGGCCCGATATCGACATCGAATCCGATATCGGCGAACGCCGTCGCGATGATCTTGGCGCCGCGATCGTGGCCATCCTGGCCGAGCTTGACGACCAGCAGCCGCGGCCGGCGGCCGGTCTCTTCGGCAAAGCCGCGCACTTCGTTCTGGATCTGCTGGAACCCGGCATCGTCGGCATAGGCGGCGCCATAGACGCCGCTCACGCTGCGCGTCGTCGCCTGGTGCCGGCCATAGACTTTCTCCAGCGCCGAGGAGATTTCGCCGACGGTCGCCCGCGCGCGCGCGGCATCGACCGACAGCGCGAGAAGATTGCCGTCGCCGGTTCGAGCCGCCTCGGTCAGCGCATCGAGGCTCGCCGCACATTTCTTCGCGTCACGCGCCTTGCGCAGCGCAGCGAGTTTGGCGATCTGGCCTTCGCGCACTTTCGTATTGTCTATACTGAGCAGTTCGACCGCGTCGTTGCGATCGCTGCGATATTTGTTGACGCCGACGATCACCTCTTCGCCGCGATCGACCCGCGCCTGTCGCCGCGTCGCCGATTCTTCGATCTTGAGCTTGGGCATGCCGCTTTCGACGGCTTTGGTCATGCCGCCCAATTTCTCGATCTCGTCGATGAGTTTCATCGCCTCGCGCGCAACGCTCGCAGTCAGCGCCTCGACGTAATAGCTGCCGCCGAGCGGATCGATAACCTTCGCGATCCCGGTTTCGGCCTGCAGCACCAGCTGGGTGTTGCGCGCGATCGCCGCCGAAAACGGCGTGGGCAAAGCGAGTGCCTCGTCGAGCGCATTGGTGTGCAGCGACTGCGTGCCGCCGAGCACCGCCGCCATCGCCTCGATCGTGGTGCGGATCACGTTGTTGTA
>JBBDMS010000017.1:0-33855 GCA_040878185.1 Dongiaceae bacterium | reverse complement strand
GGCCGTTCCGGCCCCCACGACGATGTAGTCGTAACGCTTCCGCTCTGCCATCCGCCCCTCGTCGAATCGTCGTTCGGCCCGCCGCGCGCGTATTTCGCCCGTTTTGTCGCCGGTTGCAAAGCGCTACATAGGCGAGACACAAGGCAGCCGGACGATTGACCGATGGCAGGGCCGTTCGAGGATGTGGCGCTGGTGCTTTGCTCGCACGGCATCGCCGGCGGGCCGGGGGCGGCCGCGGACCATGCCCAGCGTTTGCGCGCAGCCGGCTTTGCGGAGGTGGCGGCGGCCTGCCTCGATGGATCGCCTGCGCTCGCAGAGACCGTCGATGCGACGGAGGCGGCGCGGATCGTGCTGGTACCGTTTCTGATGGCGGCGGGGCGGGCATTCCAGGTCGTGCTGCCCGAACGGCTGGCCATGGCCCGACGGCGCGACGATGTACGGGTGGCGGCCCCCGTCGGCACCCATGCCGACATCGCCGTGCTGGCCGCTGCGCTGGCCGGGGAGGCGCTCGCCCGGCGCGGCTGGCGGGCCGACGACGCGCTGCTGCTTTTGGTCGCCCACGGTACCACCCGCGACCCGAAATCGGGGGAAGCGGCGCGCGATCATGCGCGGGCGATCGCAGCGGCCGGGTGCTTTGCGGCGGTCGAAGCGGGTTTCCTCGACGAGCCGCCGGCGATCGCCGATCTGCTTGCCGGCCGGCGGACCGCGCATGCCGTGGGAATCGGCCTCTTCGCCGATGCGGGTCCCCATGGGGCGGGCGACGCGGCCGCCCCCTTCGCGGCCGATCCGGCAGCGGTCTATGCCGGGCCGCTCGGCCCCGATCCGCGGCTGACGGCCATCGTAAAGGCGCAGGCGATCGAGGCGCTCCGAGGCCGATAGCGGTTTCGCGCCGATGGCTGCGAGGGACCGCGGCTGGTATCGTTGCCGAACCGGCACGGCGGACCAACACGCCCGGCGGACGAACAGGGGTGACGCTGAATGGTTTTCGAAACGATCGGCGGTGCCGCGCCGCGCGCTATTGATCGCTGCCGCGCTCATCGGGCTTGCGATGACGAGGCCGGCCGCGTCGGAAGAGCTGGTCGTCTATGGCTCGACGCCGGCTGACGAATGGGCGGTCTACAAGGCGGCGTTCGAAGCGGAAAATCCCGACATCACGCTGACGCATTTCAGCGATGCGAGCGGTATCATCATCGCGCGCATTCTTGCCGAACGCGCGGCGCCGAAGGCCGATGTCATCTTCGACATGCCGGCGACAGGCATCCTCACGCTGGTGGAAGAAGGGTTGATCGAACCCTACGCGCCCGCAGGTCTCGCCGATATCGATACGCGCCTGATCGACAAACACGATCCCCCGCACTGGTTCGCTATCTCAGGCTATGCGGCCTTGGTCTGCTACAACCGCGAAGAGGGTGCCGCGCGCAACATTCCGCCGCCGACGAGCTGGCGCGATCTCGCCGATCCGATCTATCGGGGCCAGATCACCATGTCCGATCCGAATTCGTCGGGCACCGGCATGATGATGGTCGCCGGTATTCTTGCCACGTTTGGCGAGGAAGAAGGCTGGGCCTTTCTCGACAAGCTGCATGAGAACATTGCGTTCTATACCCATAGCGGCAGCAAACCCTGCAAGCTGGCCGGTGCCGGCGAATACACGATCGGCCTTTCGAACGAGAGCGCGCCGATCCGCGAGATCAACGGTGGTGCGCCGATCGATCCGGTCGTTCCAGCGGAAGGCATGTTCTGGGAGATCGCTGCGGTCGGCATGGTAACGGGCACTGACAATCCCGATGCGGCGGAGCGTTTCCTCGACTGGGCCTCGTCGCGCGGTGCCAACGAGCTGTTCGCCGATTTCTGGTCGATCATCGCGATCCGGGATCTCGCGGAACCGCGGCCCTATCTGCCGGAGAACTTTCTCGACCGGCTGCAGGTGATCGATTTCCAGTGGGTCGCGGACAATCGCGAGCGGATCGGCGAGGAATGGCAGCGCCGCTATGCGACCAAGGTCGAACCCGAATAACGCCCGTCGTTGGCGACAGGATCGAAGGGACCGAACATGAAACACAGGTTTCGATATGGCGCTGCGATCGCGCTGCTGGGCGGGCTGTTTCTTGGCACGCAGGGTGTGGCCGCACAGGAACAGACCACGCTGACGGTGTACAGCACGCTGACCTACGAGGTTTTCTCGAAATACCAGGCGGCATTCGAGGCGGCGAACCCCGATATCAGGATCGAACATGTTCACGACAGCGGCGGTGTCGTCATGGCGCGGCTGCTGGCTGAACGCGACAACCCGCAGGCGGATGTGATCTGGGATCTGCAGGCGACCAGCGTGATCGTGCTGGCCGACGAGGGGCTGCTTGAACCCTACGCACCGGCCGGCCTTGCCGATCTCGATCCGCGCCTCATCGGTCGCGGCGATCCGCCGGCCTGGTTCGGCTATTCCGGTTATGCCGGTCTTGCCTGTTACAACAGGGTCGAAGGCGAAGCCCTCGGCATTCCGGCGCCGGAGTCCTGGGCGGATCTCGCCGATCCGATCTATCGCGGCCGCATCACGATGCCGAGCCCGGCTCTGTCGGGCACCGGGTTCATGATCGTTGCCGGCTTTCTCGAACTCATGGGCGAGGAAGAAGGCTGGACGTACCTCGATCGTCTGCACGAGAACATCGCCTTCTACACGCATGGCGGCGCGAAGCCCTGCAAGCTGGTCGGTGCCGGCGAGCATCTGGTCGGCCTTTCCTACGAGAACGCGGTCGTGCAACTGCAGGCGAGCGGCGCGCCGGTCGATATCGTGCTGCCGAGCGAAGGCATCTTCTGGGAAATTGGCGCGGTCGCCATCATGCGCGGCACCGACGAGCCGGAAGCGGCCCGCCGTCTGCTCGACTGGACGGCATCGCCCGAGGCGATGGCGATTTATGCCGAAGACTGGCCGATCGTCGCGATGCCGGGTGTGGCGAAGGTGCTGCCGGGCCTGCCCGATGATTTTGTCGATCGCCTCGTCGACAGCGATTTCGGGTGGATCGCCGCCAATCGCGAGCGGATCATCGCGGAATGGGAGCGGCGCTACGGGTCGAAGACCGAAGCGGAATGACCCTGACTAACGGCCGCCGGCGGCCTCGATAAACGAGATCCGGCGGTCGTCGTTCGGCACGTCGATTGCTTCCATCGCGTCGATATAGCGTCCGATCGCCTTGCGATAGGCCGTGCCGCGCAGGGAATCGTCGCTCCGGAGGGCTGCACCCGAATTGCGTCCGATCATCGTCGGATTGCTGTTGATCTCGAAGATCTGAACCCGGCCGTCGATGATGCCGTAATCGATCCGGCCGTATTCGATGTTCGCCATGTCAAACACCCGCATCAGCAAATCCTGGTGCGGGTTGGCATCGAGATAGGCCGCTTCCTCGGCGGCCAGCTCGGATGTTTCGAGTTCCGGCCGCTTCACGACCCATTTCGTCGCCGCGAGGATCTGGCGCGGAATGAAGCGATCGCCAACGCGGAACCCGGCATATTTTTTGTAGACACCCTGTGCATCGCCGCAATGCTCGTACTCGACGATCACTTTGTCGCCCGGCCAGACCTGCTCGGCGCGCAGCCGCGCGAGTTCGGCGTCGAGTGCCGCCTGATCATGCAGCAGCTCGGTCTTTGCGCCCTCATGGTCGAAGGCCGATCGCACGAACACCGGAAACCGCTTCGGCTTGCGATGCTCGGTCATCATATAGGCGTCGAACCGGTTGATGCCTTCCTCGTAGAGCTTGCGCAGCAGATCGTAGCGCCGCAGCGACATGACCGGATTGTTCAGCGTGCGTGCGCCGGCGGCGCAGATCGCCTTCCAGCGCCGCGATATATCCATGGACTGCGAGCCGCTCAATCGATCGACGTCCGAAAAGACGAAGGTGCCAAATGGCAGGGACTTGGCCGCGAGGAGATCCTTGTAGCTGATAATCGTCACCCGCTCGGCGAGCCTCTGCCCGGGCCCGGCAATGAAATCCCGCATCGTGTAGAGATGCTTGGCGGTGACGAAATAGAAGATCACGGGGGCCGATCTTTCCGGGCTTTGCCCAACGCCCATTGCCCATATCGTCTAGCCGATCCGCAGGCGCCTGTCATCGCCCGTGCGGTCTTCCGGCCGAGGCGCCGCAGGCTCGCGCCCCGGCCATGCGGCCGCTAGGATGCGCGTCGTGTCGCGAGGGCGGCGGGAGGCGGGATGTATCGGATTACCGAAGCGGATGCGGCATTGCTGGCCGAGTACCGGCGCGTGCCGAAGAAGCATCACAGTCTCGAACTCCGGCGCCTGCTCAACCGGCTTCGGATCGAGCCGATCGAAGGCAAGATCGTCATCTGCGTGCATGAGCCGCATCGATCCTGGTATCTGGCGCGGATGGGCGAGAAACGCGGTGAGCCGGTGCAGCCGTTCGACAATCACCTCTTCACGAAGCTGGCCGATGCCGAATGGGCGCTGCTCAAGCTGCGCTGGGAAAAACATAGCGGGCTTCCGTTGCCGGCCGAATTCGACAGCGAGGGCTAGGGCGCATGCACAGGATTCTGGGCTACGCCGATCGCTGGACCCTGCGTCCCGGCGAGACGGTCAGGATCCAGGCGAGCTGCGACAATGTCGCGCGCTATCGCGCCGACATCGTGCGGCTCGTCTGTGGCGACGACCTGCCGGCAGGACCGGGCTTCAAGGAAACGCTCGTCGCCGAACTCGGCGAACATGAGGCCCGGTTCCAGCCGATCGAAATCGGATCCTTTGGCACGGTCGCGGGCGGCCCGGCGCTGGATAGCGGCGGCGCTTTCGCGATCGCGCTGACGATCTTTCCAACCATGCCGGGCGAGGGCGAGCAATGTCTGATGGCGCGCGCATGCGCGGATCGCCGTGCGGGCTGGGGGCTCTTCATCGACGACAAGGCACGGCTTCGGCTCCGGATCGGCGACGGCAAGGGCGCGCATACGGACCTTGCCGGCGATGGGGCGGTGCCGGCGCATCGCTGGCTGCGCATCGTTGCCGGGTACGACCCGGCGAGCGGCGACGCCTTCATTGCGCAGCGCGGCATAAACGGGTTTCCGCTCGATGCGCCGGCGGGCGTGAAACGCGTGCGGCTGCAAAATCTGCACCCGGCCGAGAGCGGTCTCGATCTGACTTTTGCTGCCGTCTGGTCGGGACGCGACGTGAAGCCGCGAATGATGCGATTCTTTAACGGGCGGATCGAGGCGCCGGTCTTGCTGCGCGGGAACGCTGGAGAGAGCGAGATCGAAGCCCTGCTGCAGGGCGGCATCGGCGGCGCAACGAAGACGCACCTGATTGCCGCCTGGGATTTTGCGCAAGGGATCACCGGCGAGCGCATGATCGACCTCGGTCCGAACAAGCTGCATGGAACACTCGTCAACATGCCGACCCGCGCCGTCACCGGTTCGCGCTGGGACGGCAGCGTGCATGACTGGACCCGCGATCCGGTTCAGTACGCGGCCGTTCATTTCCACGACGACGATCTCGAGGATTGCGGCTGGGAAAGCGATTTCGCCTTCGCCATCCCGAAGGATCTGAAAAGCGGCATCTATGCCGCGCGGCTGACCGGTGTCGGAGAATACATAGGCGAAGAAGAGCGAATCCCGTTCTTCGTGGTGCCGGCAAAAGGCGCGCCGCGTGCGAAGATCGCCTTTCTCGCCTCGACCCATACCTTCATGGCCTATGCGAATTCGCATTACCGCACCGACGATGCCGACATGGAGATGAAGTCCGGGAATTTCCTGACGCTTAATCCGTGGGAGCTCTATCTCAACGAACATCGCGAGCTCGGCATGTCGCCTTACGACACGCATAGCGACGGCAGCGGCGTCTGCTATTCCTCGCGGCTGCGGCCGCTCTTCTCGATGCAGGTGAAGAACCGCGTCTGGGCCTTTAACGGCGACACGCATGTAACTGACTGGCTCGACGCGACGGGTTTTGATTACGATATCGTCACCGACGACATGATCCACGAGGAGGGGCTCTCGGCGCTCGAGCCCTACAATGTGATTGTGACCGGCGCGCATCCGGAATACTGGTCGACCGCCATGTGGGACGCGGCCGTTGAATATCAGCAACAGGGCGGGCGGCTGATGTATCTCGGCGGCAACGGCTTCTATTGGCGCCATGCGGTGCATCCCGAGAAGCCGCATGTGATCGAGGTGCGCCGCGCCGAATCCGGTGCGCGCTATTGGGGCACGGCGCCCGGCGAGGGCTATCACAGTTTCACCGGCGAGTATGGCGGGCTGTGGCGTCGGCTCGGGCGGCCGCCGCAGGGGCTGGTCGGCGTCGGCACGGTCGCGACCGGATTCGATTTCGGCAGCTACTATCGTCGCACGAAGGATGCCTCGAACCCGCGCGCGGCCTGGATCCTCGACGGCGTCGCGGGCGACATCATCGGCGATTTCGGATCGAAAGGCGGCGGTGCGGCCGGCGAGGAGATCGACCGCGCCGATTTTTCGCTTGGTACGCCTGCCCATGCGCTGATCGTCGCGCGCTCCGAAGCCCATAGCCGCTATTTCAATCTCGCGCCCGAAGAAACCTTGTTTCACCACCCGACGATCAACGGCGAAGAGGCCGAGGCCTGCTATGCCGATATCGTCTTCTACGAATGTCCCAATGGCGGCGCGCTGTTCGCGACCGGATCGATTTCCTGGCCGGCGGCGCTTGCACATGAGGGCTACAACAACAATGTAAGCCGCATCACCGAGAACGTGCTGCGCCGCTTCGCCGACGACGCGCCGTTCGCAATGCCGGATGATGCCGGAAAATAGCGAATGAATTTCTCCATCGAACCGGTCCTCGACGCGTTCCCGGCCTTTCGCTGCGGGGTGGTTCTCTGCGAGATCGAGGCGGTGCCGGAAGGCCGCGCGCCCATGCTCGATGCGGCGACGACCGATGCCGAGCTCGACGCCACCACACGCTACCATCTCGATACGGTTGGCGAGATTCCGGCGATCCGGGACTGGCGCAAGGCCTATCGAGCCATGGGGATCAAGAAAACCAGCTATCGCTGCTCGGTCGAGCGGCTGTTGCGCGGAGTTCTGCAGGGTCGCGGTCTGCCGCGCATTAACGGGTTTGTCGATTCATACAATCTTGCGTCGCTGCGCCATCTGGTACCGATCGGCGCCGACGACCTCGATCATGTGCGCGGCGATCTCGGCTTCCGCTTTGCCAAATCGGGCGACAGTTTCATTGCGCTCGGCGACGAAAGCGCGACCGAGGATCCGCCGAAGGACGGCGAGGTGGTCTACGCCGATTCCGAGAAAATTCTGTGCCGCCGCTGGAACTGGTATCAGGACGCGCGCAGCCCGATCACGCTCGCGACCAGGCGCGCGATCGTGACGGTGCAGGGGTTGGAAAGCGCCGATATCAATGTCGCCATCGCCGATTTGCGCACGCTGATTGCCGAGCATGCCCGAACGCGCAGCGATGCGGCGCTGCTGTCCAGAGACAATCCAACCGTGGATCTCGCGACGCTGAAACCGTGACCCGAGCCTGTCCGACGTCGCCGACCTACTGTGTTTTCGCAATTGGAGCGTAGTTGGGGCAAGCCTGCGTGAGCTGAGCCCAGACTTGTTCCAGCTTCTCTTTTGAATGCTGCGCTTCGATGGCCTGCGCCGTTGCGTTGTCCAGCAGATTATACTCTCGGCGCATCACCACAAAATCGCTATCATCTATCTTCTGGTGCAGGATGACGTAGCCACAATAGCGATCGGTCTTTTCGAACAGCACGGTCAAATCAATCGCAGCATAAATCCCCGGAATGGGGGCACTAACGGGATTCTTGGACCAAGTAACTTTCAACACTCTCCAGAGCTCCGCAGGTCCGGACATGGCTCGGATACGTTCTTCAAGTTCTATGAACTGATTCAGCGTCTGTAGTTGTTTCATCCCCTGGTCGTACATCTCGTAAGCATCGGCATACCGGATTTCATCGAGCGCATCGAGAAGGGCTTCGACCGTTCTCAAAGCCTTCTGTTGTTGCTCGGGAGTTGGTATCCAGCCGGGTGTTGATTCAGTCGTGACGTTGATCTCGGTGCCGACGCCTGGTGCGAACTCCAGTGTGGCCGCGAAAACCGCCGAGTGCAATCCGATCAATGCGAGCATTGTCACGGCGAAGATCCAATGTTTCATGCTCATTCCTATTTTATCAGTTTGGGTTGGCGTTACGCTTTTCTCGCTGATTGATCTGGTGACGCTGAAGCCCTGACGCGATTTATGCCGGCGTTGCCCGGCAGTATTGCCGTTCGAACGCGGCAATATCGCGCGGTGAGCGCAGATGGAAGATGCGCACGCCGGGTGAAACATCGTCGACCAGCGCCAGAAATTGCGGGCGTAATTCGCGATGGATCCACCAGATCATGCGATAGAGCCGCCAGGTGACGCGCCACATTGGGCACCCTTCGGGACCGTCTGGCCGGCCGAAGAAGATCGAACGGAACTGGCGCCTGGTTGCCCACCAGAGATGCGTCCGCAACGGCAGGTCGACGAACACCACCGTATCGGCCCGTGCAAGCCGGCGGGCGATGGCATCGGTATCGCCGACGCCGTCGATGATCCAGCGCTCGCCGGCGAGAATCGCATCATGCTGCGCGTCGAATTCTTCCGGCGGTGCCGGCACCCAGCCCGGCCGCCACTGGATCCGGTCGATGGCGTGATAGGGCAGGCCGCGCGCGGCACCTAGCTTGCGTGCCAGCGTCGATTTGCCACCGCCGGCATTGCCGATTATTGCCACGCGGGTCATGTCGGCCCTCCATATTGATCGCGCAGGGTAACAGAAAGTCGGGCTGGATCGACCTGCCGGCCGGGTTTGCCCGGCCGGGATCGTCCGGGCACAATCGCCGGCCGAATAAGGGAGCGTTCATGATCGATCTCGAGCTTTGCTACATGCCGGCGACCGAAGCATTGGCGCGATTTCGTGCGCGGACATTGTCGCCGGTCGAGATCGCCACGGCGCAGATTGCGCGCGCCGAAGCGACCGAACCGACGATCAACGCTTTTGCCGACCGGTACTTCGACGAGGCGCTCCAGGCCGCGTGCAAGGCCGAGGCGCGCTATACGAAACCGAACGGACGGACACGCGCGCTCGAAGGGCTGACGCTGGCGATCAAGGACGAGGCGGCGGTCAAGGGCCGGCGCTCGACCTATGGGTCGCTCATCTACAAGGACCATGTCGCGACGAAGACCAATCCGACGATCGAGCGGCTGCTGCGTGCCGGTGCGATCCCGATCGGCCGCACCAACTGTCCGGAATTTTCCTGCGCCTGGTTCACCGACACGCGCCTGCACGGCACCACCGCGACGCCGTGGAATGCGGCCTTCACCAGCGGCGGATCGTCGGGCGGTTCGGGTGCTGCGCTCGCGGCCGGCTCGACCACTTTGGCAACCGGCTCCGACATTGGCGGGTCGATCCGCCTGCCATCAGCCATGTGCGGCACGGTCGGGTTCAAGCCGCCGCACGGGCGCAATCCCGACGAGACGCCCTTCAACATGGATCTCTACAGCGTCATCGGGCCGATGGCGCGCAGCATTGCTGATATCGCGCTGATGCAGAACGTCACCGCCGGCCCGCACCCGCACGACATGGATGCGCTGCGCCCGAAACTGCGCCTGCCGTCGGCGTTCAAGAGTATCGAGGGCTGGAAGATCGGCTATTCCTTCGATCTCGGCTTCTGGCCGATCCACGACGACGTGCGCGAACAGATGAAGGCCGCGCTGGCCGCGCTGGAATCGGCCGGTGCCATCGTCGAACCGGTCGATGTGCGCTGGAATGCGGAAACGCAGCAAGGTTGCATGAACTATCTCGACCATCTGTTCGGCCGTGCGCTGCAGCGCGAGCTGGAAAAGCATCGCGATCTGCTCTGCGATTACACCGTCTGGTATGCCGAGCGCGCCGGCACCACCACGGCGGAGGATTTCCTGCACGCGCTCGAAATGGCCGGCCGGTTTCACGACCAGGTAGGCCCGCTGCTCGACCGCTATCAGGTGCTGATCTGCCCGACCGTCGCGACCAACGAGATTGCCGCGAACCAGCGACCCTGGGAGCGGGTCAAGGTGGGCGACCGCGAGATCGATGGCGATTACGGCTGGGTGATGACGCATCCTTTCAACATGCTCGGCCGCCTGCCGGTGCTGGCGGTGCCGGCCGGCATCGGGCGAAACGGATTGCCGGTCGGCATTCAGATCGTCGCGCGCGCGTTCGACGACACACGTTGCTTCCGCGTCGCCGCCGCGCTCGAGCGCACGCGGCCCTGGCTCGATACGGCGGCGCGCCGGCCCAAACTGTAAGGGCCCAACCTGTAAGGGATCGTCATGACGGACAGAAAAGCCGATCGTCGCAACGCAGCACCGGGCTTCGCCACCCGCGCGATCCACGAGGGCTACGATCCGGCCGACGAGCAGGGCGCACTGACGCCGCCGATCTACATGACCTCGACCTATGCCTTCGAGAGCGCCGAAGCGGGCGGCGAGCTGTTTCGCGGCGAACGGGCCGGCTACATCTATGGCCGCACGCGCAACCCGACGCAGGCGCTGCTCGAAACCCGCATGGCCTCGCTCGAGGGCGGCGAGGCGGCGGTCGCCTTCGCCTCCGGTATCGGCGCCATTACGAGCATGGTGTGGGCGCTGGTCTCGGCCGGCGACGATGTGATCATCGATCACACGATCTATGGCAGCTCCTATGCGTTCTTCATGAACGGGCTGACGCGGTTCGGCGTGACGGTGCAGGCGCTCGACCTGACCGACCCTGCGAATCTCGCGCGCGCCATCCGCAAGAACACGAAGCTCGTGTTTTTCGAGACGCCCGCCAATCCCAATCTCCGCATCGTCGACATCGCGGCGATCGCCAAGCTGGCGAAGCCGGCCGGCGCGCTGGTCGCGGTCGACAACACGTTCTGCTCGCCGGCTTTGCAGCGGCCGCTCGGGTTCGGCGCCGATCTGGTGCTGCATTCCGCGACCAAATATCTCGGCGGGCATGGCGATCTGCTCGGCGGCGTCTGCGTCGGTTCGGCCGAACTGATGAAATCGGTGCGCCTTCTGGGCTTGCGCTCACTGACCGGCGCGACCCTCTCGCCGATCAACGCGTTCCTCATCCTGCGCGGGCTCAAGACGTTGAAATTGCGCATGGAGCGTCATTCGCAATCGGCGCATGCGATCGCCGAAGCGATCCAGAACCATCCGGGGATCGACCGGCTCGATTACCCCGGCCTTGCCTCATTCGCGGGCCATGCGCTCGCGAAAAAGCAGATGTCGGCCTTCGGCGGCATGATCTCGCTCGAACTGAAGGGCGGGATGGCCGCCGGGCTTGCCTTCATGAACCGGCTCGATCTCGTCACCCGCGCGGTCAGCCTCGGCGATGCCGAAACGCTGGTGCAACATCCCGCATCGATGACCCATTCGACCTACAGTGCCGAGGAACGTGCACAGCACGGCATCGGCGACGGGCTGATCCGCATCTCGGTCGGGCTCGAGGAGGTCGAGGATCTCGTCGCTGACATCCTGCAGGCGCTGGATGGCGCGCGGGGCTAGCAGCGTTGCGCGAACCGGCATGGCGGCGGTTTGAGTGCGGCGGGCGGGAGGGTTAGCCTGTGTCCGCAGCGATGCCACCAGGCCAGGACCCGTGGACCAGCAGGCGAAACCCCGGACCCAATCGTTTCAGCCGGAGAGCGTTCATCCGGGCTGGAACCGGGCGCTCGCCCGCGTGCTCGATGCCGACAAAGCGGGACGCCCCGCGGCGCTGATCGAGGCGGTGCAGGCTTTGGCCGCGTTCGAGGGCTGGTCGCTGATCGTCTATCGCGGCGAGGACAGCCCGAGCATCGCCGCCTGTCCGCCGGAGGAGATGTCCGGTTACGACGCCTACGCCGCCGGCGCCTATCTGCTCGATCCGTTCTTCATCGCGCTGCGTCAGGGCCGCGAACCGGGCTGCTGGTTCCTGCGCGAGGTCGCACCCGTGCGGTTTCTCGAGAGCGAGTATTACCGTCGGCACTACAAACAGTATCGCGCGGTCGACGAGGCGAACGTGACGGTCGAACTGCGCCCCGAAATGGCCGGCGACATGACCGGCTGTCTTTCGATCGCGCGCAGTGCGCGGCTCGGCCGATTCACGCCGGCGGAGCGCCGGCGCCTGGTCGATGCCGCACCCGTCATCGCCGCGCTGTTGAAGACCGTGCTCGCCGATGCCGGCCCCGCGTTATGGGCGGCCGATCCGGCGCTCGATACGCCGCATAAGCGGGTCGATCGCGTCCTTGAGCGGATGGGGGCGGGGATCCTCTCGGCGCGCGAACGCGAGGTGGTGCAGCTTCTTTTCCGCGGCCATTCCGCGAAGGGCTCGGCGCGGATGCTCGGCATCGCACCCGGCACGATCCACAATCACATGAAGGGCGTGCACCGCAAGCTCGGTGTCGGCTCGCAGGCCGAGCTGTTCGCGATGTTCATGGACGTGCTGTTGCGCCCGGAGGGCGCGCCGGTCACTCCGCCAGCGCGAACGGGTTGAACCGCGTGCCGCGATCGTAGACGTCGATCGCCTCGGCGCGCTTCAGCCAGCGAACCACCGCATAGGTCGCCGGCGTCATTGCCGCCTCGTAGAGGCATTTGAGGGCCCATTCGGTCAGCACGATCGCGACGATCGCCTCGATCGGAAACACGCCGGCAAAGGCCAGCACCGTGAAGATCGTGGTGTCGAGGCTCTGGCCGATCACGGTCGAGCCGATCGTGCGCGTCCAGAGATGCCGGCCGCGGCTCCAGATCTTCATCTTGGCCATGACGTAGGAATTGACGAATTCGCCGACCAGATAGGCGGCGAGCGAGGCGGCGAGGATGCGTGGCGTCTGGCCGAGGATCGTCACATACGCTTCGTGATCCTCGTAGAACGAGGCAGCGGGCAAAGCGATCGCAATCATCACCGCTGCGACCGCAACCAGATTGCCGAGGAAGCCGAGCCAGATCACCTGGCGCGCGCGACGATAGCCGTACACCTCGGTCATCACGTCGCCGATGATGTAGGTGAGCGGGAACACGATCAGCGCCGCCGACAGGTTCAGCACGCCGAACTCGACGATCTTCCCGGCGATGAAGTTGGAGACGACGAGGCAGGCGACGAAGACCGCGACCAGCATCAGGAATCGGCCGGAAATCGGCGGCAAGGGAGCGGGGGATGCGGTGCTGCTTCTGGCGGTCATGGCGTTCGGCGGGCGGGCGGTTTCCGGGTGGGTCCTGGCGGTGACGGGCCGAGACCGATAGGCCTATCATCCCGGCCCCGTCAACCGGCCCCAAAAATGATCGCACCGCCCCTGCTATGAAAGTCGATCTGTTCGATTTCGAGCTGCCGCGCGAACGGATCGCGGCGCATCCGGCGCGGCCGCGCGATGCGGCGCGGCTGCTGCATGTGCGGCAAGGGGCGCTCGCCGACCGGACGGTGCGCGATCTGCCCGACCTGCTGCGCGCCGGCGATTTGCTGGTCGTCAACGATACGAAGGTGATCGCGGCAAGGCTCGACGGAAAGCGCGGGGCTGCGGGAATCGAGGCGACCCTGCACAAGCGGCTCGGGCCTGGGCGCTGGGCCGCGTTCGCGCGACCGGCGAAGCGCCTCAGGCCGGGCGACCAGATCGAATTCACCGATACCGGTGGGTCGTCGGGGCTCGCGGCAACGGTCGCGGCGAAACATGAGGGCGGCGAGATCGTGCTCGATTTCGCCTGCGACGATGCGGCGCTCATGGCCGCTCTCGACCGCGTCGGCGCGATGCCGCTGCCGCCTTATATTCCGCGCGACACACCGAACCAGGCCGATCGCGGCGATTACCAGACTCTATTCGCGCGCGAGCCGGGCGCGGTCGCGGCTCCCACGGCGGGTCTGCATTTCACCGAAAGCTTGCTGGCCGCGCTGGCGGCGAAAGGCATCGGGCGGACGACCGTGACGCTGCATGTCGGGGCGGGTACCTTCCTGCCGGTCAAGGTCGAGGATACGAAGGATCATCGCATGCATGCCGAATGGGGGCAGGTGACAGAGGAAGCCGCGCGGGCGATCAACGCGACTCATGCGCAAGGCGGGCGCGTCGTTGCGGTCGGTACCACGTCGCTGCGGCTGGTCGAGAGCGCGGCCGGCGAGAACGGGATCGTGCGGCCGTTCGCCGGCGAGACCGACATTTTCATTACGCCGGGCTATCGATTCCGCGCGGTCGATCGTCTGCTGACCAATTTTCATCTGCCCCGCTCGACCTTGTTCATGCTGGTCTGCGCGTTCGCCGGCATCGGGCGCATGAAAGCGGCCTATGCGCATGCGATCGAAACCGGCTATCGATTCTACTCCTATGGCGACGGCTGCCTGCTCGAGCGGGCAGAGGCGTCTTCATGAGCGCGTTCGGCTTTACCCTTCAGCGCAGCGACGGCGCGGCGCGGCGCGGCCGGGTCGAGACCGCGCACGGATCGTTCGAGACACCCGCTTTCATGCCGGTCGGCACGGCGGCGACCGTCAAGGCGATGACGCCCGACGCGGTGCGAGAAACCGGCGCGGAGATCGTGCTCGGCAACACCTATCATCTGATGTTGCGGCCTGGCGCTGAACGCATCGAGCGGCTCGGCGGGCTGCATCGTTTCATGAACTGGCCCGGCCCGATCCTGACCGATTCCGGCGGGTTCCAGGTGATGTCGCTCGCCAATCTCCGGAAGATCACCGAGCGCGGCGTCACATTCCAGTCGCATATCGACGGTTCGGCGCACGAGCTCACGCCCGAGCGCGCGATGGCGATCCAGCGCCAGCTCGATGCCACGATCACGATGGTGCTCGACGAATGCACGGCATTTCCTGCCGACGAGACGACGGCCGCCGAATCGATGCGGCGATCGATGCGCTGGGCGCAGCGCTGCCGCGATTCATTCGACGCGCGCACCGGCTACGGCCTCTTCGGCATCGTGCAGGGCAGCATCTATCCTGCCTTGCGCGCAGAATCAGCGGCAGCACTGATCGAAACCGGGTTCGACGGCTATGCGGTCGGCGGGCTCGCGGTCGGCGAGGGGCAGGCGATGATGTTCTCGATGCTCGATGCGACATTGCCGCATCTGCCGACAGACCGGCCGCGCTATCTGATGGGCGTGGGGCGACCCGACGATATCGTAGGTGCTATCGCGCGCGGCATCGACATGTTCGATTGCGTGATGCCGACGCGCTCGGGCCGCACCGGCCAGGCCTTCACGCGGCGCGCGACGATCAACATCCGCAATGCGCGACACCAGGACGACCCGCGGCCGCTCGACGAGACCTGTTCATGCCCCGCCTGCACGCAGTTCTCGCGCGCCTATCTGCATCATCTCGCGCGCAGCGAGGAAATGCTCGGACCCGTCCTGCTCACCTGGCACAATCTCGCGCATTACCAGGCGCTGATGCGCGAGATCCGCGATTCCATTGCCGCCGGGCGTTTCGGGCAGTTCCGCGCAGATTTCGCGGACGAACAGGCGAAGGGCGACATCGAGCCCGTGTAACGGAGCAAACATCATGGCCAGGCGCAGCAGAAACAAACTCATCCAGCTCGGGCACGCCACTGCCTTGCCGGCGTCGCCGGATGCGGCGCTGCTCGAAACCGTGCCGAACGATCATGCGAATACGCTCTACTGCGTGCGCTTCACGGTGCCCGAGTTCACCAGCCTCTGCCCGATGACCGGCCAGCCGGATTTCGCGCATCTGGTGATCGATTACGTGCCGCGCGCGAAGCTGGTCGAGAGCAAGTCGCTCAAGCTCTATCTCGGTTCGTTCCGCAATCACGGTGCCTTCCACGAGGACTGTACGGTCGCGATTGCCAAACGTCTGATCGCGCTTCTGAAGCCGCGTTGGCTCAGGATCGGAGGCTACTGGTTCCCGCGCGGCGGCATGCCGATCGATGTGTTCGTCCAGTCCGGTCCGCCGCCGAAAGGTGTCTGGATTCCCGATCAGGGCGTGACGCCCTATCGCGGGCGGGGCTAGGCCGCTCCTGCGCAGGGAAGTCGATTTTTGCTGGCGCAGGGCCGCTGACCGGGCAGCATGGTATGCTTGCCGCCATGGCTGCCCGGTCAGAAACGACAAACCACGTCGCCACGCCCGGCGATCGGGTCCGCGCCGCGATCCGGGCCGAGGCGCGTGCGCTCGGCTTCGATGCGGTCGGGTTCGCGCGGCCGGAGATCGGCGACGCCGGAGCGAAGCTCGATGCGTTTCTCGATGCCGGCTGGCACGGCACGATGGGCTGGATGGCACGAAACGCCGATCGACGGCGCGATCCGCGTGCGATCTGGCCCGAGGCACGCAGCGTCGTGCTGGTTGGCACCAACTATGCGCCGAAGGACGATCCGCTCGCGCTGCTCGCGCACAAGGATCGCGGCAATATTTCGGTCTATGCGCGCAGCCGCGACTATCACGACGTGATGAAACCGCGTTTGCGAAAACTCGGCGAATGGCTTTCGCGCGAATATCGCTGCGAGGCGAAATTGTTCGTGGATACCGCCCCCATCATGGAAAAGCCGCTCGCCGAACGCGCCGGGATCGGCTGGCGCGGCAAGCATACCAACCTGGTTTCGCGCGAATTCGGCTCCTGGCTCTTTCTCGGCGCGCTCTTCACGACGCTCGATCTCGCACCCGATGCGGCGGAGGAGGATCATTGCGGCTCCTGCCGGCGTTGTCTCGATATCTGTCCGACGGCAGCCTTTCCGGAGCCCTATCGGCTCGATGCGCGCCGCTGCATTTCCTATCTCACGATCGAACATGAAGGGCCGATTCCCGAGGCGTTCCGCGCTGCGATGGGCAACCGCATCTATGGCTGCGACGATTGCCTCGCGGTCTGCCCCTGGAACAAATATGCGAGTGCGACGAAGGACTATGCGTTCCTGCCGCGTGCCGAGCTGACCGCGCCGAAACTGGTCGAGCTCGCCGCGCTCGACGATGCGTCGTTCCGCGCACTCTTCGCCGGCTCGCCGATCAAGCGGATCGGCCGCGAGCGGTTCATCCGCAATGTCGCGATCGCGCTCGGCAATGACGGCTCGCCCGAGGCGCGCGCGGCACTCGACCGGCTCACGCGCGACGAGAGCCCGGTTGTCGCCGAGGCGGCGCAATGGGGGCTGGCGCAGACGATACAGAATTGATCGAGGGCGAACTAAACTTAGTAAATCAATTCTCTCTTTATCGTCATCGCCGGGCTTGACCCGGCGATCCATGGTTGATCCGGCCGCGTCCTCACGACCTGTAACGAGTTGGCGGAACAATGGATTGCCGGGTCAAGCCCGGGCATGACGATCTATATTGATCTCACGGCGTACGAGATTATTGCAGGCCAATCCTCTGCCCTCTAATTGAAGTCCCGCTTGATGACGCGGTGATAGTTCTTCGAATAGACGCGACGCTCGTCCTTGCCGACGCCCTCATAGGCATCGAGCGTGGCGTTGAAGATGTAATCCGTCGCCGTCGATGTCATCACCGTTCGCGTCTCGGTGCGCGTCTGCCAGTCGCCGCGTCCGATCGAGTATGAGACCGCGATATCGACTTCGGCCGAAAGCGGATCGTCGGCCTTCACGCTGAAAATCTCGATCGTGTCGGATTCGGATTCGAGCCCGTGCGAATCGATGATGTAACGACCGCTGCGTTCTTCGATATGGTAGCGCGTCATTTCGCTGCCGATATCGTGCTCGAACCAGCGCCGGCTGCTGCCGGGCGTCAGATGTGTGCGCTTCTGAGGCGGCGCGCTTTCAGATTCCTCGAACGCGGGCAGCTTGGCGTCTTCCGCCCGCGGCTTGCGGCTCGGCAGCACCAGCTTGCTCGAACCCGTATGCACGGTCAGCGTCACCGGTTCCGGCGACGGCCACAGGATTGGCCAGTAGCTGGTCGAGAGCGCCAACCGGATGCGATGGCCCTTCGGAAACGACCAGCCGATATCGCAGAGCTGGACGCGAACCTTGGTGCGTTCGCCCGGTTTCATCGCTTCGGGCTTTTCGTGGCTGTTGCGATGGCTGAGATTGAGCACGCCATAGGTGACCCGTTGCGAGGCCCCGTCCGGCGTGACATCGCAAATGCGCGCCACCACGAAACCCTGCTTACGGTCGATCGCGAGATCGAGCTCGACGATGGGCGCGCCGAGAATTTCGAGCTGTTCGTCGAGCGGTGCGCTGTCGAAACAAAGCGACTTGCCGTCGTCCATCCTCTGGTCGGGCTGGCCCTGCGGGCCCAGGCCGTAACCGCACCAGGCACCGCTGCCGGCGCCGTTATCCTGCGGCGAGAGATAGGAGACCGCCGTTTCCTTGCCGGCATTGGCCGCGAGCCCGTCGCTGTTCAACGCAAGCGACAGCGGCACGATGTTCGGCGAGGGCCAGGACGGTTCGGCGACCCAGCGTCCCTTGCGCTGTTCGTAGAATGCGTGCGGCGGTTCGTAGTCGAGAATCCATGCGCGATACTCGGGTTCGTCCATGATCCCGGTATCCTTGCCCTTCAGCCACTGGTCCCAGAAGCGCAGGCATTCCTTGAGGAAGCCGATGCGCGGGCCGGGCTTGGCGAAATGCGGATATTTATGCGCCCAGGGTCCGACTAGGCCTTTTTTCGGGCATTGCAGGTGCTGGAGCATGCGGGGGATCGTGTTCGAATATCCGTCGGCCCAGCCACCGACGAGATAGACGGCCGCCTCGATCGCGGACCAGTCCTCGCAGATCGAACCATGCTTCCACAGCGCATCACGGCGCTGATGCTCGAGCCAATCGGCCGCGAGCAGCGGATGGTTCTCGAGCCGGTGCATCCAGACGTCGCGCCATTTGTCGCCGAGCAGCGCCTTGTCGGGCGTGCGCGACATATAGCCGAACATGACCGAGCCCCAGCCGAGATTGTCGTTCAGCAGCGCGCCGCCCATGAAATGGATGTCGTCGGCATAGCGGTCGTCGGTCGAGCAGAGGCTGATGACGGCCTTCAACTGTTTCGGTTTGCGCGCCGCGACCTGCAGCCCGTTGAAACCGCCCCAGGAGATGCCGATCATCCCGACTTTGCCGGTGCACCAGGGCTGCTTTTCGAGCCAGTCGATGACCTCGAGTGCGTCGTCCTGTTCCTGCTTGATGTACTCGTCGAGCAGCAGCCCGTCGCTCTCGCCCGAGCCGCGCATGTCGACGCGCACGCAGGCATAGCCGTGGCCGGCGAAATAGGGATGCGTGAGCTCGTCCCGCTCCGAGGTGCCGTCGCGCTTGCGGTAGGGCAGATATTCGAGAATGGCGGGTACGGGATTCTTGGCCGCATCCTCTGGCAGCCAGATCCGGGCGGCGAGGCGCGTGCCGTCCTTCAGCGTGATCCATTCGTTCTCGATTTCGCGCACGCGACGCGGAAACTGGCCAACGACGTTCATGAGTGCTCCCGATGGGATGGGTTTAGACTGGCAATGCGACCGCGCTGGGCGGCCCGTCTGATCTTCGACTTTAGCAGCGCCGCCGACTTTAGCAGCGCCAGGGGGCGGAAAAATGCTGCGACACGTCGGTAATCGGCCTCATTTCGCCCTGTCGGGCCGTAACCCCGGCCTCACTTGCCGCGACCAGGCCGCTCGCAGGCCAAAGCCAGGAATTCCTGCGCGATCGAGGCGCCGGCGAGGGCCGTGATCTGCCCGACATCGTAGGCCGGTGCCACCTCGACTACATCGAATCCGACGAAATCGATGCCGGCGAGGCCCTTCAGAATCTCCAGCGCCGTCGCGGTCGAGAGCCCGCCGCAGACCGGCGTGCCCGTGCCCGGCGCGAAGGCCGGGTCGAGGCAGTCGATATCGAAGGTGAGATAGGCGCGGTTTTTGCCGACGATGCGCCGGATCTCGGCGATCGTCTCGTCGGTGCCGCGGCGATGCACGAACGGCGCATCGAGCCAGTTGAAGCCGAGCTTGTCGTCGTTATGCGTCCTGAGCCCGATCTGCGCGGACCGCTCCGGCACGACAAGCCCGTCCTTCGCCGCATGCAGGAACATCGTGCCGTGATGCACGCGGTTGTTGCCCGGCTCATCTTCCCAGGTGTCGCAATGCGCATCGAAATGCACCAGCGAAAGGGGCCCGTATTTCTTCGCATGCGCCTTGAGCAGCGGATAGGACACGAAATGATCGCCACCGAGCGACAGCATGGTCGCGCCGGATGCGAGGATCTTGTCGGCATGGGCCACGATCGCGTCGGGCATCGTCTGCGGGAAACCGAGATCCCAGGCGCAATCGCCATAGTCGATCACGCGCAGCCGGTCGAGCGGATCGAAATGCCAGCCATAAGGACGAGCCCAGGCGATCTGCGCCGAAGCCTCGCGGATCGCGCGCGGTCCGAAGCGGGTGCCGGGCCGGTTCGTCACCGCCGTGTCGAGCGGAATGCCGGTCACCGCGACGTCGATGCCGGTCAGATCCTTGGTGAAGCGGCGACGCAGGAAGCTCGTCGCGCCGGAGTAAGCCGGCTCGAACCGCGTGCCGTAATCGTCGGTTGCCGTGAATGCATGATCGACGGCTGTCTCTTCCATCGTTTCGTCTCCCGCGCCCGATCCTGTCCGCCGGACCATGTTGCCGGGCTTCGGGATCCGTTTCGTGCCTGGGCGAAAGACTAGCCGCCGGCCGGATACAATCCAAGCCGGGCCGGTATCGCGCCGATCATTCGCGCAACCGGGCCGTGAGCGAGGCGGTCGATGCATCGGGCAGGGTGGCGTTTTTGTCGCCGGCCAACGCCCGTTCGATGTCGCCGGCCAGCCGCTTGCCCCATTCCACGCCCCATTGATCGAAGGCGTTGATCCGCCAGATCACGCTTTCGACGAACACCTTATGCTCGTAGAGGGCGATCAGCGCGCCGAGCCGCGCGGGTTCGAGCCGGTCGATCAGGATGGTGCTGGATGGCCGGTTGCCCGGATAGGTCTGATGCGCCGCAAGCCGCGCGACCTCGTCGGCGCTTCGGCCGCTGCGCGTCAGTTCGTCCTGGCGTTCCTTCAGAGACTTGCCGCGCATCAGCGCCGCCGATTGCGCGAGCATGTTCGCATGCAGCATGCGGCTATGGGTCGTGCGTCGCGTCGGCTGATGATGGACGCCGATGAAATCGACCGGCACCGTCTGTGTGCCCTGATGCAGCGCCTGGAAGACCGCATGCTGCGCCGGCGTGCCGACGGCACCCCAGACGACCGGCGCGGTCGCATAATCGACCGGCGCACCGTCGCGATCGGTCGACTTGCCATTGCTCTCGGTTTCGAGCTGCTGGAGATAGGCGGGCAGATCGGCCAGCGCGTCGGAATAGGGAATGACTGCGCGGCTGCGATGGCCGAGAAAATTCACGTTCCAGATTTCGACCAGCGCCATGAGGATCGGCAGGTTCTCGGTTTCCGGCGCGCTGCGGAAATGTTCGTCCATCGCATTGGCGCCCGCGAGCAATGCCTGGAACCCGTCGATGCCGATGGCGATCGCAATCGGCAGGCCGACCGCGGACCAGAGCGAGAAACGCCCGCCGACCCAGTCCCAGAACGGCAGCATGGCGCGGGTATCGAATCCGGCCTGACCGACGGCGTCGGCATTGGCCGAGATCGCAACGAAGTGACGCGACAGCGCGTCCTGCGTCGCGCCCGAGGCGAGGTACCACTCGCGTGCCGCCCGCGCATTGAGCAACGTTTCCGGTGTGGAAAAACTTTTCGAGACGATCAGGAACAGGGTCGTCGCCGGGTTGAGCCGCGCAAGCAGCGCATCGAGTGCGGCGCCGTCGGCGTTGGCGAGAAAATGCAGTTGTGGTTGCGGCGCCACGAGATGACCGAGCGCGCGACAGACGAGTTGCGGGCCGAGCTGCGAGCCGCCGATGCCGAGCGCCACCACGTCCGAGACCGGCCTTCCGCTGTGGCCGGTCCATTGGCCGCTACGCAACGAGGCGGTGAACTGGCCGATGAGATCGAGTGCATCGCCGACCAGCAACCCCACCTCGCCGCCGGCCCCCGCGACCAGGTCGCGATCGCCGGCGCGCAGCGCCGTGTGCAGAGCCGGGCGGCCTTCCGTCTGATTGACGCGCTCGCCGCCGAACAGGCGCGCCATTCCGTTCTGCACGCCGGTGGCCCGCGCGAGCTCGAGCAGCAGGTCGCGCGTCCGGTTGGTCAGCAACTGTTTCGAATAATCGAGTGTGATGCCGACCGCGGAGGCGGTGAAACGCTGCGCGCGGCTCTTGTCCTGGTCGAACAATTCGGCCAGGCGGATCCGTGCCAGGCTCTTGGCATGGGTCGCCAGCGCCTGCCATTCGGGAGAGCGCGTCAGTTCCGACATGATGCCCTCGGATACCCCCCGGTTCCGACCGCGTTGACCGCGGATTCACCGATCAGACTAAGCGAGGGCGGGGGCGGCGGATACCCCTGCCGGGCCGGTGGCCCGGGACCGGCCGCAGCCGGGCGCTTGACCGCGCCGCCGGGCGGGCGCGACAACCCGGTCATGGGGGATCAGGCACAATCCGGGCCGCTCTGGCTGGTCGGCGATGTTGGGGCGACGCATCTGCGCTTCGGCCTCGCGCGGCCGACCGCGTCGGGGTTCCGCGTCGAGGCAATGCGGCAGATGCGCGGCGACGATGTCGACGGGCTTGAAGGCGCTCTGTCGATCTATCTCGACGACATGTTGCCGGCGCGGCCGGTCGCGGCGGCGCTGGCGATCGCCGGGCCGATCTCGGGCGGCGATGCGGTCGCGCTCACCAACCGCGACTGGCGCTGGTCGAATGCGGCGCTGGCCGAGCGTTTCGGATTTCGGCGCCTGCTCTGTCTCAACGATGCCGAGGCGCAGGCCCTGGCGCTCGCGTGGCTCGATCCCGGCGATCTTCGTCCGCTCGGCGGCGGGAGCGCGGTTCCGGATGCGCCGCGCCTGCTCATCGCACCGGGCAGCGGCCTCGGCGTTGCCGCACTCGTCCGCGCCGACGGGCGTTACATGGCGCTTGCCGGCGAGGGCGGTCATGCGACCTTCGCACCGGAAAGCGATCTCGAACGCGCGCTGGCCGATGCGCTGCGGGCGGAGCATGGTGCGCATGTCTCCTGGGAACGGGTGCTGTCCGGGCCCGGGATCGCCGCGATCTACGACGTCGTGCGCGCGGCGCGACAGCGCGGGCCGTCGGATGCGGATGCGGCCGAGATCGTGCGTCGCGCCGCGGCCGACGATCCTTCTGCGCAAACAGCGCTTGCCACCTTCGGCGGGTTGCTCGGCGCTTATGCCGGCGATCTGGCGCTGATCCTCGGCGCGCGCGGCGGCGTCTATATCGGCGGCGGCATCGCACCGGCGATCGCCGATGCGCTCGCAGTCGGGCCGCTGCGCGAACGTTTCGAAGCCAAAGGGCGGTTCACCGACTATCTGCGCGCGGTGCCGACGGCGATCGTGATGCGGCCGCATCCCGGTCTGATCGGTGCCGCGGCTTTCCTGGCGGCGCAGCCCGGCGAACAGGGACAGGCATGAATCCCGAGACGCATCACGACGAGTATGACGACAACATGGTCGCGATGCTCGAGCTGATCTGGGGCGAGGGCTTCATGACGCCGGGTGGTGCCGCGTATGTCCGCGAGACGATCGGCAGCCATGATCTGCGCGACAGGCGCGTGCTCGATATCGGCTGCGGCATCGGCGGCCACGAACTAGTGTTGGCGGGCGAATATGGCGCGCGCGTCGTCGGCGTCGATCTCGAGGCGCCGCTGATTGAGCGTGCGCGCCGGCTGATCGCAAAAAAGGGGTTCGGCGATCGTGTGGAGTTCCGCGTGTCCGAGCCGGGTCCGCTGCCGTTCGGCGACGCGACGTTCGATGTCGTCTATTCGAGCGGCGTATTCACCCAGATCGCCGACAAGGCCGGCATATTCGCCGAGGCGTTCCGCGTGCTGGAGCCGGGCGGCTTGTTGCTGAGCTATGACTGGATGAAGGCGCCGGGGCCGCTCAGCGACGACATGCGCTATTTCTTCAAGATGGAAGGGTTGACCTACGCGATGGAGACGCTGGAGCGGCATGGCGAGCTGTTGCGCGAAGCCGGTTTCGAGCGGATCGAGTTGATCGACAGTTGGGATCAGTATCGCCGCCTCGCACGCAAGGAGTACGAGCAGATGAAGGGGCCACTCAATCCGCGCATGGTCGAACTGCTCGGCCAGGCGAAGGCCGCTCATTTCGTCGAGGACTGGCGGGCAATGACGGTCGTGCTGGAGAAGGGCGAGAAGCGGCCGGGCCGCTATCGCGCCAGGAAGCCGGTGTGATCGGAGGCCGCGAGTTAGTCGTAGACGGGCGTCCAGTCCGCACCCCAGCTTTCCTGCCAGAGCCATGGTCGGGTCGAATTGGACTTCACGGTGCCGCCGTTCCAGAGATCGAACCGGGGGTCCGAATAGCGCGCAAAAAATGCTTCGACGCGTCGATCCAAGTGCTGGACGATCGCCCTGTTTTCTGGGGCCCGGACGACGTCGTGGTGCTCCGACGGATCGCGGACGAGGTCGTACAGCTCATTGCGGAACGCGTATGGACCGCCTTTAAATCGTTTCATGTAGAGCCACTTATCCGTTCGAATGGCCCGCGTCTCTTCCTGCTCCATGAAGATCGCATCGAATGTCCCGGTTTGGGTATCTGATGGCGAGCCTGCCAACATCGACTTAAGACTACGCGCTGGGCTCTCTTTCGAGTGGGGCGGATCGAGATCAACATAGTCGAGGATCGTCGCGTATACGTCGGTCGTACCGACCAGCGCCTTAACACGACGAGCGGGAGGCAAGGTGCCGGGATGCTGCACAATGAGAGGAATGTGATAGGAGATTCCATGCGTGTTAGACGGCCAACTGTCCTCACCGTGACCCCATATGCCGTGATGTCCCAGCGACATTCCGTGGTCCGCCGTATAGATGACCAATGTGTCCGATTGTAGGTTTGCCGCGTCAAGTTGGCGAAGAACGCGGCCGACACCGTCATCGACCAGCGTCATCTGGGAATAGAAATTCCGTAGCGAGGGCAGATCGTTCGGAATTTGTGCAAGCCCCTTGTAGTAGGACTCTTCCTCCCCCGGAAGCTTCGTTTGGCGCATGTGAATCCAATCCATGAGCTGACGATTTATGCCCTCGCGGGGAACGCTTTCCATTGGACAATCGCGATAGAGATGCCCAAATCGATTGTCCGGCTCTCCCTTGATCGATGGCCAATGTCCGTACGGAGCGTTGTATGTCAGGAACAGGAAGAAGGGACGGTCCGATGGGCTGCGTCGGCTGCCGATATACGTGCATGCCTTTTCGGTGAGATAGTCGACGGCGTGCTCCGGAGCGACATGATGACAACCATTTTCGATGAAGCGATTGTTGTAGAAACTCATTGTGTGACCGACGTCGACCGCCACCCAATGATCGAAGCCGTTCTTGGGTAGTTCCGGATTTCCGAGATGATACTTGCCGATCAGCGCCGTCTCGTAACCCGCGGCCTTGAGTTGCTCCGGCAAAGTCGTGAATGCGGCCAGTGCGTTCCAGTCAATTGGCCACTGATCCTTCTTGTGGTCGTCGAGCCATGTGTGGATTCCGTGCTGCGAGGGCATGAGGCCAGTGAGGACGCTGGCGCGGCAGGGAGAACACATTGCGTTAGGGCAGTACGCATTCTCGAACAGGACGCCGTTTTGCGCCATGCGGTCGAGATTGGGTGTAACGATTTCCGTATTGCCATAGCATCCGGTCATTTCGGCCGGCTGGTTATCGACGAAAACGAGAATGATATTCGGTGCGCGGGTTGGCATGGTCTGCCAGTTTCCCCGTGGGTGCGCCCTCGGTCAAGCCAGCGCGAAGTCGAGTCTAGTTCTGCGAGCGCCAGACGGCACCGACCAGCGCGCCCTTCACGAAGGGCAGCAGCGCCAGCGTGCCGAACAAGGTGACCGGCAGCCAGATCGCAAGCTGAACGAAGGTCGATGGCTGATAGAGCTGTTCGGCAAGCAGGATTCCCGGGACGACAATATGTCCGATCACCAGGATCGTGAAATAGGCGGGGGCGTCGTCGGCGCGGCAGCCATCGAAGGAGAGCCCGCATTGCGCGCAGTTGTCGCGCAAGGTCAGATAGCCGGCGAAGAGCTTGCCGCCACCGCAGCGCGGGCAGTGCCGACGGAAGCCGCGCTTCAGCACCGTCATCAGTTCGATGCGGCGGCCGCGCGGTGCCGGGTCGGCGATATCGACGGTCATGGCGGGTATCCCTAAAGCGGCGGCATTTTGAACGGGTTGGCCTGTTCGAACGTATGAGCCGCGCGCAGCACCCGCGCGTCATCCCAATTTCGCCCGACGATCTGCAGTCCGACCGGCAGCCCCGCTTTGGTAAAGCCGCAGGGGATGCTGATCGCCGGCTGCTGCGTCAGGTTGAAGGGATATGAGAAGGGGGTCCAGTCGGTCCAACGCGACGCATTGCCGCGCTTCGGGAACTCGATGCCGGCCTCGAACGCCGCAATCGGCATCATCGGCGTCAGCAGCAGATCCCAGTCGGCGTGAAACCTGTTCATTGCGACGCCCAGTAACTCGCGTTCCCTGATCGCCGCGAGATAGTCGAGCAGCGACAGCTTTGCGCCCTCGGCCGCTACCGCGACCAGACCGGGATCCATGGCGGCCTGCCGATCCGGGCCAAAAGCGCGCATCAGATTGGCAGCGCCGGTAAACCAGAATTTTTTGAAGAGGTCGCTGCCGGTAGCGATCGGCGGGTCGACCGCCTCGACATGCGCGCCGAAATCGGCGAAGGATCGCGCCGCCTTCTCGCAGAGCGCCGCGATCTCGGGATCGACCGCATTCTCACCCATCGTCGCACTCCAGGCGATGCGCCAACCTTTGACCCCGGCCTGGAGATCGCGGGTCCAGTCCTGCGCGGCGCGCGTGACGGCATACCAGTCGCGATCGTCGGGTGCTGCGATGACCGAAAACATCAGCGCGGCGTCGGCGACACTGCGGGTCATCGGACCGACATGGGCGACCGTGCCGAATGGCGAGAGCGGATGCGCCGGCACACGCGCGAAGTTCTGCTTGAAGCCGACGATGCCGGTGAAGCTCGCGGGAATACGGATCGAGCCGCCGCCGTCGGTGCCGATATGGAGGGCGCCCATGCCGGCCGCCGTGGCGACCGCGGCACCTCCGGACGAGCCGCCCGGCGTGGTGTCCGTATTCCACGGATTGCGGGTGATGCCGGTCAGCGGGCTGTCGGTGACGCCCTTCCACCCGAACTCAGGCGTCGTGGTCTTGCCGAGAAAGACCGCGCCAGCCTCGCGCAGCCGCGCGGTCACGGGTGCATCCTCATTCCACGGCCCGGCCGGATCGATCGCCTTCGAGCCGCGCAAGGTCGGCCAGCCTTTGGTCAGGATGAGGTCCTTGATCGAGGTCGGTACCCCGTCGAGCGGGCCGACGGGTGCGCCCTTCTGCCAGCGCGCTTCGGATACGCGCGCGGCGGCCCGTGCCGCCTCGTGATCGACCAGGCAATAGGCGTTGAGCGTCGGGTTGAGCGCATCGATGCGCGCGAGGGCTGCGTTCGTCGCATCGACCGGCGATAGCGACTTGTCGCGGAACCGGCGGAGGAGGTCGGTGGCGGTCAGCAACGCAAGTTCGCGCGACATCGGTGAAACCCTTTCGAGGCGGAGGGGCAATCGAGCGCTTGTCCAAAACAGGCCATGTTGTTGTCGCGTACCGCGCTGGCAAAGGCAACCACCGGCCGACTAGACTGCGCCGCCATGCCGAATCCCCCCACCACAAGCTCTCAAACCGCGATCGAACTCACGTCGCGCGAGCGCTTCATCAGCCTGACCGCGGCGATCGGCGGCGTACTTGGCGTCGGCTTCGCCTTCGGTGCCGCGATCCCGCTGATCACCCTGCTGATGGAAGCGCGCGGCTACAGCCCGCTGGTGATCGGGCTCAACGGCTCGATGTTTCCGCTGGCCGTGCTGATCGTTGCGCCCTTCGTGCCGAAGCTGCTCGGCCGTTTCGGCACGCTCCGGATGATGGCGATCGTGCTCGCACTCGGCATCGCGATGCTGATGGTGTTTCCGGCAACGGATTCGATCGCGCTCTGGTTTCTCGCGCGCTTCGTCATGGGTTTTACCGGCGCGGTGCACTGGATCACGACTGAGGCCTGGATCAACACGATGGCCGGCGATAAAAATCGCGGCCGTATCATGGGTTTCTATGCGTCCGCGCTCGGTATCGGTTTTGCCGGCGGGCCGGCGCTGCTGAAGCTGGTCGGGTTCGACGGCTGGATGCCGTTCCTCTGCATCGGGGCATGCCTCGTTCTCGCGGCGGCACCGTTGCTGTTTGCGCGTGGCCTCGCGCCCTCGATGTCGGAGCATCCCGATGGCGGCGCGCTGCGAACGTTGCTGAAGGCACCGACCGTGCTGGCGGCCTCGGTTGCTGCGGGGGCGATCGATTCCGGGCTCTATCTCCTGCTGCCGATCTATGCGGTCGACAACGGGTTCGATCGCGAGATGACCGCGACCTGGCTCATCGTCTGGATTGCCGGCACGATTTTCATGCAGCCGCCGCTCGGCTGGCTGGTCGACAAATTCGATGCGCGCCGGATGCTGGTCGTCATCTCCGCACTGGTGATGGCCGGCATGATCGCGCTGCCCTATCTCTGGGGCGGCGGCATCGTCTTCTGGATCGTGACGTTCCTCTGGGGCGGAGTCGTTCTCGGCATCTACACGGTCGGCATCATCCTGCTCGGGCGGCGCTTCCGCGGCCCGCAGATTGCCGCCGCCAATGCCGGGTTCGTCATGGTCTACGAGGTCGGCGCGATTGCCGGTCCGGTAGCGGTCGGCGCATCGATGGACTGGTACGGTTCGAACGGCATGGTGCCGGTCGTGGTCGGGATGTGCGCGATCTTCATGGCGATCGCGATCTGGCGCATCCGCGTCGGCCGTGCGCGCGACCGCGCCGCAACACCTCAGGCCTGAGCGGGTCTCGACACGAGATTGGTTTTCGAAACGAGATACTGGGCGGTCGCGAGATCCTCGTGCCCACCGCCCCCCGACTTGAACAAGGTGATCTCGTCGGCGGTCTTGCGGCCGGGCCGCTCGCGCGTTGCCAGCTGGAACAGATCGGTCAGATTCTTTTCGTCGATGAAACCGCGCGCGAGCGGTTCGCAGAGATCGCCGCATTCGGCTGCCGCCGTGAAACGCGCATCGCAGAAGAGGCGTGAGCGGGCGAGTGCCGTGTCGTCGGTCTCGCGCATGTCGGGCCGGAACGCGCCGACCAGGTCGAGATGCGTGCCCGGCCGCAGCCAGTCGCCGAGAACGACCGGCTGTTTCGACATGGTGGCGGCGGAGACGATATCGGCCTCGCGCACTGCCGCCTCGGCCGTATCGGCGACCGCGATAGTGAGGTGGCGCGTGGCCGGTTCTTTTCGCAACCGTTCGGCCATTGCTTCGGCGTTGTCGCGGCTGCGATTCCAGATCGTGAGATGTTCGATCGAAGGCCGCACCTTGCAATGCGCCATGACGAGATGGGGGGCGAGCGCACCCGCACCGAGCATCACCATCCGGCGCAAATCGTCGCGCGCGAGATAGCGGGCGGCGAGCGCGGAGTTTGCCGCGGTCTTGCGCAAGGTCAGCGCCGCACCGTCGATCACCGCGAGCGGCATCCCGGACGTGCCGTCGAACAGCGCGTAGATGCCGAGGATGCTCGCAAGGCCGCGCTGCTGGTTTTCGGGAAACACGCTGACCAGCTTGACGCCGAAATTTTTACCGTATTGCCAGGCCGGCAGGATCAGCCAGTCGTTCTGCTTCTGCCCGGGCAGGGTTTGATGCAGAACCATGCGGGTGACCGCGTCGACGCCGGCGCGATACATCGCCTCGAGCGCGTCGATCAGCCCGGGATAGTCGAGCAGGCGGTGGGTTTCCTCGGCGTCGACATTGCGCAGCATTTCTATTCCTCGCGGATCGCGATCCGGATCGGCTTCGGCTGACCCTCGTTGCAGGGATTGTTCACCTGCGGGCAGTTCGACACGACCGCGAGCGCGCGCATGTCGGCGCGCAGATCGACATAATCGCCGGCCTTCGAGTGGCCGGGCACGAACACCGTGTCGGCCAGCTTTCGATCGTCGGTGACCGGCACCTCGCAGAAGAAATTGATGTTGGCGACGATGTCTTTGCGGCCGAGCTGGTGCCAGCCGAGCGCCTCGAGGAAATTCTCTCGGCAGCCGGGGCAATCCTTCACGCCGTACAGCATCGTGTTGGATGGGGCCGAACAACAGCCGCCGATCGTGTCATGGCCGCCGCAACTATCGCCGACGATGGTGAAGATCGGTCGCGCCACATCCGAATAAAGCACATGACCCTTGCCGAGCTTCAAGGTGCGAGCGGCCTTGAGTGTGTTCGGCATGTGGTAGCGCTCTTGCGGATCGTCGGCGTTGTAGCAGAGGAAATCGACGCCCTGCCGGCCCTCGAGATCGACGATGCGCAGGATCTGACCCTTCTCGAGCACGCCGGCCCAAGGCTGGCCTGCCGCCACTTTGTCGTCGCGGATGATTTTGCCGGGGATATTGTTGCCGTCGGCCATCGCGGTCCTCCCTTTTGGATTTGCCTCCAGACGCTCGGGCGCTCGCCAGCGACGGAGAGCGCCGTTACGATCCTATCGCGGCTCACGGGCCTGGCCAATCGGCGGCCCGGGATTGCATGGGCCCATCGGATGAAAGGACCCGCCCGGATGGTTACGACGATAACGCGTTTCGTCCCTGCTTTGCTGCTCGCGGCGTCGCTGGTCGGCTTCCTTCCGGGCGCGCAGGCCCAGGAGGTCACGCGCTGCGGCGAATTGCCGGCGCCGGTCGCCGAGAAACGCTATGCGATCGCGGCGGCGGCCGAGGCGGGCGATCTCGAAGCGCTGGCTGCGCTCACCGACCCGAACGAGTTCACCTACAGCTTCGGCGATGGTGACGGCGCGCTGGAATACTGGCAGGGCATGCGCGATGAGGAAGGCGTCGATCCAGCCGCGTTGCTCACCGGCCTGATCGCGGCCGGCTGCGCGCATTACGACGAGGGCGGCGATTCCTTCTATGTCTGGCCGGCGGCGGCGCTGATCGATTACATCGACCTGACGCCGGAGGAAATCGAAGCGTTGCAGACACTCTATAACGGCGAACTGGTCAACTGGTATGCCGAAGGATTGGCCGTCGGCTATTACGTCGGCTGGCGCTTCTATATCGAGTCGGACGGCCGCTGGACGGGTTTCGTCGCCGGGGATTGAGCGAAATGCCCTCACGGAAATCTTGACCGCCGTTCGATCTCGTAGATCGGCAGATTGTTCCGAATATACGCGCGCGCCGCATCGAGGCGCGGCTCGTAATCCCAGGCCGTGCCCTGCGCCTGCATGACCGGCGCGATCCAGCGCCGCCGGCGCTGGCTTTCGAGAATGCGCGGCTTCAGAACGTTCACGTCCCAGCGTTTCGCCGCCTCGGCGCGGAACGCGGCGATCGTTTCCTTTTCGGCCGGATCGTCGGCGCGGTTCTCGCGCTCGAGCGCGTCCTGATCGAGCCGGTAGAGCTGGTCGGGGTCGTTCTTCGAGTGCACGAACTTGGTGTGCCCGCGCCGGATCATGAAAACCGGCCATTCGGTGCATTCCGCGCAATACTCGCCAATCGCAATATCGTGCCCGCCGCTGCGCTGAAGATGCGGCAGGAGGGAGCAACCTTCGAGCGTGGTTGCATAGTCCGTGCCTTTGCCATCGGTCGCGATATCGACCAGGGTCGGCAGGAAGTCGACGTGGGCTACCGCCTTGTCGACTCGGCCCGGCTTGAACGCTTTCGGATAAGACACGATCAGCGGCACGCGCGCCGAGTTCTCGTACCAGCACATTTTATACCAGAGGCCGCGCTCGCCAAGCATGTCGCCGTGGTCCGCCGTGAACAGGATGAGCGTGTCGTCGGCGAGGCCGCCTTCTTCCAACGCGCGCATCAGTTTCGCGAGCTGCGCATCGACGAACGCGGTCGAGGCGTAATAGGCCCGCCGCGCCGCGCGGATCTGCGTTTCGGTCGGCGGCGGGCTCGCCATGCCGATCCCGTCCATCAGCCGCTTCGAAAACGGATCGGGTGCAACTGCGCCGAACGGCAGCTTCGGCATGTCGATCGAATCGTCCGTATACAGATTCCAGTATTCGGGACGGGCGATATAGGGATCGTGCGGATTGATCCACGAGACCGTCAGGCAGAACGGGCCTTCCTCGTCTTTGTTGCGTGCGCGGTCATAGAGCCAGCGCGTCGCCTGGAACGTCACCTCGTCGTCATAGTCGATGTTGCTCGAGCGCAGGCACTCACCGGCGTTCTTCACCACATCCATCGTGTGATACCAGTCGAGCGTCTTCGCCGGCTCGTCCCAGTTCGGCGTCCAGGTGAAGTCGGACGGATACACATCGGTGGTGAGCCGTTCCGAAAATCCGTGCAACTGGTCGGGCCCGCAGAAATGCATCTTGCCGGCGAGCGCGGTGCGATAGCCGAGCGAGGAGAGATAATGCGCGAAAGTCGGAATCTCGGCCGACAGCTCGCAGGCATTGTCCCAGGCGCCGATCTTGGTCGGCAGCCGCCCGGTCATCATCACATAGCGCGAGGGCGCGCAGAGCGGTGCGTTGGTGTAGCAGGCATCGAACACCACGCCCTTGTCGGCGAGCGCGTCGAGCGTCGGCGTTTTGACGATTTTGTGCCCGTAGGCCGGGAGGAACTGCGGCGCGAGCTGGTCGGCCATGACGAAGAGGATGTTGGGACGTTTTGAGGGCATTTTCTGTGCTCGCTGATGACGAATGGGCCGTTACATGACAATTCAGGAAATTGCCTCGTCCTGAGCCGGTCGAAGGACGAGGCGATGCATTCGTTGCAGCGGCCTCATGCTTCGACAGGCTCAGCATGAGGGCCGGGAGTGCCGCAAACAAATTCACGACATCGCGTTCGGCAGCTCGTCCTTGCGACGGCGGATGAAGTCGAGCAACGCCTCGTCGATCGCGGGGTCGAGCGGCGGCGCCTCGTACTCGCGCAGTACGCGCTGGGCCTTGCGGATGCCGCGCGTGTTGGCGTCGGTCGCACCTTCCGATTCCCACTGCTCGTAACTGTTATTGTCGGCAATGTCCGACATATAGAACGCCGTCTTGAAATTGCGCTGGGTATGCGCGCAACCGAGATAATGTCCGCCCGGCCCAACCTCGCGGATCGCCTCCATCGCGAGCCCCTCGGTCGACAGATCCGGTCCCTTCGCGAAAAGCTGCAGCATCGCGATCTGGTCGGCATCCATCATGAACTTTCCATAGCCCGCCGAGAGCCCGGCCTCGAGCCAGCCGGCCGAATGCAGCACAAAATTGGTGCCGGCGAGCAAGGTCGGGATCATGGTCCCCATGCTCTCATAGGCGGCCTGCGCATCGGCGATCTTGGCGCCGTTCAGCATGCCGCCGGTGCGGAACGGAAGTTTGTATTTCCGGGCAAGCTGCCCGACCATGTAGATCATCATCGCCGGTTCGGGCGTGCCCATCATCGGTGCGCCGGACAGCATCGAAACCGCGGTGACGAAACTGCCATAGACCATCGGCACGCCGGGCCGCACGAGCTGGGTATAGGCGATGCCCGCCAGCACTTCGGCATTGAGCTGCGAGACCGAACCGCAGGTCGCCGCCGGCGCCATCGCGCCCGCCATGATGAACGGCGTCACCAGCACCGCCTGCCCGGCCTTCGCATAGATGGTGAGCGCACCCAGCATGGTCGCGTCCCACACCATCGGCGAATTGCAGTTCACGACCGAGGTGATGACGGTGTTCTGTGCGACGAAATCCTGGCCGAACAGGATCTCTGCCAGCGTCACCGTATCGGCGGCGCGTTCGGGCGCCGTCACGATGCCCATGAACGGTTTGTCGGAATATTTCATGTGCGTATAGACGATATCGAGATGCCGCTTCGGCACCGGCACGTCGACCGGCTCGCAGATGACGCCGCCCG
>JBBDMS010000016.1:1742-33883 GCA_040878185.1 Dongiaceae bacterium | reverse complement strand
TTCTTGTCGAGACTGGTCCAGGCATCGGTTTCGATCGCCCTGTAGTAGGAGATGGCCTGTGCCAGCTTGTCCCGCCGATGAATCAGGACGATGCGCTCGAAGCCCCGCAAAAACCTGACGGCCGCGGGGCCGCGGCGGTAGAACGGCACAAGCTGCGAGACGAGCGCCTTCAGCACGAAGACGCCGTTCGACGTCGTGCGGCGGCGCAGCAGAAACGAGATATAGTTGTCCAGCGGCAGCGTTTCCTCAGTGAATCCCGTGCGCGCCGCATAGGCGTCGATCAGCCGCCGATTCAGATACTCGAGCGGCACGCCCGCCTGACCGGTGAGACGCAGTGCTTCCGCCAGCATCGAACCGCCGCAACGCGGTTCGCCGACGATCAGGTAGCGCCGCTGCGGTTTGGTCTCCGGCCGGTCGAATTTGTCGGACATACTTGCGGCAATCCGCGCCGTCGTTGCGGAAAGCTGCGTCTGCGCCGTAAATGACTGCCCATCGGGTTTCCTGGCCACAGCCTTACCAGCCCCCGGTCGCGACCCAGCGCTCGACCTGATCGAGCCGGTCGGCGCCCCAGAACATCTCGCCATCGACGATGAAGGTCGGACAGCCGAACACGCCTTTGCCGATCGACGCCTCGACCTGTTCGCGGAGCATCAGCTTGATACGATCGTCGCGCATCGCGGCAATGACGACCGCACGATCCAGCCCCATCGCCGCCGCCTCGTCGGCAACGGCGTCGGGCATCGACATATCGCGCCCCTCGCACCAATGCGCCCGATAGATGCGTTGCGCGAGCCCCTTCCCTGTAACCTGATCGAGTGCGTCGAGCCAGACAAAAGCGCGCAGACCCGGCAAGGGATCGACGAGGCCGTCGTTTGCCGGATTCCAAGGCAACCCAACCAGACGAAAGAACCGCTGCAGATCGTGCGCCGCATAGGGACCCTTGAGCGGGATTTCCGGCACCGGCTTCAGGCCCATGATCTTTATAACCGTGACGCCCAACAGCATCGGGCACCAGCGCACTGTTCGTCCGTGCCGCGCGGCAACCTGCTCGATACCGATACCGCCGAGGCAGCCATATGGCGACACGAAATCGAAATGAAACTCGATCGGTTCGGCTTTCGCACCCGCGTCGGTACCTGTCGCCGGCCTGCTCACGGCCGTTCCCTGGCGAGGTCGCTGTCGCGCAGACTGCGCAATGTCGCCTCGATCGCGTTCGCCGATGTGTCGTCGCGCAGCTTGCGGAGCGAGGGTTCGAGCCCGTCCACCAGCGCTGCCGGAAGATCGAGAAAAGTCATCACGTTACGCATGGTCTTGTCGAAATTGCTGTCGAGGTCCTCATAAGGCACCTCCAGTATCGGTCGACCCGACCGGGCGATCATCGTGCGCTGGGCCTGTTCCTGCTCCATGAACGCGGCGACCGCCTTCAAGAGGCGGTGCGGCCGCAGATCGGCCTTCCCGATGGGGGCATCGCGCTTTTCTCTGTCGCGTGTCACGAACCAGGAACCGCCGCCCATGGCGAGCGCAAAAGACACCGCCTGTGCCAGCTTGTCCCGGCGATAAGAAAAGATAATCCGGTCGAACCTCTGCACGAAATCCTGCGACCGCTCGCGATCCTTGGTCGCCCACTCGAGCTGAGAAAAATGTGTCTTGAAACCGAATACGCCGTTCGGGGTCGTCCGGCGGTGGCGCAGGTAATCCATGTACGGCTTCAACGTCCAGCGCCGCTCTTTCTCCACGCGCTGCCAGAGCTCGCGGACGAAGTCCGGATTCAGATATTCCGCCGGTATGCCGGCCTGACCGGTTTCCACCAGCGATTCCGTGAGCAGCGTGCTGCCGGTGCGCTGCTGCGAGAACACCAGATAACTGAGGCGAATATCAGTCGCAGGCTGGTCGCATTCGGCCGACGCCAGGAAATGAAAACGACTGCCGGGTCTGAATACGTTCGCCATCTATGCCTCATCGTCCTGACCCGAGACGGTCGGATGGAATGGAGCCCGCTCGAATCGCCCGATGACCGAATGCGGCATTACGCAGGCACTCTATCGGTTCCGCTCGCCTTTGTCAGGCGGCGCAACCCGCAGGAAAGCCGGATCGCGCGCCAGATGGCTGTCGCGGAGTATCGCCATATAACGTTCTACCATCACGTCGTTCGACGCATCGCGCATGCGCTCGAGATCCGGCAAAACCGACGCGACCGGTATCGGTTCCAGGTCGAGAAATTCTGTAACCCTGGACCACAGGCTCGCGAAATCGCTATCGAGCGACTCATAATCGATTTCCAGGACCGGCCGGCCGAGGGCGGCGACGCTGCGCCGCATGAGCGCCTCCTGATCGAAGAGCCGCACGAGATGCATCGTGAGCATCTTAGGTCGTATTTCGAGCGACGGCGCGGTGCGATCTTCCCGAAGGTCGGCCGTCTGAAACCAGGCACTGGTCTGCAAGGCGCGTTCGAGCGAAACGGCCTGCGCCAGCTTGTCGCGCCGGACCAACAGGATGATCCGGTCGAACCGGCGCAACCATTGGACGCTCCGTTCCGGAGTCTCGAGCGGTTTGCGGAGCTGTTCGAGATGGAGATGCAGCCCGAACACGCCGTTCGACGTCGTCCGCCGCCGTTCCAATTCCTGCATCAGCGGTGCGAGCGCGATGCCGCCAATCGCGCCGAGCCGCTTCGACATCGCCGCGATCGCCGCAGGATTGAGATATTCGGCCGGAACCCCGGCCATGCCCGATCGAACCAGCGCCTCGCACAGGAAGGTACCGCCGGTCCGCGCCTGGGACAGCAGCAGATAGCGCATCTGTACCGGCGTCTCGGGCCGATCGCGGCCACCCGACATATATTCCCTGATCCGGGCCATCGTCGCCGGATTGGCGCGCGCAAGATTCATCGGATGAATCGGCCCCTCTGCCGGGCGGGCCGGCGGCCCGCGAATCTCTGGACACTACCCGGATCGGTTCCCAATTTCTCCCCTGAGCGCTCGCGCGGCGCAAATCCTGCGGTTCACCGAGACAATCAATTGGAGGGCTCCATACCCGGTACCGGGTTGCCTGAGCGCCTCAGCCGATCCGCAACAGCACGTCGCGCGGCGTTCCGTCGCCGCCATTGGTCGGATAGACGTCGTCGGGACAGGCCGACACCGCCACCAGACAATCCATTTCCGCACGCACCGTGACGCTATCGCCCGGCCGGGAAATCGGCCGGCGATAGTCGATCGCGCGTCCGTCAGTGACCGCGGCGATCATGAACAGGTTCCACGGGCTCGGCGTGAAGGGCAGAGCGATCTTCTCGCCCGCGAGTGCGTCGCGCAGATTGTCCGAACAATTGCGATGGCCCGATGGACGACCGGCGTGGGTGTACATGCCATCGCTGCAGGCGGCGATCAGCGTGTCGTGCCCACCCGGCGAGCTGTCGCTCACAATCGTCAGGATCGGCCGATAGCGATTGGTAATCAGCACGTCGCCCGGTTCGAAGACGATGCGCTTCAGAACTTCGCGACAATGTTCCATCGACAGGAATTCGGGACCGCCGCCGGTATCGCCGGTTTCGGGCAAAGCCGCCGGGAAAGCCGCAGGGAAAGCCGCAGGGAAGGCCCACGTGTCGACGACCTGAGTGCCATGGGTGTTGACCACGCTCAAGGTCGCACCACGGGCCAGCCGGCAGCAGCGCCCCTCGCCGGCCGGTACGACGATATTCCGACCCGATCCGGTCATGTGGAGACCTCCTCCTGCGTTAGCCTTAGCGCGGGCGGAACCGCCGGTTGACAAAGCCCGGCCCCCGCTCCTTCCATGGCGCCAACCAGCCTACCGACCCTGAGGATCCGATACCATGAACCATGCTGCGATTCAGCCGCAGGAGCTCAATCCGGCCCGGCTTGCCTCGCTGTACCGGCGCCAGTTCGAGCTCTGCAAGGTGAAGCAAGGCGAGACGGTCATGTGCGTCAGCGATCTGGGCACACGGCGCGAGTATATTCATGCCGCGTTCGCGGCGGCGGACGAGCTCGGCGCCGATATCTATGAGATGTGCGTCAACTCGATGCCCTCATGGACCAAGGTCGGCGTGGCGACGGTCGGCAAGAGCAAGGGCACGCTCGATGCGGCGAAGGCGGCCGATCTGATCGTGATCTTCCATGTGCCGCTTTTCTCGAAATGGCTGAAGGACGTCATGGATGTCGGCGTGCGCGTGCTGATGATCATCGACGCGCCGGACGATCTCGAGATGCTGATGGCACCGAAGGGTCTCAAGGAGGCGATGCTCTACGCGCATCGCAAATACGAGAAGACGCGCGAGGTGCGGGTCATCTCCGATGCCGGTACCGACCTGACCTATCGCTGCGGCGAATATCCGGTGATGACGCAGTGGGGCTATGCCGACGAGCCCGGCCGGTTCGACCATTGGGGCGGCGGCCATATCCACACATTCCCGAACGAAGGCTCGGCCAACGGCACGGTCGTGTTCCAGCCGGGCGACATCGTGATCCTGCCCTTCTGCCGTTATGTTCAGGACGAGGTGCGCCTCGAGATCCGTGACGGATTCATCACGAAGATCGAAGGCGGGCTCGATGCCAAGCTGATGCGCGACTGGCTGACCGACAACGCGACCGGCCCGGATGACCGCGATCCGTTCGCCGTGTCGCATCTCGGCTGGGGCATGAACCCGCAGGCCCGCTGGTACGGGCTCGGCCTCTATGGTGAGAATCCCGAACGCCATCGCGCGGCCGCGCGCACGTTTCCGGGCAATTTCCTGTTTTCAACGGGGCCCAACTCGCAGGGCGGCGGCAAGCGCACGACGCGCGGCCATTACGACGTGCCGATGCGCGACTGCACAATCCTGCTCGACAACGAGGTGGTGGTCGATAAAGGCCGGCTGGTCGACGAGAACATGATCGTCGCCCGCGAAGCGCGCTGAACGACCGCCGGCATGAAGATCGAGGATTCGTTCACTGTGGCGGCACCGCCTGAGCGGGTCTGGGCGTTCATCACCGACCCTACGCGCATGATGCCCTGCGTGCCCGGCTGCGAATCGATCGAGGCGCTCGATCCGCTGCGCTATCGTGCCGCAATATCCATGTCGCTCGGCCCGATCAGGACGCGGTTCAATGTCGAGGTCGAGATCGTCGAACAGGATTCGCCGCATCGCATCGTCTCGAAGACGCGCGGCGAGGAAGGGAGCAAGGCAAGCCTTCTGACCGCCGACAACGTCCTCGCGCTGACCCCACTCGATGGCGGCACCCTGATCGCCTACGCCTCCGAGGTTTCGCTCACCGGCCGACTCGGCAAATTCGGTTTCGGCATGCTGCGCAAACAGGGCGAAAAGCTCGGCCGCGAATTCGCCGAGCGGATGCGCGCGGCGCTGGAAGCCGCGCCCGCGGAGGCCTGAGCCAGCATGGAGTTTCACCGCCCGACCGACATGGGTGAAGCGCTGCGCCTGCTGGCAGCCGACCCCGAGGCGCGGCCGCTCGCCGGCGGCGCCTCGCTGGTCGCCATGATGAATGCGCGGCTGGTCGAGCCGACGACGCTCATCAGCCTCGCCGGCATTGATGGGCTTTCCGGCATCACAGAGATCGACGGCGGCGTCCTGCGCATCGGCGCGATGACGCGGCATCGCGAAACCGCCTCCGACATGCGTCTCTCCGGCGGCCGCTCGGTGCTGCGCCGCGCGGCGGGCCGCATCGCGAACCCCGTCGTGCGCAACATGGGCACGATCGGCGGTTCGATCGCGCTCGCCGATCCCGCCGCCGATTATCCCGCGGCGCTTGTCTGCCTCGATGCCGAGATCGTCGTCGCGGGCAAGGCCGGCGAGCGCCGCATCGCCGCCCGCGACTTCTTCACCGGCTGGTACGAGACCGCACTCGAACCAAGCGAGATGGTCGTTGCCGTGCTGGTCCCGAAAACATCGGCCGGATCGGTCGGCGTCTATCGCAAGCTGACGCGGGTTGCCGGCGATTTCGCGATCGTCTCGATCGCACTGCGGCTCACAGCCGAGAACGGCCATTGCACCGAGCTGCAGATCGCGGTCGGCGGCAGCGGCCCCGCCCCGCTCCGCCTGCCACAGTTCGAGGAAAAGCTGATCGGCCGTCCGCTCGACGATCTCGATGCCGCCGCGCTCGGTCGCGCGCTCGCCTGGATTTCGGACCCGGTCGACGACGTGCGCGCCTCGGCCGATTATCGCCGCCGCGTCATCCCGCGCATGGTCGAGGATGCCTATTGCCGCGCCGTCGCCAGGCTTGAGGCGCGCTCTTGAGCGACGGCATCGATATCGCGCTGACGGTCAACAAGACCGCGCGCAGCGTTACCGTGCCGGCCGGTGAAACGCTGCTCGAAACCTTGCGCGAGCGGCTTGCATTGACCGGCGCCAAGCGCGGCTGCAATCAGGGTGTGTGCGGTGCCTGCACGGTCAGCGTCGACGGCATGCCGGTGCGCGGCTGCCTCTCGCTCACCGCGAACTGTGCCGGCGCCGAGATCGTCACGATCGAGGGCATGGCGACGGACGGCATGCTCGGCCGGATCCAGGCGGCGCTGGAACAGACCGGCGCGGTGCAATGCGGCTTCTGCACCTCGGGCATGGTGATCGCAGCCGAAGCGCTGTTGCGCGCCAATCCCAATCCCGATGCGGCGGACGTGCAGGCCGGGATCTCGGGCAATCTCTGCCGCTGTTCGGGCTATCGCACGATCGTCGATGCCGTGCTGCTCGCCGCCGCCGATGGGAGAGACTGATGGACGACGGCGTCACATCGGGCAGCGTCGACTCTTCGGTAAGCGTCGGCCGCAGCGTTCTGCGCCTCGAAACGCGCGAGAAGCTGACCGGCGCTGCGAAATACATCGCCGATCTGTCGCGCCCGAACATGCTCCATGCCGCGATCCTCGGCAGCCCGCATGCGCATGCGCGCATTCTCGGATACGACACGACGGCGGCGCGCGCGGTGCCCGGCGTTCATGCGGTGCTGACCGGCGCCGATTTTCCGGACGGACGCATGGGCGCGTTCGTCAAGGACGAACCGCCGATCGCGCAGGAGAAGGTGCGCTATATCGGCGAGCCGGTGGCGGTCGTCGCCGCCGACGATGAGGCAACGGCACGGCGCGCGGCCCAGCTCATCGATGTCGAGTACGAGGAACTGCCCGCCGTCGTGACGCCCGAGGATGCATTGGCAGAGAATGCAGCACTGGTGCATGAGAATCTCGCCGACTATTTCATGGTCTATGACGCAATTCGCTACGGCAACGTGCTCTCGGAGACGACGCTTTCCGAAGGTGACGTCGAAAAGGGCTTTGCCGAAGCCGACATCGTCGTCGAGGGCGAGTTCGAAACGCCGGCCCAGGCCCATGTCGCCATCGAACCCTGCGGCGCGCTGGCCGAGATCGACGATGCCGGCCGCGTTACGCTCTGGTCGGCCAACCAGTCGGTCTTTCGTGTGCAGGCCAATGTTTGCGAATCGCTGAAGCTGCCGATGTCAAAGCTCCGCTCGCTGACGCCGCGCATCGGCGGCGGCTTCGGCAACAAAATGGAGGCGCATGTCCAGCCGCTGGTCGTGCAGCTCGCCATCGTCACGCGCCGCCCGGTCAAGCTGATCCTCAGCCGCGAGGAAGATTTCGAAACGGTGCGGGTGCGCCATCCGTTCAAGATCCGGATGCGCACGGGCGCAAAAAAAGACGGTACGCTTGTCGCGCGCGACACCGAGGTGATTCTCGATGGCGGCGCCTACGGCGACGACAGTCCCGGCGTGCTCGGCTACAGCCTGCTGATGAGCCGCGGGCCCTATGCGATCCCGCATGCCCGCGCGCATGGCAGACTGGTCTACACCAACAAGATCCGTTCCGGCGCGTTCCGCGGCTTCGGCAATCCGCAGATGCAGTTCGCCGGCGAAACCCAGATCGACGAGATTGCTACGAAACTGGGCATCGATCCGATCGAGATCCGACTCAGGAATGCACTGCGTGGCGAGGGCCCCTGGTTTCTTGGCCAGAAGCTCGCCTCCAACGGCTTCGTCGAGTGTCTCGAACGATTGCGCGACGATGAAGGCTGGATGAACCGGAAGGCGGCGGCGCCGAAACCCGGCAAGAAACGTGGCTTCGGCGTTGCGGCCGGCGCGCATATCAGCGGCCTGCTTGGCACCGGCGCGATCGTACGGCTGCTCGAGGACGGCACGGTCGTGCTCAATACCGGTGCGGTCGATATCGGACAGGGTTCCGACACCGTGCTCGCGCAGATCTGCGCCGAAGCGCTGAAAATTCCGCTCGACCGGGTCGCGGTCGCGAGCCCGGACACCGACGGCTCGCCCTATAACTGGGGCACGACCGCGAGCCGCGTCACCTTCACCACCGGACGCTCGGTCGCGCTCGCCGCCGCCGAAGTCGAAACGCAGGTCAAAGCGCTCGCCGCCGACATGCTGGAATGCGCTGCCGAGGATCTCGAATTGCGGCCTGGCGGGTTCGTCGGGATCAAGGGCGTGCCGGACAAGCAACTGCCGCTGTTCGTCGTCTCGCTTCAGGCGCATTGGCGGCGCGGCGGACCGATCATCGGTCACCATAGCTGGGTGTTCGACCGGCCGGCCGTCGATCCCAAGCGCGCGATTGCGACCGGCATGCCGTTCCGTCAGATCGGCGTCTACAGCTTTGCCGCGCAGGCGGTCGAAATCGAAATCGACGACGTCACCGGCAAGACCGACGTGATGAAGGTGTGGAGCGCCGTGGATGTCGGCCGCGCGATCAACCCGGCCTCCGTCGAAGGACAGATGGATGGCGGTTTCGTGCAGGGACTCGGCTTCGCGCTGACCGAAGAGGTCGTGTTCGACCAGGGTCGCATCGTCAATCCGAGCCTGATGGACTACAAGGTACCGACTGCGCTCGACGTTCCGCATGCGATGAAGACGATCATCGTCGAGGCACGCGAGCCGGATGGTCCGTTCGGTGCCAAGGGCGTCGGTGAAATCGGCCTGGTGCCGACGCCGGCCGCGATTGCGAATGCGATCGCCGATGCGATCAAGGCGCGGCTGCGGCGTTTGCCGATGACGCCGGAGCGTGCGCTGGATGCGATGCTGCCGCCGGAGGATGTGGATGCGTCCTGACGATTATCCGCCGCAGGAACCGTTTTCCGAGAACGCGCAGCGTTATCATGAAACGGTCATGCGCAAAAGCGAGGGCGTGGTCGGCGAGGAACTTTCCTACGGCGACGATCCCTATCAGTCGATCCTGATCTGCCCCGCCGCCGATCCCGATGGATCGCTGCTCGCCTTCGTGCACGGCGGCGGCTGGACCAACGGCTACAAGGAATGGTTGGCGTTCATGGCCCCGGCGTTCAACGAGAACGGCATCGGCTTTGCCTCGATCGGCTACCGGCTTGCGCCACAACATGTTTTCCCGACCGGGCTCGAGGATTGCGCGAGCGCGGTCGCCGCGTTGCACGATAATGCCGGCGAATACGGCATCGATTCCCGGCGCCTGTTTCTTGGCGGCCATTCCGCGGGCGGACACTACGCCTCGCTGCTGGCGGTACGGCGCGACTGGCAGGCCGGATACGATCTGCCGATGGATGTCGTGCGCGGCTGCGTGCCGATTTCGGGTGTCTACGATTTCGGGCCGGATTCCGGCCTTTCGGCACGACCGCGCTTTCTCGGGCCGATCGAGAACGACTTGCCGGCGAGCCCGTTGTTCAACATCGAAGGCGAACCCCCGCCCTTCCTTCTGGCGCATGGCGACCGCGATTTTCCGCATCTGATGCGCCAGGCAGCCAGCATGGAGGAGGCCTTGCGCGCCCGTGGCGGCGATGCGACAAGACTGGTCCTTGCCGGACGGGACCATTTTTCGGCGTCTTATGCCGGCGGCGAACCGGACGGGCCCTGGGTCAACCCGGCGCTGGTCTGGATAAAGTCTCACTAGGGAGGCACTCCAATGAAGAGGCTCTTGGCAGGGCTCGTTGCGGTTGCGAGTCTGGCGCTCACGATCGGCGCGCAGGCGGCGGAACCCGTGCGCATCGGTTTCTCGCTGGCGCAGACCGGGCTGTTCGCGGCGGCGGCACCCTCGCAGCTCAACGCGTATGAACTCTGGCGCGACCAGGTGAACGCCGAAGGCGGGCTCGATGTGGCCGGCGAGCTGCGCATGATCGAATTCGTGATGTACGATGATCGCTCCGATCCGAGCGAAGCAGTGCGCATCTACGAAAAGCTGATCACCGAAGACCAGGTCGACCTGCTGCTCGCACCCTGGGGCACGCCGCATCATTTCGCGGTCGCCGGCGTGGTCGAGAAGCACGGTTTCCCGATGGTCGGCAACTCCGCCGCCTCGGTTCAGCTTCGCGACATCAACCCCGGCAATATCTGGTTCCCGACCTCCGCCATTCCCGACCGCATGGCCGAGGAACTGGTCGCGATGATGCAGACCCAGAACGTCACCAGCGTCGCGCTGATCGCGAACCAGCTGCCGTTCTCGCTCGAGATCAAGCAGTTCCTGGTCCCGGCGCTCGAAGCGGCCGGCATCGCGATCCTCGTCAATGACGAGTATCCGCCGGACGTGCAGGACATGACGGCGATGCTCACGGGCATCCAGTCGGCCGCGCCCGATGCGATCGTCGCGCTCTCTTATCCGAGCGATTCGGTCCTCTACATGAACCAGGCGCGCGAGGTCGGCGTGAACGCGCCGTTCCATTTCGTGCTGGTCGGCCCGACCATCGACTTCTTCGCCGGCATGTTCGGCCCCTCGCTCGACGGCATCGTGACCATCGGGCACTGGTCGCCGTACAAGACGGAATGGGCACGCGCCAAGCCGTTCTTCGATGCCTATGTCGAGAAATACAACACGACGCCCGACTATCTCGATTCAGCCCTTGCCTATATGTCCTGCGAAATCCTGCAGCAGGCGGTTGCCGTGGCGGGGCTCGACCACGACCGGCTGCGCGAAGTGATCGCCCTCGACACGTTCGATACGATCAACGGCCCGGTGAAGTTCGACGGCGTGTCGAATGCCACCACGCCGACCTCGTTCCTGCAGTTCCAGGGCGGCGAAGCGCATCTCGTGTGGCCGGAATCGGTGGCAACCGCCCCGTTCCAGCCGAAGGAAGCCTGGCCGCAGTAATCTCGACAGCCCCGTCGCGATAGCGGATCTTCGGATCGACACCGGCGCACCGCCCGCATCGGATGGTGCGCCGGTTGTCGTTTGAAGGTCAGGATCAGCCCCGGGATCAGCCATGGCCGACCTGTTCTCGACCCAGCTTCTGTTCGCGGCCCTCGTCACCGGCGCGCTTTACGGTCTGACCGCGCTCGGCCTCAATCTCGTTTACGGCACGATGCGGTTGCTCAACGTTGCGCATGGCGAGTTCGTCATGCTCGGGGCGTTCGCAGCCTATTGGGCGTTCACGCTCGCCGACATTCCCCCGCTCGTGGCGCTGCCCTTCATCGTGCTGCTGAGCGCTGCCACCGGCCTTGCGATCTATCGCGGCCTTTTCCGCGGCCTGCTGCGCAACCCTCGTCTGGCCGAACGGATCGAATCCAATTCGCTGCTGCTGTTCTTCGGTCTGTCGATCGTCCTGCAGAACGTCGCAGCCGCCCTCTTCACCGCGACGCCGCGTGCGCTGCCCTATCTCGATTCGATCATCCGGATCGGCGATCTCGGCATGGCGACCGACCGGCTGGCGACTCTGATCATCGCCGCCTCGGTCACGCTCGCGATCGTCCTCTTTCTGCGCTTCAACCTGTTCGGCCTTGCGATCAAGGCCTTGATCCAGAACCGCGAAGCGACGCTGATCGTCGGCATCGACGTCGAGAAAGTGCAGCGGACGAGCTTCGCCCTCGGTTTCGGCCTCGCCGGGCTCGCCGGCGGTCTCGTCAGCATGCTCGGGCAGATCTCGCCCTTCATGGGTTTCCCTTACATGATTACCGCCTTCGTCGTAATCATTCTCGGCGGGCTCGGCAATCTGACGGGCGGGCTGATCGCGGGATTGCTGCTGGGCGTTCTCGAAACCTATGGCGTCGCTCTCACCTCGACCAATTACCGCTCGATCCTGATCTACGGGGTGTTCATCCTCATTCTGGTGTTACGCCCGCAGGGTCTGCTCGGCAGCCGGCGGATCGCGCGATGACCGGCCCGCGCGCATCGGGCCTCGCGATCTATTGTGCCGCCGCCGGCGCGATGGCGCTGCTGCCGTTCCTCGCCGGCACCTATTATCTCGGCGTCGGGCTTGCGCTGCTTTCCTGGATCGCGTTGGCGCAGAGCTGGGTGCTGCTTTCCGGCACGACCGGCTACATCTCGCTCGGCCATGCGATGTTCTACGGGCTCGGCGGTTATCTGACGGTGCTGACCTGGCAGCAATGGCCGCTCTGGATCAGCCTGCCCGCAGCGGGTATCGCTGCGGCACTCGCGGCGCTGCTGCTCGGCTGGCCGGTCCTGCGCGTACGCGGCCCGTATTTCGTGATCCTCACTTATGGCCTTGCGGAGTTAATGAAATTCATCGTCATCGACATCGAAGCCAAGCTCGGCAAGTTCGGGCGGTTGCTGATGGGAGCGCCCTCGCTCGAGACGCTCTACTGGATCATGCTGGCGCTCGCCCTCGTTGCGACGCTCGCGACCTATCTCGTTCGCCGTTCGCGCTTCGGCGCGGGCCTGCGCGCGATCCGAGAGAACGAGGAAGCAGCCGAAACGCTCGGCGTGCCGGTCGTTCGCTTCAAGCTCTTCGCCTTTGCGGCCTCCGCCTTCATTCCCGGCATCGTCGGCGGCGTCATGGCGCTGCGCTCGGCCTATTTCGAACCGTTCCAGGCGTTCAACCCGGTCACGTCCTTCACCATCGTGGTAATCGCGATGATCGGCGGCAGCGACGATGCGCCCGGTCCCATTTTCGGCGCGCTGCTGCTGGTCATCCTGCAGGAGCTGCTCTGGGTCCACGCGCCCGAGCTCTATCTGATCATTCTCGGCCTCGTTTTGATCGGCTTCGTGCTGTTCGTGCCGGAGGGTCTCCATGGTCGCCTCAGCCGCAAGCGAGAGGTATCCGCCGATCGGCCGCGGGAGCGCCCAAGGGAGCACCCGGCATGACATTGCTCGCGCTCAAAAATGTCGGCATCCGGTTCGGCGGGCTGAAGGCGCTCGACGATGTGAGCCTGTCGGTCGAGGCGGGCGAGATCGTCGGTATCATGGGTGCCAATGGCGCCGGCAAGACCACCTTGTTCAGCCTGATCGCCGGCCATCAGAAGCCCGACAGCGGTCGCATCCTGTTCGACGGCCGGAACATCGCCGGGATGCGGCCCGATGCGATCAACCGGCGCGGCATTGCGCGCACCTTCCAGATCGTGCGGCCGTTCCGTTCGATGACGGTGCGCGAGAACGTGATGATCGGCGCGCTGTTCGGTGCCGGCGCCGACGAAACGCTGGGCGCAGCACGGCAGGACGCCGCGCGCATCCTCGACGAGGTCGGGCTTGCCAGCGAGGCCGATCTGCCGGCCGGCGCGCTGACGCTCGCCGGGCAGAAGCGGCTCGAGATCGCGCGTGCGCTCGCGACCCGGCCGCGCCTCCTGCTGCTCGACGAGGTCATGGCCGGGCTGACGCCGACAGAGGTCGTCGCCGCGCGCGACATGATCCGCCGGCTGCGCAAGGATCATGCGCTGACGATCCTCATCATCGAGCATGTGATGACCGCGCTGATGGAACTCGGGCGCCGCATCGTCGTCCTGCATCACGGGCTCAAGATCGCGGAAGGCACGCCCGATTCGATTGCCGCAAGCGCGCTCGTCCAGGAAGCCTATCTCGGGCCGCCGGCCGCATGAGCGCGCAACCGCTCCTCGCGGTCGACGGAATCACGGCGGGCTATGGCGCGGTGACAATTCTCCGCGCGCTTTCGATCGCGGTGCCGGAAGGCACGATCACCGCCCTGGTCGGGGCGAATGGCGCCGGCAAGACGACATTAATGCGCGTCATCGCCGGCCTGCTCGCGCCGGGCGCCGGCATTATCCGATTTGCGGGTGCGGACTTGACCGGGGCACCTACACACCGCCGCGTCGCGAGCGGCCTCTCGCTGGTGCCGGAGGGGCGGCAGGTTTTCCCTTATCTCTCGGTTGCCGAGAATCTGCGCCTCGGCGCGTGGGCGGCGCGCGCCGACGAAGCCGCGACCGCGCGCCATGTCTATGATCTCTTCCCGCGGCTCGACGAACGGCGCGCACAGGCAGCGGGCTCGCTCTCCGGCGGCGAACAACAGATGCTCGCGGTCGGACGCGGGCTGATGGCCAAGCCCCGCCTTCTGCTGCTCGACGAGCCGACGCTCGGCCTCGCCCCGCAGATGGCACGGATGATCTTCGATACGGTCAGACGGCTGCGCGACGACGGCATGACCATCCTGATCGCCGAGCAGGATGTGCGCACGACACTCGCGATCGCCGACGGCGCCTATGTGATCGAGAATGGCCGGATCAAGAAGGAAGGCGCCGCTGCTTTGCTGCGCGACGATCCCGAAATCCGCAGCGCCTATCTGGGTTTGTAGCAGCCGATGCGATCCGCGCCATGAATGACACCGCGAACCCGCCGGCCCGCCGGCCGATATGGCGGGCGCTCATCATCGTCGCGATTGCACTGGCAGCAGGCGCCATCGGCGCCGGCGCGCTCCGCTACAACCTGATCGAATCGCCGGGTGCAGCAGCACTCTGCGAAAGCGGCGGACCCTGGTGGTGTCCGCTGCGGCAATGGCTCGTGATGCTGTTCCTGAAGCATACGTTCGGCATCGTCGCCGTCGCCCTTTCGGCCGTTGCCGTGCTGCGCCCGCGCCTGATCTGGATTGCGCTCGCCGCGACGGCAAGCGGCGTCGCGCTGATGATCTACAACGCCGATTTCGGCGCGCTGGCGGCGGTGCTGACGATCCTGGCATTGCTGCGCCTGTTCGGCGCCACACGCCAACGCTGATCGAGAATGCCCCAGCCGATCGCGGCTGCAACACCGAGCGCGACCCAGCTCCAGCCGGCTTCGTTCGCCAACCCTTCGCGCCAGAGAACGCCGCAGGCGCCCAAGAGCATCAGCCAGCCGGGCAGTGCATCGCCGGGCGCCCCGCCTTCGTCGCGCGCACCGAGTGCGAGGATCATGAAACCGAGCAGGGGAATAACGAGGCTCGCATCCGGCAGGTCGCGATAACGCGGATCGGCGATGATCGCGATCGAGACGAAGAGATAGGCGCCGCCGGCGAGCAATCGAAGCAGGCCAAGCGCAGTTGCCCGATCCATCGCGCTCATCGGTCGCGCAAACAAATGTGCGATCGTATCGGCAGCGCCGCGTGGCGGCTTCCAGGCCGGCGCCGGATCGGCCGTTGTCCGCGCGATGACGACCGCGCTGCACAAAGCCAGCAGGAGCAATCCGATCTCGACCAGCCATTCGCCCGGATCGCGCGCGGTGTGGCCCGCCCGCATGATCTGGTGAGCGATCGCGAGCCCGGCCAAGGATGCAAGCGCGCCGGCGGCGGCCAGGCGAGGGACCGAACCGCGGGATGCGGCGCGAACATGAAAGACGATCAGCAGCAACGCGACCGCGGCGGAGAGCGCGAACCAGGGTAATGGCCGCGTCAGCTCGGCGACCGGCCCGGCGAGCGGAAATTTCAGCGCGCCGTCGCCGGCAGCGATGCCCCATTCGCCGCCGACCGTGCCTTCGAGCCCCCGCTTCCAGGGCTGGTCGAAGGCTTCGACCAGATTGTAAGCGACACCCGCATCGGCGGCGTAGGCGATGAACCCGCGAATGTACGATGCCTGCGCGACGCGGCCCGGTTCGGCGACCTCGCGGATGCGGCCGGCGGCCGGCCAGCCGGTTTCACCGATCAGTACGGGCAGATCGGGATAGACCGCCTTGACCTCGGCGACGATCGCGGCGGCATGATCGACGGCGTTTTCGACCGCGACCGGCACATCCTCCCAATAAGGCAGGATATGAATGGTGATGAAATCGACCTCGCCCGCGAGCGCCGGATTTGCGATCCAGAACTCCCAGACATCGGCATAGGTGACCGGCACCGGCACATTGGCGCGGACCTCGGCGATCAGTGCCGTCAGCCGCTCGGCCGACAGTTCTCGGCGCAGCAGTACCTCGTTGCCGACGATGACGGCGCGTACCGTGTCGGGATAATCGTTCGCGAGCCGCATCGCGGTTTCGATCTCGCGCCGGTTGGCGGCGGGATCGCTGCCGATCCATGCGCCGAGCAGGATGTCGATGCCCTGCACTGCGGCAGCCGGCACGACCGCATCCAGCCCCTGCCCGACACTGTAGGTGCGCAGGCAGCCGGTATGGGCGGCGAGCGCCGCCACATCGGCTTCGATGCGCGCCGGGTCGGCGAAGAAATTCGGATCGAACGGCGTTTCGTGGCCGCGGAACGGCGCGTAGGAAAGGCAGGCGATGCGATCGCTCGGCGTATCGGGTAATTCTTGCGGCCGTGCCATCCACGCCCAGTAACCGGTGAGCAGCGCGAGCGCGATCAGACCCGAAAATGCAATTCCACCGACGCGCGAGAACCCTGTCGCGAGCGCCATTGGCCGATTCCCCGCGCCGTCCGGCTTACGCCTGGCCGGTATCGGGGAACAAATGCAGCTCCCTCGCGACCTCGCGCTGCGGCTTCCGCTTGCCGCCGCATGCATTCACGATCGAGAGCAGGAGCGCCGCCGCATAAGGCAGCGTCTGCAGCCCGAGCAGGACCACCCAGAGCAGGATCGCCGGCTCGAGGAAGCCGCGGCCCTGCCACACATAGACGGCGGCGCCGATCAGCATTGCCATCATCAGCGTCTCTTCCCACGCGCCGGCCAGTGCGCGCACAAAGGCCGGCCGGTTCTCCATTTTGGGCGTGCGGAAGAAGGGCAGCCGCGACGTGAAGAGACCGCGGAACACGGCCTTGGCGACCGTGTGCGACAAAGCGAGCCCGGCGAACGCGGCACCCATGCTGCCCCCGATGCCGCAACGTACGCGCACCAGATAGAGCCACATCGTCTTCGCGACCTTGAAGGCGAACAGCGCCAGCGCGGCGGTCAGGAAGAGCGGCAGCGCCGGCTCGACATAGTTCGGCATCAGCACGAGGCCGACCGACCAGACGATCGCCATGAGATTGAACAGCATCTGCAACGCATCCGCGATCCAGGGCAGCCAGCCAGCGATGAAATTATAGCGCTGCGCGCTCGTCAGCTTGCTCGGGCCGAACGGCAGCAGCGAACGCCAGTGCGCGCGCAGGATGCGCATCGCGCCATAGGCCCAGCGGAAACGCTGCTTCTTGTAAGCGGTCAAACTGTCCGGCATCAGGCCACGCCCGAAGCTTTCCGGCACATAGCGTGCGACCCAGCCCGCCTCGAAGAGACGCAGGCCAAGTTCGGCGTCTTCGGTGATGCACCATTCGCCCCAACCGCCGACCGACTCCAGCGCCGAACGGCGGATCAGCGCCATCGTGCCATGCTGGATGATCGCGTTGTGACGATCGCGCTGATTCATGCCGAGATGGAAGAAGCCGGCATATTCCCAGAAGCACATGCGCTTGAACGCGGTCTCGGTGCCGTCGCGATAATCCTGCGGCCCCTGCACGAGTGCGACCTGCGGGTCGGCGAAGTGATAGGTAAGCGCCTTCAGCCAGTCCGGCCGCACAACATAATCGGCATCGATGGTCGCGATCACGCTCGCATCGGGCGCGGTGTTCTTGAGCGCGAAATTGAGGGCGCCGGCCTTGAAGCCCGGCCATCTCGGCAGGTGGAAGAAGCGGAAGCGATCACCCAGCCGCGCGCAATGCGCTTCGATCGGACGCCACAAGGCCGGATCGCGCGTGTTGTTGTCGATCACCAGCACTTCCAAATCGGGATAGTCGAGCGCGGCCAGCGCATCGAGAACCTCGATCAGCATCGCCGGCGGCTCGTTGCAGGCAGGCACGTGGATTGAGACCTTGGGCAATGTCGCCATCGCCTCAGGCGTGCCGGAATCCCGTCCGCGCCGATGGCGCAGCGAGAGACATTCCGAAAGCTCGAGCCCTTCCGTCAGCACGATCAGCAGCAGCAGGAATGCCGCGGGTCCGAGCACGGAGAGAACCGCCATGTCGAATTGCGTAAGATATTGGCCGTCGAACGCGAACGCGACCATGACCGCTGCCGTCGCCACCAGTTGCGCCAGCACGAGCAGCACCATCCGACCGCCGCCCTGCAGCCAGCCACGCCGCTTCAGCAGCACCAGCGTCAGCGCGATGCCGAGCGTCGCCGCGACGGCTGCGTAGTACGGCCAGTTCGGATTGTTGCGGACCGGCTGATCCCAGGAGAATTTCGGCTGCCGGTCGGCATCGTAAATGCCCCAATAGGCACCGACACCGCTTTCGAGCGCTTCTTTCCACGGCTGGTCGAACGCCTCGATGACGAAATAGTCGATCTGGCGGATTTTCGCCTCGATAAGGAAATTGCGCAGCAGCCACGCCTGATTGGCCAGCGAGGGTACCGCCTGGCCGCGCTGGAGCCCGTCGCTCGGCCAGCCGATTTCGGTCAGCACGATGCGCTTGTCGGGGAAGGCTTCGCGCAGTTCGGCATAACGCCGCATGATATGTTCCAGCGCGCTGTCGACCGGCACTCCCTCCCAGAACGGGAGGATGTGGACCGCGATGAAGTCGACATGCGCGGCAAGCTCCGGATGCTTGATCCAGACATGCCAGGGCTCGGACGTGCTGACGGGCGTGTTGGTCGCCGCCTGCACGCGCTCGAGATACGAAATCAGCGTCGGAACGTCGATCTCTTCGCGCAGCAGCGCCTCGTTGCCAACGATCAGCCGGTCGACGTTCGGAACCTCGCGATCGATCGCCAGCAACGCATCGAGTTCCATCGAATCGCGCGCCGGTCCGTCGCCGATCCAGGCGCCGGCCATGACCCGCAACCCGTATTTGCCGGCAAGGCGCGGCACTTCGCGCAGGACGCCGGTCGTCGAATAGGTGCGCACGGCGGCAGCCCGGCTCGAGAGCAGCGCCAGATCCGACTCGATCTGGGCGAGGCTCGGCTCGTAACCGTCGATCGGGCTCTGGTCATAATGGAACGGGCTGAACGACAGCCCCTGCAGGCGACCATCCCAATCCGGGCCATCCACGGCACGATTGCTCATGTACCAGCCGCTCAAAAGGAGGCCGCCGGTCATGATGGTCATGATGAGGTCTGTGATCTTCATGTCGCCTTCTTAAGGAGCAGCAGCGATCTTGTTATGGGCATTCGCGCAGATAGGGCGCCCCGGGCACTCGATGGAGCCCGGACCGTTCCGACAAGCCAGCGATGACGATAAGATAAGGAACAGCGGCTTCGGTTCGCCTACCGGCAAACACCACGGTCGCAATGCCGTGCGCTCTTCCTCCTCAAAGTACCTGCAGGCTGTCCGGAAAAGTCCACCGGGCCGCAGGTATGTGGTTGCAGACTGCCCGCACATCCAGTGACCGAAATGTGGCGAAAGGATGGAGCAGCGGCCGGGACAATAGTTTGTCGGATGGCCTCAGGTAAAGGCGTTGAATGTCATGATCGTAAAGGTATCCCGGACCCGTTTCAGGGTCTGGACCTTGCCGGTGACGAAACGCCCGATATCCAGCTCGTTCGGCAAATGGAACTTGACCAGCAGATCGTACTGGCCGGAAATCGAATAGACTTCAGCCACTTCCTCGATCGAATCGATTGCCTCGGCCGCCACCTCGTAGGCGGCGCCGGGTTCGCATTTCACCATGACGAAAATCGTCTGCATGACCGTCTGTTCCTGCGACACAAAACCGCATGGGGCAAGCTAGCACGCAGCCGGGGGCCCGAGAACTGCGGGCGGCCCGGTGTCGCGTTCAGGCTTTCGGCCGGCAAACCAACGGGACCAGCCAGACAATGCAGGCGCCAATCCATATCAAGCTGCCGGTTATCGTCAGCACGTCCGCGGCCCGTAAACCGACCCCGGCGAAGCACATGCCCGAGGCCGCAAAACCCAGCAACCCCATGATGTTGAATTTTCGTTCGTCCATGACCCCGCCCCTTGTTTCCGAATGACGCACGAGCCTAGCAAACAAGGTGGGCGGCGCCGACCCGGGGTCTTAATCCGTCCCCGCCCAGAGCCAGAGATCGATCGGTTCCTGCCGGCCGCGCAGGATTTCGTCCGGGCGGCGACGGAACCCGGCCAGCAGGTCGAGCCGACCGGCGGCCCGAACCGCCTCGGCGATGCTGCCCGAGGCGGCGACGGCGGCGCCATGGTCGCGCGTGGCCGCTTCGAGCCGGCTCGCGACATTCACGGTATCGCCGGTCGCCGTGATCTCGGCGCGGTTCCGATCGCCGATCCGCGCCAGCGTGACCAGCCCGTAATGAAGGCCGATATGCAGACGCCAGCCATCCGCCGGCGTCACGTCGCCCGCCGCGGACGGCAGCGATCCGACCAGGTCGCGCGCGCAGTCGAGAGCGTTGACCGGATCCTGCAGGTCCGGCTCGGGGAATCCGAACAACAGCATTGCGCCATCGCCGATGAACTTCTCGACCACGCCGCCATGACGCGCCGCCGTCTCGGAGACATGGGCGCGGAAGCGTTGCAGCAGATCGCGCGTGCCAAGCGGGTCGAGCTGTTCGGCGAGCGCCGTGAACCCGGCCATGTCGACGAACATAACCGCCGCCGGCCGCGGCGCCTCGGTCGCACGATCGGTCGCGTCGAGCCCGGCCGCGGCCACCGGCGACATATAGGGCACCATCGCGGCCCGATCCTGCTCGGCCACGGCGCGCAGACGCCGTTCATCGGTAAACCACAAGGTCAGTACCGCTGCGCCGGCGAGAATTGCGGCGAGCGTCGGAAAGGTTGCATCGAGCCACCAATGCGCCTCGAGAAACGCGACATAGGCGATCCCCTGCCAGATCAGGACAAGCAGGGCGCCCGCCGCGATCGCGGTCGCCGCACCGCGCAAGCGCGGCAGCGCCGCCATCAACAAGGCGAGCACGAGAATCGCCGTGAGATCGATCAATGCCGTGCGTTCGTCGCGAACGAGCGCCCGATCCTCGAACAGATTGTCGGTTGCGGTCGCCAGAACCTCAACGCCGGGCACGATACCGAACGGCGTCGAATAGCCGTCGCCGATCCCGAGCGCCGTCGCGCCCACGAACACGACCCGATCGCGGAACGTGCCGGGCGGCAGTTCATCGCCCAGTACAGATGCGAGCGAATACTGGGCGAAGCTGCCTGCGGGGCCGAGAAAATTAAATGGCAGCGCCATGTCGGGGGCCGTCGCGACGCGGCGATCGCCGAGCCGGATGGCCTTGCCGAGCTGCAGCGTCATCGTTTCGACCAGCACGTTGTTGCGCGAAGCGAGCAGGACGATGGGCAGCGACGGGAAATAAAGATCGCCGACGCCGATGGCGTGATGCATGGCGCGCAACTGGCCGTCATTGTCGAGACCCAGGTTGACGTGACCGAGCCGCACGGCATCGCGCAGCGTTGCATAGGGTACGAGCGCAGCGCTTGGAACCGGCGCCACGCTGTCGACGCCCTTGCGGCTTTCGACCAGGCGAAACGCATAGGGTGCGAGCGTATCGACCGGCACATTGCCAACCGGGGATTCGTCGCCGAGCACGAAAGCGATCGGTAGCACCAGATTGCCTTCCAGGCGGCGCGCCGCTTCGACCAGCGCCCGGTCGCCCAGTCCCGGCGTGAGCCCGTCGTTCGGTCCCGCGAGGTCGGTCAGCAAGAGGTCGAGCACGACGATGTCGGCACCGTCGGCGGCGAGCTTGTCAACCAGCGCCGCCAGCATATGTCGCGGCACCGGCCAGCCGCCGGTTGCCACCAGCGTCCCGTCGTCGATCACGACAAGAACGATGCCGTCGCCGGGTTCAAGCGCGCCCCGCATCTCGAAACGCAAAGTCAAAGCCTGGGTCTCGATCGCACGAAAAAGGCCGATATCGCGCCAGCCGAGATACATGCCCGCGACCACCAGGGCGGCCAGCGCGGCGACCGCCAGGCGAATGGTCAATCGTGGCGTTCGGTACGCTGGTTTCACAATGCCGCCCCGGGTTGCGGAGCGCGCCGATCGACCTGCATCGGCTAGGGCGCGGCTGTGCGCGCGAGAACATCCGCGGCGCGCGCGGCGCCCCAGGGTTTCGGGGCGCTCGGCAGCGATGCGGCCGGTACATCGGTGCCTTCGCCGGCCTGCAAGGTGACTGAACCGCCGGTGCCGGTCACCTGAACCTCCCCGTCGATCGCGAAGACGGCGGTCGTTTCGGGTGACGTCTCGACGATCCACTCGGTCGAGCGGACCGAGGCGACCGCCGTACGACCGCGTACGAGAAACCCGCTGCCGGCGCTCTCGGGCAGCACCGCCCGTACGATGCCGAGCAGCAGATCGACGATGCTGACCGACCGCGCGGCCTGCGCCGGGATCAGCAATTCGCTCTCGGCGCCGAGTGTCAGCACCGCACCGCCTTCGAGTTCGATTTGAATGCGCGAGTCCGCTCCGGTGCGGACGCGATCGCCGGTCTGGATCGGTGCGCCCGATGCGAGCGGGACGGCACCGCTGACGCCGATCAGTTCGGCGGTACCGATGAGTCGCATCACATGGCCCGCCTCGGCCGCGCGCGCGGATCCGCCGGGCACCGCGACGGCAACGAGAATCAGCAGGGCCAGAAAGCCGCGAGCGAACATGCCGCGCATGTCGTCTCTCCCCGTGTGGTGGAAATCCGTGCAGTGGAAATCCGGGTCGACCAGACTCTCTTAGGCGCGGGCGGGGGTCGTGGGCAAGCGGCGGTACCGGGGCAAGGTCATGGCGATCGCGAGGCGAATCCTGAGAAAACGAACCGGTCTCTCGCGAAAAGATCGCAGAGAGCCTATTTTGGACGCGGTTCCACAAGATGCGCATCGGCCGGTTTCATCGTGCCGTGCCTCGTCATTGTCACAGCGCGAACAAGGGTGCGCGCCGCATTCCGCACCTCTTCCTGCAAGGCGCGATCCGCATCGAGATCGGCGTGGCTGGTCGCATAGGGCCGGTAGTAGCCGATATAGCGATCGAGCAATGCCGCGTGCCCGGCAGGGATCAGGCCGATATCCGACAGCCAGTCCGACAGATTGCGGCGCAGTGTTTCGACGCCGGCGGCATCGCCATGGACGACCACCGAGAAGACCCGACCCGCGAGATGGCGCGGATAGGGCCAGCCGGCGAGTTCCATCGCCTTCGCGCGCTTGGGATCCTTGCCGCCGGTCGATGTCGGGTCGGGATTGCCGCCATCGGCGCAGACCAGCCGATCGATCATCAGCTTGAGCGGGCCGGGGGCCTGATACCAGTTGACCGGCGAAACGATCATCACGCCATGCGCGGCGACCCATTTCGGATAGATCTCGGCCATCCAGTCGTTGGTCTGGCCGAGCGAATGATTGGGATAACAGGAACAGGGCCAGTGACAGAGCGGCATCGCCGTCGAAACGCAGGCCTTGCACGGATGAATCTGACGGCCATATTCGGATGCCAGCCGGCTGAGATCGAGCAACTCGGCTTCGAAGCCCTTCTCTTGCCCTACGATGTCGCACGCAATGGATGCCAGCCGCCAGGTCTTCGATATCTCGCCGGGACAGGTTTGGTCGCTGCGCGCCGAACCGTTGACGATCAGGATGCGCGACGGCGCGCGGCGGTTCTTCTGCTGTCGTTCGGCGGCACGAATCTGCCGGCGCGTTTCCAGCCACTCGATCGAGAGCTCGTAGTCCGGATCGGCGAAGTCGCGGCCCGCGCGTCGCGTGCGCGGACTCTTGCGGGATTCCTGATACGCGTTCCACGCGGTTTCGATGATACGGTCGATGTCGCGATCGAGTGCGTCGAAGGCCGGGTCGTAGAACCGCTCGCGCAGCCGCGCCGCGAACGCGGCACGAGTGAGTTGCACGTCTGGCATGCCGGTTCGGACATCGATCTTCTTCATGGCGGGACCTCCCGGATAAAACCGCGATAGGGGAAACCAGGGCGGCCGTCCCGCCGCGGAAGCCCACTATCTGCTATAGTGACGCGGCGAACAAAGGTTGGGGATGATTACCTATCTGTGGGCTCCATCGGCCGGTGCCAAGGGCGAAAACAGTTTCGGGCCGCTGCTCGAAGAGGGCGTGCGCGATGGCCGGATTGCGATTGTGCCCTTTGCCGAGGCCCTCGCCGGCCGCGCGATCGCCCCAGGAGCGGTGATTTTTTCGGATGTTCCGCGTTTGTTGGGCCCCGTGCTGGTGAAGAGCGCCGGGCTCTGGGACCGCCTTACCGCGGCGGGCGCGCGTCCGCTCAATCATCCGGCGCGGGCGTTGCGGCGCTTCGCCCTGTTGCGTCGGCTCAAGGCGGAAGGGCTGAACGGCTTCGACATCTGGCGCGGCGACGAACGGCGCGACCCGATGCGCTATCCGCTGTTCGTGCGCGGTATCAACGATCGCGACGGTCCCTATGGCGGGTTGATCCGCGACCGCCACCAGCTCGATGCCGCCATCGAATCCTGGATCGCGATGGGTCGCGATCCCGAGCACCTGCTGATCATCGAGTTCTGTAACACCGCAAGCCCGGATCGGCTTTATCGACGTTATACCGCCTATGTCGTGGGCGAACGGATATTTCACTGGCGCATGCATTTTGGCCGCGAATGGATCGTGCGCGAGCCGCGCATCGAAGAGCTGGCGTCGGAGCACGATGTCGACGCGCTGATCGCGGAAGAGCGGACCTTCGCCGCCGGCGAACAGCATGTCGAAGCGCTGCGCCACGTGGCGGCGTTGGCGCATCTCGAGCTCGGCAGGATCGACTATGCGATCGAAAACGGTCGCATCGTCGTCTGGGAAATCAACTGGAGCCCGCTCGCGCATGAACCGCCGCCGCCGGCCGACGATCCGCAAATTGACTGGTTCATGGCAGACCGTTGGCCGGTTCTGCGCGCGGCGGTCGACGCGCTAGACCCGCGATCCTGAGCGCCAACCGCGGAAACGTCGATCAGATCGCGGTTAGCCGAGCTTGGCGAAACTCGCGTGTGCCACGAGCAACCAGCCTTCGCCTTCCTTGCGGAACACCGAGAGCCGCGGCGAGATCGCCTCGACCGGCTCACCCCCGATGGTCTGGTCGGTTTCGATCACATAGCGAAGGACCATGAGATCCCGATTGCCGGTCGCCACGATATCGCGGAAGCGCGAGCGCGCGTTCTGCGTCGGCAGCACCGTCAGGTAATCGGTCTTGTTGTAGCCGGTACCGTCCGATCGGACGATCTGATACTCCGGTGCGAGAACCCTCTCGACCGCGGCCGGATCGTTCGATGCCAGCGCGTCGGCCCAGGGATCGAGCGCCGCGCGCGCGGTCGCTTCGTCGACTGCGGTATGCGCCTCAACGCTGCCGGCCGGCAGGGCCAGTGCGGCCATCGCAACCAGAAACCCCTGCATCGCATCGCGCCTGTCGATCATTGTTCTTTCTCCGCTATGAAAATGGCTGGCACGGCGCCGGCCGGGTCGATTGACCGCCGTCGCGGTCGATTGGCCGCCGCGACACTCAGTGCTTGGACGTTCTGGCCGAAAGCCAGTCCATCAGCGCCAGCAGCACGCCCGACGCAACGAACGTCAGATGGATCGTCACCAGCCAGAACAGATGCGGTTCGCTGAACGGCTCTTCAGGGCGAGCGTCGCCGATCTGCATGAAGCGCTTCAGCAGATCGATCGCCGAAATCGCCACGATCGATGCAATCAGTTTCATCTTGAGACCGGAGAAATCGACGGTTCCCATCCATGAAGGACGATCTTCCGTCTCGCCGATATCCAGCTTGGATACGAAATTTTCGTAGCCCGAGAACAGGACGATCAGGAGCAGATTGCCGGCCAATGTCAGATCGACCAGCGTGAGCACCGTGAGGATCACATCCTCGGCGCTCATGCTGAAGACCTGCGGCGCGTAATGGATCAGTTCGCGCACCAGCACGATCGCCAGCATCGCAAGCGCGACGATAAGCCCGAGATACATGGGCGCCATCAGCCAGCGCGAAGCAAACACGCCGCGTTCGAAGCGTTTTTCGATGTCGGGTTTCGGGGCCATTCTCATTTCATCCAATGCGCACAGGTTAATCGGGCTCGGCCCGGCGCCGGCGAACTTATCGCTCCGGGGGTAGATCGGGCAATGGTGGGCGCGACAGGGATTGAACCTGCGATCCCCACGGTGTCAATGGGATCCTGCCATCCCGCAGGGGCGGAACAACGGGACTTCTCAATATTTTACGCTCCCGCATCCTGCCTCCGTTATCCGCCTGTGGCCCGAATGCCGTGCGATAAGCAACGATTGTGACAACGACTGGCAACAACCGGGATCGGCCCGGAGGCGCCGGTCAAGTGAGCTCGCTTATTGATGGCAAGTGAGCTCGCTTATTGATGGTCGCGCCAAGCCTGAAACATGATCACGGGCCAAAGCCGATTACCGAGCTGGCGACGGCCGCTCAGATGCATGCGCCATAGACGACGAACGATCGCCGCTTCGAAAATTCCGTCCGCGACCAGCCGCCGCTCGGCCAGCAAATCTTCGGCCCAGCTCCTCAATCCGCCGCGCAGCCAGTCGTCGATCGGAACACCGAAACCCTGTTTCGGCCGATCAATGAGATCAGGTGGAACATGACGGCGCAGGACGCTCCGTACAATATGCTTGCCGACGCCGCGACGAATCTTCATCGAAAGCGGGAGGCGCCAGGCGTGTTCGACAATTCGCCGATCGAGAAACGGTGCCCGCGTCTCAAGCGAGGCGGACATGGCGCTGCGGTCGACCTTCACAAGCACATTGTCCGGAAGGTACGTCATCGCATCGACCGACATCATTCGCAGCTCTGGCGACGTCAATGCCGGCCATTCCGGTGGCCGGTCGAGAAGCGTTACGGTGTTGGTGGCGCCCCTGACGATCGCGTGGGCGTTGGGCCATTTGCGGACGCGCGACAGAAAAAAATCATCCGCGGCTGAGGAATGCCACTCGTCAGACACTTCTTGCTCGCTCCGCGCCGGATGGCGGCCCGGTCCCGCGCGCCGCCGAACAAATTCCTGCTGGCGTTTCCAGATGCGAATTTTGACGTAGCGGTCGTAGCCACCGAACAGTTCGTCCCCGCCATCGCCGGTAAGGGCGACCGTGACCTCGCTCCGGGCCAACCGAGACACCAGGATCGTCGGAATTTGAGACACCCCGCCGAACGGCTCATCGAAAGTCCGGCCCAAATTAGAGGCGACATCGAGAGCGTCGGTGTCTGTGACGTACAGCGTATGATGATCCGTTCCGAGATGCCGTGCGACCGATTCAGCATGGCGCGCTTCGTCAAATGCCGGCTCCCGAAAGCCGATCGTGTAGGTTCGCACCGGACGCGTGGACATCGACTGCATCATGGCCACAACCGCAGAAGAGTCGATGCCCCCTGAAAGGAACGCGCCCAGCGGTACGTCACTGATCATCTGCGAGCGCACGACATCGCCAAAGAGCATTTCGAAGGTCGATGTCGCGTCGGTTTCGTCGATATCGAATGGCGCGCTCTGGCCCGCCTCCGCAACCGCCTTGAGGGACCAGTAGGTCGTCGGCTGCTCCAGCGTTTCATCGTCGAAACGGATACGCAAAAAAGTTCCCGGCAGCAGCTTGCGGGCATGGGCGTGAACCGTATACGGCGCCGGAATGCAATTGTCCTTGAGCAACAGCGCCACGGCACCGCGATCTATCTCCTGATCGAATTCCGGATGCTGTCGTAGCGCTTGCAGTTCGGACGCAAACAGGACGGTACGACCAACCCGCGCGTAGCAGAGCGGCTTCTCGCCCATCGGGTCGCGCGCGAGGAGCAGCGTCCGCTCGGAACTATCCCACAATCCGAAAGCAAACATACCGAAGATGCAGGAGAGCGTACTCTCGACGCCCCACGCTTCGATGCAGGCGAGCAATGTTTCGGTATCACTGCTGCCGCGCCACGATGGCGCCCGGCGCTCGGCCTCGAGGCGACGCCGCAGCACGAAATGATTGTAGATTTCGCCATTATAGACAATGACGTAGCGGCCGGAGTCCGATGTCATCGGTTGGACACCTGCCGGAGACGGATCGAGCACCGCCAGACGACGATGTCCCAGCGCGAGGCCCACCGCGGGATCGATCCAGATACCGGCTGCGTCGGGTCCGCGATGCCTCAACGATTCGGCCATTTGGGTCACGATACGTCTGGCGACGGTGACGCTCATGTCGCTATCGCGCCACCACGATCCTGCAATTCCGCACATCCGGATGCGCCCTTCCAATGCAGCTTAGCTCGGTGAACGAATCGGGAGCACCGTATTGTGAGTACGGCCCGACCTCAGCCGGTCGGGCGTGGTCTCATTTTCATGAGCCGGCGAAGAAGTTCGAATCGACGCCTTTGGAAGTCTTCACGACGCCAGGATGCGATGCCTGGTGTACCCGATGTCTCGCAGGACTCAAGCCCGCCAACGTCATGCACGAGCGGACGTCGCTCGCCACTAAAGCTGAGGATGATGTCGGAGCCCGGTCCGAGTGCCATCCAGTCTTTGTAACCCAATTGATGCAGCAGCTCGCAGGCCTGGCGCGCCGGCGCCGGCGCGAAGGCATAGGCACGGTTCAGGATGTCAACCTCGACCTCCCGCCCAAAGATCGCGTTTATCATGAACGGCCGGCCATCGCGTGTCACGAGACGCTCCCCCCAGACCCCGTGAATCCGGCTGGTGTCGCTCAAATACTGGTCCAGCAGCGCATCGACTTGCGCAGGCGTCAGGAACAGGTCGTCGTCAATGCTTGCTATTGCATCGTGATCAAGGCCAGCCGCTACCGAATAGCGATCGCCAGATCCGCGATTCATAAAGTTTGCGCGATAAGTCAGGCGTGCGCTCGCGCCCGCAATCGCGGCGGCAGCCGCCCGCAGGGGCGCGGCCAGCGAATCGTCGAGCGCGTTGTCGATCACGAACACGTCAGGGCGATGCCGGGCTCGAAGACAAGCCGATACGATGCGCGGCAGGTTTTGTGGCCGCAAGAAATTGTGAATGATGACCGCCGTCCGCAGTCCGGTCGGCCGAGTTGAGGAAAGCCTGCTTTCCGGTTCGCCCGGCTCGTGTGTAGGCTGCATAACTCAATATTGTACAGCACAGAGAAGGGCGCAACGAGTCGATGATCGATAGCGATGGGGCTGAACGCGCAAATCGCCCGATCCCGCCCGGCAGCTGGCACGCGGGTCGGCAGGACGCAAAACTGTTCGGCCTCGGCCTTTCACGCACGGGCACCACGAGCCTGCACGCCGCTGCGGTGCTCATGGGAATGAGCGCAGTCCATTATCCTTTGTGCTATCACGATCTTGCATTGCACTGGCTCGATGGCGACTTTTCGCCGAAACGAACTGCGCCGTTCCGTTGCTACACGGATCTTCCGACGCCATGTTTCTTCCGCGAACTCGATCGCAGCCATCCGGGATCGAAGTTCGTACTGACCGTGCGCGACGAAGCGGATTGGGTTGACAGCGTTCAACGTCTCTACGCTCGTCCACAACCGCCGTCGGTGAGAGCGTCACTGCGCCATCGTATCCGGGTAGCGTGCTATGGCAGTGTCGAGTTCGACCGAGCTCGCTATCTCGATGTCTATCGAAGGCATGAAGATTCGGTTCGGAAGTACTTCACAGGCCGGCCCGACGCGCTGTTGATCCTCGACGTGACCCGCGACAGCAATGCTTGGGATCTCGTTGCCGGCTTTTTGGGAGCGGACGTCGCGACGCGGCCGTTTCCGCATCTGCGGAATCCCGACCTCGGCGGCCTATCATGGGTCCTGGATGCCGAGCTGCCTGCCAAGAGCGAGCGCATGCGGGCGCTCGTCGAAGTGAGCTGCCCCCCTTGAAATGGTCATCCTTCATTGTTTGCCGAAACCGGTTGCCGGCTCGGCGAGGCGCTCAATCTCGGCTGGGATTGTGTCGATCTCGAACGTCGAACGATTGCCATTCGCCCCAGCACAGGCGGATGGACGCCGAAGACCGAGGCATCGGAACGGGCAATTCCGATCACGGCGAACTTGCCGCCGGTTTGCGGCAGCTGCCACGAAGGGGACCTATGTCTTCCATGGCAGCGATCCGTTGAAACCGCTGACGTCGCTCAAACATGTGCTGGCGACGGCATCGGAACAGGCGGTGATCCTGCGGGGCGGCCAGCCACTGCGGGTGACACCGCAGTTTCCGCGCAAGGCGTTTGCGACCTGGCAGGCCCAGGCCGGCACGGCACCGAAGACGTTGCAACGGTTGCTCGGTCATGCACCCGGATCGCGTGTAACGGGCCGTTACTATGTGCAGGACGACGAGGCAGCAAAACAGCGAACCATTCGACCCCTGCCGCTCGCCGAATCCGCCCGGTGCAGCGCAAAAACTGGCAACAGGCTGGCGATGCGTCGCCAAACGCGTCCGCGAAACGCATCGCAAACGACCGCTAAGCATCTGAAAGAAAATGGTGGGCGCGACAGGGATTGAACCTGTGACCCCTACGATGTCAACGTAGTGCTCTCCCGCTGAGCTACGCGCCCGTGCCCGGATTGCAGTCGGCGTGCCCGAGTGGGGCCGACCGCAGGGCGAAACCGGCTCGCATCGAACCGGTCAATCGAAGGTGCCGCCAATTAGCATCCGGGCCCGCCCGATACAAGCCCCGGGCGGCTAGATTGGCCGCCCGCCGCGCGTCCCCGGCCGGGCCCGCCGGCCGCGCAGATCCCGTGCCGGAAAGACCCTGCCGTCTCTCCGGTGACAGCCCGCGGGCGATGCGATAAACCCGGGGACGATGAACCTCGCCCAGCACCCCCGGATCGCGGAAACCTCGCCCTACGAAATCGCAGCGCCGGCATCCCAGACGCTGCCGATCGTGGTCGCCTCGCCGCATAGCGGCACCGATTATTCGGCCGAGTTCCTCGCCGCCTCCCGGCTCGACCGCGACCGGCTGCGCCGTTCCGAGGACGCGTTCGTCGACGAGATCTTCGCCCGCGCGCCGGCGCTCGGCGCGCCGCTGCTCAAGGCGAATTTTCCGCGCGCCTATGTCGATCCCAATCGCGAGGCGTTCGAGCTCGATCCGGCGATGTTCAACGATCCGCTGCCGGCCTGGGCAAACACCCGCTCGCCGCGCGTCGCCGCGGGGCTCGGAACAATTCCGCGCGTGGTCGCCAGCGGCGAGGAAATCTACGGCGGGAAACTCTGCTTCGCCGAGGCGACCAGCCGGATCGACCGTTTCTATCGCCCCTATCATGCGGCGCTGACCGAACTCGTCGTCGAAACCCGCGAACGCTTCGGCTATTGCATCCTCATCGACGGGCATTCGATGCCGTCGGTCGGCGGGCCGGGTGAGCGCGATCGCGGCACGCGGCGCACCGACATCGTGATCGGCGATTGTTTCGGCACCGCCTGCGCCAACATCGTATCGACGCGGGCGCGCGAAACGCTGGAGCGGCTCGGCTATCGCTGCGCCTACAACGATCCCTACTCGGGCGGCTTCGTCACGCAGCATTACGGACGGCCGCTGGATTTCGTTCATGTGATCCAGATCGAGATCAACCGCGCGCTCTATATGGACGAGCTCGCGATCCGACCCACCGACAATCTCGGCGGCCTTGCGATGCATATGGACGACGTCGTGCGGGCGCTCGCCGCGATCGACCGATCGGCCTTCCTGCCGTGATGGCGGCATCGCAGCCCGATCCGGTCCTCAGGCCGGCCGGGCCTGCGGATGCAGCAGCGATTCGGGCGATCTACGCCCATCACGTTCTCTACGGTTCCGCCAGTTTCGAAGAAATCCCGCCCGATGCAGCGGAGATCGAGCGACGGCGCGTCGCGGTGACGGCGCTGGGCCTGCCCTATCTCGTCGCCGAACGCGAGGGGCAGATCGTCGGCTATGCCTATCTGACGCCTTATCGGCCGCGCAGCGCCTATCGCTTCACAGTCGAGAATTCGATCTATGTCGCCGCCGCCGAAGCCGGTCACGGCATCGGCCGCATGCTCTTGACCGAATTGATCCTCGTCGCCGTCGCACTCGGCATGCGGCAGATGATTGCGGTGATCGGCGATTCGGCGAACCATGCCTCCATCGCGTTGCATGAACGACAGGGCTTCGTGCAGGCCGGCGTCTTTCGTTCGGTCGCATTCAAGCACGGGCGCTGGCTCGACAGCGTGCTGATGCAACGTGCGCTCGGCCCCGGCGATACGACATTGCCCGACCCTTTGAACGATCCCGCATAAAAAATCGGGTAGGGCCCGAAA
>JBBDMS010000016.1:0-1732 GCA_040878185.1 Dongiaceae bacterium | reverse complement strand
CCCCCCCCCCCCCCCCCCCCCCGAGTCTGGGAGGAAACGCCCATGGGGGCGTAGACGGTATGAACTTGGTCCGGGGGGACAGCACTTCCATACCGCAAAGGATCAATTAAACACTCGACGGTGGAAATCAAGCCGGCAGCGCCCGGGGCATTTTCCGATGGTGAACGGTTTTTCCTCGGAGGAACCGACTATCGCAGCAGCGACCGGATTTAGCCTGGAAGCCGCGCGATTGGATCACATCGGCACACGGAGTGGTGCCCCACCTGTTGCAGTAATACAACCATCGCGACCGATCCGTATTTTCGCCCGCAACCGCGACTCGGGCACGGTCGCGGAAGGGACTTGCGAATCAGCCCCAGAGCTCGGGCGGCGGCGGCATCACGAGACTGCCGTCATAGGTGAGCCCCGGGGCGCGATCGCGCGCGAGCAATAGCGGCCCGTCGAGATCGACGAACCGAGCCTCGCCCGCCAGCAGCAAGGCCGGCGCCATCGCGAGCGAGGTTGCGACCATGCAGCCGACCATGATCGTGAGACCCAGACCGCGCGCAGCCCGTACAAGCGCGATCGCCTCGGTCAGGCCGCCGGTCTTGTCGAGCTTGATGTTGATTGCGTCGTAGCGCCGCGCGAGCGCCTCGAGCCCCTTGCGATCATGCACGCTTTCGTCGGCACAGAGCGGGACCGGATGTGGCAGCATGCCGAGCGCCGTGTCGTCGTCGGCCGGGAGCGGCTGCTCGATTAGCGCGACGCCGAGTTCCGCCATGCGCGGCGCGAGATCGCGATAGGTTGCGGCCGTCCATGCTTCGTTGGCGTCGACGATGAGGCGGCTCGCGGGTGCGGCCTCGCGCACCGCCTCGATCCTCTCGAGATCGCCCTCGCCGGCGAGCTTCACCTTGAGCAGCGTGCGTTCGAATGCCTTGCGCGTCGCCGCCGCCATTTCGGTTGGCGTTCCCACACTGATCGTAAACGCGGTTTCGACCGGCTGTGGCGCGGGCAGACCGGCGAGCTCCCACACAGGCTTGCCGGCCAGCTTCGCCGCGAGATCCCAGAGCGCGCAATCGATCGCATTGCGCGCGGCGCCCGGTGTCATCCGGCTTTGCAGTTCCTGCCGGTCGAGCCCGGCTTCGATCGCGGCACGCTGCGCCTCGATTTCGGCGATCACCGTTTCGGGCGCCTCGCCATAGCGCGCATAGGGCCGACATTCGCCACGGCCGATGCGGCCCGCCTCGGCGATGCCGATGGTGACGACAGTGATTTCCGTGACAGCGCCGCGCGCGATGACGAAGCGGCCGGCGATCGGCCAGGTTTCAACGCCGACGGCGAGGCGACGCATCGCGCTCAGCCGAGCGCGTCGACGATCCGGGCGACGCCGGTGCGGAACGGATCGACCGCGGGCAGACCGTAGGTCTTCTCGGCATTGCGCAGACATTCGTCCGCCGCCCTGGCGTCGAGCCCGGCCGTATTGATCGAAATGCCGATGCACCGCGCCGCCGGATTGGTCAGCCGCGCCGCGCCTTCGTTCGCCTCGATGCAGGATGCCAGATCCGGCAGTTGGTAATCCGGCAGACCGCGCATATGCGGCCGGGTCGGCTCGTGACACATCACCAGCGCGTCGGCCTGCGCGCCATGCAGCAGCCCGAGCGACACGCCGGCATAGGAGGCATGGAACAGCGAGCCCTGGCCCTCGATCAGATCCCAGTGATCGGCGTCGTTCGGCGGCGACAGATACTCGACC
>JBBDMS010000015.1:76637-146270 GCA_040878185.1 Dongiaceae bacterium | reverse complement strand
TCGGGCGACGTCTTTGCGATCGATGCCGAGACCCGCGAGGCGCGGTGGGGCTAAGCTCTGACGTCGCGGTTGATGCGCGAAAGCGCAACGCGCGTCGGTGGCGTCACCGGCCGCATCGTGATCGATCAGGGTATTGTCTATGTCTCGGGGAATTCCGGTACGACGGTCGCGGTCGATCAGGCGACCGGCCTGCGTGTCTGGGAGCGCGCGGCATCGAGCTCGAAGGGTCCGTGGGTTGCCGGCGATTTCATCTTCCTGATCACGTCCGAGCAGGTCCTGCTTTGCCTGACCCGGGGCGGCGGTCAGATCAAATGGTACCAGGCGCTGCCGCGCTTCCTCGATCCGGAAGACAATAGCGGGCCGATCAGCTGGAGCGGACCGGTGCTCGCGGGCGACCGGTTGATTGCCGTGAGCTCGGAAGGCGGCGGGATGACGATTTCGCCTTATACCGGCGAGATCCTCGGCCAGTTCGAGTTGCCGGCGGGGACGCGCATCGCACCGATCGTCGTTAACGGCGGGCTTTATCTTCTGCTGGGCGACGCGTCGCTCGTCGCGCTGCGCTGATCCGATCATGACGGCCGTGGTGGCGATCGTCGGCCGGCCGAATGTCGGCAAGTCGACGCTGTTCAACCGACTGATCGGCAAGCGCATCGCGATTGTCGACGACATGCCGGGCGTCACCCGCGACCGCCGCGAGGGCCGCGGGACGCTCGGCGATCTCGAGTTCACGCTGATCGATACCGCGGGCCTCGAAGAGGCGGAAAGCGAAAGCCTGGCGGCACGCATGCAGGCGCAGACCCGGCGCGCGATCGCCGAGGCCGATCTCGTGCTGTTCGTGATCGACGCGCGCAGCGGCCTCATTCCCGACGATCGTCATTTCGCCGATCTGCTGCGGCGCAGCGGGAAGCCGACGCTGCTGCTGGCCAACAAGAGCGAGAGCCGCGCGAGCGAGGCCGGGCGCTACGATGCCTTTGCGCTCGGTTTCGGCGAACCGCTGCCAATCTCGGCCGAGCATGGCGACGGCATGAGCCTGCTGCTCGAAGCGATGCAGGAACATCTCGACCCGCTTCGTGCTGAAACGGGTGAGATCGAAGGATCGGACGAGACCGCAGAATCTGAACCCGAACCCGATGCGCCGATTGCGATCACGGTCGTCGGTCGCCCGAATGTCGGAAAATCAACACTGGTCAACCGGCTGCTTGGCGAAGAGCGCGTGATTACGGGGCCCGAGGCGGGGATTACGCGCGATGCGATCACGATCGACTGGGAATATGGCGGCCGCGCGATGCGCCTCGTCGACACGGCGGGCCTGCGCCGCCGTGCGCGCATATCCGAACGGCTGGAGCACCTCTCCGGCGCGGAAACGGCACGGGCGCTGAAATTCGCGCAGGTCGTGGTGCTTGTACTCGACGGCACCGAGAGTTTCGAGAAGCAGGATCTGACGATCGCGCGCGAAGTGCTCGAGGAGGGCAGGGCGCTGGTGATCGCCGCAAACAAATGGGATGCCGTCGGGGATACCGATACAACCCTGAAGGCGCTCGCCGACCGGATCGAGCGATCGCTGCCGCAGGCGCGCGGGATTCCGCTGGTCACGATCTCGGCGGAGACGGGCGAGGGGATATCGAAGCTGATGCGCCGGGTGTTCGAGATCTACGAGAACTGGAACCGCCGTATCTCGACCGCCGATCTCAATCGCTGGCTCAGCGGCATCACGGATCGTCATCCGCCGCCGATGGCGTCGGGCAAATCGGTCAAACTGCGTTATGCGACCCAGATCAAGACGCGGCCACCGACCTTCGCAATTTTCGTCAACCGTCCGACCGAGCTGCCCGATTCCTATCTGCGCTACCTCGTGAATGGGCTGCGCGAGACATTCGGGCTCGACGGGGTGCCGCTGCGGATCACGCTGCGCAAGGGCAACAATCCCTACGCCGGCGGCTGATCAGTGGTGTCGTGACGTAACGTTGATACGCTCGCCATGACGCGTGCAGTCGGCCGACGCAAGTTCGACAAACAGGTCGGTGATGTCGTCGGGTGCCGGCAAGGTCATCGGGTCTTCACCCGGATAGGCGCTGGCGCGCATGTTGGTGCGCACCCGGCCGGGATCGACAATGTTGACGCGGGTCTTTGTCTTTGCCGTCTCGGCGGCATAGATGCCGACCAGCATGTCGAGGGCGGCCTTGCTGACGGCGTAGGTGCCCCAATAGGCGCGCGGCTCCATCGAGGCGCCGGACGACACGAATATCGCGCGACCGGCAGGCGATGCCTGCAGCAGCGGATGCATCGACCGGATCAACCGCCAGTTCGCGGTCACGTTGATGTCCATCACCTGCTGCCAGTCCTGCGGCCGGATCTGATGGATCGGTGTCAGCGTGCCGAGCAGGCCGGCATTGCCGACCAGCACGTCGAGCCTTTTATGGCGCTCGAAGATCGCCTGGCCGAGCCGGTCGATCGCCGGATAGTCGGCCAGATCGAGCGGGACCAATGTCGCATGACCGCCGGCTTTCTTGACGGCATCGTCGGTTTCCTCAAGCCCGCCGACGGTGCGGGCGACGAGGATGAGCTCGGCGCCTTCCGCGGCGAAGCGCCGTGCGACCGCGGCGCCGATGCCGCGCGAGGCGCCGGTCACAAGCGCGATGCGCCCGGCGAGGCGACGGGTTCTGTCCGGCATGGCTGGAAACTCAGGCGGATTCGGCCAGCAGCGAGAGCTGCGCGGGCGGGCGACCGTCGCTGCGATCGGTCAGCGGGATCGGATAGTCGCCCGTGAAACAGGCATCGCAATAAAGCGGCAAGGCGGGGTCGCGCCGCGGCATGCCCATCGCGCGATAGAGCCCGTCGATCGAGATGAAGGCGAGGCTGTCGGCGCCGATCAGCTTCGCCATCGCATCGGCGTCGTTCTTGTAGGCAAGCAGCGCCTCGCGCTCCGGCGTGTCGATGCCGTAGAAGCAGGAATGCGCCGTGGGCGGGCTCGATATGCGCATATGCACCTGCTTCGCCCCGGCATGGCGGATCATCTCGACGATCTTCCGCGAGGTGGTGCCGCGCACGATGCTGTCATCGACCAGCACGACATTGCGGCCCTGGATCATCGCGCGGTTCGCGTTGTGCTTGAGGCGCACGCCGAGATGGCGAATATGGTCGCTCGGTTCGATGAAGGTGCGGCCGACATAGTGATTGCGGATGATGCCGAGCTCGAACGGGATCTTCGCCTCTTCGGCATAGCCGAGCGCTGCCGGCACGCCGGAATCGGGCACCGGAATGACGACATCGGCATCGGCCGGCGCCTCGCGCGCCAGTTCGGCGCCGATCCGCTTGCGCGCGTCGTAGACGCTGGTGCCGTCGACGACGCTGTCGGGCCGGGCGAAATAGATGAATTCGAAGATGCAGAAGCGCTTCTTGTGCTGCGGGAACGGGCGCAGGCTTTCGATGCCGTTCGAATCGATCACCACGATCTCGCCCGGTTCGACGTCGCGCACGAATTCCGCGCCGATGATGTCGAGTGCGCAGGTTTCCGAGGCGAGAATATGCGAGGTGCCGAGCTTGCCGATCACCAGCGGCCGCACGCCCAACGGATCGCGGACGCCGATCACCCGGTCATGCGCCAGCGCAACGAGCGAGTAGGCGCCCTCGACCTGGCGAAGCGCCTGGACCAGCCGGTCGACGACCGTACCGCTGCCGATCGCCATCAAATGGGTGATGACCTCGGTATCGCTCGTCGACTGGAACAGCGAGCCGCGCTTCACCAGTTCGCGCCGCAGCGTATAGGCGTTGGTCAGATTGCCATTATGCGCGATTGCGAAGCCGCCGAACTCGAGGTCGGCGAAAAGCGGCTGCACGTTGCGCAGCACGGTTTCGCCTGCCGTCGAATAGCGCACATGCCCGATCGCCGCATGACCGCTCAGCCGGCCGATCACCGTTTCGCTGGAGAAATGGTCGGCGACCTGGCCGAGCGCGCGATGCGCATTGAACTGTCGCCCGTCGAACGCGACGATGCCGGCCGCCTCCTGGCCGCGATGCTGCAGCGCATGGAGGCCGAGCGCGACCAGGGCCGCGGAATCTTCCGGGCCGTAAATGCCGAAGACCCCGCACTCCTCGCGCAGATGGTCGTCGTCATAAGGGTGCGTGGTCAGCGTCGGCGACATGGACAGGCTGGAGCCCTCCTTCGGGTCGGCGCTCATTCGGTACTCTCGATCAGGCGGTCGAGATCGTTCCGCTCGGCGTCCTTATAGCCGGACGGCGGCGTCTCGGCAGCATCCGAATCCGGGCTGGTCCCGGCTTCGTCTGCGCCCGACCCGGTCAGCGTTTCCACGGCCTCGCCGGCCTCCAGAAGCTGTTCCGCGTCGTCGCGCAGGCCGCCGGCGGTATCCTCGCCCTCCTGCATGATCTCGGCCGGAAGCAGCGAGGCGAGGAACTCGGCGCCGCGTTCGACCAGCGGTGTCGAGCGGGCGTTCGTTATCCAGGTCGGCCGGTCCTCTTCCTGCGGGATCGCCCAACTCATCGCCAGGTAAGCGGCGCAGATCAGAACCGCGCCCCGCACCAGGCCGAACAGCAGGCCGAGCGAACGGTCGACGGCGCCGAGCGAACTGTCCCGGACGTTGCGCGAGAGGGCATGGCTGATCACGGTCAGAATCACCAGCGCGACGATGAAAATTGCAAGACCGGTTACCGCATCGGCCAGAAGAGCGATTTCGATCTGTTCGCGGACATAAGGTTGCGCGTAAGGGAACGCATATATGGTGGCGACGATGGCGCCAATCCAGGCGCCGATCGACAGCACCTCGCGGACAAATCCGCGCACGAAGGCAAGCAGGGCGGAGAGGATCAGAACCCCGATCAGGGCCAGATCGACGATGGAGATCGGAAGATCGTCCAAAAGCGTCTCCCCGCGGCCTAGCCCGTGCGCCGGCTGCTGCCGGGGCGGTTATCCTGCCCGTCGCCGGCGAGGCGTCCGACCAGATCGGCCAGATGACGAATCTCATGGATCGCAAGGCCGCCGGGCAGCGCGCGTCGGCCTTTGGACCGTGCCGGCATGCACGCGGCCACGAAACCGAGTTTCGTCGCTTCCCTGAGACGGAGTTCCGGCTGGCTCACTGCCCGCACCTCGCCGCCAAGCCCGACTTCACCGAAAAACACCGTGTTCGCCGGTACCGGTCGGTCCGCCGCGGCCGAGACCAGCGCCGCCGCGACCGCGAGATCGGCGCCGGGCTCTGCGATTCGCAAGCCGCCAGCGACATTCAGATATACGTCCTTGCCGGCCAGTACCAGCCCGCAGCGCGCCTCGAGAACGGCCAGCAGCATGGCGAGGCGCGCGCTGTCCCATCCGACCACCGCGCGGCGCGGCGTGCCGAGCGACGAGGGCGCGACCAGCGCCTGGATCTCGACCAGCACGGGCCGCGTGCCCTCGATTCCGGCAAAGACCGCGGTGCCGGACGAATCCTCGCGCCGCTCGCCGAGAAACAGGAACGAGGGATTTTCGACGCCCATCAGTCCGGCATCGGTCATCTCGAACACGCCGATCTCGTTTGCCGGGCCGAAACGGTTTTTGACCGCGCGCAGGATGCGGAACTGATGGCCGCGCTCGCCTTCGAAATACAGCACGGTGTCGACCATATGTTCGAGTACGCGTGGACCGGCGATCTGCCCTTCCTTGGTGACATGGCCGACCAGCACGACGGTAAAGCCCCGCCGCTTGGCGAGCCGGATCAGTTCGGCCGCGGCGCCGCGCACCTGGGCTACCGTACCGGGCGCCGAATCGAGTGTGTCGACATACATCGTCTGGATCGAATCGATCACCACCAGGTCCGGCACCTGCGGCCGGTCGAGCGACGTGAGAATATCGCGCACGCTGGTGGCGGCCGCGAGTTCGACGCCGCTCGCCGCGAGATCGAGCCGACGCGCACGCATCTGCACCTGCTCGACCGATTCCTCGCCGGTGATGTAGGCGACCGTCGCTGCCCGGCCGCCGCCCGCGGTTGCGGCGACCGCGTTGGCGATCTGCAGCAGCAAGGTCGATTTGCCGATACCCGGATCGCCGCCGATCAGCAGGGCGGAGCCGGGAACCAGCCCGCCACCCGAGACGCGGTCGAATTCGACATTGCCGGTGCCGCGCCGTGCCACCGGCGCGCCGGTGCCGGTGATCGGCTGGAAATCGATCTTCTGTCCGCGGCCGGTGCCGATCCCCTTGGGCGCCGCTTCGCGCGGCGCCTCCTCGACGATCGTGTTCCACTCCCCGCAGGCTTCGCAGCGGCCGCTCCATTTCGAGGCGGCGGCGCCGCAGGCCTGGCAGACATAGCGGGCGGCGGATTTGGCCAACAGGATCCTTTCCGGGCAGAGCCCGTCAGAGCGGCCGGACCGGCATCTCGATCGGGCCTTCCGCCCGGCCGTTGATGAACTGGTCGACATAAGGATTGCCGGAGCGGTCGATGCGATCGACCGGGCCTTCCCACGCGATGCGCCCGTCATGCAGCATCGCGACGCGATCGGCAATGCGCCGCACGCTGCCCATGTCGTGCGTGATGGACAGAGCCGTGGCGCCGAGCTTGCCGACGCAAAGCCGGATCAGGCCGTTGATGACGTCGGCCATGATCGGGTCGAGCCCGGTCGTCGGCTCGTCGAAAAAGATGATCTCCGGTTCGGTCGCGATCGCGCGGGCAAGCGCCACACGCTTTTGCATGCCACCGGACAGTTCCGAGGGCGAGAGATCGCCGACCTCCGGCCCGAGGCCGACCGCGGCGAGATTGCGCAAGGCCACGTCCTTGGCCTGGCGGCGATCCATCCGTTGACCCGCGGTCAGGCCGAAGGCGACATTTTCCCAGACCGGCAGCGAATCGAACAGCGCGCCGCCCTGGAACAGCATGCCGATCTTGCTCCTTGCCGCCTGGCGCTCCGAGCCGCTCATCTCGGTCAGTTCTTCGCCGTCGATCTTGATCGAGCCCGAATCCGGCTCGATCAATCCCAGAATGCATTTCAGCATCACCGACTTGCCGGTACCCGAACCGCCGATCACCACCAGCGACTGATGTTGCGGCACGTCGAGATCGACGCCACGCAGCACATGCTTGCGGCCGAAGGATTTGTGCAGGCCGCGAATTTCGATCTTGGGCGGCGTCGCGTTCATGTCGCGAAAAACAGCTCGGTGATGATGTAGTTGAAAATCAGCACCAGAATCGACGACGACACGACTGCGTTGGTGGTGGCGATACCGACGCCCTGTGCACCGCCGCGAGAGTTGAACCCGTGAAAACAGCCCATCAGCGCCACGACGAAGCCGAACATGGCGGCCTTCACCAGGCCGGAAATGACGTCGAGCGGCTCGACGAAGGTCATCGTGTTGGTGATGTAGGTAACCGGGTTGAAGCCCAGTTTGTAGACACTGACCAGGTAGCCGCCCATCACGCCGATAATGTCGGCGACCAGGACAAGGAGCGGCAGCATCAGGCAGCCGGCGAGCAGACGCGGTGCCACCAGATAGCGCATCGGATTGGTCGACAGCGTGGCGAGCGCGTCGATCTGGTCGGTAACGCGCATGGTGCCGATCTCGGCGGCCATCGCGGCGCCGATCCGGCCGGCGACCATCAGGCCGGCGAGCACGGGACCAAGTTCCCGGGTGATCGAAAGCACCACAACGTTGGGAATCACCTGCTCGGCATTGAACCGGGCGAAGCCTGTAAAGCTCTGCAGCGCGAGCACCATGCCGGTGAAGATCGCGGTCAGCCCGACGACCGGCAGCGAATAGAATCCGATCTCGATCATCTGGCGCAGGATCAGCCGCGGGTAATAAGGCGGCTTGATCACGTGAAGGATGCCGAACATGGCAAACAGCAGAAGCCGCCCGATCAGCTCGCAGGCGTTCAGCGTGCCGCGACCGATGCCCTGGACAAATCCCATCAGGCAGCCTGCCCGGGCATGTCGGGCAGATAGTGCCGCGCATAGCGCGACCCGAGCAGCGTGAGCAGTTCATAGCCGGTGGTGCCGGCCTGTGCGGCGAGCGCATCGAGCTCGTTACCGGGCCCGATCAGGTCGACGAATTGCCCCGGACGCACGATGGCATCGGGCAGATCGGTCACGTCGATCGTCAGGAGATCCATGGAAACCCGCCCCACCACCGGAACCAGTCGGCCGCCGGCCACGGCGTAGCCGCGATTGCCGAGCGTGCGTAGCAGCCCGTCGGCATAGCCGGCACCGATGGTAGCGACCCGCCCCGGCCGGGTCATCCGATGCGTGGCACCATATCCAACGCTCGAATCACTGTCAACGTCCCGTAATTGCAGGATTTTTCCGCGCAAGCCGATGACCGGCCGCATCAGATTGGGCAGGCCCGTCTGGGTTGCGATGCCATAGAGTGCGGCGCCCGGCCGGCCGAGATCGAAATGAAACGACGGGTCGAGGAAGATCCCGGCGGACGCAACCAGGCTGCGCGGCACGCTCGCGGGAATGGCAAGCGCGGCACAGGCATCGCGGAAACGATCGCGCTGCTGAATATTCAGTAAATGCACCGGATCGTCGCCGCAGGCGAGATGGCTCATGACGAAATCGAGCGCAAGCCCCGCCAGGCCCGTCGTGCCGGCAAGCATCTCGACTTCGCGCGGCGGCATTCCGAGCCGCGCGATGCCGGTATCGATATGCAATCCGGACGGCAAACCGGATGTCGCGGCGAGCCAGGCGTCGATTTCGGCGATGCTGTTATGCACCGGCAACAGCCGATGCTCGACGAATGCGTCGGCCGGGCCTGTGGTCAGGCCGTGCAGAACGGCAATCCGCGCATCGCCCAGAATCGTGCGCAGCGCGATCCCTTCGTCGAGCGTCGCAACGAAGAAGAGACGAGCACCGGCGCGCCACAAGGCGGGTGCGACCTGAGCGGCCCCGAGCCCGTACGCATCGGCCTTGACCGCGACACCCAGCGTGCTGCCGGCAAAACGCTGCCGCAGGATCCGGAAATTCTCGGCGACCGCCGCCAGGTCGATGGTGAGTACGGCGGTGGCGTGGTCAGTTGTCGCCATCGGGAAGCTGATCGGGCCGCACTAGATCGCCGAACTTCGTCACCATGCCGTCGAAGAAGAGTTCGATGACGCCGATCGGGCCGTGGCGCTGCTTGGCGATGATGACTTCGGCGACATTGTGGATGCGTTCGCCGCGATCCTGCCAGCGCTGCATGCGTTCGGCGAATTTCTCGTGCGATTCTTCCTCGCGCTGCTGGGGAATGCCGCGCTCGTGATAATATTGCTCGCGATAGATGAACATGACGACGTCCGAATCCTGCTCGATCGAGCCTGATTCCCGGAGGTCGGAAAGCTGCGGACGCTTGTCTTCGCGCTGTTCGACGGCGCGGCTGAGCTGCGAGAGGGCGAGAACAGGCACGTTCAGTTCCTTCGCGACCGCCTTGAGCCCGCGCGTGATCTCGGAGATTTCCTGCACGCGGTTCTCGTTGCGGTTCAGGCTCGAGGGCCGCATGAGTTGCAGATAGTCGACGACGATAAGACCGAGACCGTGCTGGCGCTTGAGGCGGCGGGCGCGGGTCCGGAGCGTCGAAACCGAAATCGCCGGCGTGTCGTCGATATACATCGGCAGATATTGAAGTTCGGAAGCGACCGCGGCGAAGGTCGAAAAATCGTCGGTCTTGACGTCGCCGCGCCGGATCCGGTCCGACGAAATTCCGGTCTGCTCGGCGAGGATACGCGTCGCGAGCTGCTCGGCCGACATTTCCAGCGAGAAGAAGGCGACCTGTGCGCCCTCCTTGCCGCCGCTCTCGTGATGGGCGCGGGCGGCATTGAAGGCCATGTTGGTGGCGAGCGCCGTCTTGCCCATCGAGGGGCGGCCGGCGAGGATCACGAGATCGGAGGGGTGTAGCCCGCCGAGCTTGCGGTCCATATCGCCAAGCCCGGTGGTGACGCCCGTGACGTGGCTCTGGCGCTGATGGGCGGCCTCGGCGATGTCGATCGCGCCCGTCAGGGCGTCGGCAAAGGCCCGCAGGCCGATTTCAGTCCGTCCCGTCTCGGAGAGCCCGTAAAGCTTCTGTTCGGCCCGCTCGATCTGGTCGGATGCGGTCTCTTCCGCATCGAATCCGTAGGCCTCGTTGACGACTTCCTCGCCGAGATTGATCAGTTCGCGGCGGATATAGAGGTCGTGAATGGTGCGCGCATAGTCGCCGGCATTGACGATGGTGACGAGCGAGCTCGCCAGCCGTTCGAGATACTTGCCGCCGCCGGCATCGGCAAGGCCCGGATCCTGGTCGAAGATGTTCTTGAGCGTGAGCAGGTTGGCGATCTGCCCGCGCTGCACCAGTTTGCCGATCGCGTCGTAGATGCGACCGTGCACGGCGTCGGCGAAATGTTCCGGACGCAGAAACTCGTTCACCTTGTCGAAGACGAGATTGTTGCCGAGGATCGCGCCGAGTAGCGCCTGCTCCGCCTCGTAGTTATGCGGCGGGGTGCGGAGCGGCGTATCCCGCTCGGCGGTGCGCAGCGGTCGCACGTTGTTCGACATCGGTGATGTTTCCATGATCAGCCAGTGTTAGGGCCAATCGATCCTAACAGCCAGCACCGAGTCGCTGTGAGTAACGGGGATATCGGGCGAGAATATGGCGAGCCGGTCGCCGGTCAGGACGCGGCGATCGCAACTTTGGCGGCGTTCTGCCGTTCGTAGTCGGAGATATACTCGCGGGTGAGCGGTACGGCATCCTGACGGCGCGCGATCTGCATCTGGAACACCATTTGATCCAGATTGCGGAAAGCGTACTCGCAGCCGACCAGATAGAATTCCCACATCCGGCAGAAACGCTCGTCGTAGAGCGCCTTGACGCGCTCACGGTTGCGCATGAAGCGCCGATACCACTCGTTAATGGTCTTCGCATAGTGCAGCCGCAGTATTTCGATATCGGTCACCCACAGCCCGACATCCTCAACTGCGCGGAGAACTTCGGATAGAGCCGGGGTGTAACCGCCTGGGAATATATACTTCCGCAGCCACGGGTTGGTCGCACCCGGCGGCTCCATCCGGCCGATTGAATGCAACAGCATGACGCCGTCGTCGGTGAGCAGTTCCTTCACCTTGGCGAAATACTCGCGGTAATGGCCGGGGCCGACATGCTCGAACATGCCGACCGAGACGATGCGGTCGAACGGCCCGGTCTGCTGGCGATAGTCGCGCAGATGGAAACGGGCCCGGTCGCTCAGTCCCGCTTCGGCCGCGCGCGTCTCGGAGACCTTCTGCTGTTCGGTCGAAAGCGTGACCCCGGTCACGTCGATCTGTTCGAGTTTCGCAAGATAGAGACCGAGCCCGCCCCAGCCGCTCCCGATATCGAGCAGCTTCTGGCCCGGCTCAAGCAGCAGCTTGGCTGCGATGTGAAGCTTCTTGTTATGTTGTGCTACATCAAGACTGTCATTGTCGGTCATGAAGTATGCGCAGGAATATTGCCGGTCCTGATCGAGGAACAGGTCGTAGAGCGCGCCCGACAGGTCGTAATGATGCGCGACGTTCTTCTGCGCCCGGCCGACCGGATTGTGGGTGAAGAGGAAATGCAGGGCTTTGCCGAGCCAGTTTCGGATCGGCTGCATCCCGCCGCCTTCGAGCGCCGCCATGTTGCGGGTCAGCAGATCGAGCATATCGGGAAGGGTGCCTTCCTCGATCGTGATCCGGCCGTCCATATAGGCTTCGCCGAAATGCAGCTTGGGATTGGTGAGGAGCTGGCGTTCGATGCGCCGGTCATGCAGGCGTATCGTCACGGCCGGCCCCGGAGCCGTGCCGGCGATCTCATGCCGGCGCCCTGAGGCATCGATTACGGTCAGGCGGCCTTCACGCACGAGCCGCCCCAAAAGGCCCGCGATCAACATCGTAGCCGTCGTTCCTCCCGGTCTTGCGACCCGACGGGCGGCCGTTATGGCCGCGTATCGAGAACTGGCAGACTACCAGACCCTGCGCCACCGTCCATGCGGCGATGCCGGGTCCGGGTTTGCCCTAATCTTTCGCCTTTTCGGAAGCGCTCTCCCCCGAGGGCTCTTCCATGACCGCCTGTGCGGCGGCTTCGGCGGCGGATTCGTCGGCCAGGTAATCGACTTCGGGCGCGTCCCGCTCGCCGACCACGGCGGTGCCGGTCTTCAACTGAACTTCCGCTTCGTCGAGCGACCGCGCGACGTTGACCGTCACGGTCACCGACACTTCGGGATGCAGAACGATGCGCACCGGCACCAGCCCCAGCTCCTTGATCGGCCGATCGAGCTGGACCTGCTGGCGGCCGATCGTCACGCCCTTGGCGACGACCGCGTCGGCGATGTCGCGGGTCGTGGCGGAACCGAACAGCTGACCGGTCTCGCCGGCCTGTCGGATCAGCGTGACCACCATATTATCGAGACTCGGCGCCACCTTCTCGGCTTCCTGGCGACGCTGCAGGTTGACTGCTTCAAGCTGGACGCGCTGTTCCTGGAACCGCTTCTTGTTGTTCTCGGTTGCGCGCAGCGCCTTCTTCTGCGGCAACAGGAAATTGCGCGCAAAACCCGGGCGCACCTTCACGATGTCGCCCATCTGGCCCAGTTTCTCGACGCGCTCGAGCAGAATGACTTCGACCATGATGATTCTACTTCAGCAAATAGGGCAGCAGCGCCAGGAAACGCGAGCGCTTGATGGCCTGTGAGAGTTCACGCTGGCGCTTGGCCGAAACCGCGGTGATGCGGCTCGGCACGATCTTGCCGCGCTCGGAAAGGAAACGCTGCAGCAGCCGCGTGTCCTTGTAATCGATCGTCGGCGCATTCGGACCGCTGAACGGACAGCTCTTGCGGCGACGGAAACGCGGCCGGCCGGAACCGGCCCGGGTAACGGTGGGACCGCTCATGCGACGTCTCCCTTGACGGCGTCAGCTTCGATATCGCGCGGTGCGCTGTCGCGGCGCGGGCCGCGATCGTCGCGCCCACCCCGATCGTCGCGTCCGCCCCGATCGTCGCGGTCGCGACGGCCGCCGCGATCGCCGCGGTCACCCCGATCGCGGTCGCCACGCTCGCCCCGCTCGTCGCGGCTGCGCATCATCGGCGAGGGGCCCTCTTCGAGAGCCTCGACGCGCACCGTCAGATAGCGAAGCACGTCTTCGTTGATCCGCATCAGCCGCTCCATCTCGACCACCGCGGCCGAAGGGGCGTCGATGTTCATGAGCGTGTAGTGGCCCTTGCGATTCTTGTTGATGCGATAGGCGAGGCTGCGCAGACCCCAATATTCGCGCTTGCCGACCGTGCCGCCATTTTCGGCGATGACGGTGGCGAAACCTTCGGTCAGAGCTTCCACCTGGGCAGGCGAAGCGTCCTGACGTGCGATGAACACGTTCTCGTAATACGGCACTATGTGGCTCCCTCTGGCTGATCGAACGATGCGCCGCGCCGGCCGAACCGGCAGTCGCCGCATCTCTAGCCGGCTCGGAGGGGCGTCCCGTGCCTGGGACGGCCGCTCGAAACCGGCAAGGAGTCGGTTTTGCGAAGGCGCGGACTATACACATTTAACTAGGGGCCGCAAGCGACCGAAAACCGCTGTGTGGCTTGCTTGACAGGCCCGGAATCCCGCGCCTTCAATGCCCGCCCGCGATCGATTTTCGCACATTATAGGGGACTATTGGATGGCGCGCGCGTTCCTGTTTCCCGGCCAGGGCTCGCAGGCCGTCGGCATGGGCAAATCCCTCGCCGAAACCTTCCCGGCCGCGCGCGAGGTCTTCGAGGAGGTCGACGACGCCCTCGACCAGTGCCTGAGCCGCCTCATGTTCGAGGGCGAGGACAGCGACCTGCGCCTGACCGAGAACGCCCAGCCCGCCCTGATGGCGGTCTCGATGGCGGTCTTTCGGGTGCTGTCGCAGGAAGGCGGGCTCGACCTCCGCGACCGGATCGCCTTCGTTGCCGGCCATTCGCTCGGCGAATATTCGGCGCTCGCCGCCGCCGGCGCATTCAGCCTGGGCGATGCCGCCCGGCTGCTGCGCCGCCGCGGCAGTGCCATGCAGCGGGCCGTGCCGGTGGGCGAGGGCGCCATGGCGGCGCTGCTCGGGCTCGAACTGGATGTCGTACAGGCGGTCGCGGCCGAAGCGGCCGCATCGGCGCCGAAAGAAATTGGCCCCCAGATTTGCGACACCGCGAACGACAACGCGCCGGGGCAGATCGTGGTCAGCGGTCATCTGGCGGCGGTCGAACGCGCAATCGCTCTTGCCTCGGCGCGCGGCGCCAAACGCAGTGTCATGCTGCCGGTCAGCGCGCCTTTCCATTGTGCGCTGATGCAACCCGCCGCGGACGAAATGGCGGAGGCACTGGTCGCCGTTCCCTTGAACCAGCCTCTGGTGCCGCTGGTGGCGAATGTCACCGCGGCGCCGGTCAGCGATCCGGGTACGATCCGCGATCTCCTGGTGGAACAGGTGACCGGCATGGTGCGTTGGCGCGAAAGCGTGCTGGCGATGAAGGCAGCGGGCGTCGAGCAGATGTTCGAACTCGGCGCCGGCAAGGTATTGAGCGGCCTGGTGCGGCGGATCGATCGCGATCTGGCGGCGCAGGCGGTGGGCGAGCCGGCCGATATCGAGGCGGCGCTCAAGCTGCTCTGAACCGATAAGAAAACCGATAGCGGACGAGGATGGCAGGCGATGTTCGATCTGACGGGTAAACGGGCGCTGGTCACCGGCGCGTCTGGTGGTATCGGTGGTGCGATAGCGCGCGGCCTCCACGAGCAGGGCGCCGTCGTTGCGCTTTCCGGAACGCGCCGCGAGGCGCTCGAGACGCTGGCCAATGCCCTGGGCGAGCGCACCCATATCCTGCCGGCCAATCTCTCCGAGGCCGGGGCCGCCGACAAACTGATCGGCGAAGCCGAGGCGGCGATGGGTGGGCTCGATGTGCTGGTCAACAATGCGGGCATCACCCGCGACGGGCTCGCGATGCGGCTGAAGGACGACGACTGGCAGGCCGTTATCGATCTCAATCTGGCGACGGTGTTCCGCCTGACCCGTGCCGCGCTCAGGGGCATGATGAAACAGCGCGCCGGCCGGATCATCAATATCGGCTCGATCAGCGGCGTGATCGGCAATCCCGGCCAGGCGAATTATGCAGCCGCCAAGGCCGGCGTCGTCGGCATGTCGAAAGCCATCGCCCAGGAGGTCGCGACCCGCGGGATCACAGTCAATTGTGTGGCGCCGGGCTTCATCGCGACCGCCATGACCGATGCGGTCAGCGAGAAGACGCGCGAGCGGTTCCTCTCGGGGATCCCGCTCGGCCGCCTCGGGACGGTCGAAGAGGTGGCGGCCTGCGTGGCTTTTCTGGCCGCCGACGAGGCGTCCTATGTCACCGGGCAGACCTTGCACGTCAACGGCGGAATGGCGATGATATAAGCGCTTTTTCCTAGGGTCCGCGGTGCTGGCCAAGCTTCGGCTGCTGTGTTATTGGACGCCGCCCTCACGGTCGGCCGTCCGGACGACTCGCAGCAAGCGGCGGGTTCGGATCCGAGCTTGAGGGCAACGGCGGCAGCAACGTTTTTCGAGGGGTTATATCAACATGAGCGACATCGCCGAGCGGGTGAAAAAGATCGTCGTCGAACATCTGGGCGTCGATGAATCGAAGGTCAACGAAGGCGCAAGCTTCATTGACGACCTCGGTGCCGACAGCCTCGATACCGTCGAGTTGGTCATGGCCTTCGAGGAAGAGTTCGGGTGCGAGATTCCGGACGACGCCGCCGAGAAGATCCAGACCGTCAAGGACGCCATCGCGTTCATCGAGCAGCACGCGGCGAATAGCTGATCCCCGGCCGGTGCTGAGACCGCGCTTCTTCCTCCACGGACCTGCATGACTGCGCAGCGACGCGTCGTCGTCACCGGCATGGGCATCGTGTCGCCGCTCGGCTGTGGCGTCGAACGCGTGTGGAAGCGACTGATCAACGGCGAGAGCGGCATCGGGCCGATTCAGGCCTTCGACGTTTCCGACCTGCCCTGCAAGATCGCCGGCAATGTTCCGCGCGGCGACAGGGCGACCGGCGGTTTCGATGTCGACGCCTACATCCTGCCGAAAGATCAGCGGAAAATGGATGCGTTCATCCATTACGCCATCGCGGCCGCGGACGAGGCTGTCGAGGATTCCGGCTGGAAGCCGACCGATCCGGAATCGCTCGAACGGACCGGCGTGCTGATCGGATCGGGCATCGGCGGGTTGCAGGGCATCTACGATGCCTCGGTCACGCTGCACGAGCGCGGCCCCCGGCGCGTCAGCCCGTTTTTCATTCCCGCCGCCCTGATCAATCTCGCATCGGGCCATGTGTCGATCCGGCACGGTTTTACCGGACCCAATCATTCGGTGGTGACCGCCTGTGCGACCGGCGCGCATGCGATTGGCGATGCGGCGCGGTTCATCGAACTCGACGATGCCGATGTGATGGTCGCGGGCGGTGCGGAAGCCTCGATCTGCCGGCTTGGCGTCGCGGGATTTGCCGCGGTCCGCGCGCTCTCGACTGGCTTCAACGACACCCCGCAGCGCGCGTCGCGCCCGTGGGACGTGGATCGCGACGGATTCGTCATGGGCGATGGCTCGGGCATCGTTGTGCTCGAGGAACTGGAGCACGCGAAGAAGCGCGGCGCCAAGATCTATGCCGAGATCATCGGCTATGGTCTCTCGGGCGATGCGCATCACATCACGGCGCCGGCTGCAGACGGCAGCGGCGGCTTCCGCGCGATGCGCGCGGCTCTGAAGCGCGCGAAACTCACGCCGGACGATATCGATTATATCAACGCGCACGGCACCTCGACGCCGCTCGGCGACGAGATCGAGCTCGGCGCGATGAAGCGGCTGTTCGGTCCGGCGGCCTACAAGGTTTCGATGTCGTCGACCAAGTCGGCGATCGGCCATCTGCTCGGTGCCGCGGGCGCGGTCGAGGCGATCTTCTCGATCCAGGCGCTGCGCAACGGCATCTGCCCGCCGACCCTCAATCTCGATAACCCCTCGCCGGGCTGCGACGTCGATCTGGTGCCAAAGCAGGCGAAGCAGCGTCCGATCCGCGCCGTGCTTTCGAATTCCTTCGGCTTCGGCGGCACGAACGCGAGCCTGGTGTTCGCGGGCGTTCACTGATCCTGCCGGCCATGCGCCGGTTTCTGCTGATCGCGCTGGCTCTCTGTATCGTCGTGGCGGCCGCGGTCGCCGGCGGCGGCGCCTGGTGGTTCGATCGCACCTTCCATAAAGCCGGACCGGCGACCGAAGAGATCACGCTCGTCATTCCGCGCGGCGCCAGTGTCTCCGCCATCGGCGGTCAGCTCGCGGACGCAGGCCTGCTGGAACATGACTGGGTGTTCGAGTGGGGTGTGCGGATCTACGGCCGCGAACGCCCGCTTCAGGCCGGGGAATATATCTTCACCGCCGGGATCAGCCCGGCCGGCCTCATGTCGATGCTGTCTGAGGGCCGCCAGGTGCAGCATCGCCTGACGATTCCCGAGGGCCTGACCAACCGGCAGGTGCTCGACCTGATCGCCGCAGCCGACATGCTGACCGGCGACACGCCCGATGCCTCGCGCTTTCAGGAAGAGGGCGCATTCCTGCCCGAGACCTATTTCTATTCCTATGGCGACGATCGCGCGGCACTGGCCGAACGCATGACCGATGCGATGCGCCGCACGCTGGCAGAGTTATGGGAGTCTCGCGCCGACGACCTGCCGTTCGATACGCCGAAGGCGGCGCTGACGCTGGCCTCGATCGTCGAAAAGGAAACGTCGCTCGAAATCGAGCGCGCTCGGATCGCCGGCGTCTTCGTCAACCGGCTCGAGCGCGGCATGATGCTGCAATCCGATCCGACGGTGATCTACGCCGTGACGCAGGGCGAAGCGCCGCTCGGGCGTCTGCTCACCTATGACGATCTGGCGATCGACGACCCGTACAATACCTATCGCTATGCCGGCCTGCCGCCGGGGCCGATCGCCAATCCAGGGCGCGACGCGATCGAGGCGGTGCTCAATCCGGAAGCGACCGACGATCTCTATTTCGTTGCCAATGGTACCGGCGGGCACGCCTTCGCGAAGACGCTGAGCGAGCATAATCGCAATGTCGCCAACTGGCGGCAGATCCGCGCGCAGCAGATCGAAGACGCTGCGGCCGCCGCTGCGGAAGCGGCCACGGATGCACCGGTCGGCGCTGACGAAGAGGCCGTGACCGAGTAATCGCCGCGCGGGCCGCTCTCGGCGGGCCGCTCTCAGTCCCGGATCTGGCCGGCCTTTGCCGGCAGACGCCGCAACAGCGGATCGATCAGCCCGGGCGGCAGCGACGCAACGAGCGACACTGCCGCATAAAGCCGCCACGGGAACGCGATCCGGGCGCGGTTGCGCGCGAGGCCGCGCTGGATGATGCCCGCCGCCTTCTCGGCCGACATCAGCAGCGGCATCCGGAAGTCGTTCTGTGCGCTCATGGCGGTTCTGATAAAGCCGGGACAGATGACGTTCACGGCGATGCCCCGATGGTGCAAAGCGCCGCGCAGCGCCTCGCCCCAGATCTTCACCGCCGCCTTGCTGGCACAATAGGTCGGCGCACCGGGAAAGCCGCGCAGCGCGGCAAGCGAACTCATGATCGCGATCTGACCATGCCCGCGCGGCAGCATCGCCTCGATCGCGGGCTGCACCGTGTTGACGACGCCATCGACATTGATCGCGAACAGCGTGCGCACCTGTTCGCCCTGCTCGGGTCCGCCGAGCGTACCGGCCGATACGCCGGCATTCGCGATCACCAGGTCGAGCGCCGCCGCCGCATCGCATTCGGCGATCAGGGCTGCCATCGAAGCGCGGTCGGCCACGTCGACGATTCGTGTGTCCGTCTCGGCGCCGCGTGCCCGGCAGCGGGCGCCGACGGCGTCGAGTCGGGCGCGATCCCGTCCGGTCAGGACGAGGCGGATGCCGGCGGTCGCATAAGCTTCCGCCAAAGCCGCCCCGATGCCGCTGCTGGCGCCGGTGATGAGGATGGTTCTTGGTTGGCGCATGAGAAGGAACCGGTTGGGACGCGCTGCGGACGACGGAAGCTTGGCGCGGTATCGACCGCCGGATATAGTGGCAGCCGGGGTCTGAACCTACAAGATCGAGGGGGATCGCGTGTCGGCCAGTGTCATCGCCAGCATGACCGGATTCGCGCGCGCCGAAACAGAAATCGGCGGGACGCGCTGGGTCTGGGAACTGCGCAGCGTCAACGCGCGCAATCTCGATCTGCGCTGCCGGTTGCCGACCGGACTCGAGGGGCTCGAGGCGACATTGCGCCAGCGCATTCCCGCGCTCTGTCGTCGGGGCAATATCACGGTGCAACTGAGTGCCGTTCAGGGCACGCAGCGCGCGCCCACCGTCCGCATCAATCAGGAGGTGCTCAAGGCGTATCTCGACGCGATGACGGCGCTCGGATCGACGGCCGTCGCGCCGCCGCGGCTCGATGGCCTGCTCGCATTGCCCGGCGTGGTCGAACGCGACGAGACGGAAGCCCAGCCGATCGACGAGGCGGTGCTGCTGGCCGCGTTCGAAACCGCGCTGGCTGAGCTTGTCGGGATGCGCCGGATCGAAGGCAGCCGCCTCGCCGCGATCGCGCAGACCCAGCTGGCCGATCTCGAACGGCTGTATAACGAAGCCGCCGCGACGGCGACCCTGCAGCCGGCCGCCACGAAGGCGCGCATCGAGGGGCAGCTTCAACCTTTGCTCGAAGCCGTGCCGATGCTGTCGGAAGAACGGCTCGCACAGGAAGTCGCGCTGATTGCCGCGCGCGCCGATATCCGCGAAGAACTCGACCGGCTGGCGGCGCACGTCGCAGCCACCCGCGATCTGGTGAACACCGGCGGCGCGGTCGGGCGCAAGCTCGATTTTCTCTGTCAGGAGCTCAACCGCGAAGCCAACACGATCTGTTCCAAATCGGCCGATCTGCGCTTGACCGAGATCGGCCTCGAACTCAAGACAACCATCGAACAGCTACGCGAGCAGGTGCAGAACATCGAATGACGGTCGTGACGGGATCTGCAGCATGAACGCTCAGGGGACTGGCGAAACCCCGTTCACCATCCGGCGCCGCGGCCTGATGCTGGTGCTGTCCTCGCCCTCGGGCGCGGGCAAGACCACGATCTCGCGCGAGCTTCTGGCGCGCGAGCCCGGCCTCACGATGTCCGTCTCGGTCACCACGCGGACGAAACGGCCCGGCGAAACCGGCGGCGTGGACTATCATTTCATCGATCCGACCGAGTTCAATCTCCGGGTCAATCGCCGCGAACTGCTCGAATATGCCAAGGTGTTCGATCATTATTACGGCACGCCGCGCGCGCCGGTCGAAGCGGCACTCTCGGGCGGTCGCGACGTGCTGTTCGATATCGACTGGCAGGGCACGCAGCAGCTCGCCGAGAACGCGCGCGACGATCTGGTCAGCGTATTCGTGCTGCCGCCGTCGACGCGCGAGCTGGAGCGCCGGCTCAAGACCCGCGCGCAGGACAGCGACAAGGTCGTCTCCGGCCGCATGAGCAAGGCGGCCGACGAGATGAGCCACTGGGCGGAATATGACTACGTGATTGTCAACAACGACATTCCCGACAGCGTCCGGCAGATCCAGGCGATCCTGCAGGCCGAGCGCCTGCGGCGCGATCGCCAGATCGGCCTGCACGAATTCGTCAAGGCGCTGCGCGAGGGGCAGTAGGCCCGCGTCGCGCGGCGAAGGCGCGGGCGAGCGCGCAGAACGCCTCGATCGACAGCGTTTCCGCCCGTGCGGTCGGATCGATCCCGGCATCGGCGAGCAAGGCTTCCGCATCCGGACCGAGTGTCCGCAGCGCCTGGCGCAACATCTTGCGACGCTGCCCGAACGCCGCGGCCACCACCCGTTCGAGACAATCCGGATCGGCCTGAAACAACGGTTCGGCGCGCGGCTCGATCGCGATGACGCTCGAGACGACTTTCGGCGGCGGCGTGAAGGCGCGGGCGGGAATATCGAACAGACGGCGGACCTGCGCGCGCCATTGCGTTGCGACGCTGAGGCGCCCGTAGTCGCGGCTGCCGGGCGTGGCGATCAGGCGCTCGGCGACCTCCTTCTGGAACATCAGCGTCAGGCTTTCGAACGCGGTGAGCTTCGGCAGCCACGCGACAAGCAACGCCGTCGAAATATTATAGGGCAGGTTGGCGACGATCTTGCGCGGCGCGCGCCCGAGGCCCGCCACGTCGATCGCCAGTGCGTCGGCTTCCATGATGTCGAGCCGGCCCGGCCAGACCGGATGCAGTTCCTCGAGCGCGGCGATGGCGCGGCGATCCTTCTCGATCGCGATGACGCGCTCGGGCTCGGCTTCGAGCAGCGCGCGGGTAAGGCCGCCGGGTCCCGGGCCGATCTCGATCACGCAGCGACCGGCCAGATCGCCGGCGGCGCGCGCAATGCGTCGCGTCAGGTTGAGATCGAGCAGGAAATGCTGGCCGAGGGTGCGCCGGGCGGTCAGGCCATGGCGTGCGATGACGTCGCGCAGCGGCGGCAACGCCCGATCGGGGTCGACCCGGTCAGTTTCGGATTTGAATGATGGCACTGCGCCGGAGCTCGGCGAGATAGTTCTTCGACGCCTCGTTGAGCGCCTCGGTGCGCAGGCGTTCCTGAATCTGGTCGCGGCTCGGCGTCACTACGCCGCCTTCGCGCCGGTCGCAGACCATGTAGATCTCGAAGCCCTGGGTGACGCGGTGCGCGGGGGTCGGAACATTGACGTCGGCGGCTTCGATCATCGGCACGATTTCCGGCGGCAATTGCGAGATGAGACCGAGGCCGAGCTGCGGATTGGCGTTCAGCACGGGATCAATCTGCCGGGCGAACGCCTCGAACTCGGCGCAACTCGTCACCTGGCCGCGAATCGAATTGGCGAGACCCTCGGCTTCGGCGACATCGTCCGCCCGCGCCGTCGCCTGAACCGGCACCACCATCCGCGCGAGCTGGACCTGCGCGCCGCCGATTTGGTCGCCCTCGCGTTTGTCCATCAGGAAAACCAGCAGGTAGCCGCTGGTGGTACGGATCGGCCCGGCCACTTCGCCTTTGGCAAGCCCGGCCACGGCCGATTCGATTTCGGGTTCAAGCGATGCGGAATTGAGCCACCCGAGCAGCCCCTCGTTGAGGGCGCTGGGCGCCTGCGAAAATTGCTGGGCCATCAGCGAGAACGGCACGCCGTTTCGAATCAAAGTGAGCAGATTTTCGGCCGCGAGCCGGGCCTGAGCATCCTCGCCCGGCTGGCTCACCGCCACCAGCAATTCGGCGGTCAGATACTGGATAAGGTTGCTGCCGGATTCGACACGCCGCAGCCGGTCGTCGATCTGCGGGCCGGTGATCTGGATGGTCGGGCCGAAGCGGCGGGAAATGGCATCGTTCCAGGCGAGTTCGGCACGGATCTGGTCGCGCAGCGTTTCGATCAATACGCCGCCGCGATAGAGCATCTGCCCGAACTGCTCGATCGTCATGTTGTTGCGCGCGGCGACGAAGGAGAGGCGCTCCTCGACAACGGCTTCCGGCGCGGACGTGCCTTCGAGCGCCGCGCCATGAATCTTCAGCCGTTCATCGATCAGAATGCGCAGCACATGCGGCTGGAGCTGGGCCTCGATTTGCCCCGTGTTCGGCAGGCCTCCGGCAAGGATGACCAGCTTGGTCCGCGTCGCCACGTCGAGGATCGTGATGACGTCGTCGTTTACCGTCGCCGCGATGCCGACAAGGCTTTGCCCGGCGGCCGGCGCGACGAGACCGGGGGCGGTCAGCAGCAGGATGAGAAGGGCGAAGAGCGAACGGCGCACGGCAGTACCGGATGATGGGGTGAGATGGGCTCGGGCGGGCCAATATAGGGGGCCCGGCGGTTTGCGACAATGCGGCGGCGCGCCTCAGAAAGGCAGGCCGACATCGCCCAGATACTTGAATCCGAACTGCAGCAGGAAGTCGGTGGACGGGTCGTTTTCGTCGTCGCGGTAGAGATTGTGGATTGCCGAAAAGCGGACCAGCAGACACTCGTCCTCATAGGCGAGCCCGCCGCCGTAGGTCAGGAACATACTGGCATCTATGTCGTAGCGGCTGACGAGAAACGCCGACCAGGTGTCGCTCATTTGCGAACTGACCGTTCCGGTCACCTCTTCGCGGTCGCCGAAATCGTTGCCGCTGCCGTCCAAAAAGGTATAGGCCCCGGCGACGTTGAAGGCGGGCGGCCCGACAATGAAGCCGACCTCGTTCCGTTCGAACCGCGCGCCGTTGACATTGACCCGGAAGCGATAGATCAGATCCACATACTCCATCGGGGAAACCTGGATCCGTCCGACCACATCCGAGAAATCGTCGCGCAGACCCGATCCGGCGCTGAACGCGCTGCCGCCGGCGATCCGGACGCTCTGGCCGAAGAACACGCTCATCGACCCGCCATCGTCTTCCATCGAGCTCCATTTGAACCCGTAATCGACGCGTGTGCCGCTATCGACCCGGTCGAGGCCGGTGAAACGGTCGGGATCGAACAGATGGGTTTCGTCGAACTCGAAATCCTGGCTGTCCTCGTTGGGAATATCGCCCGTGTTGCCGCCACCCGGGCTCGCGATCAGCGAGAAGATCGGCTCGAGCACTTCGTGCGAATCGCCGACATGGCGCACCAGCGGCAGACTCCATTGGAAAGCGAGCTGCGGGAAGATACGGCCTTCGAATCCGTCGACCGTTGGACCGCTCGGATCCGGATCATCGGAATTCGGGTCGACCTGATTGACCCAATAGCCATCGCCGCGCAGCGACGCAGTAAAGCGGTAGGTATCGCCGAGGGGACCGATATAGGGCAGCGTCCACTTGCCAGCGACGGACAGACGCGAACTGTCGCGGCCGTCGATCCGGTTCAGCGACATCAGGCTCCCATCGAACGAGTAGTAGCCGCCGCTGACCCCCGGTTCGGTCAGGTAGTGCAGCTCCATCAGCGGCGCCACGATCGGCGCCTCGTCATTGTCGTCGAAGTCGCGCGTGCCCTGGAATGCGTAAGCGTTGATCGCCGCGTAGCTGCGGCCGTAGAAGCCCTCCGCGAAGGCGCGGCTGGTAAGCGAGCGTTCGGTGCTCAGATCGTAGAGCCGCATGTAGGTCTTGTCGGTCGCGCGCTGCACGTCGAAGCCCCAGCGCCAGTGGGGCGTCAGGTCGAACCGGCCGAACGCATCGATATGGCCGCGAAACTGGTCTTCCTTGATCACGGTCTGGCCGCCTTCGTCGTCCTCGCGATCGGCGATTGTCGCGCTCAGCGTGACGTTGAAGATGCCGTTGCTCACCCGCCGCCGATATTCGCCCATCGCGACGATGCTCTGCTTGGTCGTGACGATCGGCATGAAGGTGAGGTCTTCATTGGGCGCGATCGCCCAATAATAGGCCGGTTGCACGGCTAGTCCGAGATCGTCGGACGCACTGAAACGGGGCGCGAGGAAGCCGGACTGGCGCTCGACGGTCGGGTCGGGATGCGAGAAATACGGGGTGTAGAAAACCGGAATGCCGGATATCTCGATCCACGCATCCTGATACTCGATGCGCTGGGCTTCCTGGTCATGCACCACCTTGACCGCCTTGATCTGCCAGAGCGGCGCGCGCGTCCGGTCTTCCTCGCAGAGATCGCAGGGCGAGAAGACCGCGCGGTTCATCACGGTCCGGTTGCCCCCGGTGCGGAGGGCGGAAGCGGCGGCAAGGCGCGATCCGTCGCTCAGCAGCAGGCGGATACTCTGGATCGCACCCTCGCGCAGATCGTCGGTCAGCTCGACGAACTCGCCGAAGAACACGTCGCCGGTCGGTTCGATGATGCTGACATTGCCCGACGCGGTGACGGTGTTGGTGCGCTCATTGTAGGTGACGCTGTCGGCGAGCAGGACGCGGTTGCCCTGCGAGATTTCCACGTTGCCGGTCGCGACCACGACGCCGAGCTCCTCGTCGTAGACGACTTCGTCGGCCAGCAGCAAGGCCGGCCGGTTGCGGTCGGGCAGTTCGACCGCAAGGCCCGATCCCCCCGCCACCAGCAAGATCGCCACGGCGAGCGCCACAGCCCATACCGCCGCGAAGTGCCGCCCCACCGCCATCCTTCCCCCTGAATCCTAGCCGTCCTGCGACCCGCATTGTGCCCGATGCGCTCGCTGTCGGAAACACGGGTCTCGAAAAAAGCTAATCGGGCTGTTGCTTTATCGCCGCAGGCCTCTGTGCTAGACGAAGCGGCAATCCGACAACCCCCGAGGCCCGTCCATGAAAATCGCCTTCGCCAAGCCCGAACTGCCCAAGAGTGGCACGCTCGCCGTCGCCGTCATGGACGATCGCAAGCTCGGGCCGACCGCGGCCGCGCTCGACCGCAAGACCAAGGGTGCGATCGCGCGCGCCATCGGGGCGAGTCGCTTCCGCGGGCGCCCGGACGATCTCCTGGCGCTGCTCGCTCCGGCGGGACTCGAATTCGACCGGCTGGTGCTTTACGGAACCGGCAAACCGGAGAAGTTGAACGGTCTCGCCCTGCAGTCGCTCGGCGGACGGTTGATCGCCCATCTCAACGGCGCCGGTGCCGATGCCGCAGCGATCGCGGTCGACGCGTTGCCGGGTCTCGTGCTCACGCCCGCCGCCGCGGCGGCCGAGATCGCCTACGGCGCGCGGCTGCGCAGCTACCGCTTCGACAAATACCGCACCAAGGAAAAGCCGGAAGCCAAGCCGACGCTGAAAAAGCTCTCGCTGCTGTGCGAGGAATCGGCCAAGGCGCGCAGCGATTTCGAGCCGCTCGAGCAGATCGCCGAGGGTGTGTTCTTCGCCCGCGATCTCGTCAGCGAGCCGGGCAATGTCATCCATCCCGAAAGCCTGGCGCGCGAGGCGCGGCGTCTGACCGAACTCGGCGTGAAGGTCGAGATCATGGGCGAAGCGGCGCTGAAGAAGCTCGGCATGAACGCCCTGCTTGGCGTCGGCCAGGGCAGTGCCCGCGAGAGCCAGGTCGCAGTCATGATCTGGAACGGCGCCGGCGACATGAAGCGCAACCGGCCGATCGCCTTCGTCGGCAAGGGCGTGACCTTCGATTCAGGCGGCATCTCGATCAAGCCGGCGGCCGGCATGGAAGAGATGAAGTGGGATATGGCCGGTGCGGGGGCCGTCATCGGCGCGATGCGGGCGCTGGCCACGCGCGACGCCAAGGCGAACGTGATCGGCATCGTCGGACTGGTGGAGAACATGCCCTCGGGCACCGCGCAGCGGCCGGGCGACGTCGTGCAGTCGATGTCGGGCCAGACGATCGAGGTCATCAACACCGACGCGGAAGGCCGCCTCGTGCTTGCCGACATACTCTGGTACTGCCAGGACCGGTTCAAGCCGGTCGGCATGATCGATCTCGCGACCCTGACCGGCGCGATCATGATTTCGCTCGGCAAGGAACATGCCGGGTTGTTCTCGAACAACGACGATCTGTCGACCTCGGTCACGGCGGCGGGCAAGGCGGTCGGCGAGACGGTCTGGCGCATGCCGATGGGCGATGTCTACGACAAGCAGATCAATTCCGACATTGCCGACATGAAGAACACGGGCAGCCGCTATGGCGGCTCGATCACGGCGGCGCAATTCCTGCAGCGCTTCGTGAACGACGTGCCATGGGTGCATCTCGACATCGCGGGGATGGCCTGGAGCGACAAGGATGCGCCGACCGTTCCCAAGGGTGCGACCGCCTATGGCGTGCGCCTGCTCGATCGGCTGGTTTCGGACCGCTACGAAAAGAAATAGCGGCGATGGCCGAGGTCCGGTTCTATCATCTGCAGCGTTCGACGCTGGAATCGGTCCTTCCCAAGTTTCTCGAACGCGTCGTCGAACGCGGCCAGCGCGCCGTGGTCATGGCGGATTCGACCGAACGGGTCGAGGCGCTGACGAACCATCTCTGGACCTACAGCGATCGGGTTTTCCTGCCGCACGGCAATGTCCGCGACGGGCATGCGGCGCAGCAGCCGATCTGGCTCACGGATACCGACGAGAACCCGAACAACGCCCAGGTGCTGTTCCTCAGCGACGGCGCGACCTCGGCGCGGATCGGCGAGTTCGAAACATGCGTCGAGCTATTCGATGGCAATAACGAAACTGCGGTCGCTGCGGCACGCGACCGCTGGCAGCGCTACAAGGCCGACGGTCATGTCGTGATCTATTTTCAGCAGGATGAGCGCGGAAGCTGGGAGGAGAAGGCGCGCGGTTAGGCGCGCCGCGTCGCATCATGGCAAGCGACCAACCTGGCGCCGGCGACCCGCCGCGCCTCAACGATCTCCTCGATCCCGATCGGCCGCTCGAACCGGACGCAGTTTCCTATGGGCTGCGCCAGTGTCGCCACGGGCCGATGCTGTTCAACCGGCGCGATCTGTATATCGGCCGTTCGCTCGAGGCCTATGGCGAGTTTTCCGAGGGCGAGATCATCGTGTTGTCGCAGTTGCTGCGCCCCGGTGCGGTGATCGTCGAAGCGGGCTCGAATATCGGCGCGCACACTGTGCCGCTGGCGCGCATCGCCGGCCCGTCGGGGTTCGTCTACGCCTTCGAGCCGCAGCGGCTTTCGTTTCAGCTCCTCTGCGCGAATGTGGCGCTCAACGCGCTCGCGAACGTATCGGCGCGCTGCGAAGCGCTGGGACGGGCCACCGGCACGGTGCACGTGCCGCAATTGCGACCCGACATCGAGCAGAATTTCGGCGGCGTCGCGATCGAGCTTCAGGCGGCCGGCGAAAGGGTGCCGCTGTCCACGATCGACGGTCTGGGGTTGAATCGGCTCAGTCTCGTGAAGGCCGATGTCGAAGGGATGGAGCAGGCGGTGCTCGAAGGCGGCCGCGAAACGATCGCGCGGCTGCGACCGATTCTCTATCTCGAGAACGACCGGCGCGACCATTCGCCCGCATTGATCCGGCTGGTCGAATCGCTCGGCTATCGCGCCTGGTGGCACAGCCCGCCGATGTACAATCCGGATAATTTTTTCGGCAGCAACCGCGACCTGCTGCCCGGCGGCATCTCGCTCAATCTGCTGGCGCTGCCCGCCGACCGCCGCGCGGAGATCAACCTCGACCCCGTTGGCGGGCCGGACGACTGGCCGATCCCCTAGGAGCCTTGCGCCTCGCTCAGCGCCTCCTGCGCTCGGAACCAGACGGCTTCGGCTTTCGCGATCGCGCTCTCGGTTTCTTTCAGGCGGCGCTGGAGTGATACGACGCCGTCGGCCGGACCGGCATAGAGTTTGGGATCGGCGAGGCGGGCCTCGATCACCTGTTTTTCTGCGACCAACGTGTTGAAGCGTCGCTCGGCCGCTTCGGCCGCACGACGAACCGGCGCGACCGCTGCTCGCGCTTCGGCGCCCTCGCGCCGCCGGTCCTTACCGCCTGCGACATTGTTGCGCGCATCGCCATTCCCCGATTTGCGCCCGGTGTTTCGGCCGAGTCCGGCGACATAATCGTCGAGATCGCCCTCGAACGGCGCGCAGGCGCCGTCGGCCGCGATCCACAGCCGGTCGGCCGTAAGGCGGATGAGATGCGGGTCGTGCGTCACCAGCAGGACCGCGCCGTCGAACGAGTTGATTGCATCGACCAGCGCGCGCCGCGCATCGATATCGAGATGGTTGGTCGGCTCGTCGAGCAGCAGCACATGCGGTGCCGCGGCGCTCATCAGCGCGAACAGCAGCCGCGCCTTCTCCCCACCGGAGAGCTTGCTGACAATCGTCTTCGCTTTTTCCTCGCCGAGGCCGAAGCGGGCGAGCTGGCCGCGGCAGCGCTCGTCGTTGGCCCGGGGCATGGCGCGCTGCATATGGAGAAGCCCGGTCGCGTTGCGATCCAGCTCGTCGGTCTGATGCTGCGCGAAGTAACCGACGCGCAGGCGCGTGTTGCGCTGCAGCTTGCCTTCGAACGGCTGCAGCCGGCCGGCGAGCAGCCGCATCATCGTCGATTTGCCGTTGCCGTTGACGCCGAGGATCGCAATGCGGTCGTCGGCATCGATCCGCAGATCGACATGACGCAGCACGGGATGCGCGGGATCGTACCCGACCGTCACCTCGTCGATCACCATGACCGGCGACGACAGCTCCTCGATCTCGGGGAAGTTAAGCGTCGTCGTTCCGGTCTCGATCACCGGCGGCGTCGCGTTCAGCTTGGCGATCGCCTTCAGGCGCGACTGCGCCTGGCGCGCCTTGCTCGCCTTGTAGCGGAAGCGGTCGACGAAGGCCTGCATATGCTTGCGCTGCACATCGGCCTTGGCCGCGGCAGCACCCGCCTGCATGAGCTGCTGGCTGCGCGTCGATTCGAACGTATCGTAGTTGCCGTTGTACGAGGTCAGCTTTCGCTGCTCGAGATGCACGATGCGATCGACCGCGCGGTTGAGCAGCTCGCGGTCGTGGCTGACCAGGATCAGCGTGCCCGGGAAGTTGCGCAACCATTCCTCGAGCCACAAGGCGGCCTCGAGATCGAGATGGTTGGTCGGCTCGTCGAGCAGCAGCAGGTCGGGCCTGGCGAACAGCACGGCCGCCAGCGCGACGCGCATCCGCCAGCCGCCGGAAAACTGGCCGACCGGTCGTTGCTGCTGTGCCTCGTCGAAGCCAAGGCCGGCAAGGATGCGGGCGGCGCGCGCCGGCGCGCTGTGCGCGTCGATGCGCAGCAGCTCTTCATGCACCTCGCCAATACGATGCGGATCCGTTGCGGTCTCGGCCTCGACCAGCAAGGCGGCCCGCTCGCGGTCGTTGGCCAGCACCGTCTCGACGAGGCTCAGGGGCCCCTCCGGCGTCTCCTGCGCGACCGTCCCGATCCGCCAGCTCGAAGGTATGTCGATACTTCCGGCGTCCGGCCCGATCTCGCCGAGCAGCAGGCGCAGCAGCGTCGTCTTCCCGGTGCCGTTGCGCCCGACCAGGCCGGCATGCTGGCCCGGCGCAAGCGTAAGCTCGGCATTCTCGAGGAGAGGCCGGCCGGCGACGCGATAGGTGAGGTTGCTGATTCTGAGCATGGCGGCGGGTCCTAGCATTCCGCCCGGCCTGGCGGAAGGGGCGGGCGATCCGATGTTGGGGGTCGACCGGCGGTTGCCCGGGCGCAAGGCAGCCGTTATAAGCACGCGGCTTTCAGAAACTGGAGTTGCAGCAATGGCCGTCGAACGTACGCTCTCGATCATCAAGCCGGATGCCACGCGGCGGAACCTGACGGGCAAGATCAACGCCCGCTTCGAAGATGCCGGTCTGCGCATCGTGGCGCAGAAGCGCGTCCGTTTGTCGCGCGCCCAGGCCGAGGCGTTTTATGGCGTCCATCGCGAGCGGCCCTTCTTCGACAGCCTCTGCACCTTCATGACCAGCGGCCCGGTCGTCGTTCAGGTGCTCGAAGGCGAGAACGCCGTGCAGCGTAATCGCGACATCATGGGTGCAACCGATCCCTCGAAGGCGGCAGCGGGCACGATCCGCAAGGACTTCGCCGAATCGGTCGAGGCGAATTCGGCGCACGGATCGGATTCGGCCGAGAACGCCGCGAACGAGATCGCCTTCTTCTTCAAAGAGAACGAGATCGTCGGCTGACGAACCTCGGGCGGGATTGAGCGGCCTGCCGTCTAGAGCAGGAACAACCCCATCAGCATCAAAGCGAGCGCAATCGACGCCGACGACACGGCGGCGAGTTTGACGAAACTGCTGTATGTGCTGCGGTGGTCAGTCAGCATCTGATCGTGTTCGGCCATCTCGTATCCTCGCAATGTCTCTATCCGGATCCGGCGGTTATTTAGCGTGCCACGGCCTCGCGGGCAAGAATCCTTACGTACCCGGCGGATTGAGGACGAATTCGGGGGCCGGCGGGGTCGCATCGACGATGGCCCGATCGTCGACGACCCGGACGCGGCCTTCGGCCACCAGGCGTAGCGCCAGCGGATAGGCTTTATGCTCGGCCTCGAGCACCCGCGCCGCCAGCGCGTCGGGTGTGTCATCCGCCCGGACCGGAACGGCGGCCTGCACGATGATCGGTCCGGTATCGGTTTCGAACCGCACGAAATGCACGCTGCAGCCGGCGAACTTGGCGCCCGCGGCCAGCACGCGCGCATGGGTGTCGAGACCCGGAAATGCCGGCAGCAGCGAGGGATGGATATTGATCATCCGGTCACGCCAGGCGGTAACGAAATCGCGTGTCAGCAGCCGCATGAAGCCGGCGAGACAGACGAAATTCGCGCCGGCATCGCGCAGCGCGCGGTCGAGGACGGTATCGAACGATGCGCGATCGGCAAATTCCTGATGATTGACGACCTGCGTCGGAATGCCTGCCCGTCGGGCGCGACCAAGCCCTGCCGCATCCTCGTTGTTGGAAATCACGGTGACGATGTTCGCCGGTATCGCATCGTCGCGGCAGGCATCGATCAACGCCTGCAGATTGCTGCCGCGGCCGGAAATCAGCACGCCGACTTTGAGCGGCGTCGCCAAGTCCGGCGCCCGCAGGTTCAGCGCCATGTCTCCAGACCCTGCAAGGTGACCGCGGGATCGGAGGCGCCGCGCGCGACGATCTCGCCGATCGCGACCGTCTCGATGCCCTGATCGCGCAGCAGCATCGCAACAGCCTGCGCATCGCCGGCAGCGACGACCGCGATCATGCCGATCCCGCAATTGAACGTGCGCGCGAGTTCGAGCGGTTCGATGCCGGCGCTGGTCATGAGCCAGCGGAAAACCGGCGGCAAAGTCCAGGCGCTCGCATCGAGCCGGAAGCCGCAATCGGCCGGCACGACGCGCGGCGGATTTTCGATGAGCCCGCCGCCGGTGATATGGGCAAACGCCTTTACCTTGCCGCTGCGACAGGCGGCGAGGCCGGGTCGTACATAGAGGCGCGTCGGCACGAGCAGCGCTTCGCCCAGCGACTGATCCGGTGCAAAGGGCGCGGGCGCGTCATAGCCAATGCCGGCCTCTGCGACCACGCGGCGTACCAGGGAAAACCCGTTCGAATGGACGCCGCTCGCTGCAAGGCCGAGGACGATATCGCCCGGACGCACGGTCGTGCCGTTGAGTATTCCGTCGCGCTCGACCGCGCCGACCGCAAAGCCCGCGAGATCGTAATCGCCCTCGCTGTACATGCCGGGCATCTCCGCGGTCTCGCCGCCGATCAACGCGCAGCCCGCCTCGCGGCAGCCCGCGGCGATGCCGGCGACGATGCGGCGTCCGGCGTCGACATCGAGCCGGCCGGTCGCAAAGTAATCGAGGAAAAACAGTGGTTCGGCGCCCTGCACCACGAGATCGTTGACGCACATCGCCACCAGATCGATGCCGATCGTATCGTGGCGGCCGGTTTCGATGGCGATCCGGAGCTTGGTGCCGACACCGTCGGTGGTGGCGAGGAGGAGGGGGTCGCGAAAGCCGGCGGCTTTCGGATCGAATACGGCGCCGAACCCGCCGAGCGCGGCAGTGCTGCCGCTGCGGGCAGTCGCGCGCGCGAGCGGCTTGATCGCATCGACAAGGGCATTGCCGGCATCGATATCGACCCCGGCATCGCGATAGGTAAGGCCCTGACCTTTGCGCCCGCGGTTAATGGTCACCTCCCTGGGGATCGGGTATAAGCTTCGGGCGCGGGCGTTGCCGGCATGTTCCGGCCGCGAGCCGCGGGAAACATAGCCGATCGCGGACGCTTTGCAATGCCACGCACCCTGCTCCGGAATGCCCTGCTGATTGCCTGCCTGACGGGCCTCGGCGCCATTGCGGGGCCGGAGGGCGCGCGGGCGCAGGAGCTTCTGACCGTCAGCGGGGTCGAGGTCGACGTAACCGGCGAGAATGCCGCGGTGGCACGCAACGCCGCGATCACGCTCGGCCAGCGCAAGGCCTTCGAGAAGCTTCTCGGCCAGCTCGTCGATTCTGCGTCGGTCGCCGCCCTGCCGCCCGCCTCCGACGACCAGATCGGCGCCATGGTCTCGGATATCGAAATCGAATCCGAGCGGACCTCGGCGGTGCGCTATCTCGGTGTGCTGACCTATCGTTTCTATGCTGATCCGGTGCGCGCCTATCTCTCCGGCAGCGGCGCGCATTACACCGCCACGCAAAGCCCGCCGATTCTCGTTCTGCCGGTGCTGATCGAGGGCGATTCAAACACGCTCTGGGGCGACCAGAATGCGTGGCTCGCTTCCTGGAGCGGTTATACTGGCAGCGGGCTGGTGCCGGTTCGCGTGCCGCTCGGCGATCTCGAGGATCTTGCGGCGATCGACGCCGAGAAGGCGCTTGCCGGCGATCTCGCCGCGCTCGACGCGCTGGCGCGGCAATATGGTGCGGCCGATACGCTGGTCGCCGAGGCGCATCTCGAACCCGCCGCCGACGGCAGCGATGCCGTGCGACTGACATTGAGCGCAAAGCGCTACGGCCCGACCGGGCTTGCCGGCACGTTCGTGGACGAGGTCAGCGGCAGCAGTGCCGATATGCCCGCTTTGTATTCGAGTGCGGTGTCGGCGATCGACACGCAGCTTCAGGAAAGCTGGAAGATGCAGGCGCTTGAAAGCGGCGCGACGCAGGGCGTATCCAGCCGGCTCGAAGTGACCGCGCCGCTGGCCGGGCTCGAGGAATGGCTGGAAATCCGTCGGCGTCTTGCGCAGGTGCCATCGGTTCAATCTGTCGATATGCGTTATCTCGCACTGACCGAAGCGCGGTTCGATCTGCTCTATGGCGGAGATCAGCCGAGCCTCGAACGTGCACTCGCCGGCCGCGGGTTGTCCCTGATGGCCACTACCGGCAACTGGACGCTGCAACTGAGCGGCGGGTTTACGCCGGCGCCCTTGCCGGTCGAACCGGTCGCCGACGAGACGCATCTCGAGGGCGCCGGGATCGATCCGGCGGCCGATGCCGCCACCGATCCGACGCTGCAGCCTTGAACTTTTTCTCCGGATCGGCGTTGCTGCCGCTGTTGCCCAACCTGATCACGCTGACGCGGCTGTTTTCCGTACCGCTGATGGTCTGGCTCATTCTCGAGCAACGCTTCGCACCGGCTTTCTGGCTGTTCGTTGCGGCGGGGATTAGCGATGCGCTCGACGGGTTCCTTGCGCGCAAACTGCAGCTCCGCTCGACGGTCGGCGCGTTCCTCGATCCGCTCGCCGACAAGGCGCTGCTGGTCGGTGTCTATGTCACTCTCGGCCATATGAACTATGTCGCCGAATGGCTGGTGATCATTGTCGTGTTCCGCGACATCATCATCGTCGGCGGTGCAATTCTCTATCAGACGCTCACCCAGTCTCTGAAGATGCAGCCTTTGTTCGTGAGCAAGGTGAATACTGTCGCCCAGATCGGGCTGGCGGCGCTGCTGCTGGCGCGGCAGGGGATCGGCTTCGACGATTTCGGCCTGATCGAGTATCTGGTCTATGCCGTGGCGACGACGACGATCATCTCCGGCGGTGCTTATGTTTTCGTCTGGGGACGCCGGTATGTCGGCATGGAGCCCACCAAATGAACGGCGTGAGCATCGAACGGCGCGTCCTCTGGTCGCTCGCCATCCTCCTGGCGGTCGGCTTCATCCTTTACATGCTGCGCGGCGTGCTGCTGCCGTTTGTCGCCGGCATGGCGATCGCGTATTGCCTCGATCCGCTCTGCGACCGGATCCAAAGGCTCGGCCTGTCGCGCACCTGGGCGACCGCGGTCGTCACCATCGCCTTCGCATTCATCGTGCTGGTCCTGCTGGCCGTGCTGGTGCCGCTGCTGTACGAGCAGTTCGTCGCACTCGCCGAGAATCTGCCGGAGTATATCGGGGCGATCGCCGACAAGATCGATCCCCTGGTGGCTGAAATCCGGCAGCACGCGCCAGGTGCGACGTCGCCCGATCTCGGTAGTGCGGCCGGCCAGATCAGCAACGCGCTCTCCTGGGTTGGCGGCGCGATCGGCGGCATCCTGACCGGCAGCCTCGCGTTCTTCAATGTGCTGTCTCTGATCTTCATCACACCGATTGTCGCTTTTTACCTGCTGCGCGACTGGGACCGGATCGTCACGAAACTCGACAGCTGGCTGCCGCCGCGGCATGCCCCAGTCGTTCGCCAGCAGATGCACGAGATCGATCGCACGCTCGCCGGTTTCGCCCGCGGCCAGGCGACGATCTGTCTATTTCTCGCGTGCTTCTATGGCGTGGGCCTGACCGCGATCGGGCTCAATTTCGGCCTCGCCATCGGTGTATTCGCCGGGTTGCTCTCGTTCATTCCCTATGTCGGAAGCATCGTCGGGCTGATCGTGTCGGTCGGGCTCGCCTATCTGCAATTCGATAACTGGGTGTGGGTCGCGGTGACCGCCGGCATTTTCATGCTGGGGCAGGCGATCGAGGGCAACATCCTCCAGCCGAAACTGCTCGGCGAGAATGTCGGGCTGCATCCCGTCTGGGTGATCTTCGCATTGCTCGCCGGCGGCGCATTGTTCGGTTTCCTCGGGCTGTTGCTTGCGGTGCCGGTCATGGCGGTGATCGGCGTCGTATCGCGCTTTGCCCTCGGCCGGTTTCTCGCGAGCCGCCTTTACGATCCCGACGGCGCCGACAAGCCGCCGATGCCGTTGCCGCCGCCCGCTCTCTGATTTCGATGCGATGATGGTCAGGCGATGACCGGCGCTCGTGGCCAACTGCCCTTCGAATTCGCGCACCAGCCCGATTTCCGGGAGGAAGCGTTTATCGTCGCCGCCTGCAACCGCGCGGCGCGCGCCTGGATCGAGCGATGGCCCGACTGGCCACCGGGGCCGGGTCTCGCGGTGCATGGCCCGGCCGGCAGCGGCAAGACCCATCTCGGCGCGATCTGGCAAATACGCAGCGAGGCGGTCGCGATCGATCCCGCCGCCCTTGAACCCGCGCGCGTGCCCGATCTTCTGGGCGATGCGCGTGCGGCCGTAATCGACTGGCCCGATGAACCGTCGCTGGCACCCGCCGGCGAGCAGGCGCTGCTTCATCTGCACAATCTGCTGGCCGAGCAGGGCGGTCATCTGCTGCTGCTGGCCCGAACGCCGCCGGCGCGATGGCCGATCCGGCTCGCCGACCTGCGCTCGCGGCTTGCGGCCCTGCCGGCGATACGCATCGATGCGCCCGACGACGAATTGCTGGAGGCCGTGTTGACCAAGCTTCTGGCGGATCGGCAGCTCGAGGCAACGCCCGATGCCATCGCCTATCTGTTGGCGCGGATGGAGCGTTCGTTCGACGCGGCACGGTCTCTGGTCGCGGAACTCGACCGGCGGGCCCTCGCAGGCGGCCGCCGAATCACTGTATCCTTGGTGCGCGAAACCCTGGCCGATTGGGACGAAAAGGCGCCCGACCGGCCCTGAGCCACGACTGTCACGAATCCGTCACGGTTCTTTAACGGAACCGGCACTTTTCTGCCGGAAAACCTTCCGCTATGCAGGGTGGGCGCAGGGGGTTATCGAGCGGCGCATGTCCCGGGAATTTGAACTGAAACTGCATCTGCCGGCAACGCAGGCGGCCGCCTTCCGCCGCGAACCGTTGCTGCAGCGTCTCGCGCGCGGCCCGGTTTCAACGCGCAATCTGCGCAGCATCTATTTTGACACGCCCGATCGCAATCTCTCGAACGCCGGCGTTGCGCTGCGCGTGCGGCGGGTCAATCGCCGCTGGATACAGACGATCAAACTGCCGGTGCCGACCGCAAGCGCACAGGTCCATGAAGAAATCGAAGCGCAGGTCCGCGGCCCTCTACCGGAACTGGGCCTGCGCGAGCGCGACATTCTCGCGCGCACCTGCGATAGGGCCATCGATCCGGCGGCGCTCGTGTCGATCTTCGAAACCAGAATAAAACGCACGGCCTGGCCGTTGCGTTTCGAGAGTACCGACATCGAACTGGTTTACGATGCTGGCCTGGTCGAAGCCGACGGACGTGAGGAACGTATCTCCGAGATCGAGCTCGAACTCGAGGACGGCGAGCCGCGACGGCTCTTCGATGTCGCACTCAGACTGGCCCAGGCCCATCCGCTCACGATCGAGCCGCGGACCAAATCGGCGCGAGGCTTTGCGCTCGCCGACCGATGGCAGCCCGAACCCGTGAAGTCGGTGCCGCTGGCCCTCGATGCCGGGATGACCGTCGGCGCGGGTCTCGCGGCGATGATCGAGAATTGTTTGCAGCTGTATCACCGGAACAGTGTCGTCCTGCGTCATGGCAACGACCCCGAAGGCATCCATCAGATGCGGGTCGCGCTGCGTCGCCTTCGCGCCCTGGTCGGTGCCTGCCGCGATGTGCTGCGGGCCGATCTGTTCGCATATCTCACGGACGAACTGCGCTGGCTGCAGCAGCAGCTCGGCCCCGCGCGCGACTGGGATGTGTTCATTGCCGAGACGCTGGCGCCGATCCTGCGCCGACTGCCTCACGATGGCGATCTGCCGGCGCTGCGGGACGTTGCCGTTGCCCGGCGCGAGGATGCTTACCTTCATGCGCGCGAAACCATCGACGGGCACCGGCATTGCGAGATCATGCTGCGAATCGGCGGATGGCTCGCGAGCGAGGACTGGCTCGATCGCGATGGCGAGGCGCCGCTCGGCGATTTCGCGCGCGATCGGCTGCAGGGACGCTATCGCCGGCTGCGCCGTTTCGGCAAGGCCGACAATCTGACCCTGGTCGAACTGCATGAGCTGCGCATCGCCGCCAAGAAGATGCGTTACGTGGCCGAGTTCTTCCGCCCGATCTATCCACGCAAGGCAAGCAAGGCGTTCCTTCTGGCGCTGTCCGATCTGCAGGACGATCTGGGTTCGATCAACGATGCGGTGGTGACCGAACATCTGATGGCGGACGCCGAACCGCCGCTGGTCGCGCAGATCGGCAAGGTCCGGTCGGCGCAGGTGCGTGCGCTCATCGCCGGCTGGCAGGCGCAGCGCGTCGAACATGATCTGATCCGCTTTCGGAAGGTTTGGAACCGGTTTCGCAAAAGCCCGGTCTTTTGGCCGAAGCCGCCCAAACCGCAGCGCGACGAGAACGATCCCGATTTGCGCGGTCTCGGCCTCGACGATCCGGCCTAATCGAGATCGCGCGGTGCGATGAAACGGCGCAGCGTTGCCTTCGCCGTCCCGACGTCGCGCCAGCGATCGATATCGAGATCGAAGACGGCAAGGCCGCCGGTGGGATATTTGCTGCGCAGCCGGCGCATGGCCTCGCTGCGGTCGCCGCCACCCAGGTCTGAAGCGAGTGTCTGAATGCCAGGATTGTGGCCGATCACCATGACCTGGTCGGCATTGGCCGCCAGGCCGGCGAGCAGCGCGCGGATCGTCTCGGGCGCCGCCAGATAGAGTCTGTCTTCGAACCGGATATCCGGCGGGGGCGTCCAGTTGGCCGACATGAGCTCGCAGGTCTCGCGTGTGCGGCATGCGGTCGAGCAGAGAACCAGACGCGGCGTCAGGCCCTCGCTTTCGATGAACGCTCCGATCGACGGGGCGGCGCGTCGGCCGCGTTTGGAGAGCGAGCGCTCGAAATCGGACCCGTCCGGGTCGGCCCAGCTCGATTTTGCATGCCGCAACAGGTAAAGCCGTTTCATTCGGGCCCTTTCCGGATTCGCCGTTTCGGGGCCAGAGGGGCCGCGACAGGGCGGGCTGGCATGATAAAATACATATTATGACATTAGTGTTGGGGACGCGGCCGGACGCCGGCGCCGCCGGGAACCGGATTCGCGGGAGCGACCTATGAACGAGATGGCCTTGCCCGACCAGGTGATCGGGACGACCGCCGAAAGCCGGTTCATCAACCGCGAGCTCTCTTGGCTCGCGTTCAACGAACGCGTCCTCGAAGAGGCGTTCAATGTGCGTCATCCGCTGCTCGAACGACTGCGCTTCCTGTCGATCTCGGCGAACAATCTCGACGAGTTTTACATGGTGCGCGTGGCCGGGTTGCGCGGCCAGGTCGCGGCCGGCATATCGACGCCGAGCGAAGACGGGCTCACACCCCTGCAGCAGCTTGTCGCGATCAACGCGCGCTCGGGCGACCTCCTCGGCACGCAGCAGACCTGCTGGCGCGAACTTCGTCACGAGATGCGCGAGGCGGATATCGCGCTGGTCGATGCGGTCGAACTCACGGACGCCGAACGGCAATGGCTCGACGGCTATTTCCAGGACGAGATCTTCCCGGTCCTGACGCCGATGGCGGTCGATCCGGCGCATCCTTTTCCGTTCATTCCCAATCTCGGTTTCTGCATCGTGCTCGAATTGCGCGGCCGCGAAGAGGGGCGCCAGATGCGCGCGCTCCTGCCGCTGCCCGCGCTCATCACGCGATTCATCCGGCTGCCCGGCGAACGCATCCGGTTCGTGCCGCTCGAGGAACTGGTGGCACTTTATTTCGACCGGCTGTTCCCCGGCTTCGATGTCATCGCGCACGGACGCTTTCGCCTGATCCGGGACAGCGAAATCGAAATCGAGGAAGAGGCCGAGGATCTGGTGCGCCTGTTTGAAAGCGCACTCAAGCGCCGCCGGCGCGGCAATGTGATCCGGCTCAAGGTCAATACCGGCATGCCGGAAGAACTGCTCTCGTTCGTGATCGACGAGCTCGACGTGTCGCGCAGCGATGTTTTCGTGCTCGACGGACTGCTCGGTCTTGCCAGCATCTCGAAGCTTATCGTCGACGACCGGCCCGATCTCAAGTTTCCGCCGTTCAATGCGCGTTTTCCCGAACGGATTCGCGACATGGGCGGCGACTGTTTTGCTGCAATCCGGCAGAAGGATATCGTCGTCCATCACCCCTATGAGAGTTTCGACGTGGTGGTGCAGTTCGTGCGCCAGGCCGCGCGCGATCCATCCGTCGTTGCGATCAAGCAGACGCTCTACCGTACCAGCGACGATTCACCTGTGGTGAAAGCGCTGATCGAGGCGGCCGAGGCCGGCAAGACGGTGACAGCCCTGGTGGAGCTCAAGGCGCGCTTCGACGAGGAAGCCAATATCCGCTGGGCGCGCGATCTGGAACGGGCCGGCGTGCAGGTCGTCTACGGTTTCCTTGAACTCAAGACCCATTCGAAGATATCGCTCGTGGTGCGGCGCGAAGGGGCGGCTTTGCGCTCCTATGTGCATTTCGGCACCGGCAATTATCATCCGGTCACGGCGAAGATTTATACCGACCTGTCCTTCTTCACCTGCGATCCGGCGCTCTGCCAGGACGCCGTGCGCATGTTCAACTATATGACCGGCTACGCACGGCCCGAGCGGATGGAGAAACTTGCGATCGCGCCGCTCACCTTGCGGCCGAGCCTGCTCGGCCTGATCCGCGAAGAGATCGAACATGCCAAGGCCGGCCGCCCGGCGGCGATCTGGGCGAAGATGAACGCACTGGTCGATTGCGACATCATCGATGCGCTGTACGAGGCCTCCAGCGCCGGTGTGTCGATCGAACTCGTGGTGCGCGGCATCTGCTGTCTCAGGCCGGGCGTACCGGGGCTATCCGAGAACATCCATGTGAAGAGCATCATCGGGCGCTTCCTCGAACATTCGCGTATCGTCTGCTTCGGCAATGGCAACCGGCTGCCCTCGCGCAAGGCCAAGGTTTACATCTCCTCCGCCGACTGGATGCCGCGCAATTTCGACCGTCGTCTCGAGGTGCTGTTGCCCATCGAGAACGCGACCGTTCACCAGCAGGTGCTCGACCAGATCATGATCGCGAACCTGAAGGACAATTTGCAGAGCTGGGTGCTGCGGCCCGATGGCTTGTATCGGCGGCTCGATCCCGAACCCGAACCGTTCAGCGCGCATACCTATTTCATGACCAATCCGAGTCTCTCCGGCCGCGGCAGCGCGCTCAAACGCTCCCGTCAGGTGCCGAGCAGCCTCGAACTGGCCCGCGGCTGATCGAACCGCGAATGCCGGCAGCCAGGCGGGGTCGCGGCAGCGAACGTATCGGCGTTGTCGATATCGGGTCGAATTCGATCCGGCTTGTGGTGTTCGACGGCGAAACCCGCGCGGCCCAGGTCGTGTTCAACGAGAAGGTCCTGTGCGGTCTCGGACGCGGGCTCGACGAAAGCGGCCAGCTTCACGAAGAGGGCGTCGAACAGGCGCTCGCCAATCTCAACCGGTTCGTGCGGCTGGCGCGCGCAATGGCGGTCGGCGAGCTGCATCTGCTGGCAACCGCGGCTGTGCGCGATGCGGCGAACGGACCGGAGTTCTGCCGCCAGGTCGAATTGCAATGCGGCGCACCGGTGCGCGTCCTGAGCGGCGAGGAGGAAGCAAAATTCTCGGCCTCGGGCGTTGTCGCCGGCACTCCCGAAGCCGACGGCATGATGGGCGATCTCGGCGGCGGCAGCCTCGAGCTGGTGCGGCTCAACGGCGGGAAGATCGGCGCCTATGGCACCCTGCCACTCGGTCCGGTCCGGCTGATCGGCAGCGCGCTCGGCGATCGCGACAGCGCGCGCAAGATTATCGACCAGCATCTGACGTCGCTGCCCTGGCTCAACGAGATCGCCGGAAAGCGCTTTTATGCGGTCGGCGGCGCGTGGCGAAACCTCGCGCGCATCCATATGGAGCAGACGCACTACCCGCTGCATATCATCCATCAGTACCGGCTGAGCCGCAGCGAAGGTGAGAATCTCGCGCGCGTCGTCGGCCGCCTTGGACGGCGCAGTCTGGCGACCATCCGCGGTGTCTCGCGCAAGCGCGTCGAGACATTGCCCTTCGCAGCCCTCCTGCTGGAGAGGCTGCTGCGGCATGCCGCACCGTCGGAAGTTGTTTTCTCGGCCTATGGATTGCGCGAGGGGTTTCTGTTCAACCGCCTGACGCGCACGGAACAGCGCAAGGATCCGCTGATCGCCTATGCGCGCGAGCTCGGTGCGCGCGAAAGCCGCTTCGGCGATCCCGGCAAAGACCTTGCCCCCTGGATCGCGCCGATCCTGCCGCCGTCGGATCTTTTGTCCGAGCGGCTGGTTCGCGCGATCTGCCACATGAGCGACATCGGTTGGCGCGAACATCCCGACTATCGCGCCGAGCATAGCTTCTACCGGATGCTGCATCTGCCGGCCGTCGGCTGGAACCATCGCGACCGTATCTTCGCGGCGACCGCGATCTCCTATCGTTATGGCGGCGAAATGGCCGAGAACAGCGCGGTCGAACGCATGCTCGACGGCGACGGCAGGCGCCAGGCGATCGCGCTCGGGCTCGCCTTGCGGCTTGCCTTCTCGATCAGCGGCGGCGGGGCAACGGGGCTGCTGAAGAACGCCGCCCTGCGGCTCGAACCGGAGCGTCTCGCGCTCGCTCTGCCGACCGGCGAAGTCGCGCTCTATGGCGAGGCGGTAAAACGCCGGCTCGAGGCGCTCGGCCGCGCTTTGGATCGGCCGGTCACCTTTGTCGCGACCGATGGCGCTGCAGGCCGCTGACGCGGCAGGCTAACGTTCGTGAGAAGCGAGGGGATGCTGTGCTCTATCTGGTGCGTCACGGTGAAACGATCTGGAACGCGGCCGGCCGCTATCAGGGGCGGCTCGATTCGCCACTGACCGAACGTGGTCGCGCGCAGGCCGATGCGGTCGGCTGGTTGCTCGCGAAGACGCTGGACGCATCGGAACGGCCGCTACGTTCCTATGCAAGCCCGGCCGATCGCGCCCTCGAAACGGCGGCGATCATGGCGCGCCATGTGCCGCTCGATTCGATCGTCGACGCGCGCCTCGGTGCCGTGACCGCCGGTTCATGGGACGGGATGACCGAACCGGAAATCGAAAAGGCGAATCCCGGTGTCTTCGATGGCTCCGGTCCGTTGGATTATCTCTTCTGCGCACCGGGCGGCGAGCGTTTTGAGGCGGTGTCGGATCGTGTCGCCGGCTGGCTGAAGGATTGCCAAGCGCCCGCTGTCATCGTTTCGCACGGTCTGATTCTGCGGATCGTTCGCGGCCTCCATCTCGGTCTGTCGCGACCGGAGATGCTGGCCTTCACGATGAAGCAGGATGCGATATGCGTCCTCGGCGATGGCGCCGCGCGAATCGTCGAAAACGGTCCGCCCGCGCGCTAGGCACGGCCTATTCGATCGAAATCTCGACGATTTCGTCGATCAGTACCTCGTCGACCCCGTTGACCGAGCGGATCACCTGATACTCGCCGCGATACAGGCCCGGATCGAGCCGCTGTCCGTTCAGTTTGTCGCCGACGAAGCCGAAGGCCAGCACGCGGTTCTTTTCAGCGATGCGGTCGGTCTCGGCGATCACCCGTTCGCCCGGGCCGACCAGCCGCACGATCTCGCGATCGCCCTTGGCGATACCGAACATGTGATACCAGAAAGCGATCACCTCGCCGTCGGATCGCGGGGGCGTGCGCGTATAGACGCCTTCCTCGGCATCCTTCACGTTCGGCATCACGTCGGAAAATCCGGCGATCAGCAATCCGGCCGGCCGGTATTCGAGTGTGGCCAGCGTGTCCGGCGCCCAGAGCGTGCCGCTGGTGTCGCCGCAGGCCGCATCGCCTTCGCCGGTGAACGGATCGACGTTCTTGTTGTTATGCTTCACCATGAAATGCACATGGGGAAATGTCGTGAGCCCCGACAAGCCGACCATGCCGATCGGCTGGCCGGCGGTCACCTGGTCGCCTTCGCGCACCAGCACGCTGTTCTTCAGCATATGGCCGTAAGCCGATTGCCAGCCATTGCCATGCTCGATGATCACGGTGTTGCCGAGCCCGTATTTGCTTATCTCTTCGCGGCTGTCGGTATTGTCGACGACGGAAACATCTTCGACGCCGTCGCGCGTCGCCTTGACCACGCCGTCGGCCGCCGCCAGAACCAGCACGCCTTCGTGCATCGCGACGAAATCGCGCACCCGCATATCGATGCCGCGATGATCGTCGCCGGTCAAAAAACCGCACTCATGGTCGCGCGTCCCGGGTCCGGAATCGTGATCGAAGTACCGCAGCACCCAGCAATCGGTGCCCATTTCGCATTGCAGCGGTAGCTGGAATTGCGGGGCATCCTGCGCGGCAACGGTGCCGGCGCTCAGCCAGGCGACGGTAGCCAAGAGCAACGACACCAGCATCATGCGGCCGGGCCGCAAGGCCCGGGTAACGGCAGCGACGACGGGTTCGGCGACAGGCTTCATGGGCGGATCACCCCGTCTTTCTGTTTCGCGAGATCGATGGTCCGGATGCGGTGGCCGATCACGGCGAGCGCCAGCGTCCCCTTCTTGAGGGCGATCGCGTCGGCGCCGAAAATCTCGCGCCGCCAGCCCTTGAGCGCGGGCACGTCGGCATCGTCGTCGGCGGCGATGCGTTCGAGATCGGCGGAATTGGCGACCAGCTTCTGCGCGACCTCGTTGGTCTCGCAGCGCATCTTCAGGAGAACCTTGAGCAGGTCGACCAGCGGTCCCGACCCGTTGGCGCCAACCGGGCGCGGCGCAAGATAGGGGCATTCGCTCTCCGGCAGCGCGTCGGCCTCGGCGATCGCGGCCAGCAGCGCTTTGCCCCCGGCGCTCTCGGCAAAACCGCGTGGCAACCCCCGCGCGCGCGACAAGGCTTCCGCCGTTGTCGGGGCCTGCGCGGCGATATCGAGCAAGGTGTCGTCGCGCAACACCCGGTTGCGCGGCAAATCGCGCCGGTCGGCCTCGTTCTCGCGCCAGCCCGCGACCGCGCGCAGCACGGCGAGATAGCGCGGCTTGTTGGTGCGCGGCCGGAGCCGCATCCAGGCGCCTTCGGGATTGACCTGATAGGTCTTCGGGTCGGTCAAAATCGCCAACTCGTCCGCGACCCAGTCGGTGCGGCCGGCGGCGGCGAGTTTCTTGTGCAGACGCTCATAGACCTTGCGCAAGGGAATGACGTCGCTCATCGCATATTCGATCTGGCGGTCCGACAGCGGCCGATGCGACCAGTTGGTGAAACGCTGGGTCTTGTCGATATGGGCACCGGCCAGCTTATTCGCTAGCGTCTCGTAGCTCGCCGCTTCGCCGAAGCCGAGCACCATCGCCATGACCTGGGTGTCGGCGAAGGGATGGGGCACCTGGCCGGCCATCTGATAGAAGATTTCGAAATCCTGACGCGCCGCATGGAAGACCTTGATCGTCGCCGGATCGGCCATGAGGTCGTAGAGCGGCTGGAGATCGATGCCCTCGGCCAGCGGATCGATCGCGGCGGCCGTTTCGGGGCCGGCGATCTGGACCAGGCAGAGCTGCGGGCGGTAGGTCCGCTCGCGCATGAATTCGGTATCGACGGTGATGAATTCCGCGCCACGCTGTTGGGCACAGAATTCGGTTAGGGCCACGCTATCCCGGATGGGGGTCATTGGCATGTCCATTACACGATTTGCATGGGGGGCGGAAGGCGGCCGGAAACGGCGCCTTGCCTTGACAGGACGCCGGTTTCCGTGCCTTTTCGCGCCGGTTTCTGGCGGGGAATTGGATGCATCGTTATCGGACGCATAACTGCGGCGCGCTGCGGACCGGCCATGTCGGCGAGACGGTCCGGCTCTCGGGCTGGATCCATCGCCGGCGCGATCACGGCAATCTGCTGTTCATCGATTTGCGCGATCATTTCGGGATCACGCAATGCGTCGTCGATTCGTCGAACCCGGCGTTCGGCGCGGTCGGCGAAACCCGCCTCGAAAGCGTCATCACGGTCTCGGGCAAAGTGGTCGCACGCTCGGCTGAAACAGTGAATTCCAGGCTGCCGACCGGCGAGATCGAGCTGCAGGTGGCCGAGTTCCATCTCGAGGCGACCTCCGAGATGCTGCCGCTGCAGGTCAACAGCGACGAGGATACCGGCGAGGACATCCGTCTGCGCTATCGCTTTCTCGATCTGCGGCGCGAGCGTGTCCATGCCAACATCATGTTGCGCAACAAGGTGATCGCATCGGTTCGCCGCCGCATGCAGGACGAGGGTTTCACCGAATTCCAGACGCCGATCCTGACCGCGAGTTCGCCCGAGGGCGCGCGCGACTATCTGGTGCCGAGCCGCATCCATCCCGGTAAATTCTATGCATTGCCGCAGGCGCCGCAGATGTTCAAGCAGCTCCTGATGGTCGCCGGCTTCGACCGCTATTTTCAGATCGCGCCCTGTTTCCGCGACGAGGATGCGCGCGCAGACCGTTCGCCGGGCGAGTTCTACCAACTCGATTTCGAGATGTCGTTCGTCACGCAGGACGACGTGTTCAATGCAATCGAGCCGGTGCTGCATGGGCTGTTCGAGGAGTTCGCCAATGGCCGCAGCGTGTCCCCGTTACCGTTTCCGCGCATTGCGTTCGATCAATCGATGCTTCTTTACGGCTCGGACAAGCCCGATTTGCGCAACCCGATTCGGATCGCCGACGTCACCGAGCCGTTCCGCGGCGGCGGCTTCGGCATTTTCGCCAAGCAGATCGAAACCGGCGCCGTCGTGCGCGCGATCCCGGCGCCCGGTGCCGCCGCGCGCCCGCGCAGCTTCTTCGACAAGCTCAACGACTGGGCGCGCGAGCAGGGCCAGCCGGGCCTCGGGTACATCGTCTATGGCGAGGACGGGCCAAAGGGTCCGATCGCGAAGAATCTCGATCCGGCGCGGCTCGAGGCGATCCGCGAAGCGGCCGGGCTGTCGCCCGGCGATGCCGTCTTCTTCGCCTGCGGGCCGGCGGCCAGCGCGGCCAAATTCGCCGGCATCGTGCGGACGCGGCTCGGCGAAGAGCTCGGCCTGATCGAACAGAATGCGTTCCGCTTCTGCTGGATCGTCGATTTCCCGATGTACGAGTTGAATGACGATACGAAGAAAATCGAGTTCAGCCACAACCCGTTCTCGATGCCGCAGGGCGGGCTCGAGGCGCTCGAGAAACAGGATCCGCTGACGATCAAGGCCTATCAGTACGACATCGTCTGCAACGGCGTGGAACTTTCCTCGGGTGCGATCCGGAACCACAAGCCCGAGATCATGTATAAGGCGTTCGAGATCGCCGGCTATGATGCGAGCGAGGTCGAGGCGCGGTTCGGCGGCATGCTGGCCGCGCTCAAGTTCGGCGCGCCGCCGCATGGCGGCTCGGCGCCGGGTATCGATCGCATCGTCATGCTGCTCGCCGACGAACCGAACATCCGCGAGGTGATCGCTTTCCCGATGAACCAGCAGGCGATGGATCTGATGATGCTGGCGCCGGCCGAAGTGCCGCCGGAACGGCTCCGCGAACTGCATATCCGGCTTGAGCTTCCGAAGCCCAAATCGCGCTGACCGGCGCGTCCGCGTACCGATTGCGCGCCGGCAGGTGCGCCCCTAGACTCCGCCCCCGGCCGCATTGAAAGAGGACAGAAAGCTTGGCAATTCCCGCCGCTGACGGGTTCCGACTGCCCGCGCCCTGGGCACCGCATCTGCGCTGCTGGATGGCGTGGCCGGCACGCGAAGAAAGCTGGGGCGAGAACCGCGAGGCGGCGCGCGAGGCCTATGCCGAGATTGCGGGCGCGATCGCGCGCTTCGAACCGGTCACCTTCATCGCCAAGCCCAAGAATGTCGCCGAAGTCTCGATCGCGACCGGCGAGAATATATCGACCTTCTCGCTGCAGCATGACGACGCGATCCTCGGCCATAACGGTCCGGTGTTCGTCGTCAACCAGGACGGCATTGTTGCCGGCGTCGACTGGCAGTGGAACGGCTGGGGCGGCCGCTATATCGATCACGAGCGCGACGCTGCCGTCGCGGCGCTCATCCTCGAACATCTCCAGATGCGGCGCTATGAGCCGCCGCTGGTACTCGATGGCGGTGCGATCGTCGGCGACGGCGAGGGCACGCTGATCGCAAGCGAGCGCGTCATCCTCGATCCCGCGCGCAATGTCGGGCTGACCCGCAGCGATGCGGAGATCGTGCTGCGCGATTATCTCGGCATCGAGAAAGTGATCTGGCTGCCCGACGGGCTCGCCTGGCATGGCGGGCCGGGGCATGTCGAAACCGTCGCCTGTTTTGCCAAGCCCGGGCTCGTGCTCGCACTCGGCTGCAGCGACAGCGCCGATCCGAATTTCGCGCTGCTGCAGGAAAATCTCGCGCAGCTTCGCGCCGCGCACGATGCCGCCGGCCGCACGCTTGACGTGGTCGAGATCGAGCAGCCGCGCGCGCGCGCCGGGCGCGACGGCAACCGGCTGCCGCTCTCTTATGTGAGCCTCTATGTGGCGAACGGCGGCGTGGTCATGCCAGCCTTTGAGGATCCGCAGGACAAGCGCGCCTACGAGGCGGTATCGCGCGCCTTCGCGGGCCGCGAGGTAACGCAGGTGCCGGCCGGCGACATCGCCGACGGCGGTTCGGGCCTGCACGCGATCACGCTCGCCCAGCCCGACGGACCGCCGGCGGCGGCGTAGGCGCTTTCGTCCGGCTCTGTTCTTCTTGCGCGACTATCGGCAATTAAAAAGCAATTCCCTCCCCCCCTTGCGGGGGAGGGCTAGGGTGGGGGGTACAGTATTCAATCGCATTTGTGTTTGTGATCACCCTCCCCCTACCCCCTCCCGCAAGGGGAGGGGGAAACGAAGTCCACTCCTCACACCACGCGGTTGGGCGGCGCCTTGCCGGCGAAATAGGCGTCCATGTTCTCGAGCGCCTTGAAGCCCATCGCGTTGCGCGTCTCGGTCGTGGCGCTGCCGAGATGCGGCAGCAGAAACGCGTTCTCGAGGTCGCGATATTTCGGATTGATGTTCGGCTCGCCGGTATAGACATCGAGCCCGGCCGCGAACAGTTTGCCCGATTTGAGTGCCGCGATCAGCGCCTCGTCGTCGACGATCGGCCCGCGCGCCGAATTCACGACGATCGCACCGTCGGGCAACATTGCGATGCGCGCGGCGTTGAGGAAGCCGCTGGTCTCCGCCGTTGCCGGACAGTTGAGCGACAGGAAATCGCAGTGCGGCAGCATGTCTTCCGCGCGCGCATGAAAGACGGAGCCATGTTCGAGTTCCGGCGCGAGCCGGCTGCGGTTGTTGTAGTGGATCTGCATGTCGAAGGCGCGGGCGCGCTTGGCAAGCGCCTGGCCGATCCGGCCCATTCCGTAGATGCCGAGTCGCTTGCCCGTGACATGCACGCTGAGCATCCCCGTCGGCGCCCAGGCGCCCCAGGTCTTGTTGCGCACCATGCGCTCGCCCTCGGATGCGCGCCGTGCGGCACCGAGGATCAGCAGCATCGCGATGTCGGCGGTCGCATCGGTCAGCACGTCGGGCGTGTTGGTCACGATGATGCCGCGCGCCTTCGCCGCGTTCACGTCGATATGCTCGTAGCCGACCGAAAAGGTCGCGATGATCTTCACGCTGTCCGGCAGCTTGTTGATGACCTCGGCGGTCACCTTGTCGGTCGGGCAGGGCAGCAGCGCGTCGGCGCCGGCGCCGCCGGCCACGACCTCGTCGCCGCAGGGCAGATGGTCATCGGCGTTGAGCCGCGGTTCGTAATCGCGCTTGAGGCGCTCGGTGACGGCATCGGGCACCCTGCGGGTGACGAACACGACAGGCTTTTTGGCCATTCCCTACCCCTTTGTCTCGATCGGACCGGTTTCTTTCCCGGGCGCTTGCGGGCCGCTATGCTCGGCGCGGCCGCCCCAATTAATGGAAATCGTCGATGATGTCATTGTCTTTGGACCGAAGCGGTTCGTCCTGCCGCCGACCCGCCGCCGGTCTGCTATTGGTCCTGGCCCTGGCGGTGGCGGGCGCTCCGGGCGACATCCGGGCGGAATCGGCATCGGAGATCGGCGTCGTTCCCCATCGTGCCGCCTACGAGTTGCGGCTGGCCTCGGGCGGCGAAGCGGAGTTCATCGATGTCAGCGGCGAAATGGCCTTCGAATGGGCGGACTCATGCGACGGCTGGAGTGTGACGCAGCGCACGCGAATGAACTTCGAATACCGTACCGGCGTCAGTCTCGAACTCGGCTGGAGCCTGACGAGTTGGGAATCGAAGGACGGGCAGCAATATCGCTTCCAGCTCAAGCAGTACGAGAACGGCGCCATCACCGAGGAGCTGCGCGGCGATGCGACGCTGGATGGGGATGCGGGGGGCGATGAAGGCGGCATGGCGCATTACATCAAGCCCGAGGTGCAGGATGTCGAATTGCCGGCCGGCACAATTTTTCCGACCACGCATAGTTTCGCGATTGTCGCGGCCGCGCAGCAGGGGATGGAGCGGCTCTGGGCGCAGCTCTTCGACGGGACGACGGACAATGGCCTTTACGAAGTCGGTGCGGTCATCCTGCCGCGCGCCGACGACATGGCGCTGGCCGAGGCGCTCGATCCTAAAATGGTGGAAGGCCATGAAGGCTGGCGCGTCGATCTCGCCTTCTATGAGTTCGGCAGCCCCGACAGCATCCCGACCCACGAACAGACGATCTGGCTGTTCGACAACGGCATCGTCGATCGCATGACGCTCGACTATGGCGACTTCACTGTCGACGGCAAACTGATCCGATTTGAGGTGCTGCCGGAACCGGTGTGTTGACGCGCATTGCCAGTTTCTGAGGCCCCAGGCAGAAATCGCGACATACATCGCGTCATAAATCTGTCGGGGAATCAAAAATTAGTTGCCGAAACCGGCTTTTCCTTAGCGAGCGCCGCTGGAGCCAGCCAACGGTGCAAATAAACTCGTGAGTGCGTCATTATCAAACTGATCGATTTCGGAATCAGGGTCCGCATCAAATGATGGGGTTTCAGCAGGCGGAGTTTGTTCTTCAATCTCCTCAATCCTTTCTTGAACTACTTCGATGGCCCGATCCACTTTTGACTCTGGGATCGGCACGCGTTTTGCGAATTTTTGAAGTGTCTCAATATGGTCGTTTAGCGTCGATTCCGATTCGATCGTGGAAACACTCGATCGTACCTCGTCAAACTCTTTCCTAATCGCGCGATCAATCGACGCAGACACGTCATTGCCAAGATACGATTTCCACAAATCAACTTGGTTTACTATCCCGCTAAGTTCATCTAACGACATTCCAGAATCAATCATATCAATTAGGCCGGTCTCAAGGGCAGCGGCAATCTCTATCGCGAGCGGCGCGTCATCAAATAGATCTGTTTCATAAAATTCTACAATTAAATCGACTAATTCGTCTCCGTCACGCCAAGAGTCAAACCCATCAATTGGCGAATGCGCTAGCGATTTAGCTAGCTCTAAAAATCGCATGTTTCCGCTTGCTTTCCACCATTTCAGAAGCAATGCAATACGTTCAGTGTTCGAAATGCCGTCTACATACAAATTAGTTCCGGCCTCATGCCGAACCCGTTTCCACACTGGAAGATGAACGAACTCCTCAGCAATGTTCGAAAATGACAATGCGAAGTTCATCATATCGTTTTTCGACGGATTTAACTTAGCGCCGTGCTGCCATAACAGCCTCGCCCAATTCGTTCGGCAACCGCATGTCGCAAACTCTATAAGGAAGTTCAGGTCATTGAGATACTCTATGAGATAGTCTCGTAGAGAGGGGTTAATGAAGCCCACTTGCTTTCCTGATATCACAATAAAACCTCCCTCTAAAATGCGTAGAGCCTCCTCAAAGTCTTTCGGGCCATGTGGTTCACCATACTTTGCACACAAATGTGGATGGAGCCTCTCGTAAGACAGCCTAAGATCGTCAATCCCGACCCCGTATTCAGAGCTAAAAAACACCGCAAAGAGCAAGTGCTGAGACGATCTGGAGATGTGTGTCCGAAATGCCGTATCCCAAAGTCGTCTCGGGTGGTCGAGTGCATAGATGAATGCCGAAGGGTACATCGCAGGATCTACGTCTCCGATATGAACGACATCAGTCATCCACTCGACAATCCTTGGGCTGTAATTTCTGTGGTCAATGATCTCGCGGATCTTGCCACTTTGTACCAGCGCGATAACGTGGTTACGCGGAGTTGGCGCAACAAGAAGATGATTATACAAGATGCGGGCTCTTATCCGGCGCGTATACGCGCCCACATCGAGCATAAATGTACTAATACGAAGGTGCTGATCCGAGAGATTTTCAGAAACGTGTCGCGCTTCTTCAAAAATGTAAGCACGTGTGGTCAGTATAAAACGCGCATTAGGGGATTTTTGAACTCGTTTGATAATTTTAACGAGGTCGGAATCTTTTTGCGATAAAGCTCTTCGGTCAAGCGCAACTTTCCCCAGAAAATCGTCGAAGAAGAACATTTGCCTTTTTGTATCATCAATCGCAGCAAATCCATCATCTAGGCTGCGAATTGCAATGAGGTCCCAGTCTTCGGCTCCGTATGCGTACGCGAGCATTTCAGCGAGCGTTGTCTTTCCCACGCCTGGGGGGCCGGAAATGATAACGACATGATGAGTTTCGAGAAGGTCGTGCGCTTTTTTTAGGCTGGGGTTAGATGCGTATACGCGAACTTTCGTTTCAATCTCAGAGCGTGTAATTCTATTGAAAGAGTGGGCAGCGGCTTGGACGACGCGTTCAAGAACTGCAGATCCAGAAAGCCAAAGTTTAATGTGCGATTTCTCGATGTCCGGATATTTTCTGATGAGACCGTTAAAGTCGCCAGGGCCGAAGATGTCAGATTCGGTCTTCAGCGCTGGCCCGACAATAGCGCTGAGCTCTTCTTTGTTTCTGGGAGTGAGGCCACGGGACGTTGCAAGAATGTATCGTTTGGGCGATAGCTTTTCTATCGCAGCGCGCTCGTTTTTCATCTCGCGTCTTAGGGCGGGGTATGTGGAGCCGAAGAAATGCTTTACTTGTAAGATGACGGCCTTTTTACCCTTGGCATGTCGGCCGTCGATCCCGCCGTCTGGCCCAAGAGTAAACGATTCGAAGCGAACACCGATCTCGCGGCCGATCAGGTCACGGGCCAAATCTTCAAGATCTGCGGGCGAAAGATTGGCAAAATTGTATGCCATATCGAATTTTAAAAAGTCCCAAAGCCGCGGCGAAGTTAAAAGAAGTACATTACTTATAAGTTGAAACTTTAGATTTCGCAATTGAGTTTGTCTAGGTAGCCTTTTGGTCAAAGCTGTCTGGACGACTTTCAGCGTATGGGCTTCCCGCCGATGCCTCGTCCTTTCCGGATCGCGCTCGCACCGTGCTTGTCGCGCAGCGTGTCGATCGCCTGTTCGATCTTGCGCGCCTTCACGCGCCCGGCGTCGAACAGATCGTTCTCGTCCGGCATGCTGTCGCCTTCGATCAGCCCGCTCATGCCCACGCCGATCAGGCGATAGGCCGTGCCGGTCGCCTCGTCCAGTAACGCGGCCCGCGCCACGGCATAGATTTCCTCCGCCATGTTGGTCGGTGGTGCGGCCGTGCGGCTGCGCGTCAGGATACGAAAATCCGCGGTCTTGAGCTTGAGCGTCATCGTCCTGCCGGCAAAACCGCTCCGCTTCATCCGGCCCGAAAGTTCCTCGCAGAGCGGCCACAGGTATTCGAGAAGCTGCGGGCCGTCGGCGATGTCGGTGTCGAACGTGGTCTCGCAGGAAATGCTCTTGGTTTCGCTCTCCGGCTCGACAGTCCGGTCATCCAGCCCCTGCGAGAAACGCGCGAGCCGCCGCCCGATCGCGCCATAACGCTTCGACAGTTCGGCCTCGCTGATGGTCTGGAGCTGGCCGATGAATGCGATACCGTCGCGCGCGAGCCGGCGCTGCAATGCCGGACCGACACCCCAGATCAGGCTCACCGGCCGTTCGCGCAGGAACGCGAGCGCATCGCCGCGGCCGATGATCGCAAAGCCGCGCGGCTTGTCGAGGTCGGAGGCGATCTTGGCGAGGAACTTGTTGTAGCTGAGCCCGATCGAGACGGTGATGCCGATCTGCGCCTCGATGCGGCGGGCGAGCGCCGCCAGCGTGCGCGCCGGCGCGCCGTGATGCAGTTTCTCGGTGCCGGACAAATCGAGGAACGCCTCGTCTACCGATAGAGATTCAACCAGCGGCGTCGTCTCCAGCATCATCCGCTTTACCTCGCGGCCGACGCCGGCATATTTCGCCATGTTGGGCCGGATCACGACCGCATCGGGGCAGAGGCGCAGCGCCTTGAACATCGGCATCGCCGAGCGCACGCCGTACAGCCGTGCCACATAGCAGCAGGTCGATACGACGCCGCGATGGCCGCCGCCAACCAGCACCGGCTTGTCGCGCAGGCTCGGATCGTCGCGCTTCTCGACTGCCGCATAGAACGCATCGCAATCGATATGCGCGATCGACAGCCGGTCGAGCTCGTCATGGATCTTGATGCGCGGCGAGGCGCAGACGGTACAGCGTTCGTCGGCCGGTGCCGCGTCGACCATCGTCAGACATTCGCGACAGAGCATCATGGCGCGGCCCCGTCGGCCGGCCAGAGCCAGGCGGCCCCGCGCACGCCGCTCGCGGCACCATGTTTCGGCGGCAGCAATCGCGTCATGCAGCGATCGGAGAACACATGCCGCGTCCAGAGTTGCGGTATGTCGGTATAGAGCGACGCCATCGAGGAGAGCCCGCCGCCGAGGACGATCGCATCGGGATCGAGAATGTTGATGACGGTGGCGAGCGCGCGGGCGAACCGATCCTTGTACCGATCGAGTGTTGCCATCGCTGCTTTGTCGCCACCCTCGGCATGCGCGACGATGGCGCCGCCGTCAAGCCGTTCGCCACTTGTGCGCTCGTGATCGCGCGCGAGACCGGGGCCAGAGAGCCAGGTCTCGATGCAGCCATGCCGCCCGCAGTAACAGAGCAGGCCGGGTCGTTCGTCGTCGCGCGGTGCGGGCAGCGGATTATGGCCCCATTCGCCGGCAATCGCATTGCCGCCGGTCAGCGCATAACCGTTGATCGCAATCCCACCACCGACGCCGGTGCCGAGGATGACACCGAACACGGTTGCGAGACCGGCGGCCGCGCCGTCGCTCGCCTCGGAGACCGCAAAACAATTCGCATCGTTTGCGACGCGCACTGGCCGGCCGAGCCTTGCGGCAAGATCGCGGTCGAATGGCGTGCCGTTCAGCCAGACCGAGTTCGCGTTCTTGACGAGACCGGTCGCCGGCGAGATCGCGCCGGGCATACCCACACCGATGCTCGCGTTACCGGGCGTGTTCTCTTCGAGCGCATCGACGAGGCCGGCGATCGCTTCGAGCGTCGCCGGGTAATCGCCCGCCGGTGTCGGTACGCGACGCTGCGCCAGGACGGCGCCATCACGGTCGAGCAGAATCCCCTCGATCTTGGTGCCGCCGAGATCGATGCCGATGCGCAGGCGCAAGTGGGTGTCGTTCATCCGGTTTGTACCGTCGCGGGCGCGAATCGTAGCGGATTCGCAACCGGCGCGGTATCGGCGCGCCAACGCGCGGGAGGATCCCCAGGATGTCCGGCGGTGCGACCGTTCATTCCACGAAAAAGGCCGCCAGTTTCGTGGCGGCCTTATGGTCTTGAGGCTGAAGCGGGTTCAGCTATTTGATCTTCGATTCCTTGAAGACCACGTGCTTGCGCGCGACCGGATCGTACTTCTTGAGCTGGATCTTCTCGGTCGACGTCCGCGGGTTCTTGCGCGTGACGTAATAGAACCCGGTATCGGCCGAGCTCACGAGCTTGATCAGGATGGAAGCCGCCTTCGCCATGGTCGCCTCGAATTGGGAGATTCCGGCCGCCGGAGCGGCCCGGGGCGCCTCAGGGGCGCTGTTTGCATCAGGGCGCGGAACATAGCCGCACGGGCCGCGAAGTCAAGCAGGGGGCGGCGGCCGAGCCGATGGGCCTCATCCCTTGCTGCCGCGGGCCAGAACCCGCGCGGTGTCGCCCACATAGCAGAACAAAGAGGCCGGCCGGGTGCCGAGAGAAGTCTTTTCGTTCCAGCGTGTTAGCGCCTCGCGCAGCACATGCTCAGTCACATCGACAATTGCCATCGACCACATCGCCGCGACCGGCCGCCAGGCGAGATCGACCAGCTCGCCATCGCCCGCCAGGCTGCCGGCATAGGCGGCATCCCGGGCGAGGAAGAATCGGGTGTTGAAGCGCCGCGGCGAGGCGGTGGGCGTGATCGCCCGGCAGATATAGTCCATCCCGTCGAACGCGGGCCGCCTTCCGGCATCGGCAAAGGCGCGCCAGATCGGCTGAGCCGGCAGGCGGTCCGGGGCCGGGTGATGGTCGCGGCCCGTAACCAGCAGGCCGGTTTCCTCGAAGGTTTCCCGGATCGCGGCGCGCAGCAGTGGCATCGGATTGCGGCGGGTATGCCCGACCGCAAGCTGGCCGGCGAGACCATCGGCGATCGCTTCGGGGTAACCGGACGGCGCCATGTCGCCCGGATCGACCCGGCCGCCGGGGAACACATAGATGTCGGGCAGGAAGCTGGCGCGGCGATGGCGCCGTCCCATCAGCACCTCGGGTCCGTCGGAACCCTCGCGCATCAGGACGAGCCCGGCCGCATCCACGGGGCGCACCGGCTTCATCCCTGTCGAACCTTTAAGGCTGTATCGCTTCGGGAAGCCGCTGTTCGCTCGACACGGTCAGCGTCGGCTCGCCGGTGAGCTGGAGCGCGCTGCGATAGAGCGCCGGGTCGTGCAGCAGGTCGATCGCGATTTCGAGATCGGCCGGCTGGTCGGCGCGGCGCAGCGGGCAGGTCGCACGCAGCGCCTGAAGCCCGACCGTATCGCCCGGCGTGACCGAGTTGCGCCAGACCGTCGGCAGCGGCGGCAGTTTGTCGCTGCCGAGCAGGGCGATCAACGCCGCCGGATCGGCGTTCTCGTCGGCGGTGCAGATCGTCGGCAGCACGCCGAGATCATTGAGCGTGTACCCCGACGGCGCGTGGAAGCGCGCCCATGTCAATGTCAGCTCGCCGTCGTTCGGCATGCGCAGCACGGTCTGCACGGTGCCCTTGCCGTACGAGTTGCTGCCGATCACGACGGCGCGGCCGGTATCCTGCAAGGCAGCCGCCACGATCTCGGAGGCCGATGCGGAATTGCCGTTGATCAGTACGATGATCGGCTTGCCGTCGGTTTCGTCGCCGCGGCTCGCCTCGAAATACTGGTGGCTGTCGGGATGGCGTCCGTGCGTTGAGACGATGCGGCCTTCCTCGAGCATGAGATCGGCGACCTCGACCGCCTGGTCGAGCAGCCCGCCGGGATTGTTGCGCAGATCGAGCACATAGCCGCTGATGCCGGGGCCGATCTCGTCGCGCGCCCGTTCCAGTTCGCGCTCGAGCGTCGCCGAGGTTTCGGCATTGAAGCCGTAGATCCGAAAGATTGCGATATCGCCCTCGCGCTCGTAGACCACGGTTTCCGGAACGACATGGTCGCGCTTGAGCGCTACCAGAATCGGCTCGGTCGCCTGGCCGCGCAGCAGGGTCAGGATCACGCGGCTGTCCACCGGGCCGCGCAGTTTCTGGACGATCTGGTCGAGCGTCATTCCGTCGACCGTCAATCCGTCGATATGGGTGATGATATCGTCTGCCACGACACCGGCGCGTTCGGCCGGCGTGTAGTGCATCACCGAGATGACGCGCACTTCTTCTTCTTCAACGGCAATGCGTACACCGACGCCGCCGAAGCCCTCGCGCGACGCGCGATTTTCCGATGCCCGTTGGGCGCCCGCATAGCGCGAGAACGCATCGAGCCTTGTGACGATGCCCTGGAAGAGCGTTTCGTAGAGCTTCTCGCTGTCGATCTGGCGCAGCGCATCGGACGATCGCAGAGCGACATCGACATAGCCGGCGGTGAGCACGCCCCATTCGGTCGGCGCATGCGCATCCGGTGTCTCGAAGATCGCCATCACATTGCCGTCGACCAGCAGCGAAATCTGCGAGCCGTCATGGCGCAGCGCGATGGCAGGGTCGAGCAGCGAAAGTTGTTCGAGGCTGGAGAAGGCGAGTTCGCCGAGATCCTTCTCGTCGATGTAAACGGAATCGATATCGCTGTAACCCGCGACCATCATGTCGCGAATCTTCCGGTCGGTCTCTTCGGCCACGCTGGGATTGGGCGTGCCCGTGCAGGCCGCCGTCATCAGCGCAAACACAGCAAGGCTCGCGAGACGGAGGATCCTGCGCCGTTCTCTCATCTTCGTCGTTGCGGTATCCGGGCGCCTTTTTGCGAATCCCCCGGCGCCATCGGTCGCAATTTTTATCCGGTATTCGGCGCGGAAACAATGACACAGCAGGGCTTTTTTGCGTCAGCGGCCGCGCTTCTTCCGCATAGGGGACCGTCGCTTCGCCTTGCCCGGCCGGCCCCCGGCCGGCTTGCCGCCCTGTGCCTTACCGCGGGGTGGCTTGCCGGACTTGGTCTTCTCCGAAGGCGCAGGCTTTCGGCCCCTCGGCGCGTCCTTGGAATTCCGCTCCGGGCCGCGGCCGGTGCCGGTCCGGGGGCGGGCCGAGACGTCCTCATCGTCGACGATCAGATGCAGGATCAGTCCGCCGGTGATCGGATCGGCCTCGACGATCTTTGCCCAGACCGGCTCGCCGAGGGCGAACTCCCGGCCCCAGCGCTGGCCACGCAGGCGATGCGCCGGTTCGTCATGCTCGTAAAAATCCGACGGCAAGCTCGAGATCGGCACCAGGCCCGAACCGCCGCTATCGAGCAGCGTGACAAAGAGACCGAACCGGGTGACGCCATTGATCCGGCCGGCGAGAGTCTGCCCGCGCTGGGCCGAAAGATAGGAGGCCGTATAGCGATCGACGGCATCGCGTTCTGCCGCGGCCGCCCGCCTTTCGGTTGCCGAGATGTTTTCGCCGATCCGCGCGAAGGCACCGGCGGCACCCGGCGGTAACCCGTCCGGGCCCAGCTTGAACGCATCGATCAACGCCCGATGCACGAGCAAATCCGAATATCGACGGATCGGCGATGTGAAATGGGCATAGCGCGGCAAGGCAAGGCCGAAATGCCCGACATTCGCCGGGCTGTAGGTCGCCTGCATCTGGCTGCGCAGGACCAGCTCATTCACCATTGGCGCGTAGGGCGTTTCCTTCGCGCGATCGAGTATCTGGGTGAACAGACGCGGGTGAATCACCTGGCCCTTGGCAAAGCCGATTCCGAGCGGTTCGAGGAATTCGCGCAGCGCATCGACCTTGGCCTGATCGGGTTCGGGGTGGACGCGATACATCACCGGCTGCTGCTTGCGTTCGAGCGCTTCCGCCGCCGCGACGTTGGCCGAGATCATGAATTCCTCGATCAGACGATGGCTGTCCATCGTGCGCCGCGGTTCGATGCGCTGGACGCGTCCTTCCGGATCGAGGATCACCTTGCGTTCGGTCATTTCGAGATCGAGCGTGCCGCGCTTGCGCCGCGCCGCGCGCAGCGCCGCGAACGCGCCATAGAGCGGCTCGATCACCATTTCCATCAGCGGCCGAACGGCATCGTCGGGCGTGCCGTCTTTCGCCTGCTGGACCTGTTCGTAGGTGAGGCGCGCGACCGAGCGCATCAGCCCGCGATGAAATTTGTGACGCTTCACGCGACCTGCGGAGTCGATCCACATTTCGGCGGCGAGGCAGGCGCGATCCTCGTTCGGGCGCAGCGAGCAGAGATTGTTCGACAGCGCTTCCGGCAACATCGGCACGACGCGGTCGGGAAAATAGACCGAGTTGCCACGCTTCTCCGCCTCGCGGTCGAGCGCGCTGGCGGCACGGACATAATGTGCGACGTCGGCGATCGCGACCAGTATATGCCAGCCGTCCGGATTGCCCGGCTCGCGATCGCGTTCGGCCCAGACCGCATCGTCGAAATCGCGCGCATCCTCGCCGTCGATGGTGACCAGCGGCCAGTCCCGGAAATCGGTGCGCTCGCCGAGCGTGCCGATCGGTTTCGCGGCTTCCGCCTCGCGCAACGCCTCGGGCGGAAACTCGTGCGGTATTTCATGCTCGTGGATCGAAATCAGGCTCGCGATCTTTGCGTCACCGATGCGGCCGAGAATATCGATGACGCGGCCCTGTAGCCGCCCATCGCGATGGGTGTGCAGCGGTTCGACTGCCACCAGATCGCCGGGTTTCGCACCCGATCCGTGGCGCTCTTCGATACGGTATTCGGCCTTGACCCGGCGGTCCGTCGGCTTCAGCCAGCCGCCGCCGGCCGGATCGCGCACATACACGCCGACGATCTCGCGCGGCTGGCCGACGAGCTGGCGGATGATGCGGGCCTCATAGACATCGTCCTGACGCGAGAGTCGCGCAAGGACGCGATCGCCGGCCGCGAGCTGCGCCGTGTTCTTCTTGTCCGGCGCGACATAGATCGCGGGCGCCGGCTTGTCCTCCGGCCAGTTGTAAGGCTCGGCCCGCAGCTCGCCATCCGCATCGGGGCCCGTGATCCGCAGCACCGCGACCTCGGGCAGCGTCTCCGGCGGCGCATGGCGCCGGCCGCGTCCGCGTTCGAGCAGTCCTTCCTCGCGCAGATCCTTGAGCAGTGCCTTCAGGGGAATGCGATCGGCGCCGGTGATGTTGAAGGCGCGCGCGACTTCGCGCTTGCCGACCGGACTTTCGCTGCCGCGGATGAATTCGAGGATCTGTTCGCGCGTCGGAAACGACGGTTTGGTCTTGCTGCGTTTCGCCACGCCCGGTTCAGCCGCCGGCTACCGTCTTGAACTCGATCTCGACGAAGACGAAATCATGCTCGTTGGGATTGATCACATTATGCTCGACCCCGACCGGCCGATAATAAGAGGCGCCCGCCTTGAGCGCGGCGCGGCGTTCCTCCTTGCCATCGAACAATAGAAGCTCGCCGGACGTCATGGGCACCACGACATAGTCGTACCCGTGACGATGCCAGCCGGTCGCCTCGCCCGGGGCGAAGCGCCATTCGGTCACCTTCACGCGCTCATTGTCGACCTGGACGGTCGGCCGGGCGGCGGGGCGGTTGGCATGCGGATCAGCGCTCATCGGATCATCGTCTCCCTGCTCATGTCGGTCGTCGACGGAAGACGTCAAGCCTAGCACAGCCGAAAGATCAGTCGGCACCGCCGCCACCGCCATTGCCGTCGCTGCCGCCGTCGGCGACGGGGCCGCGCTTCGCGCGCGATGCGCCGGCCGCGCTCTTGGTCTTGGCGGCGGCCTTCGCCTTCGTCTTTGATTTTGCCTTCGCCCTGGTCTTGGTCTTCGCTTTGGCTTTGGTCGTCGCTTTCGGTGCGGCGCCGGATCTGGCGGCCGATCTTCCCTTCGACCGTCCGCCGCCCCGACCGCGACCGCCGGGCTGGCGCGCCGCCCGTTCGGTAATGAGCCGGACCGCGTCGTCGAGCGTCACGCTGTCGGGCGTTACGTCGCGCGGCAAAGTCGCATTCACCTTGCCATGCTTCACATAGGGACCGTAGCGCCCTTCATGCAGCGTGACCGGCTTGCCGTCCTGGGGATGATTGCCGAGCGTCTTCGTCGGTGCCGCGGGTCCTCTGCCGCCGCGGCCGCCACCGGCCTGCGCCAGGAGATCGACCGCGCGATTGATGCCGACGGCGAGGATGTTCTCGTCCTTCGGCAGTGTCTTGTACTTGCCGCCATGCTTCAGATAGGGACCGAAGCGCCCGATCCCGGCGAGGATCGGTTCGCCGCTTTCCGGATGGGTGCCGATCTCGCGCGGCAACGCCAGCAATGCGCGGGCAGTATCGAGATCGATGTCGTCGGGCGTGAGATTGGGCGGCAGCGACACGCGCTTCGGCTTTTCCGCGCCTTTCTCGGGTGAGGTCTCGCCGAGTTGCACGTAGATGCCGTAAGGGCCCTTGCGCATCGTCACGGCATTGCCGGTTGCCGGATCCTTGCCGAGCTCTTTCGGCCCGGTTTCCATTTCGCCACCGTTCGGATCGATCGGCGCGAGGGGCCGCGTAAAGCGGCATTCCGGATATTGCGAGCAGCCGATGAAGGCGCCGAACTTGCCGAGCTTCAGGCTGAGCCGTCCCTTGCCACAACCGGGACAGACGCGCGGATCGGGCCCGTCGCCGACCTTCTCGGGAAAGAAATGCGGCCCAAGTGCCTGGTCGAGCGCGTCGATCACCTGGGTGATCGTGAGTTCGCGCGTACCTTCGACCGCCGTGTGGAACGCATCCCAGAAATCGCGCAGTACCTGCTTCCAGTTGATGCGACCGCCGGAAATATCGTCGAGTTGCGATTCAAGATCGGCGGTGAAGCCGTATTCGACGTAGCGCTGGAAGAATTCGGTCAGGAACGCGACGACGAGGCGGCCGCGATCCTCGGGAATGAATCGCTTCTTGTCGATCCGCACATAGTTGCGGTCCTGCAGCACCTGGATGATCGACGCATAGGTCGACGGCCGGCCGATGCCGAGCTCCTCGAGCTTCTTGACCAGGCTCGCTTCGGAATAGCGCGGCGGCGGCTGGGTGAAATGCTGCTCCGGCCGCACCTCCGACAAGGCCGGACGGTCGCCCTTGTTGAGATCGGGCAGGCGGCCGCCTTCGGCCTCGTCCTCGGAAGGATCGTCCACGTCCTCGCGATAGAGCGTGAGGAATCCGTCGAACTTGAGAACCGATCCGTTCGCCCGCAGCGTGACGCCGGATGCGCCCTCGATGTCGACCGCGACCTGGTAGAAGACGGCGCTTTCCATCTGGCTGGCGACCAGGCGCTTCCAGATCAGTTCATAGAGCCGCGCTTCGTCGCGCTCGAGCAGGCGCGCGATACGGTCGGGCGAGCGCGTCACGTCGGTCGGGCGAATAGCCTCGTGGGCTTCCTGCGCGTTCTTCGCCGTCGCGCGATATTCGCGGGCGCGTTCCGGCAGATATTGCTTGCCATGCCGGCTGCCGATCAGCTCGCGCGTGGCGGCCAGCGCTTCGCCGGCAATCTGCACACCATCGGTTCGCATATAGGTAATGAGACCGACCGTCTCGCCGTCGATATCGACGCCTTCATAGAGACGCTGCGCGAGGCGCATGGTGCGCGTCGCACCGAATCCGAGCTTGCGCGACGCTTCCTGCTGCAACGTGGATGTGGTGAAGGGGGCCGCCGGATTGCGGCGGATGGTCTTGCGCTCGACACTGGAGACGGCGAACGGCGCGGCGCCGCGGATCGCGGTTACGGCGCGGTCGGCCGCTTCCTGGTTGGCGAGATCGAACTTGTCGAGCTTCCTGCCATCGAGATGGGTGAGGCGTGCCTCGAAAGCGGTGCCGTCGGCGCTCGCAAGGTCGGCCAGGACCGACCAGTATTCGCGGGGGCGAAAGGCTTCGATCTCGGCTTCGCGCTCGGAGATGAGGCGGAGCGCGACCGACTGCACGCGGCCGGCCGAACGGCTGCCGGGCAGCTTGCGCCAGAGAACCGGCGACAGCGTGAAGCCGACGAGATAGTCGAGGGCGCGCCGGGCGCGATAGGCATCGACCAGTTCGTTATCGAGGTCGCGCGGATGGCGCATCGCTTCCTGCACGGCGCGGCGCGTGATCTCGTTGAACACGACGCGCTCCACCGGCGTCGACTTGAGCGCACCGCGTTCCCGCAGCGCCTCGCAGATATGCCAGGAAATCGCCTCGCCTTCGCGGTCGGGGTCGGTCGCGAGGATCAGCCGGTCGGCGGTCTTCAGCGCCTTGGCGATTTCGTCGATCCGCTTGTCGCCGCGCTCGTCGACGGTCCAGGACATCGCGAAATCTTCGTCCGGGCGCACCGACCCGTCCTTGGCCGGCAGATCGCGCACGTGGCCAAAGCTCGCCAGCACCCGGTATTCGGGGCCGAGATACTTTCCGATCGTCTTGGCCTTGGAGGGCGACTCGACGACGACGACGTTCATCAACACTTCCGATCCTGTGTGGGGCTAGGCCGGTGGCACTGCCGGCCCTCGCAAGCGCCCTGTCTTTCAGGCTGGAAGCATCGAGACCGCGTCGCCCGGATGGCGTTCGAGACGGCCGGCGAGCTCCAGTTCCAGCAACATGGTGCGCACAACGGGCGCAGAGAATGAGCATTGCCGGATCAGCTCGTCAACCGGGACCGGGCTTGCCCCCAACCTTTCGAGCAGGGTGGCAGCCATTATTTCTTGAGGTATATCAATAGGTTGCGGGGGTGGCGGGGTGGTCTGCGCGAGGGTCGACGGGCGCTTCGGGCGGGGCCGCAGGGCGGCCAGCGGACCGATTGCCTCGATCACATCGACCGTTTCCTCGACCAGGACAGCCCCCTCGCGGAGCAGCCGGTTGGTGCCTCGACAGCGTTGATCGAGGGGCGAGCCGGGCACCGCGAGCACCTCGCGGCCCTGTTCGAGGGCGAGCCGGGCGGTGGTGAGGGAACCCGATTTGATCGCGGCCTCGACCACGATGGCGCCGAGCGCGAGGCCCGAGACGATCCGGTTGCGGCGCGGGAAATTGCGTGCGAGTGGCTGGGTTCCGGGTGCGAGCTCGGCGAGCAGCAACCCGCCGGCCGCGATCTCGGATGCGAGGGCTTCGTTCTCGCTCGGATAGACGACATCGAGCCCACCGGCGAAGACGGCAATCGTCCCGGTCGCGAGCGCGCCGCGATGGGCGGCGGTATCGATGCCGCGGGCGAGACCGGAGACAATGACGAAGCCGGCTTCGCCAAGCTCGCGCGCCAGCGTTTCCGCGATGCGGCGCCCGCCGGCGGAGGCGTTGCGCGCGCCGACGATGGCGATCGCCGGCGCCTCCAGAAGGGAAAGGTCACCGCGCCAGGTGAGCAAAGGCGGCGGATCGGGAATGGCGGCGAGGCAGGCGGGGTAGGCGGCTTCGCCCTCGATGACGATGCCGCCGCCGAGCGCGCGAACCGCGGCGAACTCGCGCGCGGCATCGCGCCGCGAGGGAATGCGCAGATTGGCTTTGCCGCCCGCGCGGCGCGCGAGATCCGGCAGCGCATCGAGCGCGGGGCCGGCCGCACCGAACCGTTCCAGCAGCTGGCGATAGCTCGCGGGACCGACCGTATCGGCCCGGGCGAGGCGCAGCCGATCGAGGCGCTCGGTTTCATCGAATGTGGTGGGCGAAGAGGTCATGGCGCGCAGGCTGATCCAAAAACGGGATCATGTCAATATGTATACAATTAAAGAGAGTGGCTTGGATCTAACATGTTCGCGATGCAACCGGCGCACCGGTCAGGCCGGCTTCTTGCCGCCGATACGGGGTTCCTCGCCTTTCAGGAGGCGGGCGATGTTGTCGCGGTGGCTGATCCAGACCAGGAGCGCAAGAACGAACGCGAAGGCGGCGAGGCGGCGATCGAGCAGAAACCAGGCGGACAAAGGTGCGGCCGCGAAGGTGAGCAGGGCGGCCAGCGAGGAAATGCGGGAAATCGCCGCGACCACCAGCCACCCGCCGATCGCCATCAGCCCGAGCCGCCAGTCGAGCCCGAGCAGCACGCCGAGCCCGGTCGCAACACCCTTGCCGCCACGGAACCCGAGCCAGACCGGAAAGAGATGGCCGAGCATCGCGCCGAGCCCGGCGGCAAGCGCGCCGTTCATGCCCCAGAGCTGCTGTGCGATCAGCACCGCCGCGGCACCCTTGCCGGCATCGAGCAGCAATGTCGCGGCGGCAAGCCGCTTGCTGCCGGTGCGCAGCACGTTGGTCGCGCCGATATTGCCGGAACCGATCGCCCGGATGTCGCCGAGCCCGGCCATGCGCGTGAGGATGAGGCCGAAGGGGATCGAACCGAGCAGATAGCCGCCGAGCAAGGCGGCGAGCAGATAGGGTCCGTCATTCGCCCATGCGATCGGATCGGGCATCGTCTCAGTGCGCCGTCGCCTCGAACACGATGCGCCCGTCGACCACCGTGCGCAGCACGCGGCCCTGAACCGGCCGCCCGTCGAAGGCCGAGTTCTTCGATTTCGAGTGCATCTTCGCGGGATCGACCTGCCAGGCGGCGTGCGGATCGAACAGCACGAGATCGGCCGGCGTGCCCTTGCGCAGCCGGCCCTGCGGCAGGCGCATGAGATCGGCCGGTGCGAGCGCCAGCCGGCGAAACAGGCCGACCAGATCGATCCGGTCGCGATGCATCAGCTCGAGCGATACCGGCAGCAATGTTTCGAGCCCGATAACGCCGGCGGCGGCATGAGCGAAGGGCACGCGCTTGGAATCCTGGTCGTGCGGCGCATGATCGCTCGCGATGCAGTCGATCGTGCCGTCGGCGATACCCTCGGCAATCGCCGCGCGATCGATGTCGCGGCGCAATGGCGGCGATACTTTCGCGAAGGTGCGGTACTCGCCGACCTCGTTCTCGTCGAGCGCGAAATAATGCGGCGCCGTATCGCAGGTGATCGGAATGCCATTCGCCTTCGCGCGGCGGATGGCGTCGACCGCGGCCGCCGTCGAGACATGTCCGACATGGTAGCGCCCGCGCACCATCGCCAGCAGATGCAGATCGCGCTCGATCATCATCACTTCGGCGGCCGGCGGAATGCCGCCGAGGCCGAGCCGGGTGGCGAGCTCGCCGGCGTTCATCGCGCCGTTGCGCGCGAGCGCGGGTTCTTCGGGATGCTGCACGATCAGGAGATCGAAGGCGGTCGCATATTTCATCGCGCGCAGCATGACGCGCGCATCGGCGATGGCCGACAGCCCGTCCGTGAAGGCGAGCGCGCCGCTTTCCGCCAGCATGCCGAACTCGACCAGATCCTGCCCTTCGAGGCGGCGCGTGATTGCACCATAGCAATAGACCTTGCTGCGCCGGTTCTCGCGCGCACGCCGCGCAATGAATTCGACCGCGGCCACATCGTCGATGACCGGATCGGTGTTCGGCAGGCAGACCATCGAGGTAACGCCGCCGGCCGCCGCCGCCGCCGTGCCGCTCGCGATCGTTTCCTTATGCTCTTCGCCCGGTTCGCGCAGTTGAACGCGAAGATCGACGAGGCCCGGCGCAAGGCAGTTGCCGGCGCAGTCGACCGTCTCGAAATCCGCAGCGAGCCCGTCGGCCCGGATCGCAGCGCCGGAATCGAGGATCAGCCCGTCGCGGGCGAGCAGGCCGCCCGGCCCGTCATAGCCCGTCTCCGGATCGATCAGCCGTGCGTTGACGAAGGCGATCGGTCGGGTCGGCTGTTTGGCGGCGCGCGCGGGCATCGTCTCAGCCATCGCCGATATTGGAGCGCATCGTGCGGGTCAGTGCATCGAGACAGGCCATGCGTACGGCAACGCCCATCTCGACCTGTTCGCGGATTGCGCTGCGGTCGATATCGTCGGCGACCTCGCTGTCGATTTCGACACCCCGATTCATCGGGCCCGGATGCATGATGAGCGCATCGGGCTTGGCCGAACCGAGTTTGTCGTAGTCGAGGCCGAAGAAGCGGAAATATTCCCGGATCGACGGCACATAGCTGCCCTGCATCCGTTCGGTCTGAAGACGAAGCATCATCACGATGTCGCAGCCATCGAGCCCTTGCCGCATGTCGGTGAAGGCTTCGACACCCATCCGCTCGATGCCGCCGGGCATGAGGGTGGGCGGCGCGATCACGCGCACCCTGGCGCCGAGCGCGTTCAGGAGATGAATGTTCGAGCGCGCGACGCGGCTATGCTGGATATCGCCGCAGATGGCGACGATCAGTCCCTCGATCCGGCCGCGCCGGCGGCGGATGGTGAGCGCGTCGAGCAACGCCTGGGTTGGATGTTCGTGGCTGCCGTCGCCCGCGTTGACGACGGCGCAATCGACTTTCTGCGAGAGCAAATTGACCGCGCCCGAATCGGGATGGCGCACCACCAGCACGTCGGGGCGCATCGCGTTCAGGGTCATCGCTGTGTCGATCAGCGTCTCGCCCTTCTTGATGGCGCTGGTCGCGACCGACATGTTGATGACGTCGGCGCCGAGCCGCTTCGCCGCCAGCTCGAACGAGGTGCGGGTGCGGGTCGAATTTTCGAAGAACAGGTTGATGACCGTGCGTCCATACAACAACGCCGCCCGTTTTTCGGGGCGGCGGCTCTGATCGACATAGGATTCGGAAAGATCGATAAGTCCGACGATTTCGTCTCGCGAAAGCCCTTCGATCTCCAGCAAATGCTTGCGCCGGTAGAAAAGGGGTGTCGGATAATCCTGATTGGCAGTCATTAAAGCGCGACTATAGTCTGGGCCGCGCATATTCCACAAGCAAATCCGCCGGGCCCGCTGCGAGCCGGCAAAACAGCAAGAGGATTAAGTAAGAATGAAGGCACTCACCCTGGCCGCGGCGATCCTGCTGGGTTGCCTCGCGGCACCGGCGCTGGCCGGCGAACGCGGCACCGCCGAGGAGGCGCAGGCGTTGGTCGCCCGCGCGATCGCACTCTATCAAGAGGAAGGCGAGGCGGCTTTTGCGGCGATGACGGTGCCGAGCACGGAGTTCGTCGACCGCGATCTCTATATCTTTGTGATCGGTCCCGACAATCGGGTCGTGGGGCATGGCTTTTCGCTCGAGCGGATCGGCCTCGACGTGACGACGTTGATCGACGACGCGGGCAATCCTTATGGCGTCGCACTGGTCGAAGATGCGACGGCGGAAGGCACGTGGATCGATTACCGGCGCGAGGATCCGTTGACGGGCCTCGTCGAATCGAAATCGAGCTGGGTCGTACGCTACGATGGACATGTGTTCGGCTGCGGTATCTATAAGCCGTAGCGCTGATCCATCGCGGCCACGATCGGCCAGCCAGCAAGACCGTCAACCACCGGCGCCATCGACCACCGACGGCGGATCCTACCGCCGTCTTGACGCTCATTCCTTGTAGTCGGGTTGGGTGCGGTCGAGCAGCCGGATCACGCCCGGCCATTCCGTCTTGCCGTCATAATGATAATGCTCGGAGGCGTACATCTGGTCGCGATAGCGCGCGACCTTCTGCGGGTCGAGCAGATGCGGCGCCCGCCCCATCGACAGCGTGGCGATCTGCGCCGCGCAGGTCTGTTTCAGGAAATAGGCGCGAAAGAACGAAGCGGCCGGCATGTCGCCGAGGGCGTAATAGCCGTGATTGCGGCTGACGACAATCTGGTGACCGCCGAGCGAGCGGCAGAAAAGCTCGCCAAAGGTCGCGTCCTCGTCAAATTCATATTCGATATAGGTCATCAGATGGCCGAGATAGATCGCGGGCTGGTTGAGCGGCAGCAGTCCGTCCTCGATCGAGCCGACCGCCATCACTTCGAGATCGTGGCCGTGCACGAAGAAATTGACGTCCGGCCGCGCGCCGAAGATCCACTGGCAGAGATTGACCGCGCCATCGTTGAGCCACGGCGCATCGAGATCAACCGGTTTCCCGTCGCGCCCGATTTTCACGAAATCCGATGCGCGCATCTCCTCCCAATAGAGACCGTAAGGATGCGTCAGATAGTGATCGGGCTCGCCGGCAACGCGAGCGCCGATCGCACCGTTGGCAAGATCGGACATGCCGTAATGGGCGATCGCGCGGTAGAGTGCGGCCAGTTCGATGCGGGTCTGCCATTCGGCCGGGCTGCAGGCGGGCCGTCCCTGGCGATGCAGGGTCGTCAGCGATGCGGTTTCCATGCGGGTCTCCCGGCGTCGCCCAAGTGTCGACCCGTCGATATTCGTTCGAAACGGGCGACAAGTCACTCACTTGGCCGAACCGGGCGGGCAGCTCCGCCCGATAAATCTGTCGCCGGCCGGCAAATTACGGAATACTCAAGAGCAGGGCGGCTTCCGGGCCGCGGGAACATAGGAAGGGGAGAAGCCCATGATGAAGCGGATGCGGTTCTGGCTGGCCATCCTGGTGACCGGCAGCATGGCGGCCTTGTCGGCCTGCGCCAGCAGCGATGCCGAGCGCGGTAGCGCCGGCGAGGCGAAGGATATGGTCGAGCGCGCGATCGATGCGTATGACGTGGAAGGGACGGCCTCATTCGCGGCGATGACCGCGCCAAGCACCGAGTTCGTCGATCGCGATCTCTATATTTTTGTGTTCGACCCGAACCACCGCGTCGTCGCCCACGGCACGAACGCCGAACTGATCGGCGATGACGTGACGGTGCTTGTCGATGCCAACGGCAAGGCGTTCGGCCTCGAGTTTGTCGAGCGCGCGACGCCGGAGGGCGCCTGGGTCGATTATGCCTGGCTCGATCCGCTGAGCGGCGAAATCGTTGCCAAGTCGAGCTGGGTCGTTCTGCATGACGGCCATATTTTCGGGACCGGAATCTATAAGCCGTAGCATTTCCGATCGGCGAGAGCGGGGGG
>JBBDMS010000015.1:0-76627 GCA_040878185.1 Dongiaceae bacterium | reverse complement strand
GCCGCTCGCTGTCTCAGGCCGGTTTCTGGGCGGTGTCCGACGGAATCTGCGCCGGATCCATCCAGACAATTTCCCAGATATGACCGTCGAGGTCGTTGAAGCTGCGCGCGAACATGAAACCGTAATCCATCGGATCCCGGGCTTCGCTCCCGCCGGCCGCGAGCGCGGCATCGACCAGCGTATCGACTTCCTTCCTGCTGTCGACCGAGAGTGCCGTGAGCACCTCGGTCGTTCTGGTCGCATTCGCGATTTCTTTCTTTGTGAACTCCCGGAATTTCGCTTCCGTCAGCAGCATCGCGTAGATGTCGTCGGTGATGACCATGCAGGCGGCGGTCTCGTCGGTGAACTGCGGATTGAACGTGAAGCCGAGCTTTTTGAAGAACCCTATCGACCTGTCGAGATTCTTCACCGCCAGGTTGACGAAAATCTTGCGCCCCATTTCCTGCTCCTTTTGCTCGTTGACGTGGCGATGATGTGACCGAAAGCGCGCGAAGGCCAGTGACGGAACGGTGGCATTTCCGCGGGCATGTCTCGTCGACCGCAGAAGCGGGCCAATGACGCGCGCTTCTGCCGGGATGCCGTGGTCCGGTGCTAGACGATGCCCTTTTCGCGCAAAGCCGCGATCTCGGCATCGTCCATGTCGAGCAGCTCGTGCAGCACGTCGTCGGTATGCTGGCCGCGGGTCGGTGGCGCCATCCGATATTCGACGGGGGTGCCTGAAAATTTGATCGGATTGCCGATCAGGTCGACCGTGCCCTTCTTCGCCAGCGGGTGCGGCACCGCGATCTTCATGCCGCGATGCAGAACCTGCGGATCCTCGAAGACCTGCGAGATATCGTTGACCGGGCTCGCCGGCACGCCAAGCTTGGCGAGGCCCTCGATCCATTCGTCGCGCGTCTTGCGCCGGGTCGCGTCCTCGAGCAGCGGGTAGAGCGCGCGCCGGTTGGCGAGCCGCGCCTCGTTGGTGACGAAGCGGGGATCGGTCGCCAGTTCCGCACAGCCGCCGAACTCGCAGAACTTGCGGAACTGCTCGTCGTTACCGACCGCGAGAATGAAATAGCCGTCCGATGCGGGCATGACGTTGTAGGGAACGATATTGTGATGCTCGTTGCCGACGCGGCCGGGCACGTCGCCCGATGTCAGATAATTGAGTCCGAGATTGGTCAGCCACGCGACCTGGGTATCGAGCAAAGCAAGGTCGATATACTGGCCCTGTCCGGTCGCATCGCGATGATGGAGCGCAGCAAGGATCGAAACCGTCGCGTACATGCCGCACATGATGTCTGCGATCCCGACGCCGACCTTCATCGGCGGCCGCTCCGCTTCGCCGGTCACGCTCATGATGCCACCGATGCCCTGGGCTACCAGATCGTAGCCGGCGCGCGGCGAATAGGGGCCGGTCTGACCGAAGCCGGTGATCGAGCAATAGATCAGGCCCGGGTACGTTTCCTTGAGGTCGGCATAGGAAAGCCCGTAGCGCTTCAGATCGCCGACCTTGAAATTCTCCAGCATGATGTCGCTTTTCGCGATCATGCGCTTGGCCAATGCTTGGCCTTCGGGTTTAGCGATATCGATCGTGACCGACCGCTTGTTGCGATTGGACGCAAGGTAATAGGCCGCTTCCCCGGTCGGCTTGCCGTCCTTGCCCGTGAGATAGGGCGGCCCCCATTTGCGCGTGTCGTCGCCGGCGCCGGTGCGCTCGATCTTGATGACGTCGGCGCCGAGATCGCCGAGCAACTGGCTGCAGGTCGGGCCGGCCAGAATGCGGGAAAGGTCGAAGACGCGAATGCCGGAAAGCGGGCCTGCCATGGTCGGGTTCCTGATCGAAAGCGTGCGGGAATATAGCGTTACGGGGGCGGACTGTTGCCGGTCCGCCGGATCGTCGTCAATGGCCGTCTGACGCCGCCGCCGCATGGCGGCGCAGCCAGTCGAGCGCGCCCTGCAGGATGAATGCAGCGGCCATCTCGTCGACCACCTCGCTGCGGCGCTTGCGCGACATGTCGGCTTCGATCAGCGAGCGCGTGACGGCCATGGTCGACAGCCGCTCGTCCCAGAAGGCAAGCGGCAGATCGATCCGCTCCAGCAGGTTGCGGGCGAACTGCCGCACCGACTGGCAGCGCGGTCCCTCGCTTCCGTCCATATTCACGGGCAGCCCCACGATGAGGCCGCCGATGCCGCGGGCGCGGACGATCTGTTCGAGCGCGACCGCATCGGCTGTGAACTTGGTCCGGCGGATGGTCTCGAGCGGCGAGGCGATCGTGAGTCCGGAATCGGCGATCGCAAGACCGATCGTCTTCGTCCCGACATCGAGGCCGAGCAGCCGCACGCGCGGCGGCAGCACCGCCGCGAACGCCTCGAGATCCAGTGGCGGCACGGCGCCGCGCGATTCGGCCGGCCTACTCAGCGACCGAGGCGCGCGTCGACGTCGGCGGCGAACGCGGCGGACGAGACGACCAGATCCGAGATGCTGACATCGACATCCTCGAGCTCGGCCGATTCGATGCCGATGATGACGTACTCGCCGTTCATCTCGATGAGGTTCGGTGCGCCCGAATCACCCTGCACCGATCCGCAGCCGTGGCTGTAGGTGTCGTCATCCCATAATTTGGTGATGTGGCACGGGCCGCGCCGCATCTGATAAAAGCCGCCGGTCACGCCATAGCCGATCTGCTGAAAGCCTTCGGAATTGGGATCCATCAGCATGTCAAATTCGTCGCCGTTCGGCAGATAGATCGAAAGCGTACCGGTGTCCGGCGAAATATCGTCGGTCAGCGTGATCAGCGCGTAGTCGTAGCGGTCGACATCGGACGAATTCATGAACCGGTCGATATCGAATTCCGCCGGCACATAAAAATCGGCGATGTCGGATTCGGCGACGCTGTCGCCCGATGCCAGCCCGGAAAAGAAGCGGGTCGGCTTGAGCTGTTCGAACGTCTCCTCGTCGTAGAAACAATGCGCCGCCGTCAGAACCAGCGCGGGTCCGATCACGCTGCCGCTGCAGAAAGCGCCGTCGCCGAAATCGAGCCGTCCGATCGCACTTCCGGGAAACACGTTCGCGTGCTCCTCGATCGCCGGCGCTTCGGTTCCGCCTTCCTTGCTGCCATAGGCCGAGGCGATTTCGGTATCGATCTCTACAAGCGAGTCGACGCCGGCCTGATAGAGATTCATCATGAACTCTTCCGGCACGAATCCGTTTTCGACCGGCAGATTGAGTTCGAGATTCACATCGCCCTCGGTATCGACGAAGACCTTTGTCAGCCAGTAATCGCGATTGATGCGGTTGATATGCTGCAGCAGAAGGTCCTGGTCGTATTCCGACGTGTAGAGGAAGGCGATGAGGCGCAGGTTCCAGATTTCGCCGGTATCGTCCTCGTCGAACAGGATCCAGGCCGATGTGACGCCGTTCGCGGTCTCGACGTCGAGTTCGATGTCGTTGTCGGAATCGAAACGATAATCGACGCCGTTGGCATCGAGCGTGGCGGCGACATTCGCGCGGGTCGCATCGTACACCGCGACGCGCAGCGGCTTGCTGCCGGGCAGGTCGAGCGCGGCTGCCGGCACGACCATGGCGGCAAGCCCCAGGGCGAAGGCAAGGACGGTAAGCGGTCTGAACATCGACGGGTCCTCCAGATGGCGCGCGCCTTTGGGGCCGCAAAACATGGGGCGTCGCCGGGTTGCGGCCGGCGCCTGCCCGATGATAGCTTCGCGCGCCCGTCAGGGACACTCCAAGCTGAATTTGGCCACGCGGAACTTGCCATGGCAATCGATCGGAAGACTGTCGCCCATATCGCGACTCTTGCGCGTATCCGGCTCGCGCCGGAGGAGCAGGATGCGCTCGCCCGGGAGCTGGATACGATCCTGCACTGGGTCGAGCAGCTCGGCGAAGTGGACACGGCCGGCATCCAGCCGATGGCCGGGGTCGGCAACGTGACCCTGCGCCAGCGCCCGGACGCGGTGACCGATGGCGGCTATCCCGAGAAGGTCGTCCGGAATGCGCCGGCTGCGGCCGCCGGCTTCTTTGCCGTGCCCAAGGTCGTCGAGTAATGACCGAGCTGACGACACTTACCGTTGCCGCGGCACTGCGCGGGCTGGAGGCCGGCGATTTCACGTCGGTCGAACTGACCGATGCGCATCTTCGTGCGATCGAAGCCCGCCGCGCGCTCAACGCCTATATCACCGAGACGCCGGAATGTGCCCGCGAACAGGCAGCCAAATCCGATGCGCGCCGTCGAAAAAGCGGGGGCAAGGGCAAAGTCGGGGCAATGGAAGGAATTCCCGTCGCGATCAAGGATCTCTTCTGCACCGAAGGTACGCTGACGACGGCGGGCTCGCATATTCTCGACAAGTTTGCGCCGCCTTATGAATCGACGGTGACGACAAATCTCTGGCGGGCCGGCGCGGTCATGCTGGGTAAATCGAATCTCGACGAATTCGCGATGGGCTCGTCGAACCTCACCAGTTACTACGGTCCGGTCGTCAATCCCTGGCAGCGCAAGGGCGACCCGACGCCTCTGGTGCCGGGCGGATCGTCGGGCGGTTCCGCCGCCGCGGTCGCTGCACGAATCGCGATGGCGGCGACCGGCACGGATACGGGCGGATCGATCCGGCAGCCCGCGTCGTTCTGCGGCATCGTCGGCATGAAGCCGACCTATGGCCGTTGTTCGCGCTGGGGCATCGTCGCCTTTGCCTCGTCGCTCGATCAGGCCGGGCCGCTCGCGCGGAGCGTCGAAGATGCCGCGATCATGCTTGGCGCGATGGCGGGGCACGACCCGAAGGATTCGACCTCGGCCAACATTCCATTGCCGGATTTCCGCACCGCGATCGCGGGCGGCGTTCGCGGCCTGAAGATCGGCATCCCGAAGGAGTATCGATCGGACGGAATGCCGGCCGAAATCGAGACGCTCTGGCAGCAGGGTCGCGATTGGCTCAAGGACGAGGGTGCCGAGATCGTCGACATCTCGCTGCCGCACACGAAATACGCGCTGCCGACTTATTACATCATCGCGCCGGCCGAAGCCTCGTCGAACCTCGCGCGCTATGACGGCGTCCGTTTCGGGCTTCGCGTCGAGGGCAAGTCGCTCAACGACATGTACGAGCTGACGCGTGCGGCCGGCTTTGGCGCCGAGGTGAAACGGCGGGTGCTGATCGGTACCTATGTGCTGTCGGCCGGCTATTACGATGCCTATTACCTGAAGGCGCAGAAACTGCGGGCCCTGATCGCGCGGGATTTCACCGAGGCGTTCGAGCGGGTCGATGCGATCCTGACGCCGACCGCACCGAATGCTGCCTTTGCCGCCGATGCAAAGATGGACGATCCAATCCAGATGTATCTGAACGACGTGTTCACCGTGCCGGTCAATCTCGCGGGCCTGCCGGGCCTCTCGCTGCCGGCGGGGCTGTCGGCTGAAGGCCTGCCGCTCGGGCTGCAGGTGATCGGCCGCGCCTTCGACGAGGCGACGGTATTGCGGGTCGGCCAGTCGATCGAACGGGCCGCCGGCTTTACCGCCCTGCCGGGAGGCCTCGCATGAGCGCGGATGCACTTCTGCTGGAAGGGCGGACCGGCAAATGGGAGATTGTGCTCGGGCTCGAGGTCCACGCCCAGGTGATCTCGAAATCGAAGCTGTTCTCCGGCGCATCGACCGTGTTCGGTGCCGAGCCGAATGCGCAGGTGAGTTTCGTCGATGCCGGCTTCCCCGGCATGCTGCCGGTCATCAACGAGTTCTGCGTCGAGCAGGCGGTCAAGACCGGCCTTGGGCTCAACGCGCAGATCAATCTCAGATCGGTGTTCGACCGGAAGAACTACTTCTATGCCGACCTGCCGGCCGGCTATCAGATTTCGCAGTACGAACAGCCGATCGTCGGTAAGGGCGAGGTTCTGATCGATCTGCCCGACGGTCGCACGCGCGCCGTCGGCATCACGCGGCTGCATCTCGAGCAGGATGCCGGCAAGAGCCTGCACGACCAGCATCCGGACCGGACTTATGTCGATCTCAATCGCGCCGGCGTCGCGCTGATGGAGATCGTGTCCGAGCCCGACATGCGCTCGGCCGAGGAAGCGGCGGCCTATATCCGGAAGGTGCGCTCGATCCTGCGCTATCTCGGTACCTGCGACGGCAATATGGACGAAGGTAGCATGCGCTGCGACGTGAATGTGTCGGTGCGCCGGCCGGGCGACCCGCTCGGTACGCGCTGCGAGATCAAGAACGTCAATTCGGTGCGCTTCGTCATCCAGGCGATCGAATACGAGGCACAGCGGCAGGTCGACGTGATCGAGGAGGGCGGCACGATCGATCAGGAAACCCGCCTGTTCGATTCGAGCAAGGGAACGACGCGGACGATGCGCTCGAAAGAGCATGCGCATGACTACCGCTATTTCCCGGACCCCGATCTGCTGCCGCTCCTGCTCGATGCCGGTTTCGTCGAGCGGCTGCGCGCCGGCCTGCCGGAGCTGCCGGATGCGCGGAAGGCGCGCTATATGTGCGATTTCGGCCTCTCGCCCTACGATGCCGGCGTGCTGGTCGCGGAGAAAGAGACGGCGGCGTTTTACGAGGCCGTCGCCGATAAGCGTGATGCCAAGCTGGCCGCGAACTGGGTGATTTCAGAACTGTTCGGAGCGCTCAACCGCACCGGCAAGGGGATCGAGGAGTCGCCGGTCTCGGCGGAGAATCTCGGCGGGCTGATCGATCTGATCGCGGATAACACGATCTCGGGGCGCATCGCCAAGGATGTGTTCGCCGAGATGGTCGAGACCGGCAAACCGGCGGCGGCGATCGTCGAGGCGAAGGGGCTGCGCCAGGTCACCGACACGAACGCGATCGACACGGTGATCGACGCGGTCATGGCGGCCAACGCCGACAAGGTCGCCGAGTATCGCTCGGGCAAGGACAAACTATTCGGCTTCTTCGTCGGGCAGGTGATGAAATCGAGCGGCGGCAAGGCCAATCCGGCGGTCGTCAACGATCGGCTCAAGGCGAAGCTCGCCGGGTAATTCCGCCGGCGCTTCGTTGCGCGATTACCGGCTCGTCGGACGATGTTGCGCGGGCGTATACGCGAGCTCGAGTTTGATCCCGTCCGGATCTTCGAAGAACACCGCATAGTAACCGGCACTGTATTCGAGGAAGGCCCGGGGTCCGTCGTGGATCGTCGCGCCGTTCTTGACGAGAAGCAGATGAAAAGCGTCCACCTCGGCGCGATTATCCGCATTCCATGAAAGGTGGTGCAGACCGCGCGCATAGCGGTCATGCGGCGTGTCCTTGCGCATCTGCCGCAGGATGAACCAGCCGGCCGGGCCCAGCCATTCGAAATATTCCGGCCCCCGCTCGGACACGTGGTAGCCGAGGAACTGCATAAGCGGATCGTAGAAGGCGAAAGACCGGTCGAGATCGCCGACCGTCACGGAGATATGGTTAATGTCGCCCAGAGTCATATATTGCTCTCAAGCCGCGTTGCGGTATGGACAGTTACGAAGAGGAAACCGGAATGATCGACCTCTATACTTGGCCCACCCCCAATGGCCACAAGATCCACATCATGCTCGAAGAAATCGCGCTCCCGTACAACATCATTCCGATCGATATCGGCAGCGGCGACCAGTTCAAGCCGGATTTCCTGAAGATCAGCCCGAACAACAAGATGCCGGCGCTGGTCGATCCCGAAGGGCCGGACGGCAAGCCGATCTCGGTCTTCGAATCCGGCGCGATCCTGATTTATCTCGCGGAGAAGAGCGGCATGCTGATGCCGGTCTCGCCGCGCGAGCGCTACGACGTGCTGCAATGGCTGATGTTTCAGATGGGCGGCATAGGGCCGATGCTGGGCCAGGCGCATCATTTCCATGTCTATGCGCCGGAAAAAATTCCCTATGCGCTCGAGCGTTACAGCAACGAAGCCAAACGCCTCTATGGCGTGCTCGATCGCCAGCTTACCGATCGCGAGTTCGTCGCCAGGGAATACTCGATCGCCGATATCGCGATCTGGCCGTGGCTGCGTTCGTGGGAGCGGCAGGGCGTCAACCTGCCGGACTACAAGAACGTGCAGCGCTGGTTTGACCAGATCGCGGCGCGACCCGCGGTGAAGCGCGGCATCGAGGTCCTGTCCGAGCGCAGCCGCAGCGGACCGGTCGACGACAAGACGCGCGAGATGCTGTTCGGCAAGACGCAGTATCAGCGGCGTTAGCCGGGCGCGCGATCGGCCATCGCTTAGGTGAAGCCGCCTAGGTGAAATTCTCCGGCGCTGGGTCGCCCCCGCGGACATTCGGTCGCGCGATCAGCTCGATCATGCCGCGCGCGATCTCGCGTTCGCCCATGATGACCGTGTCGGCGCCGAGGATAGCCAGATGGTCGATTTCGGCGTCGGAATGGGCGCGCGCGATGATATCGAGATTCGGGTTCGCGGCACGCGCCTGTTCGATGACTTGACCCGCCTCGAATGCATTCGGGATGGCGACGATGAGCTGCCGGGCTTCGGGAAGATTGGCGGCCCGCAGTACGTCCGGGTCGGCGGCATTGCCGACCACGGTTTCGATCCCGCTTTCGTGCAGTCGCGCGACCGTCTTGTCCGCATCTTCGATCACCAGGAACGGGTAACCGCTAGCGCGCAGGGACTCGCCGACCAGACTTCCGACCCGTCCATAGCCGACGAGCACGACATGATCGCGCAGGACCGACGCCGCCTGCGGCTCGATAGTTGACGGCGTTTCCGCCGGTTCGAAGCTCGGTTCGACATTGCGCTCGAACGAGGGGTCGACCCGGGGCCCGCCTGCATGGGCGCCGGCATTTGCGAGCCCCCCGCGTCGTCGCTCGAGAACCGGTTTCAGCCAGTCGACCGCGGCGAACATGACGGGGTTGAGCAGGATCGACAGCAGCGCCCCGGCCAGGATGAGATCGCGGCCCTGTTCCGGCAGCACGCCGATCTTCACGCCGAGATCGGCCAGGATGAACGAAAATTCGCCAATCTGCGCGAGGCTGGCCGAGATGGTGAGCGCGGTTGCGACCGGATGTCGGAACAGGATCACGATCAGATAGGCGGCCAATGACTTGCCGATCAGGATGATGAACAAGGTCGCCAGCACCGGCAGCGGATCGTCGATCAGGCTGAGAGGGTTGAACAGCATGCCGACCGACACGAAGAAGAGGACCGCGAACGCGTCGCGCAGCGGCAGCGACTCTTCGGCCGCCCGCTGACTCAGTTCCGACTCGCTGAGGATCATGCCGGCGAAAAAGGCGCCGAGCGCTAGCGACACGCCGAACAGTTCCGCCGCCGCAAAGGCAACGCCCAGCGCGATCGCGAGCACTGCGAGCCGAAACAGCTCGCGCGATCCGGTATGGGCGATCATATGCAGGATCCAGGGGATCACCCGACGTCCGACAAGCATCATGAAGGCGATGAAAGCGGCGACCTTGGCAAACGTTATCGCGAGCGCGCCAAACACGCCGAGGCCCATCCCGCTCACCACTGGATCGCCGCCGCCCGTATCGGTTGCCCCGCCCAGCGCGCCCGCGACGGCCGGCAGCAATACCAGCGCCAGTACCATTGCGAGGTCTTCGACGATCAGCCAGCCGACGGCGATGCGCCCGCGCTCGGTTTCGATGAGGCGCCGCTCCTGCATGGCGCGCAGCAGAACGACCGTGCTGGCAACCGAGAGTGCGAGGCCGAAAATGATGCCGGCGCCGAGGGTCCAGCCCAGCAGCGCCGCGAGGCCGAGCCCCAGCACGGTTGCGAAGGCGATCTGCACCACCGCGCCCGGGATGGCGATCGCACGGACGGAAAGCAGATCCTTGAACGAGAAATGCAATCCGACGCCGAACATGAGCAGGATGACGCCAATCTCGGCGAGTTCGGTCGCAAGCTCTTGGTCGGCGACGAAACCGGGCGTGTGAGGCCCGACGAGAATGCCGGCGAGCAGATAGCCGACCAGCGGCGGAATGCGGAGCCGGTGCGCAATGGCTCCGAAGATGAAGGCGAGGACCAGGGCGGCCACGATCGTGGTGATGAGCGGCGTTTCATGAGGCATCGTCTGCAGCTGTTCCTTTCAGGACCATGATTCGCCGATCAGCCAGGCTGAAAACATTATGGTTGCCGGCCCGCCGCACGGGCAAGAAATTTGGCCGATGAATCGGGCCTTTCTGTGATGTCGGCCGGGATGCCGGCTTCAGCCGCGGATCGCGTTCGCCCAGCGGCGAAGCCCGCAGAAATTGATCGACGACGCCCGCGGGAACTAGTCGGCGAGAAGGAAGGGACGATCCGCGATCCCGCACATGCCGGGTTCGACGGCGAACAGCGCACCCGAAGACGGGGCTGCGGCGAGCGCGGCTGCGTCGAGCCCGCTGCGCGCCGTCGTGATGTAGAGCGTCTCCAGCGAGGCGCCGCCGAAGCAGCAGCTCGTCACGAACGGAACCGGCAGCGCGATCGTGCGATCAAGGCGCCCATCCGGTGCGAAGCGCGTCACCCGGCCGCCGCCGTAATGCGCGCACCAGAGAAATCCGTCGGCATCGACGGTGAGCCCATCGGGTATCCCCGTATCGTCAACGATGGTGGCGAACAGGCGGGCCGTACCGAGCGCGCCGGTTTCCGGGTCGAGATCGTAGGCGAGCAGGCGCCGGCCGGCGGTGTCGCTGAAATAGAGGATGCGCCCGTCCGGGCTGAAGGCCGGGCCGTTGCACACCATGTAGCCGCTGTCGCCGACATGGGCGCTGCCATCGGGGTCGACCCGATAGAGGATGCCGCGCGGCTCGCGCTCGGCTCCATCGTAGGTGCCGATCCAGTAGCGCCCGGCGCGGTCGACCTTGGAATCGTTGTAACCGATCCCGGGTCGGCCGCCATTCGGATCGGCGAAGAACGTAACGCGCGTGCGCGTCGGATCGAAAATTTGGAGCCCGTCATCCAGCGCGAGCAGCACCCGGCCGTCGGCAAGCGGCACGGCCGATCCGACATGCTTACTGCCCGGGATCGCCCATTCATGGCGCGCAAGGCTCTGCGGATCGAAGCGATGCAGGGTCGGGCCGAAAAAATCGATCCAATAGAGGGCTTGTTCGCCCGCATGCCAGAACACGCTCTCGCCGAGCGCATCCTCACTCGGGACAGCAACGCGCGGCATCGCGTCCGGGTTCACAGACGCCGCCCCGCGCTGACGCCGCCATCGGCGGCGATGATGCTGCCGGTCGCAAACGATGCGGCGGGGGACGCGGCAAACGCGATGATCTCGGCAATCTCTTCGGGCCGGGCAGCCCGACCGAGCATGGTCCAGGACGACCAGGCCTGCGCGCCCGCTTCGCGCTCCGCCGGGGTTTCGCCCATCATGTCGGTCATCGTCGGACCGGGGCAGACGCAGAGCGCTCGGATATCCGGCCCGAGTTCGACCGCGAGGGCGCGGGTGAGGCCGACCAAGGCGCCCTTGGTCGCGCAATAGACCGACGCGCCGGCATAGCCAAGAAAGGCCGCATCGGACGCGACATTGACGATCACGCCGCGCCGTGCCCGCAGGCCCGGCAGCAGGGCCCGCGCGATTACCCAGGGCGCCGTCAGGTTGACGGCGACGGTGCGGTCCCACAATGCCTCGTCGGTCCCGGCGATATCGCGATCGTCGAAAATCCCGGCGCTGTTGATCAGGATATCGATATCGCCCGCCGCAGCGGCGAGACGCCGGCATTGCGCGCGATCGGCGAGGTCGGCGGCATGGCCCGAAACACGCGCGCCGTGCCGGCCTGCGCGGGCGGCAACCGCCGCCGTCACATCGTCGGGCTTCCGACCATGCAGGATCACCTGCGCGCCGCGTTCGAGAAGCAGCTCGGCGGCGGCGGCACCGATTCCCCGGGTCGACCCAGTGACCAGCACGCACTTGCCGGCGAAATCCTGAAGGTCGGTCATTGTGGCCTCCGCCCGGCGGTGCTGCCGCCATCGATCGGGATCGCGGCCCCCGTGAGGAACGATGCTGCCGGCGAGGCGAGGCAGAGCAGGAACGACGCGATCTCGTCCGGCGATGCGATGCGACCCATCGGATGATAGTCGTTGAATGCCTGGTAATATTTCGCCGGATCGCCGCTCGCCGCCGCGCAATCGCGCATCAGCTCGGTATCCATCGTGCCGGGACAAAGCGCGTTCACGCGAATTCCCGCCGCCGCCAGCTCGATCGCAACCGCGCGGGTCATCGCAACCGTGCCATGCTTGGCGCTCACATAGGCGACATTGTCGGGGATCGCGTGCAGGCCAAGTTCCGAAGCGACGTTGATCACATTGCCGCGGCTCTCGCGAAGGAACGGCAGAGCTGCGCGCAGGCAGAAAAACGGCGCCTTCATCACCACGGCAAGATGAAGATCCCAATGCGCGTCGTCGGTCCCATCGACCGGCTTCTCGATATTGACGGCGGCATTGTTGACGAGAACATCGAGCCGGCCGAACGTATCGGTCGCGCGACGCACGGCGCGCGCGCAACCGGCCGCATCGGCGAGGTCGGCGCCGGCCGCTGCAAGATTGGGGCCGCCGCCGAGCCGCTCGATGGCGGCCGCCACGTCGGCATCGGTCCGGTCGTTTATCGCGACCTGCGCCCCCGCATCGTGGAAGGCATGCGCGATCGCGAAGCCGAGGCCGCGCGCGGCGCCGGTCACGAGAACGGCCTTGCCCGAGAAATTGAAACCCATGGATCAGCCCCGGTAACGGCTCAGCTGCAGGGCGACGATCGTCGACCCGATGCTGAGCGCGATGAGCAAGGTCGCGATCGCGTTGATGGTAGGGTCGAGCGATGTGCGCACGAGGCCCCAGACCAGTGTCGGCAATGTGTTGCCGCCGCCGATCGTGAAGAAGGTTATCACGAAGTCATCGAGCGACAAGGAAAGCGCGATCAGGGCCGCGCCCACGATGGTCGGCTGGATGATCGGCAACGTGATGGTCCGGAAGGCGGTCCAGGTCGAGGCGCCGAGATCGCGCGCGCTCTCGACCACGGCATGGTCGAAGGTCGCCATGCGGGCATAGACGATCAGCAGGACGAAGGGCTGGGCGATCACCAGATGGCCGAGGATCACCGTCAGCAAACTGAGGCGGATATCGAGAAACCGCACGAAATAGCAGATCAGCGAGATGCCGATGATGAGCGCGGGCAACATGACCGGCAGGCTCAGCGCATTGATGATCCGGCCGGCGCGGCGCGGCGGCATGGTCGAAAGGGCAAGCGCCGCCAGCGTGCCAATCACGACCGAGCAGGCGGCGACCGTGAAACCGACGATCAGGCTGTTCTTGAGCGCGGGCCAGAACGAGTTGTAGGCGAACAGCTTCTCGTACCAATGGAGGGTGAGCCCGGTCAGCGGCAAGCTGGTCAGCGCCGATTCGTTGAAGCTGAACAGCACCACGAGGAAGAGGGGGGCCAGCATGAACAGCACGACCAGGAGCCCGAAACCGCGCCAGAGCTGATCCGTCACATGCCTCGCCCTCATGGCCGGATCGCCCGTCGCAGCAAGGCGCGGAACGCCATCACGATCGCCAGCGAAGTCGCGAGCACCGTGAACGACATCGCGCTGCCCATCGGCCAGTCGAAGCCGAGCGAGAATTGCGTTTCGATGAAATGGCCCATCATCGAGGCGCCACCGCCGACGAAGCGCGGCGTGACGTAATCGCCAGCGGAAATCAGAAAGGCCAGCGTGAAGGCGACCATGATGCCACCCTCGCATTGCGGAATGACGATATCGCGCATGACCGCGAGCGGTTTCGCACCGAGGTCGCGTGCCGCCTCCATCGTCGCATCGTCGATCGAGCGCAGCGCCCCGTAGATCGGCAGCACTGCGAAGGGCAGCAGGAAATAGGTAAGGGTGATGACGACGGCATTGGTGCTGTAGATGAAGGCACGTGACGGCTCGTCGATCAGTCCGATGCCGGTCAGCGCCATGTTGAGGATGCCGTCGATGCCGAGAATGCTCTTCCAGGCATAGATCTTGACCAGATAGCCGCCGAACAGGGTGATCAGGGTCACGAACAGAAGCAGCGGCCCGAGCGGGCCCGCCTTGAACCGGATCACATAGGCGAAGCCGAAGGCGAGAAGCGTCGTCACGAATCCGATCGCGGCGGCGATTGCGAGCGTCGTGACCAGCACATCGCCATACTCGACCCAGGTCGCGATGTAGTTTGCCGCGGTCAGATCGGGCCGCATGATGCGCGCCTTGACCGACCAGACGCTGATGATCAGGAAATAGGCGAGCGGCGCAACGAAAAACCCGAGGAACACCAGGGCGGCGGGTGCGATGGGCCACCAGCGCCGCGCCATGATGTCCTCGGGCCTTCAGTCGAAAGTCAGGTCGAACGAACGCCGAGCGTCAGGCCTTCTGCAGCCGCTGATACTCGTTCAGGAAATCGTCATACGTCGCAAACTCGCCCGGCTCCGTCGGCGGCACCGGCTGCAGTCTTGCCCGCTGCATAAACCCGTCCAGATCGTCGTAGGAGTAAGTCGCGGCGAGCTCGGGCGAGAGCAACGGCACCGCTTCGAGATTGGTGATGCCGGCGCTCTGCTCTTCGGCAAACATCCGCTGCGGTTCGGCCGACACGACATGGTCGATCATTGCGTAGGTCAGGTCGAGGTTCGGGCAGTCCTTCGGGATGCAGAGGCAGTCCATGAACATGCCGGTGCCTTCCTTCGGGATCGTGTACTCGATGACCTTGCCCTTGGCTGCTGTCCAGACCGCGACCGCTTCCCAGCCGATCGCACTGACGACCACTTCGTTGCGCGCAAACGCATCCGACATGTCGCCATAGGTCGCGAAAAAGGCGCGCGCATGGTTGGTCTTGATCTCGATCATCTTGTCGATGACCGCGACCATCTCTTCCTTGGTCAGCAGCGTGCCCATCGGCTTGCCGGTGACGACGGTGCCCCAGATCAGCAGGTTGCCGAGCGGGTCGTCGACCATCGCGACCTTGCCCTTATATTCGTCCTTCATAATGTCGAGCCAGCTCTCGGGTACGCTGCTGACGGCGGCCGGATCGTACATCAGCGGCAGCGAACCCCAGTTCCACGGCACACCCATCAGCTCGCCGTTGTGACGGATTGCATCCTGGTTGTTGAACTGCGGAATGAGCTTGTTGAAATTACTGATGCGCGCCGTGTCGATCGGCTCGAGCAGCCCGCCTTCCGCCATCAGCGGCAGATAGCCGAAATACATCGTGATCAGATCGGTGTTGCCGATACCGCCGGCCTGCAGCTTGGTGATGATTTCTTCATTCGACGAGATGAAGGTCGGCTGGAAGTCGATATCGTTGTCGGCGAGGAACGTCCCGGCGAGGATCGGGGTTTCATAACCCTGCCAGCCCATCCAGGTCATCGTCGTGGCGGCCCTGGCCCGTCCCGGCCAGGCACCCAATGCCGCGGCACCGCCGGCGGCGGCCATTCCGGCCATGACCTGCCGGCGCGACAGCGAAGACTGTCTCGCGAGCGTCAAGGCGGCTTCGATCGCGCGTTTATTCGAACCCATCGTCAGTGCCTCCCAGGTTACGTCTCGCGTCTGCGAGACGATGTGACCAACCTCGTTCCCGTTCGTTTCTTTCGGCGAATTTCTTCCGGCTTACGAAACCCGCGAGGAAAAGGCGGGCGATGCATCCACAAGGGGCCGGTTTCCTCGATTTGGGACTTGCCGAACGCTATTCTGAGTTGCCGCGAAGCTTAAGGGAGAGCTCGGAACAGGGTCAAGGACGGCACCGGCCGAGGCGCTGGAGACCGGCAAACGCTTGCCTGACCGCGCGCCGGCTCCGTACTCTCTCGATCGGTCATCACGGGCAAGAACGAGGCAGCATTGGCGAGCGAATCCTACAATGTGATCGTCGTCGGCGCGGCGAGCGGTATCGGTGCCGCGGCCACCGGATATCTCGCGGCGCAGGGCGTCCGCGTCTTCGGCATGGATCGCAATCTTGCGGGGATGCAGGAGCTGGCGGCGAAACTGCGTGCCGACGGCCATACCGCCGACGCCGCCGGTGCCGACATCACCGATCCCGCCTCGATCGACGCGGCGATCGCTTCGGCCGTGCAGTCGGCCGGACAGATTCACGGGCTCGTCAATTGCGCCGGCATCACCGGCACAACCAACATCAAGGGCCACGAGGTCTCGCTGGAGGATTTCGACCGCGTTTATGCGATCAATCTGCGCGGCGCGCTCATCGTCAGCCAGGCGATCCTGAAACATATGCTGCCGCTCGGTTACGGGCGCATCCTTCATGTCGCCTCGATCGCCGGCAAGGAAGGCAATGCCGGGATGGCCGCCTATTCCGCGACCAAAGCGGGGCTGATCGGGCTCGTGAAGTCGATCGCGAAGGACTATCCGGAGACCGGCATTACCATCAACGCGCTCGCGCCGGCGGTCATCCGAACGCCACTGGTCGACGCGCTGCCGGATGCAACGGTCAAATACATGACCGACAAGATTCCCATGCGCCGCGTCGGCGAGTTGGAAGAGGCGTCGGCGATGATCGCCTGGATCGTCTCGCCGGCCTGCAGCTTCACGACCGGTTTCACCTTCGATCTGAGCGGCGGACGCGCGACGTATTGAACGCTACACGACCCGAAACCGCGCAATCGTATCCGGATTGAGGCTGACGCCAAGGCCGGGCGTATCGGGAATGGCGACCGTACCGTCGCTGAGGATCGGCAGCGACTCGTTCGTCAGATCCCAGCGTAGCGGCGACTCGCTCATCGAGAATTCCAGCGGCTCGGTTGCGTCATGCTGTCCGAGAAAGGCGAGGTTCGCGGCGAGCAGGATGTTCGTCTTGTAGCCATGCGGCACGACCCGCCCGCCATGCGTTCGCGCCAAAGCGGCGACGTGCATCATCTCGCTCAGGCCGCCGACCATCGAGATGTCCGGCTGCGCGATATCGACCTTGCCAATCTCGAACAGAGAAGCAAATTCGTGTCGCGTGGTGAGGCCGAGATCGCCGCCCGCAATCGGAACGCCAAAACCCTGCAGACGCGCATGGCCGGCGAAATCGTCCGCCGGCAACGGCGCTTCAACCCAGTCGAACCCCAGATCACGGAAGACCGGCATCAGCGGGATCCCGTCCTCGGGCCGGTCCCAGGCCGCCGTCACATCGACCATCAACCGGACGTCGTCGCCGACATGCGCCCGCGCGGTGCGGATCAGTTCCGTCGCACGCGGCAGGTCCTGGTGCCAGAATTGCTCGGCGCAGATCTTGATACCGCGAATCCCGTGCGCGAGACCGCGATCGATGTTGCGGCGGACCTCGTCCGGCGTGTTCCCTGTTGGATAAATCGTCCCGTAGGCCGGCACGCGGTCGCGTCGGCGCGTGCCGAGCAGGTCACAGACCGACCGGCCAAGCGCCTTGCCGCGCAGATCCCAGAGCGCCATGTCGATCGCGCTGATCGCATGAAGAACCGCGCCGCGCCGTCCGTAATAGGACGTCGCATCGTACATGCGGGTCCACAGACCCTCGATGTCGCTGGCGTCCTGGCCGATCAGCACCTCGCGCAAACCCATAGCGGTGCGATGCGATTGCCTCGTCTCGACGATCGCGCGGATCACTGCCGGCACGCTGTCGGTCTCCGAGATCCCGATCAGGCCATCGTCGGTATGAACGAGAACAAGGCAATCGCTATAGGAACCGTCGAACCCGTCGGGTAATAAACCGGGCGCACGCAGCTCGATGATTTCGATGTCGCGGATTTTCATGCGATGCCCTGCGCCGGTCTCGATTGGCCGCGCATCGTATCGAAGCGAGGGACGGTTGCACAGGCGGGTTTGCCGGTGCGCCGGCGCCGGCTAGACCCAGCGAAACACCACGAACGAGTACGCCAGTGCGATCGCAAGGCCGCCCCAAAGCGGCGTGCCGAAGATCGCGAGCCAGCCGAGGAAGATGAAGGCGCTGCCGAGCAGCGAAATGAACAGCCGGTCGCCGCGGGTCGTGTCGAGACCGAGAATGCCGTGCCGCGGCCCGCCGCCGGGCGAGCGCCATTCCCAAACCGCCATGCTGACGAGGCAGAGACCGATGAACACGAAGAACGCGGCCGTCGGCCAGGTCCATGCCATCCAGGTGAGATCCATCGCGTATCCTCCCGGCCCCGGCGCGTCAGACGCGACCGAGGGCGAAGCCCTTGGCGATGTAGTTGCGCACGAACCAGATCACGACGGCGCCGGGCAGGATGGTGAGCGCACCGGCCGCCGCGAGGAGGCCGAGTTCGTAGCCCGAGGTGCTGGCTGTTCGGGTCATGGTGGCGGCGATCGGTTTCGCTGCGACTGAGGTCAGCGTCTTTGCGAGCAGCAGCTCGACCCAGGAGAACATGAAACAGAAGAAGCAGGCGACGCCGATCCCCGCCGTGATCGTCGGAATGAAGATCTTGAAGAAGAAGCGCCAGAAGGAATAGCCGTCGACATAGGCGGTCTCGTCCAGTTCCTTGGGTACGCCCGACATGAAGCCTTCGAGGATCCACACCGCTAGCGGAATGTTGAAGAGACAATGCGCCAGCGCGACGGCGATATGGGTGTCGAACAGTCCCACCGCCGAATAAAGCTGGAAGAAGGGAAGGGCGAACACCGCCGGCGGCGCCATGCGGTTGGTCAGCAACCAGAAGAACAGATGCTTGTCGCCGAGAAACCGATAGCGCGAGAACGCATAAGCCGCGGGCAAGGCGGCCGCGACCGAGATGACCGTGTTGATGACGACATAGATGATCGAGTTGATATAGCCGTTGTACCAGGTCGGATCGGTGAAGATCGTCGCGTAGTTCTCGAGCGTAAAGTTCTGCGGCCAGAGCGTGAAGCCGCCGAGAATCTCGTTCGTCGTCTTGAACGACATATTCAGCAGCCAATAGATCGGCAGCATCAGGAACAGGATGTACATGGTCGGTACCAGCCAGCGCAGGCGTGTCATCACTGTTCCTCGTTCCGCATCATCAGCGTGTAGAAGATCCAGCTCAGCAGCAGGATGATCAGGAAGTAGATCAGCGACATGGCCGCCGCCGGGCCGAGATCGAACTGGCCGAGCGCGATCTTGACGAGGTCGATCGAGAGGAAGGTCGTCGCATTGCCGGGCCCGCCGCCGGTCAAAACGAACGGCTCGGTATAGATCATGAAACTGTCCATGAAGCGCAGCAGGACGGCGATGGTCAGCACGCGCTTCATCTTCGGCAGTTCGATATAGCGGAAGATCGCCCAGAACCGCGCGCCGTCGATCTTCGCCGCCTGGTAATAGGCGTCCGGGATCGCGATCAGCCCGGCGTAAGCAAGCAGGACAACCAGCGACGTCCAGTGCCAGACATCCATCAGGACGACGGTGAACCAGGCCGCAAGCGGTTGTTGCGTGTAGTTGTAGTCGAAGCCCATGCCGTTCAGCAGATTGCCGAGAAACCCGATATCGGGCAGGGCGAAGATGTTCCAGATCGCGCCGACCACGTTCCAGGGAATGAGGAGCGGCAGCGCCATGAGCACGAGACAGACCGACACCCAGGGTCCGCGGCGCGGCATCGCAAGCGCGATGGCGACGCCGAGCGGGATCTCGATCGCGAGGATGATGAAGGTGAAAGCGAGTTGGCGCAGCAGCGCCGCGTGGAAGCGTTCCGATGCCAGCGTCTGCTGGAACCAGGTCACACCCTCCCAGAAGAACATGTTGTCGCCGAACGTCTCCTGAACCGAGAAGTTCACGACCGTCATCAGCGGGATGACCGCGTTGAATGCGACCAGTGCGACAACCGGCAGGACGAACAGCCAGGCCCGCTGGTTATGCGTTTTCCGGCTCATGTGACGGCCCAGCCGTCGGCGTAGACCTGCGTGCGCGCCGGGTCGAGCCGGATATGCGCCGTCTCCGACGGCAAGGCGGCACCTTCGGCGAGTAGCAGGTTGATCGCCGTGTCGCCATGTTTCGTTTCGACGATATGGAAGCGGCCGGCATCGCTGACCTTTGCGATCCGAACCGGAATACCCTCGTCCGCGAAGCGCACGAACTCCGGCCTGACGCCGATCTCGAATTTCGATGCGCCGGCCGGGATCGTCGCGCGGGCGCGGGTTTCGATCGCGATGCCGTCGAAATGCGCAACGCCGTTCTCGATCGTGCAGGGCAGCAGGTTCATGCCGGGCGAGCCGATGAAATGGCCCACGAACGTATGCTGCGGCCGCTCGAACAGGTCGACCGGCGTCCCGATCTGGACGATCGCGCCGTCATGCATCACAACGACCTGGTCGGCGAAGGTCAGCGCCTCGGTCTGGTCGTGTGTCACGTAGATCATCGTCGCGCCGACCTGCTGATGAAGCTCCTTCAGCTTCGAGCGCAGGATCCATTTCAGATGCGGGTCGATGACGGTCAGCGGTTCATCGAACATGATGACATTGACGTCGGAGCGGACGAGGCCGCGGCCGAGAGAAATCTTCTGCTTGCCGTCCGCCGTGAGGCCCGACGCCCGCTTCGGCAGCATCGCCGAGAGATCGAGCATGGCAGCGATCTCGCGCACGCGCGCATCGATCGCGCCTTCGGCGACGCCGCGATTGCGCAGCGGAAACGCGAGATTGTCGTAGACGGTCATCGTGTCGTAGATGACCGGAAACTGGAAAACCTGTGCGATATTGCGCTGCTCCGGCGTGAGCGGCGTCACGTCGCGGTCGTCGAAGAGCACTTTGCCTTCGCTTGGCATCACCAGCCCGGAGATGATGTTGAGAAGCGTGGTCTTGCCGCAGCCGGACGGGCCGAGAAGCGCGTAGGCGCCGCCATCGGCCCAGTCGATCGTCATACGCTTCAGCGCATAGTCGTTGTCGTCGCGGGGCGCCGTCGCGTAGCTGTGGCGAAGATCGACGAGGCGGATATTCGCCATCAGCCGATCCTCCGCGCCGGTCGCGCGTGCCGGGGCTGCGTTGCGCGCGTCATGCTGCCACCAGCCGGTCGTCGCGGTCGAAGAGGAAACAGTGGCTGGTATCGATAAAGAGCCGTGCCTGCTCGCCGACGCCGAACGGATGGACGCCATGCGACAGCGAAACCCAGGTGCTGTCGTCGACCGCAAAATGGACCGTCGTTTCCGAACCGCTGATTTCGCTGATCAGCACGCGTCCGTCGATCTCGGCGGCATTGCGCGCCGGGGTGGGCGTGATGTGATGCGGGCGAACGCCGAGCGTATAGCTGCCGTCGGGCAGCGCCGCATAGCGGCCCTCGGCCGGCCAGCGCACGTCGCCGCTCAGCACGAACTGGCCGCGATCCTTCTGCACGGACGCGGTGTTGATCGGCGGATCCGAAAAGACCTGCGCGGTCCGGAGATTGCCCGGCTGGCGATAGACCCTGGCGGTCTCGCCGAACTGCGTTACGCGGCCCTCATGCAGCGTCGCGGTATGGCCGCCGAGCAGCAAAGCCTCGGTCGGCTCCGTCGTCGCATAGACGACCGTGCAGTGGCGATCCGCAAAGAGGCGCGGCAGTTCCTCGCGCAGCTCTTCGCGCAGCTTGTAATCGAGATTGGCGAGCGGCTCGTCCAGCAGCACCAGGTCGGCATCCTTGACCAGTGCGCGGGCAAGGGCGGTTCGCTGTTGCTGGCCGCCGGAGAGCTGGCTCGGCCGACGTCCCAGCATCGACGTCAGTTTGAGAATTTCGGCGACGCGGTACACGCGATCGCGGATTTGCGCTGCGGGTACGCGACCGACCCGCAGCGGCGAGGCGATGTTGTCGTAGACCGTCATCGCCGGATAATTGATGAACTGCTGATAGACCATCGAGACGTTGCGCTTCTGCACCGACACGTTGGTCACGTCGCGACCGTCGAAGAAAATCCGGCCTTCGGTCGGCTTCTCGAGCCCGGCCATGAGCTGCATCAGCGTGGTTTTACCGGCGAGCGTCGTGCCGAGCAGGATGTTGAACCCGCCCTCTTTGAGCGTGAGGTCGGTCTCGCGGATATGCGTCTCGTTGCCGACACGCTTGACGACGCCTTTCAGCTCGATCGACATAGCGCCGACACTGGTCCTGATGCCTCAAAAACTCAATGGGACGTGAGCAATCGGCCGCTCCGGGACGCAAGTGGGCATCCCGGAGCCTGGCCGATAGCAGCCGAGTTTTAGTTCGCCGACCAGCGCTCGACGAGTTCGTCGTAGGGGATCGTCTCGCCCTGCGGCTTCTCGTTCTCGAGCAAGGCCTTCGGCCCGTCGGGACGGCCCAGCCAGTCGGCAGGGTCGACCTCTTCGTTGAGCCGTGGCCCGCATCCACCATAGATGCCGGCTTCCTCGTCCGCCTGCTGCATGCGCGCCATCACCTGGTCCATCTCGCCTGCGAGACGGTCCATGGCTTCCTGCGGCGTGAAGGCACCCGAGTTCACATCGCCGATCTGCTGCCACCAGAGCTGGGCCAGCTTCGGATAATCGGGGATGTTCACGCCGGTCGGCGTCCAGTTCACGCGGTCGGGCGACCGGTAGAACTCGACGAGACCGCCGAGATAGGGCGCGCGTTCGGTGAACGACTCATGATCGATGTCGCTGTCGCGGATGATCGTCAGACCGACATGGCTCTTCCGCAGCGAGACCGTCTTCGAGACGACGAACTGCGCATAGAGCCACGCTGCCTTGCGGCGATCGACGGGAGTCGAGTTGAACAGCGTCCAGGAGCCGGCATCCTGATAGCCGAGCTTCTGGCCTTCTTCCCAGTACGGGCCGTGCGGCGAGGGCGCCATGCGCCAGAGCGGCACGCCTTCGTCATCGACCGTGTTGTTGCCCTCGCTCTTGGGCGCAACCATGGTCGCCGTGAAGGCCGTGTACCAGAAGATCTGCTGGGCGACGTTGCCCTGCGCGAGTGCCGGCAGCGACTGATAGAAGTCGTAATCGGCCGCACCCGGGGGTGCGTATTTGCGCAGCCATTCGTCCCACATGCGGATCGCGTAGACCGATGCGGGTCCGTTGGTTTCGCCGCCGCGGCTGATCGAGGCGCCGGCCGGGTTGCACGAGCCTTCTTCCATCCGGACGCCCCATTCGTCGATCGGGCGACCGTTCGGCAGGCCCTGCGAGCCGGCACCGGCCATCGAGAGCCAGGCATCGGTCATGCGCCAGCCGAGATCGGGTGCACGCTTGCCGTAGTCCATGTGACCGTAGACGCGGACGCCGTCGATTTCCTTCACATGGTCGGTGAAGAATTCGGCGATGTCTTCATAGGCCGACCAGTTCACCGGCACGCCGAGGTCGTAGCCATAAAGTTCCTTGAACTGCGCCTGCAGATCTTCGCGCTGGAACCAGTCGTAGCGGAACCAGTAGAGGTTCGCGAACTGCTGGTCGGGCAGCTGATAGAGCTTGCCGTCCGGGCCGGTCGTGAACGACTTGCCGATGAAATCGTCGATGTCGAGGGTCGGCAGCGTCACGTCGGCGCCTTCGCCGGCCATCCAGTCGGTCAGGTTGGTCGCGAGCTGGAGGCGTGCATGGGTGCCGATCAGATCGGAGTCGTTGACATAGGCGTCGTACAGATTGCGGTTGGTTTGCATCTGGGTTTGCACCGCCTGGACGACTTCGCCTTCGCCCAGAAGCTGGTGATTGACCCGGATGCCGGTGATTTCCTCGAAGGCCTTGGTCAGCACTTCGGATTCGTAGGTATGGGTCGGGATCGTTTCGGAGAGGACGTTGATCTCCATGCCGACGAACGGCTCGGCCGCCTTGATGAACCACTCCATTTCCTGGATCTGCTCGTCGCGAGACAGCGTCGAGGGCTGGAATTCCTCGTCGATCCATTTCTCAGCTTCCGCCATTCCGGCGAAGCTGGGGCTCGCATAAGCGAGGATGGCAGCAGATGCGACTGCCGCCATAAGCTTCCCTTTCATGTCGAGTTGCCTCCCTGGTTTCCGTCGTTCCGTTGCGCGAGTAGGCGCGCTCTCAGACTCGATACGAGGGGAAAACGAAAGTCAATCGAAAGTCCTTTTTGCAGCGCAGCAAAGCCGCGTTAGATCGAGCTTTCGCGCATCGCCTCGACCAGATGAATCTGATGGATATCGCAAATCTGGCGGATCGCCTCAGATTCACAGCGATCGGTGACCAGCACGTCGACCTGGTCGAGATGGCCGATCCGGACCGGGGCGGTTCGGTTGAATTTCGTTGAGTCGGTGACCAGAACCACATTTCGCGCATTCTGGATGATGGCCTGGGCCACCTTCACCTCCCGATAATCGTAGTCGAGCAGGGCGCCATCCTCGTCGATCGCCGACGATCCGATGATCGCGAAATCGACTTTGAACTGTCGGATGAAGTCGACCGCCGCCTCACCGACGATGCCGCCGTCCGAGCGCCGCACGACGCCGCTCGCGATTACCACCTCTATCTGGGGGTAGAGACGCATCTCATTGGCAACATTGATATTATTGGTGATGACCATCAGCTCCTTATGCTGCAGGAGCGCGCGCGCGACGGCCTCGGTGGTGGTCCCGATATTGATGAAAAGCGAGGCATTGTTCGGGATCAGGGCCGCGGCCGCGAGGCCGATCGCGGTCTTCTGCTCGGTCGCGATCAGCCGCCTGGCCTCGTACTGGACGTTCTCGACGCCCGACGAAACGATGGCGCCGCCATGAACCCGCGCCAGCAGCCGCTTGTGGCAGAGTTCGCCGAGATCCTTGCGGATCGTCTGCGGGGTAACCTGAAACCGTTCGGCCAGATCGTCGACCGTCACCCGCCCGGTCTGCCGGGCGAGTTCGAGGATGTCGTTGAGGCGATCGGTCAGCACCAGTTTCGTCCTGTCGTTCGTTTGCTTCGACGCGCGGCGGGCCGCATCGGCGTAACGCGGGTCCGAGCTTACCCTTTTATTACCGCCGCCCGCCGCGTATCGCCAGCAGCGCCGCCGATCGGGTCGACCGGCTGCGGCGCGGCACCGATCTTGCCCGCCGCCAGCCGTGCAGCAAGAAATTCCGCGAGATCCGCCCGCGCTGATGCGTTCAGCCGCAGGCCGAGCTTGGTCCGCCGCCAGATCACGTCGTCGACGCTGCGCGCCCATTCCCGCTCGATCAGCCAGACGGTCTCGCGTTCATAGAGATCGGCGCCGAAATGCCGGCCCAGATCGCTGCGCGCTGTGGCGTCGCCCAGAAGCTGGAAACTGAGCGTGCCGTATTGCCGGGCGAAGCGGTCTGCCGTCGCACGCTCGAGGAACGGAAAATGCTCGACGATCCGCGTCGCCAGCGCCGCGCGTCCGGTCGGCTCGAAATCGCCGCCGGGCAGCCTGGCGTTTGCGGTCCACGCGGGCCCGCGTGCACCGAGAATATCCTCGATCATCTGAACGACCGCTTCGGCGAGCCGGCGATAGGTCGTGATCTTGCCGCCGAAGATGTTGAGCAAAGCGGCGCCGTTGTCCGGGCGCTCGGCCTTGAGCACGTAATCGCGCGTCGCTTCCTGTGCCTTCGAGGCGCCGTCGTCATAGAGCGGACGGACGCCGGAATAGGTCGAGACGATGTCATTTCGCCCTATTTTACGGGCGAAATAATCGTTCACGGCCTCGCAGAGATAATGGATTTCCGCCTCGCTGATCGCGACCGACGCCGGGTCTCCGACATAATCGAGATCGGTCGTGCCGATCAGCGTGAACTCGTCTTCATAGGGGATCGCGAAGACGATGCGGCCGTCCTTGTTCTGAAAGATGTAACTGCGCTCGCCCTCGAACAGCTTGCGCACGACGATATGGCTGCCCTGCACCAGGCGCACATTGCGCGCATCGGTCATGCCGACGACGCCGTCGAGCACGTCGTCGACCCACGGCCCCGATGCGTTGACCAGCAACGACGCCGTCACGGTCTCGCTCGTACCCGTTACTTCGTTGCGCAGCGTGATCCGCCAGCGACCGCCTTCGCGCCGTGCCGACACAACCTTGGTGCGCGTGCGGATCGTCGCACCGCGATCGGCGGCGTCGCGGGCGTTCAGCACGACCAGCCGCGCATCGTCGACCCAGCAATCTGAATATTCGAAGGCGCGGCGGAAGCCCGGCTTCAACGGCCGGCCGGCCGGATCCTTGGCGAGGTCGAGCGCGCGCGTCGGCGGCAGCCGCCGTCTTCCGCCGAGATGGTCGTAGAGAAAGAGGCCGAGCCGCAGCAGCCAGGCCGGACGCAGGCCGCGATGATGCGGCAGTACGAAGCGCATCGGGCGGATGATGTGCGGGGCGTTCGCCCACAGAACTTCGCGCTCGATCAGCGCCTCGCGGACCAGCCGGAATTCGCGATACTCGAGATAGCGCAAGCCTCCATGGACGAGCTTGGTCGAGGCGGAGGAGGTGCCGCTCGCGAGGTCGGTCATCTCGGCGAGGCAGACGGAATAGCCGCGGCCCGCCGCATCGCGCGCGATGCCGCAGCCGTTGATCCCGCCGCCGATGACAAAGAGGTCGTAATCGCGTGCCATATCTTGCCTGGTCTTTCGACCATCGTATCGGACGCGATTTGGGGATAAAACGAAATTAAATGCAAATATGGCGCCAGGCCGGCGGCGCAGCGTCGCAGGGCGGGGCCTGTGGCGGCGATCCTTGGCCGCGCGCGCAGACTGGCCCGGGGCAGGCGCCCGCGCCGCGGTTTGACAGGCTCCGGCGGCCACAGATAGAACCCGTCCCGCATACGCCGTGGCCCCGGAACGGGGCGAACGCCACTCATTTCCAAACGGTTTCCCTGCGGAGGGATGGCCGAGCGGCTGAAGGCGGCGGTTTGCTAAACCGTTATAGGACCTCAAAGTCCTATCGGGGGTTCGAATCCCCCTCCCTCCGCCATTTCAACTCGTTGCATGCACTGCGCACCGCTGGAACAGTGTGAGAAGCCGTTTCCGCTGTACCCTCTTATGTGCCCATGGGAATCGGCGCGATGATACCGAGGCGCCACCCGGGCGCGCAGGTTCGGCACAATACGAACGGGGAAGGCATCCATGAACGACGCAGATGGGTCAACGGCGCAGGCAACGACAGCCTACGAGGCAAACTTCCGCCGCAAGGGCTTTGCACTGGCGGCGCTCGGCCTCCTGGTGCTCGCCATGTTCGCGGTCATCGCGCTTGCCCTGATCTTTATCGAGGACGGCAACGATTCCATCATGGTGATCCTCGTCGCGGTCGGAATCGTGGTGGTCGGCATGTTCGTCGTCCTCGCGGCCTCGTTTCGAGTCCATCGCTGGACGATTGAGCCGAACGGCCTGCGTATCGACGAGCGGCCGAAAGTGCCGCTGATGGGCGTCCGCCGCAACGCCTTCGTCACGTTCGTCGACATCGCGGCGCTGCGCAATCTGGAGAGCGGCTTCGATCTGGTGGTCGAGCTGGGTACACGCGACGGGACGGTCTATCGGTTGATGGAGCCGCGCCTGCATTTGGGCACCGCCGCCGCGCCGACGGGTCTTGCCGAATTCGCGGCTGCGCTGTCGAAAGCGGCGGCCGGGCGGGGTGCGACGCCATTGCCGGTCGTCGAGGCGCTCAGTTTTTGGAACCGGCCGGGCGGCTTTGCCGCGCTCGGCTTCATGCTGCTGCTCACCATCGGGCTCGCAATCGCGACGGCCTTTGCGCTGTTCGACGGCGGGCTTGAGGCGCGCGCACGAAGCGGCGAAGCCATCGCCATCTTCCTGCTGCTGCCGTTCGGCGTCTTATATCTCATCCATAAATCCCTGAAGCGCCGCCAGCGCGTGCTGCGAGGTATTCACACATAGTCGGGGTAAAATAAAATAACAAACTGAGGTTTCTAAAGGCTCTTTACAAAAGAAAACTTAGTTTCTATATAAATATCAGCCAGACCACTTGTGGCTTCGAATTTTAGGGGTTCTTAATGGCAATGAATGGGCGCGACTTGAGGGTTTTGCGGAAGCGGTGCGGATTAACCCAAATGCAATTGGCTGCTGTTTTGGAAATCACACCGCAGTACGTTGGAATGATGGAGCGCGGGGCGAAAGAGATACAGCCTCATATGGAGAGAAGTATTCGAACCGTGATCGGGGGACCTTCGGATGTAGTCTCCCCTGATGGCGCAACTTTGACAGAGGCTAAAGCAGCCGTCCTCGCAGGTTTGCACCACGAGCCCCGCTTAACCACCGCTGGCTTCCCATATCGAGACCATTCGAGCCGCAACCCGTTTGAGATTGCGAAGGATGAGTACGAGCGTCGCGCGGCGCTCTTTAGCAACGGCGGACTAGCCCAGATCGAAACGGCGATTGCATGGATCGACACTGTGAAGATCGTTAAGGACCTAAAGACCGGATCGTACGCTGCAAAACATAGGGCAGAAGATTGGGGACGAGAAAATGGGTTAGTGTCGTATGTCTCAAATGGTGCGCTCGTAGCAGCGGCGATCTATCGACAGGTCCCATTTAAGCGAGTTCCAGACTCGCCAAATGCTATTTTGGGATTGGAGTTGGATCCAGTACCAGAAGCAAAGACAGGGAGCTTTACCGCTTGGCTACGCTCTCAAGTGCACCGGCATGATCCCATCGGAGATCTCGCTCGAGATGCGGCAGACGATACGACATTCCCAATCCATACCAATAGTAAAACGAAACTTCGGTCATATCTGTACTCGAAGCACGCATGTGATGGTGCGCAACGAGCCTTGGATAAGGCGCATTCGGCTTGGAGTTCGGAGTCGGAACGCTAGTGCCGACGCAGTGTTGCGTCACGCGCCGGCAGCGGGCGCAATCGATTTTTGCACTGAAACGTTGCCAGCGTGTGCTGGGCGGTGGGTCCGGCAGGTGATCGCACAAACGCAGCGCAGGGTCGCTGCGGGCACTAAGCGGCAAGGCCATCACTATGCTTAGTCCCCAATGCTTAACCCCCGATCATCGCTGTCCCGACCGGATTCGCTCGCCGCAATGACCCAGAGCAGAGTGACAGAGACGCAGTCTCGAACACCGCTGGTCGACGAGACGGACTGGCGCGCGCCGGAGACGCTGGTGGCGGCCCTGCCGACGGCGCCGGGGACCGTCTTCCTCGACAGCGCGATGAGCCATCCCGAACTCGGCCGCTGGTCCTATCTCGCCTTCGATCCGTTCGGTCATTTCATGGTGCGCGACGGGCAGGCGATCTGGAACGGCGAATTGCTCGCGGAAGCGCCAATCGAAGCATTGCGGCTCCAGCTCCGGCGCTACGCGGTCGCGCGCGAACCGGAGATGCCGTCTTATCTGCCGGGCGCGACTGGCGCCTTCTCCTATGAAGCCGGCGCGCTGTTCGAGCGGCTGCCGCCGCCGCGCGCGACCGGACCGGCCGCGCCCGAAATCGAACTCTGGTTTCACGACGCGGCGCTCGTCTTCGATCGCGCCGAGCAGCGTCTGTTCATCGTCTCGACCGGCTGGCCCGAAACCGAGCGCGTCAAACAGGCGAACCGTCGGGAAGCGAGGGCGACATGGTTGCGCGACTGGCTGCGCAACGCGGGCGATGCCGCGCCGCACCCGCATGTGCGTCTGCCGCGCGATGCCTGGCGCTCGAACTTGGGCCGCAGAGGCTATGAGAAAGCGGTGTCGCGTACGCGGGCCTATATTCTCGCGGGCGACGTGTTCCAGGCCAATATCGCCCAGCGGTTTTCGACAATGCTGCCGGTGGGCTGGGATGCTATCGGCCTCTATGACCAGCTCCGTATCGCCAATCCGGCGACCTTCGGTGCGTTCGTCGCCGGTGCCGATCAGACATTGCTGTCGATGTCGCCGGAGCGGTTCCTGCGGCTGCGCGACGGCCAGGTCGAGACTCGGCCGATCAAGGGCACGCGCGGACGCTCAACGGACCAAGCCGAAGACCGCCGGCTCGCGGACGAGTTGATCGCGAGCGCGAAGGATCGCGCCGAGAACGTGATGATCGTCGATCTGCTGCGCAACGATCTCTCCCGCGTGTCCAAGCCCGGTACCGTCAACGTACCGATGCTGTGCGGTCTTGAGAGCTATGCCGCCGTCCATCATCTCGTCTCGGTGGTGACGTCGCAATTGCACGATGGCGCCGACGCGCTCGATCTGCTGGCCGCCTGTTTTCCGGGCGGCTCGGTTACCGGAGCGCCGAAGATCCGCGCGATGGAAATCATTCACGAGCTCGAACCGGATCGCCGCGGCGTCTATTGCGGCAGCATCGCGCATCTGGGCTTCGACGGCAGTCTCGAGAGCAACATCGCGATCCGGACGCTGGTCTGCGCCGGGCGCGAGGCCTCGTTCCATGCCGGCGGAGGCATCACCTTGTTGTCGGATCCGGCCGCCGAATACGAAGAGACGCTGATCAAGGCCGAACGGGTGTTCGCCGCATTCGAGGCGGGATGATGCAATGATCCTGATTATCGATAACTACGACTCGTTTGTCTTCAACGTCGCCCGCTATGTCGAGGAACTGGGTGAACGCGTCGTGGTCCGGCGCAACGACGCGCTCGACGTTGCCGCGATCGAGAATGCCGGCGCGCGCGGTCTCATTCTGTCACCCGGTCCCTGCACACCGCACGAGGCGGGTGTGTCGCTCGAGACGGTTCGCCGTCTGTCGGGGCGTGTGCCGATCCTCGGCATCTGCCTCGGGCATCAATGCATCGGCGAGGCATTTGGTGGCCGGATCGTTCCGGCGAAGACGCCGATGCATGGCCGCGCCTCGAAAATCCGGCATAGCGGCGAGGGCCTGCTCGCAGGTCTGCCTGACAGTTTTGAAGCAGGGCGGTACCATTCGCTGATCGTCGAGCTCGATGGGGCCGACGCGGCGATGGTTCCCTGCGCGTGGAGCGAGGAGGACGAGATCATGGCGATCGCGCATCGCACGCATCCGACCTTCGGCGTGCAGTTTCATCCGGAATCCGTGCTGACGCCCGACGGTTACGATATCGTTCGCGCTTTCCTCGAGCGCACGCGATGACCGGGGTTTCCGCCGTCTGGTCCAATCGCGCCGCCGGCGAAGGCCGGATCGATTCCGCCGATCGCGGATTTCTGCTCGGCGACGGCGTGTTCGACACACTGACCGCGTTCAACAATGTTGTGTTCGAAGGCGAACGGCATCTGGCGCGGCTGAAATCCCATGCCGCCGCTATCGGTATTGAGCTGGATGAGGCGTCGGTGCGTACCGGCTGGCAGTCGGTGCTGTCGCAATCGGCGTTTCCGGCGGCGATCCTGCGTACCACGGTCACGCGTGGCGTTGCGACGCGCGGGCTCTGGCCCTCGGCGACGACGGGCCCGACGATTGTCGTTACGGCATCGCCCTGGTCGCCGAAGAATATCGAGGGGGCGCTATCGCTGGTGACGAGCGATATCCGGCGCAACGAACAGGCGCCGACCTCCCGGCTCAAATCGCTTGGCTATCTCGACAATATTCTGGCGGCGCGCGAGGCGAAGGAGCGGGGCGCCGACGATGCGCTGCTGCTCAACACGTCGGGCGCCGTCGCCTGCACGACGATCGCCAATCTGTTTGTTGTCCGGGGAACGCGCCTCGTCACGCCCCCGGTCGCAGATGGCGTGCTGGCCGGGGTCATGCGCGGCCTCGTCCTTGAACTCGCGGCCGGTGCCGGTCTTGCGGGGAGCGAGGAATCGCTCTCCCGCCAAGATCTCGATTCGGCCGATCTCCTGTTCCTGACCAACAGCGTGCGCCTGCTGATGCCGGTCGATGTCCTCGACGGTCGCGCACGAAACGGCAGGGTGCCGTCGGCATTTGCGACCCTTCGCGCCGCGGTTGCCGGCCGGATCGCGACCGCATCGGGTTATGCACTATCTTTCTCCTGAAGCGGGACCGTCCGGACCGCGGAATCGGCCGGGTAGAGCCAAAGAACGTCCCTGCGCCCGGTGCGGTTTACTAAGCGGCCGCGCTGGGCTACAGGAGGCCGCCGCAAAGTGGCCTGCCGTGGATTTCCGCCGCCCTCCGGGGCGCTCGACGGGCCGCCGCGGCGGATTTGCGTCGAGAAGACCGTGGACTGGCGGGTTCGGCTATTGCCGCTGCAGCGCCGCGCCACGATATCGAGCGGTCCTTCCCCGTTCCGGTCCCATCGGCCGGTTAATCCCTCGCGGTTTTGGTCATGAAACGAATCGTCATTTTCTCGGTCGTGTTCGCGCTTCTGGTCGTTGTGATCGGCGGCTTCGCCTATTTCCAGTTCGTCATGAAGCCGAAGATGATCCAGGAGTTCATGAGCGCGGGCGGCATGCCTTCCGCCACCATCTCTGCCGCCGAAGCAGAGGCTGACGCATGGGTTCCGATGCTGCCGGCGATCGGCACGCTGAAAGCGGTGCAGGGTATCGATGTCGCCCCGCAACTCGGCGGCGTGATCCGCGCTCTGCATTTCGATTCCGGCCAGAGCGTGACGGCGGGAACCCTGCTGGTCGAACTCGACGACGAAGTCGAACAGGCCGATCTGAAGTCCGGGATGGCGGCGCTGAACGAATCCAATCTCAATCTCGGTCGGCAGCAGGAACTCTTCGAGCGCGGCAACACCTCGGCCGCAGCGCTCGATAACAGCGTTGCAAGCCGGGACACCGCCGCCGCGGCCGTCGAGCGCGCCCGCGCGCTGATCGATCAGAAATCGATCGAGGCGCCGTTCGGCGGCCTGCTCGGCATTCGGCTCGTCGATGTCGGCGAATATGTGTCGCCCGGCACGCCCTTGGTGACATTGCAACAGCTCTCGCCGATCTATGCCGATTTCCCGATCCCGGAACAGTCGATCGCGCTGATCGCGGTCGGCCAGACGGTCGAGGTTCACGTCGACGCGTTCCCGGGCGAGGTGTTTACCGGCCGGATCGAATCGATCGATGCCAAGGTCGAACAGGAAACCCGCGACGTGCTGGTCCGGGCCGTGCTGCCGAATGTCGGCCACAAACTGTTGCCGGGCATGTTTGCCAACGTGTCGGTGCTGGCCGGCGACCCAGTCGATGTCGTGACGGTGCCGCGCACGGCCGTCAGCTACAGCCTCTACGGCGACAGCATCTACGTGATCGTTGCGCCCGAGGGCGCGACGATGCCCGAGCTGACGCCGGACGAAACCCCGGTCGAACAGACGGAAGCCATCGAAACGGCGGAAGGCGAAACAGCGGTTGCCGGCGATGCCGCGGTAATCGATGAGGTCGCGGCCGAACCGAAGTCCGAGGATGCCGTCGCAGCCGACGCGGCTTCATCCGATCCGGCGCCGCCACCGCTCGTCGTCGAGCGTCGCTTCATTCGCGTCGGCGAGGCGCGCGGCAATCTGGTGTCGATCGCCGAGGGACTGGCGCCCGGCGAGGTCGTCGTGACCTCCGGGCAGTTGAAGCTGTTTCCGGGTGCACCGGTCGTCATCGACAACAGCGTCTCTCTCGACCCGCCCGACGTGCGGCCGAACGAGTAGGGCGCGATCATGTCGTTTACCGACCTGTTCATCCGGCGTCCGGTTCTCGCGACCGTCGTCAGCCTGTTGATCCTGCTGGTCGGGCTGCAGGCGGTGTTCAACCTGCAGATCCGTGAGTATCCGGAACTCTCGAACACCACGATCACGGTAACCACGACTTATCCCGGCGCCAGCGCCGAGGTGATCAAAGGCTTCATCACGGTGCCGATCGAGCAGGCGGTTGCCAGCACGGAAGGTATCGACACGCTGGTGTCTGCGTCGCGCCAGGGCGTGTCGACCGTGACGCTCAACCTGCTGCTCGATGCCGATCCCGATCGCGCGGCGACCGACGTGCTGTCCAAGGTCAATCAGGTGCTCGGCGTGCTGCCGCGCGAAGCCAACGATCCGGTCGTCGTTAAACAGACCGGAGACGGGTTCGCGCTCATGTACATGTCGTTCATTTCCGACATGATGAGCTCGTCGCAGATCACCGATTATCTGACGCGGATCGTGCAGCCGAAGCTGCAGACCGTGACCGGCGTCGCCCAGGCGCAGATTCTCGGCGGCCAGACCTTTGCGATGCGCATCTGGCTCGACCCGAACAAGATGGCGGCCCTCGGCGTCACACCGAACGACGTTCAGACCGCGCTCAACCTCAACAACTTCACCTCGGCCGCCGGGAAGATCAAAGGCGATTTTGTCGAGACGGGGATCAATGCCGAAACCTCGCTCAAAAGCGCCGAGGCTTTCGCACAACTCGTCGTCGCGACCCGCGGCGATTCGCTGATCCGCCTCGGCCATATCGCCAAGATCGAACTGGGGCCGCAGAGCGTGGACTCCACATCGGTGTTCAACGGGCTCAAGGGCGTGTTCATCGGGGTCTACGTGACGCCGACCGCCAATCCGCTGACCGTCATCGACGGCGTCCGCGACATCTTCCCCGAGATCCAGGCCGAGCTGCCGGAAGGACTCGAGGCGACGATCGCCTGGGATTCGACCACGTTCATCCGCGCCTCGATCCGCGAGGTCGTCACAACGCTCGGTGAAGCGGCGATCATCGTCATCGTTGTGATCTTCCTGTTTCTCGGCAGTGCGCGGTCGACCGCGATTCCGATTGTCACCATCCCGCTGTCGCTGATCGGCGTGATGATGCTCGTGCTGGCGATGGGCTATTCGATCAATCTGCTGACGCTGCTTGCGCTGGTGCTCGCGATCGGGCTGGTCGTCGACGATTCGATCGTGGTGGTCGAAAACGTCTACCGCCATATCGAAGAGGGCATGCCGCCCTACGAGGCCGCGCTCAAGGGCGCGCGCGAGATCACCGGTCCGATCGTCTCAATGACGCTGACGCTGGTTGCCGTCTATGCGCCGATCGGGTTCGTGTCGGGCCTGACCGGTGCGCTGTTCCAGGAGTTCGCGTTCACGCTGGCGGGCGCGGTTGTCGTCTCGGGCATCGTATCGCTGACCTTGTCGCCGATGATGTGCTCGCGACTGCTCACCTCTCACAGCGGCGACAATCGCTTCGTTCGGCTGGTGAACCGGGTCTTCGACGGGCTGCGCAGCCGCTATCATCGCGTATTGCGTCGCTCGCTGGGATTCCGTGCGCTCACGCTGCTCGTGCTGGGCGGCGTCATGGTGATAACCGGCCTGATGTATGTCACAACACCGAAGGAACTCGCGCCCGAAGAGGATCAGGGCTGGTTCATGAACATCGTGTCGACGCCGGAATATGCCAATCTCGATTATCTCGAGCGCCAGACCGAGGCGATGTACGAGATCTTCGAGACCGTGCCGGAGCGCGCAGGCGTCTTCCTGATCAACGGCACCGATGGTCCGCATCAGGCGTTTGCCGGCATGATCCTCAAGCCCTGGGAATTGCGCGACCGCAGCGCGAAGGAAATCCTCGCCAGTCTGCAGCCGCAGTTGAACGGCATTCCCGGCGCCTCCATTGTCGCCTTTCCGCCGCCGGCTCTGCCCGGCTCGACCGGCGGCGCGCCGGTGCAGTTCGTCATCACCACGACGCGCGACTTCGTGCAGCTCGCCGAACTGGTCGAGACGTTCCAGCAGGCTGCCAACCAGAGCGGCATGTTCCTGTTCACCGACACCGACCTCCGGTTCAACACGCCGCAGGTCGAGTTCCTGATCGATCACGACAAGGCGAACCGGCTCGGCATCAGCATGGCCGACATCGGTTCGGCGCTGGGAACCATGCTCGGCGGTAATTATACGAACCTGTTCGACCTTTATGGCCGCAGCTATCAGGTGATTCCGCAGGTGCCGCGCGACTATCGTCTGACGGCGGATTGGCTGACGCGCTATCAGGTGCGTACGGCAAGCGGCGAACTGGTTCCGCTCTCGACCGTGGCGTCAATTTCGCAGTCGGTGCAGCCGAACGCGCTGCGCGGCTTCCAGCAGCTCAATTCGGCGACCTTGTCTGCCGTGCCGTTCCCGGGACGCACGCTCGGCGAGACGCTCGATTTCCTGCGCGACAAGGCGGCGGAGATCCTGCCGGATGGGTTCACCTACGATTTCCAGGGCGAGAGCCGGCAGTTCGTCAAGGAAGGCGGCACGCTGGTTTACACTTTCGTCTTCGCGCTGGTGGTGATTTTCCTGGTGCTGGCGGCGCAGTTCGAAAGCTTCCGCGATCCGATCATCATCCTGATTGCGTTGCCGACCTCGATGTTCGGCGCGCTGCTGCCGCTATCGATCGGCGGCTCCGTCGGATTGCTCAGTATCAATATCTATTCGCAGATCGGTCTCGTGACGCTGATCGGTTTGATCGCGAAGCACGGCATCCTGATGGTCGAGTTCGCCAACCGCCTGCAGATCGAGCAGGGCTATTCGCGCCGCGAAGCGATCGAGGAAGCGGCCGCCGTTCGTCTGCGGCCGATCCTGATGACAACGGCCGCTATGGTGATGGCGATGGTGCCGCTCCTGACCGCGAGCGGTGCGGGCGCGCGCAGCCGGTTCGACATCGGTCTGGTGATCGCCGCCGGCATGACGATCGGTACGATGTTCACTTTGTTTGTGACGCCGACCGTCTACACCTTCATCGCCCGCGACCATCGCGCGACCGAGGCGAAGAAGAAGGCGGCCGAAGGTTCGGATGGTGGCGCCGGGGCGCCGCCGGCAGCGCCGGAAGGTCAGCCGGCTTAGCGCCATCTTTATCGTTCTTCGACGAAGGCTGGGTGCTGCTGGGTGCGGGGCTGTGGTACGCGCTGGGCAGCACGGCATTGGGCAGTCGCGGCCAATTACTCCCGCGGGCACCGTTCCGGTGATCGGGATTTCAGATGCCGCCGCGGGAGGGTGCGCATATGCTTGAGTATCTGCGCTACATCCTTTCCAATCCGCGGCTTCTGACGTTCGGATTTCTGCTGACGTTGGGATCGTCGTTCGGACAGACCTATTTTATCGCATTGTTCAGCGATGAATTGCGGGCGGCGTTCGATCTCGGACATGGCGCGTTCGGGTCGGTCTATTCGCTCGCGACCCTGACCAGCGCCGGGTTGGTGCTGCTGGTCGGGCATCTGATCGATCGCATCGACTTGCGGCTCTATAGCGCGCTCGTTTGCGCTTTGATGATTGCCGCCGCGGTTTTTATGTGGCAACTGCCCACCGGTTCGATCGCCTATCTTTACGTCGCGTTTCTGTTGTTGCGCTTCGGTGGGCAAGGGCTGCTCAGTCACACAGGCCTGACTGCCGTTGCCCGCTACGCGGCGACGGGGCGGGGCAAGGCCGTTGCCCTGGCCGCGCTCGGTTATTCTTTCGGCGAGGCGACCTTGCCGCTGGCGATCATCGCGTTGGCAGCCATGTTCGAGTGGCAGACAATCTGGGGCTTTGTTGCGCTCGCACTTGCCGTTGTGCTGTTGCCGTTGTCGCAACTCATGTTGCGCGGCCACGTTGCGCGCCACACCGCGCTCATGGCGCAGATCGACGGCATGGCGAGCGCGTCAAATGAGCAGCAATTTACCCGCGGCCAGGTCTTGCGCGACGGGTTTTTCTGGCTGCTGCTGCCGGCCGTGCTAGCGCCGCACTTTATCAACACCGGAATCTTTTTCAACCAGCGCACGATCGTATCCGAGATGGGTTGGGACATGCGGCTGTTTGCCTTGGGATTCACGGCATATGCCATCGTGACCGTGATTTCCGCGCTGGCGAGCGGCCCTTTGATCGACCGGCTCGGTGCGCGGCGCGTCTATCCCTATGTTCTGCTGCCGTTGGGCGCAGCAATGATCATTCTCGGGATTTTCCACGCGTCGGCGGTCGCGATCCTGTTCATGGGATTGGCAGGCATGTCCGCCGGCGTGCATCACACCGCGACGTCGGCCCTCTGGGCAGAAATCTACGGCGTACGTCATCTCGGCGGGATCAAGGCGATGGCCGCCTCGCTGATTGTGTTTTCGACCGCGTTGTCGCCCGCCTTGATGGGCTGGCTCATCGATGCCAGCCTGTCGATGGCGACGATCTCGCTGCTTTGCAGCTTCTGGGTGGTCGTTGCGACTCTGTTAGTTCTGCAGGCGGTCCGGCGGCCAGGTCGCCTTACCGACCGCGACGGCGGCGGGACCGGGCCCGACACCGTCAGACGGTAGCGCGCAGGAGCCGGGGCGCCAGCCGAACCGATCCTTCAGAAGCTCAAAGCCCGGGCTGAGTTAACGTGCGAAATCCCGCTACAGTCCCGGAATCTTTGGCTCCGCACCGCGCTTCGGCAGCACGGCGTTGAGGAAAACACCCGCGACCGCGGCGAGCGCCATCGGCGAGATCGAGAAGCTGCTGTTGGTGAACTGGATGGTCGCGCCCCCGATCCCCAGCACCAGAATCGTCGAGACGATCAGAAGATTACGTTTATCGCCGAGATCGACCTTGCCTTCGATCAGGGTCCGGATGCCTGACGATGCGATCACGCCGAAAAGCGCGATCGATACGCCGCCCATCACGGCCATCGGAATCGTCTTGAGGAACGCGGCGAGGATACCGACGAAACCCAGCAGGATTGCCAGAACAGCCGCGCCGCCGATCACCCAGACGCTGAAAATCCGGGTGATCGCCATGACGCCGATATTCTCGCCGTAGGTCGTATTCGGCGGGCCGCCGATCAGCGCCGCGAGGGCGGTTGCGATGCCATCGCCCGCGAGCGTGCGCGCGAGTCCGGGCTTCTTGAGGAATTCGCGGCCGACGATGCGGCTTAGTACGACCATATCGCCGATATGTTCGGCCATCGTCACCAGCGCGACCGGCGCAATGAGCAGAATCATGGCGAGGACCGACACGCCGTCCGTCAGGCCGGAAAAGGCGAGGGTGAAGTTCGGGAGTGCGAAGAACGCGGCGTCTGAGAGTGGCGCGTAATCGACGAAGCCGGCGACGGCGGCGATCGCATAACCCGCCACGATGCCGAGCAGGATCGGGATCACCGTGAAAAAGCCCTTGAGCACGATCGCGAACACGAAGATCGCCGCCAGCGTCGCCAGCGCGACGAGGAAATGCGGCAGGCTGTACGGGCTGCCGCCCGCCGTGTTGGTCGCCATTCCGACAGCGATGGTGGCGAGGCCGAGCCCGATGACGACGATAACCGGCCCGACAACAACCGGCGGCAGCAGGCGCAGAAGCCATTCGGTTCCGAAGGCCCGAAGCGCAGCTGCGACGGCGACATAGACGCCGCCGGCTGCGAATGCGCCGATCATCGCGCCGGCCGGCCCGCCGATCGCCGATGCGGCAATGATCGGGCCGATGAAGGCGAACGAGGATCCGAGATAGGCCGGCACCTGGCCGCCGGTGATCGCGATGAAGACGAGGGTGCCGAGCCCGCTCGAAATGAGCGCGACACCAGGATCGAGCCCGGTCAGCAGCGGCACCAGAACGGTGGCGCCGAACATGGCGAACAGATGCTGCAGGCTGAGAAGCAGAAAGACCGGCGGCTTCGGCCGCTCGGCGACATCGAGTACGCGATCGCGCTGGTCCTGCATGACAGCCCCCCTGTGTGCAGACATGCCGGCCGGATCGGGCGCCCCGTCGCCCGTCGAGTCGACGACATCGTCATGCTGACCCGCCATTGGGCATCCGGCAAGTGCGGCTGGCGCAACAATCCTGCACGAATTGCCCCCCGCCATTGGCGGGTGTCATGATGCGCCGTCGCCGCCCGGTACGGGCCGGCGTGTGCCACGAGACTGTATCCGAACCGGCGGGAGAAAGCTGAGATGGACGAGCATCGCCCCTTCGTCATGGACGAAGAGACCTACCAGCGCATGAAGCGCGAGACGAGCAGCTGGTACTGGTACGGCATTCCGACCTTCTTCCGCTGCCCGTGGGACGAAAACCCGAACAACGCGGATATCGCCTTCGTCGGCGTACCGCATTCGTCGGGCAACGGCTCGACCGAGCGCGACCAGCATCTGGCGCCGCGTTTCCTGCGGCATGTTTCGGGCTTCTATCGCCGCTGCCATGCGAAATACGGGCTGAACCCCTGGGAGGAATGTCGGATCAACGACATGGGCGACGTGCCGCTGCCGGAGGCGATGGTCAACGATATCTGCGTCCAGCATATCGAGGGCTTCTACAAGCGCCTCGACAACGCCAATGTGCGGCCGGTCTCGATCGGCGGCGACCATTCGATTACCGGGCCGATCCTGAAGGCGATTGCCGGCAAGAATGCGAAGATCAGCGGCGGGAGGAAGGCGGCGTTGATCCATTTCGACGCGCATACCGATGCCTACGAGCATATCCCGCATTGGCTCGGCGCCGTGCGCTCGGCCGCGCACTGGGCGGCTTATCTCGTGCGCGAGGGCCATGTCGACGCCGAAAAGAGCACGCAGATCGGCATCCGCGGCAATGTCGTCACCCTCGACTGGCGCGAGACGTCGAACGCGCTCGGCTATCGCGTGATCGGCATCGACGAGTTCCGCGAACTCGGCGTCAAGAAAGTGGTCGAGCTGGTGCGCGAACGGGTCGGCGATTCGCCGGTCTACATCACCTTCGACATGGATGCGCTCGATCCCGTCTACGCGCCGGCCGCAGCCAACCTCGAACCCGGCTATAGCGGTATGACACCGGACGATGCGACGCAGACGCTGCACGGGTTGCGCGGCCTCGACGTGATCGGCGCCGATGTCGTCTGCATCGTGCCGACCAAGGACAATCCGAACAACATCACCTCGATGAACGCGATGGTGCTGATGTTCGAGCAGATGTGTCTGATCGCCGACCGGTTGCGGACCTTGCGTGGCGTCGCGGCCTGATCGTTCGGACGGCGACATGGAGAAGTTCGGTATCGGCCAGTCGGTCCGGCGGATCGAGGACGAAAGGCTGCTTCGCGGCGAGGCCTGTTTCGGCGACGATCTGCGCGCCGACGGCATGCTGCATCTCGCTTTGCTGCGCTCGCCGCATGCCCATGCCGACATAACGGCGATCGATACGGCGGATGCGCGCGCGATGCCGGGCGTGGTCGCGGTCCTGACCGGCGCCGATCTCGCGGCCGAAGGGACCGGCGCCCTGCCGTCGCCGCCGCGCACCAGCCGCGCCGACGGCAAGCCGAGCGAAGGCCCACCGCGTTTTCCGCTCGCCGGCGGCCGGGTGCGGTTCGTCGGCGACCCGATCGCTGCCGTGCTGGCGGAGAGCCAGGCCGAGGCCGAGGACGCGGCCGAGCGCATAGCGGTCGAATACGACGTGCTGCCGGCGGTCGTCACTGTGGATGCTACAACCGCGCCGAATGCGCCTGTGCTCTGGCCGGGTGCGCCCGGCAATGTCGCGGCCTATGGACGGTTCGGCGATGCGGCGGCAACGGATGCGGCCTTTGCGCGCGCGCCGCATGTCGTCGGCCTGCGCATCGTCAACAACCGGCTGGTGCCCAACGCGCTCGAGCCGCGCGCCACGCTGGCCGAATACGATCCGGCGAGCGAGCGTTTCACCTTGCGTACGGTCACCCAGACGCCATCGACCTTGCGCCAGCAGCTTGCCGATGGCGTGCTGCGTTCGGCGCCCGAGAAGATCCGTGTCCTGGTGCCGGATATCGGCGGCGGGTTCGGTCTCAAGACGAATTTGCACCCGGAAGATGCCGTCGCCGCCATCGCCGCACGGCGCTTCGGCCGGCCGGTCAAATGGCGGGCGACACGCGCGGACGAGTTCCTCGCCGGCACGCATGGCCGCGACCAGGTGAGCGATGCCGCACTCGCGTTCGACGGCGACGGGCGCATCCTCGGCCTGCGCATCAAGACGAAATCCGATCTCGGCGCCTATCTGACACCCGCTGGCGCGGTCGTTGCGTTGCTGCTCGGCCCGCGCGCAGTCGTCGGTACCTATCGCGTACCCGCGGTCGACCTCGAGGTCTCAGCCTGTCTCACCAATACCTGCCCGACCGCGCCTTATCGCGGCGCCGGTCGGCCGGAAAGCATCTATGTGATCGAGCGGCTTATCGAGGAAGCGGCGGCGACGCTCGGCCTCGATCCGATCGAGATCCGGCGGCGCAATTTCATACCACCCGATGCGTTCCCATATACGACGCCAAACGGCGAGATCTACGATTGCGGCGAGTTCGAGCGCGTACTCGACGAGGCGCTGGCCAGCGCCGACTGGAACGGATTTGCCGCGCGGCGCGAGGGATCGGCCAAAGCCGGCCTGCTGCGCGGCCGCGGGGTCTCCAGTTTCATCGAGTGGACGGGTGCTGCGGTCTATACCGAAGACGTCATCGTGCGGATCGTCGGCGACGGGCGCGTGACGCTGCAGACCGCGATGCAGGCGATGGGGCAGGGTCTCTCGACCTGTTTCGCACAACTGCTCGCGGTCGCGCTCGATCTGCCGATCGATAGTATCGAGATTCTATCGGGCGATACCGATGCGGTGAACGGCATCGGCAGCGTTGCGTCGCGCTCGCTGTTCATCGGTGGGCCGGCGACGATGGCAGGCGGCAAGGTTGCGCTCGACAAGGCGCATGCGCTGGCAGCCGAAAATCTCGAAGCCTCGGCAGCGGACATCGAATATCGCGCCGGCATTTTCTCGGTCGCCGGAACGGATCGCCGAATCGGCCTGTTCGAACTCGCGCAGCGCCAGCCGGGCGGTCAGATCGAAACCGAACTGCGTCACACGATCGACGCCGCGAGCTGGCCCAACGGCTGTCATGTCGCGGAAGTCGAGATCGACCCCGAGACTGGGGCGGTTCGCGTCGTGCGCTATACCGCGGTCGACGATCTCGGAACGGTCGTCAATCCGATGATCGTCGAAGGCCAGGCACATGGCAGTCTCGCGCAAGGCATCGGTCAGGCTTTGCTCGAGCGCACGGTCTATGACGAGAGCGGCCAGCTTCTGACGGCATCGTTTCTCGACTATGCGATGCCGCGTGCCGGCGACCTGCCGTCGTTTCGGATCGAAACCGTTGCGGGCATTCCTTCGCCCGGCAACGCGCTCGGCGCCAAGGGGGCCGGCGAGCTGGGTTGCGTCGGGGCCCCGCCGGCGGTGATGGCGGCGATCCTCGACGCGCTCCGGCCGCTGGGGGTCCGCAACCTCGACATGCCCGCGACGCCCGAGCGGGTCTGGCGCGCGATCCAAGACGCGTGCGGACACTGATCCGGAGGGCCTTTTATTGTCAGATTCGACCGGGCGTTGAGCGGCGGCCAAGGGTCCGCTAGGCTCCCTTGTTGAGAGTATCGGTGGGCTCCGAGCGCCGTTAGGGGAAGGATCCCCGTGTCACGGCCCGACCAGCGATACGGCCCAAAGGCCCGGACCGCGATACGCGTTCGCTCGTCACACAGGGGAGGAAAAGCCATGGTCGATTTCAGTAAAACGCGACGACAGTTTCTGCAGTCTGCCGGCGCCAGCACCGCTGTACTCGCTGCCGCCTCGATGGCCGGGCGCTCCGCGCAGGCAGCCCGCGAGAAGGAGCTGAACATCCTCTGCTGGGAGGGTTACAACTCGGCGGAGGTGCTCGATCCGTTCCGTCAGATGCACGATGCGACGGTCAAGGCTGAATCGCTGACCAACGACCCGACCATGATCAACCGCCTTCGCGCCGGCGAGATCAATGTGTGGGACCTGATCAACGTGAACAATCCCTGGGCACGTGAGATCATGTATCCCGAGGGGCTGATCGTTGCCCTGCCGCGTGACGAGATGGAACCGTATTTCGAGCAGATGCTCCCGCAATTCCATCCGCCTTATGCCTGGGCGCTGAGTGGGGACGGGAACGATCTGTTGGGTATGACGCAGCGCTATGGCCCCTACAGCTTCGTTGCCAATACCGACAAGATCAGTCGCCAGATGGCGGAAGACGAAGGGTGGAATCTTTGGAACGACGACGCACTGGCCGGTCGCTACGCGGTCCAGGAGACGGACGATTGGGACGTGTTCGTGATTTGCCTGATCGCCGGTTTCGATCCGTTCCGGGAGCATACCGACGAGGAAGTTGAAAAATTCGAGGAAGCGGCAAACCGGTTGTTCCGGAATGCGAAACTGGTCGGCGATATCCCGACACTCAACCAGGGTCTGGTCAGCGGCGAGATCGATCTCTATTTGCCCGGTGGCGTCTATTCGGCATCGCTGGCCCGCGCAGACGGATTGCTGAACATACGCGGTATAACACCGAATAGCGGCCCGATGCCGGGCGGAAAGGGCGGCGTGTCCTGGATCGAGGTCACCTCGGTCGTCAACAATCCCGAGCTCTCGCCGCTGGCCATCGAGTTCCTCAAATACGTGCAGGATCCGGAAGTGTCGCACACGGTCGCGTTCGCCGAAGGTACATTCAATCCGGTGACGCAGATGGGCAATCCCGCATGTTTCGAACTTTTCACATCGGAAGAGCTCGAGATCATTCAGTGGGACAGTCTCGAGCAGGAGATGGCGAACTCGGTCGAGTACGACATCGTTCCCGACTACGACAAGCTGCTCGATATCATGTCCGCCGCGAAGCGGGCGGCATCGGGCGGTTGATTGCTGCAGGCCTCCGGCCGCCCGGCGCGAACCGCGCTGAGCGGCCGGGGCCGACCGTCATTCGTCGGCGTTTCGAAGGCCGCCCTGATTTCGGAGCGGCCTTTGCAACAATATAACCAAACCGGTCCGGTGCTCATGAGTGCGTCCGTTCGCTCGCCGATCCTCGAACTCAAGGGTCTCACAAAGCAATTCGGCTCGTTCAATGCCGTTGCCGGCATCGATCTGGTGATCGGTGAAGGCGAATTCTTCACGATCGTCGGCCCGTCGGGCAGCGGCAAAACGACACTTCTGCGAATGCTGGCCGGGATGGAAGTGCCGAGCTCGGGCGATATTCTTCTCAAAGGCGAGCGCATCAACGACCTGCCGGCCAACAAGCGGCCGACCTGCATGGTCTTTCAGTCGCTGGCGCTGTTTCCCCATCGCACGGTCGGACAGAACATTGAGTTCTCGCTGAAGATACGCGGCGAGCCGGAAGGCAGGCGCCGTGAACGATGCTTTCATCTGATGCGCCAGCTCCGGCTGCCCGAAAGCTATTATGATAAGGCGATCGCGCAATGTTCGGGCGGCGAGCGGCAGCGCGTCGCGCTTGCGCGTGCGCTCGCCTACGATCCGCAAATCCTCTTCTTCGACGAGCCGCTCTCCGCCATCGACTACAAGCTTCGCAAGGCACTCGAGAAGGAGCTCAAGGACATCCATCGCGAGACCGGCAAAACGTTCATGTACATTACGCACAGCCTCGAGGAGGCGATGGTGATGTCCGACCGGATCGGTGTCATGCGGGACGGCCGCCTTGTGCAGGTCGGTACGCCGAACGAGATTTATACCGAGCCGTCGGACAAGTTTGTTTCCGAGTTCATGGGCGAGGTGAACGTAATCGATGTGCGTCGCGGCGATGCAGGGCGGGTCGTCTCGGACAGTCTGGGAGAGACCTTTACCTCGCCGCCGCTTCCGCCGGGATTCGAGACCGGGCATCTGGTTGTGCGCCCGGAATTCATGCGGTTCCTCGCGAGCGGCGACAGTGCGGAGAACCGGTTGACCGGGCGACTTTACAACGAATACGCGCTCGGGTCGCGGATTCAGTATCAGGTTCGCGTCGGTGAGAATGTGTTTATTCTCGAGCTTCTTCGCCAGCGCGCCTTCAGGGCGAACCTCGACGATGAGGTGACGATCGGCTGGGATTCCCCAAACAGCATCCTGGTGCGCAACTGATGTCTGCCGGCCAGGCCGAGAGGAGCGGGTTTTCGCTGAGCTGGTTGTGGCGACCCGGTCGCCGCCATGCGGCGCCGATCATGCTTCTGCTGCTGCTCGGCTTTGCCGCACCCCTGATCGCGATCGTCGGTTTCAGTTTTGGCAGGGAACGCACATTTGCGCTGTGGCAGACGCCGACGTTCGAGAGTTATCGAACGATCGTCGAGGAAACATTCTACTATTCGTTCCTCTGGTCGCTGGGTATGGCTGTTGCGACCGTCGTCATTCTGGTGCTGATTTGCTATCCGGTCGCCTATGGACTGGCGAAAATCTTCGGCCGCTGGTCCAACCTGATAACGCTCCTGATGGTATTGCCCCTCTTTGTTTCGGAGAACGTCCGCCTTTACGGCTGGGTGTTGTTCCTGATCAAGGGTGGCGTCCTGCTTGGCACGCTCAAGTCGCTGTTCGGCATCGATGCCGAAAGCGTTCTGTTCACGCCGGGAATCATTGTCTTTGGCATGGTCTATGTATACCTGCCCTTCATGCTTTTTCCGATGACGCTCGGCCTTTCCATGGTGTCGCGCGAGGTCAAGGAAGCTGCGAGCGATCTCGGTGCGAGTCGGCTCCAGGTGTTTCGAGAAGTGGAACTGCCGCTTGCGATGCCCGGTATGATTATCGGGTGTCTGCTCACCTTCGTCCTCTCGGTGGGCGCGATTGCCGAAGCCAAAGTCCTTGGCGGCCAATCTGTCATTCCGATCGTCCACGATATCGAGATCGCATTTACCTACGCGCAGAACTGGCCCCTCGGCGCCGCGCTCTCGGTGCTTCTCATCGTACTCGTTGGAGCGCTTGTCCTGCTGGTATTGCGGCGGTTCGACCTCGATCGAATTCTTGGGCGGCGGTGATCCAATGGCCATTCAGGGTGAACGGGTACGCAGCAATCTGGTCGTGGTCTGGACGGCCGCGATTATTCTGTTTCTCTACACACCGCTTCTGACCGGCCTGCTGGCGACATTGACCTCCAGCCGGTACTTCAACTTTCCAATCCAGAAATGGGGGTTTGATTGGTGGGGCAAGACGCTGAAGTCGCTCGAAATTCATGCGCTCTTCGAGACCTCGCTCCTGATCGCCCTCATCGTAACTGCGATTTCGGTCCTGATTGCATTCTTCGGCGCTCTGGCCTTCGCCCGATACGAATGGCGTGGACGGTCGATCTATCAGAAAATCGTCCTCCTGCCGATTTTCTTCCCTCAATCCGTCCTCGGCCTGGCGCTGCTGCTCTGGTTCAATGCGTTGGGCATGGAAACGTCGTGGCATACCGCCGTTTTCGCCCATCTGGTCTGGGTAGTTCCGGTGGCGACCCTGGTCATCTCGATTCAGGTCTACAGTTTCGACCCGGCCCTTGAAGAGGCCGCGTTCGATCTGGGTGCAAGCCGCTGGCAGGTCCTCAAGGAAGTAACCTTGCCGGTACTTTGGCCGGGCATATTCTCAGGCGCTCTGTTTTCGTTTCTGCTGTCGTGGGGGAATTTTCCGCTTTCCTTGTTTACGACTGGCGCGGATACCACGGTACCCGAGTATATCTATGCGAAGATGGGTGTCGGCTATACGCCGGCCGTTCCGGTTCTCGGTACCATTTCGACGATAGGGGCTGCCGTCGCGCTGCTGGGAGGTTACGCCCTGATCCTGATCATGCGCGGGCGCCGCACCGCGGCGCGCGGGACTGCCTGAGCGAGAGACGGCGTCGGTCCGGCATGGCTGCCCTGCGCCTCTGCGGCCGATTTAGCCGTTGCCACCGGATCGCGCGGCCTGATTGAATGGCGCGCCATTCGTTCAAGGGGTCGCAATGGAACTGAAATTCAGTGACGAGGCGGAACGTTTCCGCGCCGAGGTCCGCGCCTTCATCGCAGCGGAGCTGCCGCCTGAGATCCGCGCATCGGTTGCCGGCGATCGGATGGATCTGCCCTCGGAACTTCAGCGCCGCTGGATGCGCATCCTCGCGGAGCGCGGCTGGGGCGCATCAAGCTGGCCCAGGGAATATGGAGGCGCCGGCTGGACCGACGAACAGTTCTATGTGTTCGAGCGCGAACTGGCCCTGATGGATGCGCCGCGCATCGCCAGCTTCGGCATTCAGATGCTCGGACCGACCTTGATCGAGTTCGGCAGTGAAGAACAGAAGCAGCGTTTTCTGCCGGGCACGCTGAACGGCGAGATTCTCTGGTGTCAGGGTTATTCCGAACCGAACTCCGGTTCGGATCTCGCGTCGCTGCGCACGCGCGCGGTGCGCGAGGGCGATTTTTACGTCTTGAACGGCAGCAAGATCTGGACGACCGACGCGCATCATGCCGACTGGATGTTCGGTCTGTTCCGGACCGACAGTAGCGGAAAAAAGCAGGAAGGCATCTCGTTCATGGTGCTCGACATGAAATCGCCCGGGCTGACGGTCCGGCCGATCATCATGTTCGAGGGTACGCATGAGGTGAACCAGGTCTTCTTCGACAATGTGCGGGTGCCGGTGGCGCAGCGCGTGGGCGAGGAAGGCAAAGGCTGGACCATCGCGAAATACCTTCTGGGGCTCGAACGGTTCGGCACGGCTGAGGTGTCGCGCACGCTGGCCTCGATCGCGCGACTGAAGCGGCTGGTCGCGCGCATTCCGGCGGGCGAGGGCATGCTGATCGACGACCCCGATTTCTCCGCGCGGATTGCCGACGCGGAAATGGAGTTGCGCGCCCTCGAACTGACCGAGCTACGTTTTCTGTTTGCGCCGGGCGGCGCCGATGCACTCGGCGCGGAAGCGTCCATGCTCAAGATTCGTGGCACCGAGATCCAGCAGACGGTGTTCGGTCTCACGCTTGAGGCGCTCGGTCTCTACGGCCATTCCGCCGGCGCCGAGACCGGCGATATGCCGGCGGATGTGGCCGCCGAAATCGCACGCGGCGCCAATGCCTCGCGCGTCCATTTCAATTTCCGCAAGACGTCGATCTATGCGGGTTCGAACGAAATCCAGAAGAACATCATCGCCAAGGCGGTCCTGGGGCTCGGTCGATGAATTTCGCACCGACCGAAGAGCAGGTAATGTTCCGCGACAGCGTGCGGCGCTTCGTGGCGGACGAATATCCCTTCGACAAGCGGCTGAAGATCGTGGCCGAGGCGCCGGGTTACTTGCCGGAGCATTGGAAGACCTTCGCCGATCTCGGTTGGCTTTCAGTACCGTTCGCCGAGGAGCACGGCGGTCTCGGCGGCAGCCCGTTCGACCTCATGGTCCTGATGGAGGAATTCGGACGCGCCCTGCTGGTGTCGCCCTATCTGTCGACCGTGGTCGTTTCCGGCCGTCTGCTGCAGGAAGCGGGCGGCGGGACGGCATTCTCGCTGATCGCCGGTATCATCGCAGGCGACGTGCAGATTGCCTCGGCGCTGGCTGAAGCGCAGGGCCGCTACGATTTGTTCGACGTTGCGACCAGGGCCGATCATCGCGACGGTGCCTGGCATATCAGCGGCCGCAAGATTGGCGTGCCGTTTGCATCGAGCGCGGACCGGCTGATCGTATCGGCGCGCACCGCCGGCACTCGTCGCGATCGTTCGGGTATCACGCTCTTCCTCGTCGACTCCGACGCGGGCGGCGTTACCCGTCATCCCTATCGCACGCATGATGGCGGCAGCGCCGCGACGGTCGATTTCGATCACGTCGCAGTCGGGCCCGATGCCATTCTCGGCGAGCGCGACAGCGCATGGTCCTCGATCGAGGTCGCCTCCGACATCGCCTCGGCCGCGCTGACCGCCGAGATGACCGGCGCGATGTGGGCCGCGCAGGAGCAGACGATCGAGTATGCCAAGACCCGCAAGCAGTTCGACCAGACGCTCGGCCATTTCCAGGCCCTGCAGCACCGCATGGTCGACATGTTCATGAAATGCGAGCTGGCCCGATCGATGACCATCGAAGCGACCGACGGCGCGCGCCTAAACGACCCGACCGAGCGCACACGGCGCATCGCCGCGGCGCGCAGCCTGATCGGCCGCTATGCACGCCATGTCGGGGAGGAGGCCGTCCAGATTCACGGCGGCGTCGGCGTGACGATGGAACTGCCGGTCGGGCACTATCTGAAACGGGTCATGGCGATCAACGCGACGCTGGGCGATCCGGATTATCACCGCCGGCGCTATGTGCGGCTGATGCGCGGCGAGGACAATATCGCCGCGGTCGGCAGGATCTGACCGGTACAGTTCTCAACATTCGACATCGATCAGGGAGAAGCAGAATGGCGGAGGAACTCGTCCTCACCCAGCGGCGCGGCAAGGTTCTCGAAATCGTGATGAACCGGCCGCCGGCGAACGCGATCAACCGGCAAATGAGCCGCGCCATGTACAAGGCGTTTCATATGCTGCAGAACGATCCGGAACTGACCTGCGGCCTGATCACGGGTACGGGCGAGCGCATCTTCTGCGCCGGCTGGGATCTCAAGGAGACGGCGGCCTCGGGCATCAATTACGACGACGACTATCATCCCGAAAAAGGCTTCGGGCCGGGCGGCTTTGCCGGGATAACCGAGTATTTCGACCTGAAAAAGCCGGTGATCGCCGCGTTGAATGGCGCGGCGGTCGGCGGCGGCATGGAAGTCGCGATCGCCTGCGACATCATCCTGATGTCGGAGACTGCGTTCTTCGCGCTGCCTGAGATGCAGCGCGGCATCCTCGCCGATGGCGGTGCGGTGCAGAAGCTGCCGCGCCTCATCCCCGCAATGGTCGCCCGCGAATTCCTGTTCAGCGGCCGGCGGATGTTGTCGGACGAGGCGGTGCGCTGGGGTCTCGCGCACAAGGCCTATCCGCAGGCGGAACTCATGCCCGCCGCGCGCGCAATGGCCGACGAGATATCGAAGGGCGCGCCGCTTGCGTTGCAGGCGCTCAAGGAAGTCCTGCAGTTCACCGATGGTATGAACATCGTCGAGTCGATGCGGGTCGTGCGCATGGGCGGGAGTCACGGTCTCGAGATGTACGGCAAGCTGCCAAAATCCGAGGACGCGATGGAAGGCATCACTGCCTTCGCCGAAAAGCGCGAACCGGTCTGGAAGGGCCGCTGATCTTATGACGGCGCCGATCGGCGGCCTGCTCGCGGGAAAGCGCGCCATCGTCACCGGCGCGTCGCGCGGCATCGGACGCGCGATCGTCGACCGCTTCGCCGCGGAAGGCGCCAAGGTCATGGCGGCGGCGCGGCAGCGGCCGGCCGATCTCGCCTCCGGCGTTATGTGGCGCGATTGCGATGTGACGAAGCGCGCCGACGTCGAGGCGCTGGTTGGCGCGGCACGCGATGCGTTCGGCGGGATCGACGTGCTGGTCAACAATGCCGGCATTCTGATCGACCGGACCATCGTCGACACCACCGACGAGGAATGGGAGCGCCAGTTCGCGGTCAATGTGCGCAGCGTCTTCTATGCCTGCCGCGCCGCAATCCCGATCATGGCAGCGGGCGGTGGTGGTTCGATCGTCAATCTCGGTTCGGTGAGCGGCCAGCTCGCTGATTTTGGCATGGCCGGCTACAACGCGACCAAGGCGGCGGTGCATCTGCTGACGCGCTCGATTGCAGTCGATCACGGGCCGCAGGGCATCCGCTGCAACGCCGTCTGTCCGGGCTGGATCAAGACCGACATGCTGCAGCAATCGTTCGATCTGGTGGACGATCCGGCTGCGGCCGAACGCGCCGCCGCTTCACAGCATCCGTTGCGCCGGCTCGGGCGGCCGGACGACGTCGCCGCCATGGCGGCCTGGCTTGCGTCGGATCAATCCTCCTTCGTGAGCGGACATCTCTACACCGTCGATGGCGGGTTGATTGCCCGCTCGCCGATCGGTCCGGGCTGACAAAGATGCGCCGCCGGGCGACCGACGATGCGTCGGGTGCCTCGTTACGCAGCCGGATTTCGCGGAATGCTGCGCCCTTCATTGTGCCGCGCCGCCGGGAGGCAGGGTTGCGGGCTTCGCATGGGCTTTTTCGCGGGGATTCTGATAAAAGCATCGCCCGTGCGACGCCTCGCGTCGCCGGCACGATAGCGGGTTGGGGCCGGCCTGCGGCCATGATCCCGCCCGGCGCGGACCACTGCGCCGGCATCAACGCGTTTCACGGGGAGGACGTTGAATGAACCGGGAAGTTATCCTGACCTGCGCCGTTACCGGCGCCGGCGATACGGTCGGCAGGCATCCTGCCATTCCAGTCACGCCCGAGCAGATCGCCAATTCGGCGATCGAGGCCGCCGAAGCCGGTGCGTCGATCGTGCATTGTCATGTGCGCGATCCGAAAACCGGCAAGGGGTCGCGCGACGTCAATCTCTATCGCGAGGTCGTCGAGCGCATTCGCCGCAGCAGCGTCGATGTCGTCATCAATCTGACCGCCGGCATGGGCGGCGATCTGGTGGCGGACAAAGAGGGCAAGCCCGGTCCCGGCAGCGACCTGATCGATGCGGCGATGCGGCTCGAGCATGTCGAGGCGCTGAAACCGGAAATCTGCACGCTCGATTGCGGCAGCATGAATTTCGGCGACGAAGACACGGTGATGCTGCAGACGCCGAGCATCCTTCGCGCGATGGCGAAGCGGGTCAAGGAACTGGGCGTGAAGCCGGAAATGGAAGTGTTCGATACCGGCCATCTCTGGTTCGCGACCAAGATGGTCGAAGAGGGGCTGATCGACGGCCCCGCGATGTTCCAGCTCTGCCTCGGTATTCCATGGGGCGCGCAGGCGGATTCCCGGACCATGGCGCTGATGGCCTCGCAGGTGCCGGAAGGTCATGTCTGGGCCGGTTTCGGCATCAGCCGCATGCAGATGCCGATGGTCGCTCAGGCCGTGCTGCTCGGCGGTCACTGCCGGGTGGGGCTCGAGGACAATCTCTATCTCGAGAAGGGCGTCTTCGCGACCAATGCGCAGCTCGTCGAAAAGGCTGTGCGCATCATCCACGATCTCGGCGCGCGTGTGCTCACGCCCGACGAGGCACGGAAGAAACTTCAAATTCGTAACCACTGACGGGATCCGTTCATGGCAAGCATTCGCAAGGTCGCTGTTGTCGGCAGCGGCGTCATTGGCAGTGGTTGGGCGGCGCGCTGCCTCGCGCGCGGCATCGAGGTCGTCGCATGGGACCCGGGCAAGGGCGCCGAGGCGCAGATGCGCGCCAATGTCGCCAATGCCTGGCCGGCGATGGCCAAGCTCGGCATGGCGCCGAATGCGTCGCAAGACAAACTCACCTTCGTCCCGACGCTCGAGCAATGCGTGGCCGATGCGGATTTCATTCAGGAAAACGCGCCCGATCGCGAAGATCTGAAGCGCAAACTGTTCAACCAGATCGCCGAGGCCTGTCGGCCCGACGTGCTGATCGCGTCTTCGTCGTCCGGTCTGTTGCCGACCGATATTCAGCGCGAATGCAAGAATCCCGAGCGCACGCTGATCGGCCACCCGTTCAACCCGGTCTATCTGCTGCCACTCGTGGAACTGGTCGGCGGCAAGAAGACTGCACCCGAGACGATCACGACGGCCGCGGATTTCTACCGCGCCATCGGCATGTACCCGCTGCATGTCCGCAAGGAGATCGAGGGGTATCTGTCCGACCGACTGCAGGAGGCGCTCTGGCGCGAGGTGTTGCATCTCGTCAATGACGGGGTCGCAACGACCGAAGAGCTCGATGCGGCGATCGCTTACGGGCCCGGCCTCCGCTGGTCGATATGGGGCACCAACCTGATCTTCCACCTTGCCGGCGGCGAAGGTGGCATGCGGCACATGCTGGAACATTTCGGCCCGGCACTCGAACTGCCCTGGACCAAGCTGAAGGCGCCGACCCTGACACCCGAACTGATCGACCGGATGGCGAGCGGCACCGAAGCACAGGCAGCCGGCCGTTCGATCAAGGAACTGGAACGCGTGCGCGACGATTGTCTGATCGCGGTCATGCAGGCGCTGAAGCAGCACAAACAGGGCGCCGGCAATGTACTGATCGAGGACGAAGCGCGCCGCTACCAGTCCCGCAAGCTCTCGCGCTGGAAGCAGGGCGATACCGTGCCGACCCCATTCGCAGTCTATGAGGGCACGGTCGAGATGAACTGGCTCGATTATAACGGCCATATGAGCGAGAGTTTCTATCTCTGGGCCTTTGGCGACGCGACCGACGCGTTGTTCCGCTATATCGGTGTCGACGACGACTATCGCGCATCGGGCAAGTCCTTTTACACGGTCGAGAGTCACGTCAACTATCATCATGAAGTCGGCGGTGGCGAACCGCTCAAGTACACGACACAGTTGCTCGACTGCGATTCGAAGCGCCTGCACATCTTCAACTGGATGCATCACGGCCGGACCGGCGAGCTGCTGGCAACGACCGAGCAGATGCTCCTTCATGTCGACATGAAGGCCCAGCGGGCCTCCATGATGCCCGCGGACGTGCAGCAGGCGGTCGATGCGGTGATGGCCGCGCACAAGAGCCTGCCGACGCCGGATGGCACCGGCCACAAGATCGGCATCAAGCGCTAAGGGCGCTTAATATGGACTTCGCGCTCTCGCCCGAGCAGGAAATGATCGTCGATGCGGCGCGTGCCTTCGTCGAGAAGGAACTCATGCCTCATGAGGACGAGGTGGAGCGCGAGGGCGAAGTCCGCCCCGAGCTCGTCCGCGCCATCCGCGACAAGGCGATCGCCGCCGGCTTCTATGCGGCGAACATGCCGGAAGAACTCGGCGGCGCCGGCCTCGATCATGTGAGCCTCACCTTGCTCGAGCGCGAACTGGGCCGGACATCCTATGCGCTGCAATATGCCGTGGCGCGGCCCTCGAACATCCTGCGTGCCTGCAACGCCGAGCAGACCGAGCGCTACCTGAAACCGACGATCCGGGGCGAGCGCGTCGAATGCCTCGCCATGACCGAGCCGGATGCCGGGTCCGATCTGCGCGGCATGAAGACGCGGGCGGTGCGCGACGGCGATCACTATGTCGTCAACGGCACCAAGCATTTCATCTCCTATGCCGATGTCGCCGATTACATCGTGTTGTTCGCCGCCACCGGCGAAGAGCAGACCGCTAAGGGCAGCAAGAAGAAGATCACGTCGTTTCTGGTCGACAAGGATACGCCGGGCCTCGACGTAAGGCGCGGCTCGATATCGGTGTCGCATCGCGGCTTTCATCACTGCACGCTGAGTTTTTCCGATGCGCGCGTGCCGGCTCGCAATGTGCTCGGCGAGGAGCATAAGGGCTTCGATGTCGCCAATCTGTGGCTGGGCGCGACCCGCCTCACCGTCGCTGCGCAATGCATCGGCCGCGCGCAGCGGGCGATGCGGCTCGCGATCGAATGGGCCGCCACGCGCAAGCAGTTCGGCCAGACGATCGGCAAGTTTCAGGGCGTCTCGTTCAAGCTTGCCGACATGGCGACCGAGATTGCCGCTGCGGAGATGCTCGCGCTCCATGCCGCCTGGAAGACGGATCGCGGCATTGCCCAGGATCAGGACTATGCCATGGCCAAACTGTACGCGACCGAGATGCTCGCGCGCGTGACCGATAACGCGGTGCAGATCTTCGGGGGCATGGGGCTTATGGAAGAGGTCGGCGTCGAAAAGCTCTGGCGCGATGCCCGCGTCGAGCGGATCTGGGACGGTACCAGCGAGATCCAGCGGCATATCATATCGCGCGCGCTGTTGCGGCCGCACGAGAACTGAGCGAGGGCGGACCATGAGCGAAGCGGTCAAAACCGAGACAAAAGATGGCGTGCTGCTGGTCACGCTCGATCGGCCCAAGGCCAATGCGATCGATTCCCCGACCAGCCGTCGCCTCGGTGAGGTGTTTGCCGCGTTCCGCGACGATCCGGCGCTCCGCGTTGCGATCCTGACCGGCGGCGGCGATCGTTTCTTTTCCGCGGGCTGGGACCTGAAATCGGCGGCCGAAGGGCTTGAGGCGGACGAGGATTACGGCGTCGGCGGGTTCGGCGGGATCACGCAGCTTCCCGATCTCAACAAGCCGCTGATCGCGGCCATCAACGGCATGGCGATCGGCGGCGGGTTCGAGATCGCGCTCGCGGCCGACATGATGGTCGCATCGGAAACCGCGGTGTTTGCGCTGCCGGAAACCCGGGTCGGCGTTATCGCGAATTCGGCCTGCATCCGGCTGCCGACCATGATGCCGCGCGCTATCGCGATGGAACTGATGCTGACCGGCCGGCGCATGGCTGCCGCCGAGGCGCACGAATGGGGCCTCGTCAACGATGTGGTGGCCCCGGGGAAGCTGCTCGATCGGGCGCACGAGATCGCCCGCGAGATCGTACGCGGCGCGCCGCTCGCGGTTGCCGGAACCAAGGAGACCGTTCGCGCCTGCGAGGGCAGGAGCATTGCCGAAGGTTATGGACTGATTACTGCGCGCAAGATCGTCAATTACGAGAAGATGCGCCAGTCGGAAGATGCCATCGAGGGACCGCGCGCATTCGCGGAGAAGCGCGATCCGGTTTGGAAGGGAAGGTAGCAGGATGAGCACAATGCCGATCATCCACCGCGAGACGGTTCTGAAGGAGTGGATCGACTATAACGGCCACATGAACGAGGGATATTACCCGGTGGTATTTTCGCATGCGGGCGACGAGCTGATGGCAATGATCGGGGTCACGCCGGACTACATCAAGTCGACTAAGTTCACCTTCTTTACCGTCGAATCGCACATCCGCTTTCTCAAGGAAGTGAAGGTTGGCGACAATCTGACGGTACGCCTGCAGATCCTCGGTGTTCGCGAGAAGAAACTGCATCTCTGGTATTGCATGAGTCTGGGCGACGACGGCCCCGAAGTCGCGACGCTGGAATCGATGTGGCTGTTTTACGACGGCAAGGCGGGCACGGTCGGACCGATTGCGGCGGAGGTGCGAAGGTTGATCGAGGAGATGGTCGACGCGCAGGGCGATCTGCCGACGCCGGACGGGACCGGGCGACAAATCGTCCTCTGAATTCCCGGATCGTTTGCGCTACGCCGCGCGGCTGTCGATGCGCGGCCGGAGATAGGCGAGTTCCTGCTCCGATTTCGGCCGGCGCCATAGTTCGCTCAGGACCGCCCACAGGCCCGGGCTCACCGTCTTGCGATAGGACGAACCCGCCGGCAGTTGCGCCATCAGCCGCCGATGCCCCTCGCCCAGATTGTGATAGGGAATTGCCGGGAAGAGGTGATGCAGCGCGTGGTAGCGCATTCCGACCGGAAACAGCAGCGGGATCAGCGGCGAGCGTCCGCCGATCGTGATCGTATCGAGCAGTTGCTGCGCATGGGTCAGCTCGCCGCCGTGATTGCAATAGCGGTGCGCCAGCAGATTCCGGAACCAGTTGAGGCCGACGCCGAGCATACCGAGCAGGTAGATCTCGGCAATGATCCACCAATGCAGCGCCGTCGTCGCGATGCCGACGATCAGCACGATCATCAACAGGAAACAGCCGATCTCTGCCGGAAGCCACCAACTCCGGTCCTCATTCGGCGGCAGCTCGCGCCGGTAATCCGGGTTACAGACATAGGAGGATGCACGCTCCAGCACCCAGCGCCGCAGCGGCGGTGCCACAATCGTCAATGGCGTCAGGACGAAGAACCGGAACATCGCGAAGGCCGGCAGCAGGAGAATCTGCAACAGATAGCGCAGAATGATGTCGCGCCCTTCGATGCCCATCGGCAGGTATTCACCGTCTTTGGCCGTGCCGTAATGGCGCCGGTTGTGATGGTCGCGGTGGTTGGAATACATAAAGCTCGGCGTCAGCATCGGCAGGCCGAACAGCACGTTCCACGCGACTTTGAAGCCGGTCATGTGCCGCGCGGGCATGTGGACGATCTCGTGGATGAAAACGCCGGTCCGGAAGATCGCAAAGCCGGCGACGAACCACATTGCGATCTGCAGCCAGCTGAAATTCGGCTCGGCGAAATAGACGATCGTGGCGCCGACGGCGATCGAATAAGAGATCGCGAAATCGATCCAATAGAGGATGGGCTTGTGGCGGAACAAATCCGCGGCAATCAATCGCGCCTCGTTGACGGCGAATTCGCTCGTCTCGCCCGGCCCGAACCTGCTCATCCTTACAACTCCCGTCGACCTGTCCTGTCTTGCGTTCCTCACCGGGGCGGGGCGGGTCCGCAGGCATAAATGTGGTCCGGTCGCGGCTAGGGACAAGGGTAGCGCGCCCTTTGTTGCGGCACTGTGTCCTGCACACCCGTGGCCGTACCCTTCTTCCGCCGGGGCAGAGCGCGGGCTAGCATGGCCCCGGCATTCCGGATTGATCCATCACAAGGAGGCGCGGGCTCATGCTCCGTGCGTATGGCTCCCACGGCGACCGACTGGTCGAACTTCCCGTCGTCGATTCGATGGTGCCGGCGGAGGCCATCTGGGTCGATGCGCTCGATCCGACCCCCGAAGAGCGCGCAGCCCTCGAACAGACCTGCGGTCTCGCTCTGCCGAGCGCGGAAGAGATGAGCGAGATCGAGGAATCGAGCCGCCTCTTTCTGGACAACGGCAAATTACACATGACGGTGCTTATTCCGATCGCTGCCGAAAGCACCGATCCCAGCACCGCCGAAGCGACGTTCATCCTCAACAAAGAGCGGCTGATCACGTTGCGCCATGCCGATCCGCGACCTTTCCAGACGTTCGCCGCGCGATGCACCAAGGAAGCGGGCTCGCCGATGACCAGCGATCTGGTGACGGTCGCGCTGGCCGAGACGATCGTCGACCGGCTCGCCGATCTCATGCAGCGGGTCGATCGCGAACTGGATGCGATCGGCCGGCGTATCTTCGGCGACAGCGGCCGCAAGCGCGATCGCAACGGCCTCACCGAACGGGAATTCTCCGTCGTGCTGAAGCGGCTGGGGCGTGCAAATCGTCTTGATTCGATGGTTCGCGACAGCCTGCTCACGATCGCGCGAATGACACCCTATCTTCGCCAGCAGACGCAATCCTGGGCGCATCCCGAAACGATGGGGCGCCTCGAGACGCTGGGTCGCGATATCCGATCGCTGTCGGATTACGACGCACAGATAAACCAGGAAGTGACGTTCCTGCTCGAGGCCACGCTGGGCCTGATCAGCGTGCGGCAGAACGGGATCATCAAGGTGTTTTCGGTCGCCGCCGTCCTGTTCCTGCCGCCGACCATCGTCGCGTCGGTTTACGGGATGAATTTCATATACATGCCCGAGCTCGACTGGATTCTCGGTTATCCCCTGGCGCTCGTGCTGATGATCGCCTCGAGCATCGGCTGTTACTGGATCTTCAAATGGCGCAGTTGGCTCTGAGCCTCAAGGCATCACGCTGCCGCCATTGGGGTTGAGCGTCTGACCGGTCATGAACGAAGCGCCGGCGCCCGCGAGAAAGACCGCGCTGGCCGCGACTTCGCTCACGTCGCCGATCCGTGCCATCGGACTGTCGAGTTCCTGTTCCAGCACATCCGGATTCGAGAGCGAGCGGCGCAGCATCGGAGTCTCGATCGGCCCGGGCGCGATCGCGTTGACCAGGATGGCCGGCGCAAGCTCACGCGCCCAGGATCGGGTGAGGGCGAGGACGGCACCCTTCGACGCGCAATAGGCCGAGAAATTCGCACGGCCCAGATAGCCGAGGTCAGACGCGAAATTGATGATCCGGCCTTCACCACTTCCCTGCCGCATGGCGGCGATGCCGGCACGTCCGACCAGGAACGTGCCGCGCAGGTTGACCGCGATCGTGCGATCGAAAACCGCCGTGTCGTGATCGGTGAGCGCCTCTTCGTCCATGATGCCGGCGGCATTCACGAGAATATCGAGCCCGCCCAGTTTCGGAATCGCGGCGGCGAACAGGCCGGCGACCTGCGCCTCGTCGGCGACGTCGGCGGGCAATGCAAATCCGTCGCCGCCCGCCGCGCCGATCCGCTGGACTGCATCGTTCGGCGGGGCATCGGGCGGGTAATAGGCGAGACAGACTTTCGCGCCCTCGGCGGCATAAGCCTCGGCGATGGCGCGGCCGATGCCGCTGCCGGCGCCGGTGATTAGCGCCCGCTTTCCCTGAAGGAGGCCGGTCATGGGTGTGATCGGGGGTTGCGCTCGGCCGCCGGCGTCATGCGACAACCGTTCGTTCCAGTTCCTCGGTGCGCCGGGCCTGCACCCGCATCGCCTCGAGAACATGGTTGCGCAGATGGAAGAATGCCTGGGTCTCCTTGGTCTCGAGGGCGCGCTCGCCCGCGATATGGTCGCCGACCTGGACTTCTTCGATGATCGTGGCCGGCCGCGCCGAGAACATGATGATGCGGTCGGCGAGGAACACCGCCTCTTCGACATCGTGCGTCACGAAGATGACGGTCTTGCGCTCACTCCGATTGATCCCGAGCAACTGATATTGGAGAAATTCGCGCGTCTGCGCATCGAGCGCGCCGAACGGCTCGTCCATCAGCAATACGTCGGGCCCCGCGGCGAGCGTCCGCGCGATCGCCACGCGCTGGCGCATGCCGCCCGAAATGCGGTTCACGTAGAAACCGGCGAAGTCGGTCAGCCCGACCAGATCCATGTAGTGCCGCGCGATACGCTCCTTCTCGGCTTTGTTGACGTCGTCGCGGTATTTGAGGCCGAAGCGGATGTTCTCGTAGACCGTGAGCCAGGGGAACGACGAGTAGGCCTGAAACACCATGCCTTTGCGGCGGTCGGGCCCTGTTACGCGCTCGCCCGCAAGGCGGATTTCGCCGCTTGTCGCCGTTTCGAGGCCGCCCACCATTCGCATCAGCGTGGTCTTACCGCAGCCCGACGGCCCCAGAAAAACGACGAACTGCCCTTCGGCAATGTCGATCGAGACGTCGTCGATGACCTTGACTGCCTTCTGCTTGCGGTCGAGCGGCTCGAAGATCTTCGTGATGCCGTCGATGGCGATGAATGCGTCTTTGCCGGTCATGCCTGGCGTTCCCCTAGAGATATCGGAAGAAGCGTCGATGGGCATAGCGAATGAGCTGGTCGGTGACCAGTCCGATAATGCCGACAGTCAGAATGCCGGCCATGACCTCGGGCGTCTTCACGAAACGCCGCATCGACCAGATCGCATGGCCGATGCCCGAGTTCGCCGCGACGATCTCGGCAATGATCAGATAGGTCCAGCACCAGCCGAGCGTGATGCGCAGATTGTCGACCGTTGAGGGCAGCATCGCGCGCAACACGATGTCGCGCAGGATCTGCCTGTTCCTGGCGCCGAGCGTGTAGCCGATCTCGACAAATTCGCGCGGCACGCGCTTGGCGTCGTCCGCGACCAGAAGCACGAGCTGGAAGAACGTACCCATCCAGAGCACGGCGATTTTCGAGGCTTCCTCGATGCCGAGCCAGATGATGAGCAGCGGCACCAGCGCCGGAACCGGCAGGTACCGGATGAAATCGATAATCGGTTCGGTCAGCGTGCCGACGATGCGATAGCTTGACATGAAGATGCCGAGCGGGATCGCCATCACGACCGATAGCAGGAACGCCGCCCATACGCGCAGGACCGAAATCCAGATATCGGAGAGAAAATCGCCGTCGACGATCATGCGCTCGAGCGCGGCGAGGACGGCGGTGGGTAGCGGCAGGAAACGCTGCGACACGATTCCGAAGAAGGCGACCGCGTACCACAGCCCGATAAAGCCGATGAACGCGATGACCGCCATGACGGCATCGGTCCGCGAACTGGACTGGCCGCGGAATGTGAACAGGCCGCGCAGCGACATGGTCGGGATTCTCGGGGAAGACGACGGGAAATGGAAGCGAGGAAGGGCCGGCGTTTTGCACCGGCCCTTTCTAACTCGGTTGCGCTTCTAGCGCGTCTGCCCCTCGAACAGCGTGTCGAGCAACGTGGGATCGACCATTTCGTCGTACCCGATCGGCGCATCCATCAGATCGAGGCTGACATTGATGGCGTTGAGCGAGTCCACGATCGGTGCGAGCGTCTTCCCGCCGTTGCTGCCCATGAACTCGACCGCATCCTCGTAGCTCGTATAAGTGAGCCCCTGGATGTCGATCGCCATCTGGTCCGGCGTCACTTCGAAGGACAGCGCGGCATGTTCAAGGAACTGCTCGGGATCCTTGTTGAACAGGTCCACCGCCCGATAGATGCCGCGCAGGAAGTTCGCGTATTTCTCGGGGTTGGCTTCGTAATCGTCCTTGCGCACGATGATCACGTCGGTGATCAGGCCGTTGAAGTCGCTCGAATCGAGCAGGATATGCGCGCCCTCGCGCGAGCTGTTGGCGACGATCTCGCTCATCATCGGTTCCCAGGTCGCAACCGCGGCGACGCTTTCGTCCTCGAAGACGGCGGCGGAATCGTCGGTCGCGATCAGGCGAAGATCGACATCGTCGAGACTGAAGCCGGCTTCGGTCAGGCCGTGCGCCACCATCACCGTGCCCGGATGGTTGATCTCGCCGGCGAAGGTCTTGCCGACCAGATCTTCGACCGACTGGATATCGCCCGCGGCGACCACGCCGTCGGCACCGATCGACACGTCCACGGTACCGATAACGACGAGATTGGAATCGGCTGCAAGGGGCCGCGACATATGCTCGCCGATGGTCCGCATCGTGCAGTCGAGATCGCCGCTTTCCAGCGCCGGCATGACGTTCGCGCGGTCATTGTCGTAGACCGCGGTCACTTCCAGATCGTACTCGGCGAAGTAACCCATGCCGGTCGCAACCGGCACGGGTGCAAACCCGAACCAGTAGGGATAGGCGCAGCGAATCTCGTCCGCCGCCTGGGCCGGCGCGCCGGCGGTTGCCAGCAACCCGACCGCCATGCCCGTTGCCATCAGAATTCGCCGGGGGAATACCCGCATCCCGGTATTGATCCGTCCTGCCGCCATTCGTGCCTCCCTGGGGTGTGCCACGCCGGCATTGAGCCGGTCGCCTTATTTTCCGACGAAATCGTGGGGCAATTATTAGGTGGGAAAAATACGAATTTTCTGTTGTTTACATTTCCTTTCTTGCAAGTGATCGGCCGGATCGCGCCGGGCCGGCGCCCGCCTGGCCGAAGGCGGCCAGCAGGTCGGCCTGGAACAACTCGATAGCCGGGGCGGGTGGCGGCCCTTTGCGGTGGACCGCCTCGAACCGGGTCCGGTAAGCGAGTTTCGTCGGCAGCAGGGGGCGCAATTCGCCGCGCTCGACCCAGGGCGTCGCGAAATGGGCCGGCAGATGGCCGAGATAGCGCCCCGACAGGATCAGCGTCGCGGTCGCCTCCATGTTGAACGCGGTCGCGGTTTCGTTCCGCGCCCGGAAGCGGCCCGATTTAAGCGATCCCGCGTAGTAGCCGCGGCGGACATAATCGGCGGCCTCGCATTCGCGCACCGTCAGACTGCGCTCGGCCCGTCGGAAGAAGGGATGGCCGCGCCCGCAGTAAAGCTGCTGCTCCTCGTCGAACAGGAACCGGTAGGAAAGGCCGGGCGCGTGGCTCGGAAAGCTGCCGATACCGAGATGATGACGGCCCTCGAGCACGGCACGCTCGATCTCCAGCGGGTTCGCGATATGCAGGGTGAGATGCACGGCGCCGCCATGCGCCTTGAACCGGCCGATTGCGTCGAACAGTCGGCAGTCGGGATTGCTTGCCAGCGCATCGAGCGCGGCGATATGCAGATCGCCGACCAGACTGCCGCGCATGTCGCCGACCTGGGCCTGGAACTCGTCCAGCGCCCGGAACAGCGCCTGGCTTGCCTCGTAGACCCGCCGGCCGCTGTCGGTGAGCGCAAACCCGCCGCGACCCCGCCGGCACAGACGCGAGCCGAGCCGGGTTTCGAGCTCGGCCATTTTGGCGCTGATGGTCGACTGGCTGACATTGAGGGCGATCTGGGCGGCCGAGAACCCCCCGGCCTCCACGATCGAGGAAAAGATCCGTAAGAGCCGGATATCGACCGCATCCAGCCGCGGCAGCAGGGCGCCGCGATGCTCGGGGGGATGTCTTACTTCGGTCATATCCGAACCATCTATCGAAAAGTTACGCTATTTCGGGAGTAAGAACAGTGCCAGATTCCTCCCCGAAAGCGAAAGGCACGGGCTGGCCGCTGCCGCGGGAGACGAGACATGCCGGACGAAACCAAAGCTTCCTCCACATTGCAGCCGCTGCGCGGGCCGGCGAACCCGATGTTCCTGCCGCGCTATGCCGACATCGCGACGTTCATGCGCACGCCGCTGCAGCGCGATCCGACGGGCCTCGACATCGCCTTATGCGGCGTGCCGTTCGATCTGGGCGTGACCAACCGGCCGGGCGCGCGGCACGGCCCGCGCGAGATCCGCAACATGTCGACCTTGTGCCGGTCGATCCATCACGTGACCAAGGTCAATCCCTACAAGCTCTGCAAAATCGCCGATGTCGGCGACGTGCCGTTCACGCATCTCTTCCAGATCGAGAAGGCGATCGAGGATATCGAGGCTTTCTTCCAGCGCATTCACGCGGCCGGTGCCGCCCCGCTGACCGCCGGCGGCGATCATTCGATCACCTATCCGATTTTCCGCGCGATCGCCGCACATCGTCCGGTCGGGATGATCCATGTCGATGCACATACCGATACCTGGGACGAGTTTCTGGGCACCAAATTCTCGCATGGTGCGCCGTTCCGTCGCGCCGTCGAGGCGGGCGTCCTCGATCCGAAGCGCACGGTGCAGATCGGCATTCGCGGCGCGCAGAACACCGAGCAGGGTTGGGCCTACTCGCTCGAAAAGGGCATGCGCGTCATTTTCATGGAAGAGTTCACCGAACTCGGCGTCGATAAGGTGATCGCCGAAGCGCGCCGCGTCGTCGGCGACGGACCGACCTATATCTCGTTCGATGTCGACGGGCTCGATCCGGTCTACGCACCGGGGACGGGCACGCCGGAAATCGGCGGCATGACCACGATCGAGGCGCAGCTTCTGCTGCGCGGCCTGCGCGGTCTCAACATCGTCGGCGGCGACGTGGTCGAAGTCTCGCCTCCTTTCGATCCGACTGGCAACACGGCTTTGGTCGGCGCGTCGATCATGTATGAGATTCTCTGCCTCCTGGCCGAGAGCCTCGCGACGCGGAAGGGGAAGTAAGTCTGGGCGCGACGGGGTGTTCGTCGTGAGCTTAAAAGCCATACCAATTCGTCATTGCCGGGCATGACCCGGCAATCCACGGATCGGCCAGGTTCCGTCCTTCCGCGGATGCTCGGTCCATCGGCCTGGTGGATGCCCGGGTCAAGCTTGTCCTCGGCCCGGCCTGCGGCCGAACCCGGGGCCCGGACACGACGAGGGTTGTTAGAACAAACTGCTAAAGGTTGATCGACGGTACCGCAGGGGGATCCATGCCACGCTTCGCCGCCAATCTGTCGATGCTGTTCACCGACCTGCCGTTTCTCGACCGGCTCGAGGCCGCGGCTGCATCCGGATTCAAGGCGGTCGAGTATATGTCGCCCTACGAATACGACCCTGCCGAGCTGCGCGCGCGGCTCGATGCGCTCGGGCTCAAGCAGGTGCTGTTCAACCTGCCGGCGGGCGACTGGGCGAAGGGCGATCGCGGCATCGCCTGCGATCCGGCGCGGGTCGACGAGTTCCGCGACAGCGTTGCAACAGCGATCCGCTACGCGGAGGCGCTATCCTGCCCGCGCCTCAACTGCCTGAGCGGTATCAAGCCGGCGCACGCCGATGCCGACACCGCGCACGCGACGTTCGTCGGCAATCTGCGCTATGCCGCCACCGAGTTCGCCAAAGCCAAACTCACGCTGCTGATCGAGGCGATCAACGTCTACGACATCCCCGGCTTCTGGCTGAACTACAGCGCGCAGGCGATCGCGGTGATGGATGAAATCGGCGCCGACAATCTCAAGTTCCAGTACGACATCTATCACATGCAGCGCATGGAAGGAGAGCTGGCGACGACCATCGAACGGCTGCTGCCGCGCATCGGTCATTTTCAACTCGCCGACAATCCCGGCCGGCACGAGCCGGGCACCGGCGAAATCAACTATCCATTTTTGTTCGCACATCTCGATCGCATCGGCTATGACGGCTGGATCGGTTGCGAATACAAACCGGTCGGCGACACGCGCGCCGGCCTTTCCTGGATGAACCCCGGGCGTTAGAGCTTTGGTAGAAAAGGATCGACGAGAATGACGGATATCGGTTTCATCGGAACGGGCATCATGGGCCGCCCAATGGCAGGCCATTTGCAGAAGGCCGGTCACAAGCTTTTTCTTCTCCAGCATCGCTCGCCGCTGCCGAAGGAACTGGCCGATGGCGGTGCCGTCGCCTGCAAGAGCGCGCGCGAGGTCGCCGAGAAATCCGAGATCGTCATTCTCATGCTGCCGGATACGCCGGACGTCGAAACCGTGTTGTTCGGCAAGGACGGCGTCGCCGAGGGGCTCTCGAAGGGCAAACTGGTGATCGACATGAGCTCGATCTCGCCGATCGAGACCAAGGATTTCGCGAAGCGTATCGGCGAGAAGAGCTGCGACTATCTCGATGCGCCGGTGTCCGGCGGCGAGGTCGGCGCCAAGAACGCGGCGCTCACCATCATGATCGGCGGGCCCGATGCCGCGTTCGAGCGCGCAAAGCCGCTGTTCGAACTGATGGGCAAGAACATCACCCTCGTCGGCGGCAATGGCGACGGCCAGACCTGCAAGGTCGCGAACCAGATCATCGTCGCGCTCAATATCGCGGCGGTCGGCGAGGCGCTGCTGTTCGCCTCGAAGGCGGGCGCGGATCCGGCGAAGGTCCGGCAGGCATTGATGGGCGGGTTCGCAGCTTCACGCATTCTCGAAGTGCATGGCGAGCGCATGATCAAGCGCACCTTCGATCCCGGCTTCCGCATCAAGCTGCACCAGAAGGATCTCAACCTCGCGCTCAATGGCGCGCGCGCGATGGGCATGAGCCTGCCGAACACGGCCGGCGCGCAGCAGCTCTTCAGTGCCTGCGTTGCCAATGGCGGCGCCGACTGGGATCACTCGGCGATGGTCCGCGCGCTCGAACTGATGGCCAAGCACGAGGTCGCGAAGTAGGGGCGCGACACGACGATCGTCCGGCGGCCCTCATGGTTCGACAGGCTCACCTTGAGGGCCCGTTGTGATCGTGCGGGTGGGCCGCGAGTTTCTTGCGAGTCAGTCTCGATATTCGACCTCATCCTGAGCCCGTCGAAGGATGAGGCGGCACGCTGCCGAAATCGACAGGCCCTACTTGAACTCGCTCTTCACCGCCGCCGAGATCGTGCGGCGGTAATGCTCGATGATCTCGCCACCCTTGCCGGCATCGGCGCGCTTGGCGCTGGTGAGCGCCCCCGAATCCGGCACCCAGTCATGGTTGTGCGGGAAGATGTCGTAGTTCGGGAACTGGGCCGACGGGTTGTCGGGGATGAGATCGAGCCGCACCCGTTCCGGATAGAGATGCATCATCATCGAGGTCTCGAGCACGGCGGCATGTTCGAGCGCCATGCTTTCGAGCCCGTCGGGGAACAGCCGCAGGATCGTGTCGTTGTCGAGGAAGTCCCAGTACTGGAGTTGCATGATACGCACGCCCTTGTCCTCGACCTCGCGCATCGCCTGGATGATGCCTTCGGTGACGATCCACTGGTTCTCGTAATGGCCGACCACCATGCAGAAATTGCGCGCGCCGTGGCGAACCTGTTCACGGATGATGTCGCGCACCTGGCCGACGATCGTGGCGGCATCCATGTTGGTCGTGCCGGGATACCGGTCGCCGCCACCGGCTTTCGGCATCGAGCGATACCCGTAATTGACCGGCGGCAGCACGATCGAGCCGGTCTCGCGCGCCACCCGGATCGCGATCTCGGTCGGCACGATCACGTCGGTCGCGAGCGGCAGATGCGGTCCATGCTGCTCGATCGCTCCCACCGGCAGCATCACCACCGGGTTCTTCTTGATCCGGTCCGCGTATTCGGGCCAGGACATTTCCCCGACCAGCACGTCGTTGTATTTTGCCATGTTCGTTTCCTCCGGCAGATTCTTGTTGGCGCCAGTCTCACGGTCTCGCCGCTTCGATGCAAGCCGCCCGACGCACCGGTCGCCGCCTGGCGGTTTGACTCCCGATGCGGGCGGCAGGGAAGATACCGCCATCGCGGGTGCGTCCGGCACCCGGTCCAGCGGGGAGTTCGACCATGGCGGCGTTGCAGGAATTCGGGAAGCTGTCCGGCCATATCTATGTCGGCGGTGAATTTCAGAAGAGCGGCGGCAAACTCGCTTTCGACGTGATCGATCCCGCGACGGAAGACCGTGTCGGCCAGCTCGCCGATACGACGGCCGAAGAAGTCGACCGGGTCGTCGCGATCGCCAACAAGGCGCAGAAGGCGTGGCGCAAGGCGAACACGCTGCACCGCGCCGAGCTGATGCACGAGGTCGCGCGCCGCATGAAGGCGCTGAAGCCGGTGCTCGGCGAAATGTTGACCCGCGAAATGGGGAAGCCGTTCAAGGAAAGCATGGACGAGGTCGAATGGTCGATCACCGCGGTCGACTATTACGCCGAGATCGGCCGGCACGAGAACGGCCGCATCGTCGGGCCGGCGACCGATCATCAGTTTCATTTCGTCGCAAAAGAGCCGGTCGGTACCGTCGTCATCATCCTGCCGTTCAACTATCCGCTGGTGCTGCTCTGCTGGGAAGCCGCCGCCGCGCTTGCGGCCGGCAACGCGGTCATCATCAAGCCGAGCGATCTGACGTCGCTGACGACACTGAAGTTCATGGAAGCGTTCGCGGCCCTGCCGGCGGGGCTGGTGCAATGTGTGACCGGCGGCGCCGAACCGGCGCAGCGCCTGGTCAATCATCCCGACACGCATATGGTCTGTTTCACCGGCGGCATCAAAACCGGCCAGGCGATCGCAACATCCTGCGCGGGTCAGTTCAAACGCTGCCTGATCGAAAGCTCGGGCAACGATCCGCTGATCGTGATGCCGTCGGCGCCGATGGAATTCGCGGTGCGCGGCTCCGCCTTCGCCGCGTTCATGAATTGCGGCCAGATCTGCGCGTCGTCGGAACGGCTCTACGTCCACAAGGACGTGCATGATGAGTTCGTCGAGAAACTGGTCGAAGAAACAAAGAAAATCCGCATCGGCAACGGGCTCGACAAGGTCGAGCTGGGGCCGATGGCGGCGCGGCGCGAGCGCGATCGCTACGAGGCGCTGCTGAAGAAGGCCGTGGCCGAGGGCGCGCAAATTGCCGCCGGCGGCGATCGGCCATCGCAGTTCAACAAGGGCTGGTTCGTCAATCCGACCGTTCTGGTCGGCGTCACGCCGGACATGACCATCCTGCAGCAGGAGAGCTTCGGGCCGGTCGCGCCGATCTGCAAGGTCGACAGTTTCGACCAGGCGATCGAGTACGCGAACAAATCGATCTACGGGCTCGGCTCGACAATCTTCACGATGGATCTCAACGAGGCGATGCGCGCGGTCGACGAGCTCGAACACGGCATGGTCTGGGTCAACGCGCCGCTGCTCGATAACGATGCGGGGCCGTTCGGCGGCCGCAAGATGTCGGGCATGGGCCGCCAGCTCGGTTCGGAAGGGCTCGACAGTTTCCGTCACACCAAGTTCGCGATGATCGATCCTGGCTGCCACTCGCAGGATTTCTGGTGGTTTCCCTATGCCGAGAAGGAAGCGTTCAAGGGCCCGCGCGACTGACGCATCAGACCTCGACGGTACGCGGTAACCTTATCGAAAAGGTGGCTCAATGAACGCTGCAGAGCATATAGTTGAAGCATACTATCGGTTGTGTCAGAACTGCTTCACGCTTAGCGATCAAAAGGTTGATAACGGCAATAACCGGCAGCTTGATTTGCTCGCCTATCAGATCGGTAGTCAAGCGCAGTTTCATATTGAAATTGGGGTTACGCACCGTGAGAGGTGGTGTCCAACAATCGACGATTTAGCGCCCAAATTTGAGAAGAAATTCTTCGGTAAACCTGCAGACCGACCCGGTGCGACGGACGGAAGGACTGATGTTGAGCGGCAAAAGAACTACTTTGATAAAATAGAGGCAGTTTACCGAAAGGTAGGCTTTGATCCACTTAAGGTCCGGCGGGTTTGGGTTTGTTGGATTCTCGTTGAAAACGAAGGGGGATCGCAGAGATCAATCCCATATGAATCGACATGTTTGAAAAGAATCTTCAATATCGAGATTCTTAGTTTCCGAGATTACGTGTTGGAGCAACTCGAACACAAAGTGGGAACGTCAAACTATGATGATTCTATGTTGCGTATGTTGGGTTTTTTAAAGCAGCGACAATTGCAATTAAGAAAAGCGGGTTAGCTTCACGCGGTGCTCTAGATAGTAGCTGCTGAATAGCCGATGTCGTTTTCATCGGTTTCCCTCGTGTGCAGATGTGGCGCCAATCGTGTCGGCGAGCGCGCCCGTCGAGCGATGCGTCGCGAACGCGAGACCCAGATCGAATGATCGGTCGGCCGTGAGCGCGTCTTCCACGGCCTGTGCCAATGTTCGACCCCGGCTTGCGGAATCGAAGAACGCATGAGCGCCCGGGGTCAGTCGCTCGATGCGGCAGCCATCGGCGTTCGCCCAGATCAGCAACCGGCAGCCGCCCTCGTTCAAATCGATCGCCGGCACATCGGGTTCCTGGTTGGCGTGCCAGATCCGGTCCACCGGGTAAAGCGAGGCCTGCAGGCGCACGCTTTGTCCCAGCGCGAGAGTCAGCGTTTCCTGCACGACGGGCGACAAAGCGCCGAGCGCCGCAAGATCGAGCGCGCGGTCCGGCGCGGTGTAGGTAACGTCGATGCGCAGCCATTCGAGCCGAGCGACATCTGCCAGATACGGCAAGGTGCGCGCCGGCTCGAACCGCGTAAGAAAATCCGGAAACCCTGCGCCATAGGCGGTGAGGCAGGGTTCGCTCGGCGGATGTGCGGCGACGAACCGTTTGGCAGTCGCCTCGAAAAATTCGCCTCCGACCAAGCGGCGGGTGACCGGAAAATTGTCGGCCAGTGCCGCTGCGAGGCTGATCCGCGTATGGTTTCGATAGATATGCAGCCGTTCGACTGCCGCCAGGGGATCGGTCTGAACGTACGGCGCGATCGATTCCAGGTCGCCGCCCAGCAGCGCCGCCGTAAAGCGGGATTGCAGTTCACGCAGCGTGGGCGTCATCAACCGTCTCGCATATCCTGCCCAACATATGCTGCGCCTTCCCGGCTTCGGCGATGAGCGTGTCGAGCGGCGGGATTTTGGCATCCCATTCGATCAGGGTCGGGATCGGGCCTTCCTTCTCCACGATGCCGCGATAGAGCGACCAGACATCGTCGCAGACTGCCGAGGCGTGATCGTCGATCCGCAATTCGATCCCGCGGATCGTCCGCAGGCTGTGTCCGGCCAGGTGAATTTCACCGATCCGGTCGGCAGGCATCGCCGCGATATAGGCGGCGGCATCGAAGCCGTGATTGCGCGCGCTGACGAAGACATTGTTCACATCGAGCAGCAGGCCGCAGCCGCTTCGGCGCAGCGCCTCCACGATGAAGCATGCCTCGTCCATTTCGGAATCCGCGAACTGCAGATAGGTCGAGGGATTCTCGATCAGGATCGTGCGCCCGAGCGCATTCTGCGCACGATCGATGTTGGCGACGAGCGCATCGAGCGCCTCTGCGGTATAGGGCAGCGGCAGCAGGTCGTTCAGGTACGTGCCGTCCGCGATACTCCACGACACATGCTCGGAGACGAGGCCCGGTTCGATCCGGTCGGTCAGTGCCTTCAGACGGGCGAGATGCGTCTTGTCGATCGGTTCGGCGCTGCCGAGCGACAGGCCGACGCCATGCAGGCTGACGGGATAATCGCGGCGCAGATCGGTCAGCAGGCCGAGCGGCGGACCGCCGCGCATAAAATTTTCGCTATGGACCTCGAGCCAGGAAACCGGCGGCCTGATCTCGGCCATCGCACGATGATGCGGGTGACGAAGCCCGATGCCGGCCTGCGGGGGAATCGCCGCGGCTGCGTATCGCGGGTCCGTCATCGGACGCTCGTTTGCATGCGGCGAATATCAGGCCTTCGGTTCGAGACTGCCGCCCGCGATCTTCTCGCAGGTGCCGGCCGGCACATAGATCCACGCGTCGCCCTGACTGTCTGCCGTCGACGTGCCGGCGCAGGAACTGGTCGCGGTCTGGCAATCGTTCTTGCCCGCGGCGGCGACGCCGAAACATTTCTCGTTGTCGGCGGCGCCCGCGATGGGCGCGAGCGGCGAGAGGGCGAGGGCGGTGCCGATGGCGGTTGCAATCAGAAACGGATTTTTCATGGCGATCTCCTCGTGGGGGCAAACCCGCCGGCGGCCAGCCGGCACAGCAGTATCCTAGCGTAACCGGACGCGACCCGCCGTCCGGATTTCACACTCATGAGGAATGGGAACGAACCAATGCTTTCGCAATGGCCGAAGGGCCGGCGTCGCGCCGGATGCGATCACGGTTCGCCGATCGGAACCGGCGCCCAGCGCGCTTCCGGCCCGCCGCTGAGGATGGCATCGCGCACCGCCGCCAGCGGCGCCGCATCGTCATACGCGATGCTGCCGTCGGGATTCAGGGAGACACCCAGTCGCCCCCATAACGCCGCCAGATCGGGCGGCTCACCGGGGCCGAGATGCCGGGCCGCGAGATCGGCGAGAGTGCTGCCGCCGAGCGCCGCGTCGCAACGCTCGAGGATCTTCGCCGTCGGCCAGATTTCCCCGATCGTGCCGCCTTCGTTGCGCACCGCGCGAAGACAATCCTCGACGCCGAGCCGGAGGCCGGTGCGCTCGCGCACCTCGATCTCGGCCAGCAGCAGAAACAGCGCGCCGCCCCAGTAGACGCCCCCGCCACGCGCCTCTTCGAGCCCGACCGGTCCGAGGGTGCGCAGGCCGTTCGGCATCCACTCGATCCATTCGCGCCAGACCTCGTCGGTCGACTTCCAGCCGGCGCGGGCACGCACCACCGGTTCGTACAAGGTGGCGATCCCCTCGTTGAGCCAGGGGCCGGTGTCCCTTGCATAGGGCGTGCCGAGATGCAGCAGCTCGTGAATGAGAACCCAGTCCTGATAGAGATCGGCCGCCGGCGTTTCTTTGCCGACCAGGATCATCGCCGCGAGGCCGCCGACCGAGACGACGCGACCATAGGGCACGCCGACCCCCTCGACCGGCACCAGCACGACCAGCGGGCGCTCGACCGGGAAGCCGCGCCAGAACTCGGCCACAGCATGGCCCGACCGGTCGACCCAGCCGGCCCAGGCCAGCGCGTCGGCTTCGTCGACGCCGTCGAGAATGACGAGGTCGATGCTGGTCGTGGCCCCGTCGCCGCGATCGAGCGCGTTCGGTGCCGGCATCGTCATCGACAGGCGATAGAATTGCCCGAACACGATCGGGCCGGTGCGCGCGATCGACCGGGCCGCAATGCGATGCCTGCCATGAGACCTTGGCAGCGCCGTTGCGACGTCGCCGTCGTCGGGCGGTTCGAATGCAATCGCCAGCGTCCAATCGCCGGCGGGCTCCGGCACCGCAAGCCAGGCATCGGGCGAGGCGAGGACCGATCCGCCTGATGCGAGCGCGACCTCGTAACTCCGGTTGGCCTCGGCCATCGCCCGCAACGGCACGCTGTACGTGAGGCTGCCGGCGCGACGATCGGCGGGAACCGTCCAGCCTGCGTCCTCGGGCGCAATGCTGCTGCCGTCGGCCAGTGTCATGTCGCCGGCCCATGCGGCGCCGGCACCGTTCCTCATGACGAACCGTTCCGGTAAGCCACCGTCGCAATCGATCGTTATATGAATCTCGGTTGCGACCGCATCGCCCGGCACGACATCGTATCGGCATTCCGCGGCGCCGGCATCGGCGGATCGCCAGAGCAGGAGGGCGGCAGACAGCGCGACGCACAGGGATGCCCGGCGCGCATCGACCATCCGCCGGGCAACCATCCGCCGGTCAGCTCGACATGTCGGTCGGAAACTCGACGCGCCCGATCATGTCGGTCGAAACCCAGCGCTCCAGCAATGTCGCGGCGCGCATGGCCGCGCGGTCGGGGCCCACATGGCCGGCCAGCAGTTCGCAAATATCGGCAAAGGTCTGGCCCGTTGCCACCGCGTCGAGCGCGGCCGCCTCGTCGGGTTCGATCGGACGCAGCTTCACATCGAGACCGATCCGCCAGACCAGATGCGGCGCCCGGGCCGCGACTGTTGCCGGTTTGGCATCCGCCGGTTCGCCCTGTGCGATCCGGTTCCAGATCGCAAACAGATCGGGCGACACCGACAGAATCTGCACCGATGGATGCAACGTCAGGATGAGGCCTGGCCAGCCGGTCGGCGGAACGACTGCAAGGTCGGCGCGCGAAACGAGCGGCCGATCCGCCGCGTCGAATGCCATTGTCTGCGCCCATTCGATTTGCGCGATCTGTGCCAGCGACATATCCGCCCGCCATGGATCGGCCGTCGCGAGATAGTCCGCGAGACCAATGCCGATCCACCGCACCGAGAAATAGGTCGACGGATGCGCCGCGAGATAGGCGCGCGCGATCCGGTCGAATGCCCGATCGCCGACCAGCGCTCGCAGCGTCGCGAACTCGTCGCGCAGGATCCCGACCAGCCGCACGGTATAGGCGTTGCGGTAGATGCCGAGCAGCGTGTCGAGACCGGCATTCGGTCCGCCGGTGACCTGCGCGCGGATGTCGCTTGGCCGGTCGTGCAGGAAATCGGCAAAATCCTGCTGCAGTCGGGCGAGCGACGTCATGCTGCAGCCCCTTGCTCGGCCCGAATTATGCCGGCGATCTCGCGCGCGCGATCGAGCTCCGCCAGCAACTCGGGCAAAGGCGGGATGCGGTCGTCGCGCTCGATCATGGTCGAAATCGGCCCGAACCGGCGTACGGCTCTGGCATAGAGATCCCAGACCGCTTCGACGACGGCGTGATCGTGCGTGTCGATGATATGCGTGCCGCAATCGTCATGGCCGGCAAGATGAAACTGCTGCACGCGATCGGCGGGCATATTATCGATGTAGACCGCCGGATCGAACCCGTTATTGAAGCCGCTGACATGGATGTTGTTGATGTCGAGCAGAATCAGGCAATCGGCGCGGCGCGCAATCTCGGCGAGGAACTCCCATTCCGGAACCGCAGATTCGGCGAACGAAACATAGGTCGAGACGTTCTCGAGCAAAATACGGCGACCGAGTTTCTCCTGAACCTGCCCGACCCGGCGCACGACATGGTCGAGCGCTTCTTCGGTGTACGGCAACGGCAGCAGGTCGTGGATGTTGATCCCGCCGACGCCGGTCCAGCAGAGATGATCGGAAATCCAGGCCGGCTCGACGCGCGCCGCGAGTTCAGCCAGCCGGTCGAGATAGGCGCCGTCGAGTGGATCGGTCGAACCGATCGACAGAGATACACCGTGCATGACGACGGGATAATGCGCGCGAATGCGATCGAGCCAGTGCAGCGGGCGTCCGCCCGGCACCATGTAGTTTTCCGAGATGATCTCGAGCCAGTCGATCCCGGTCGGCCGGTCGCGATCGACCGCGGCGTAATGGTCGGTGCGAAGGCCGAGGCCGAAACCGAGCGGGGGGAGGCCGGGGCCGTCGGTCGGAGCGGTCGCAGGGGCAGTCGGGTCCGTCATGGGATGAGATCGATCTCCACTGCCTTGGCTTGCCGAGGCGATTATCGTGAGGAATTCCCCTTGCCGCAAAATCCGCAGGACGGGTCCTCCCCCGGTACCGTTTCCGGGAGCTTGGTCCGGCTCGGGTCGCCGGCAATGACGCGGCATGACCGGCTCTGTCGATGTTCGAAGGCGAACGCCTGAAAGTTACGCCGTTGGAACGAAGTGGCGAGCCATTTCGGGCGGTTCGCGCGATAATGGCCCTTCTGTCGGCAGGGAGGTGCTGGATATGGATGACGAACGTGGAAATCGGAACCTACCGGGCCGGCAGGTGATTCGCCGCTCGGAGCGGGCCTTTCTCGAATACGATCTCGAGGGGCCTCCGCAGCCCGAAATGGAATGGTTGCCGATCAGTTACGACCGGAAAACGGGCCAGGGCTGTTATCTGATGCGCATGGCGCCGGGCGCGGTGACGATCCCGCACAACCATCCGGGCATGGAAGAATTCCTGATCGTCGAGGGGGAGCTGACCGATTCCGACGGCACGGTGTTCCGCGCCGGCGATTTCGTCAGCTATGACGGCGGCACCTGGCACAATTCATGGACCGGGCCGGGTTGCGTGATCGTCGTCTTCGAGTGGCAGCGCCCCGGTCGGACTGAGAGGCGGGCAAGCTCCGGTAAAATCGGTTGATTTCCCTTGGCTGAGGCGGTACACGCCCGGGTCCCCGGTCCTGTCGAGGCCCGGCAATCGTCGTCCCGGCCGATCCGGCGGACCTCGCCAACCATACCCACGTCGCACGATCCCACGAGAAACATGGACCATCTCGAGCAGCTCGAATCGCAGAGCGTCTACATCTTCCGCGAGGCTTTCGCGCGGATCGATCGCCTCGCCATGCTCTGGTCGCTAGGCAAGGATTCGAACGTGATGATCTGGCTGGCGCGCAAGGCCTTTTTCGGCCGCGTGCCGTTTCCGGCCATGCATATCGATACCCAGAAGAAGTTCCCCGAGATGTATGCCTTCCGTGATCGCTTCGTGAAGGAATGGGAGCTCAATTTCATTCGCGAGGAATGCCCTCCGGTCGAGGCGACCGACCCGTCGCTGCCGCCGGCGGCCCGGTCGGCGGCGCGCAAGACGCTGGGTCTGCGCGACGCCATCGCCAAGCATAAATTCAACGGCATCATCGCCGGCATCCGGCGCGACGAAGAGAGCGTGCGCGCGAAGGAACGATATTTCAGCCCGCGCGGCGATACCGGAAGCTGGGATTTCCGTGATCAGCCGCCGGAATTCTGGGATCATTTCAACACCAGCCTGCCGGCCGGTACGCATCTGCGGGTGCATCCGCTGCTGCATTGGACCGAGCTCGACATCTGGCGCTACATCCAGCGCGAGGATATCCCGGTGGTCGATCTCTATTATTCGAAGGGCGGCAAGCGATACCGTTCGCTCGGCGACCAGGACATCACCTCGCCGATCGAGAGCGAGGCCAAGACGATCGCCGAAATCATCGCCGAACTGGAATCGACGACCGCACCCGAGCGGGCCGGCCGTGCGATGGACCGCGAAACCGAAGACGCGTTCGAGCGGCTTCGGGCTGCCGGGTATATGTAAGCGCCATGAACCAGATCCCTGTCGGTGCCGCCACCCAGCCGCCCGTCGTTCGTGGCATGCGCGAACAGCTCCGCATCGTCATTGTGGGCCATGTCGATCACGGCAAGTCGACCCTGGTCGGCCGGCTGTTCAACGACACCGGCTCGTTGCCGGATGGCAAGCTCGATGCGATCAAGGCAATGTGCGAGCGGCGCGGCATGCCGTTCGAATGGGCCTTCCTGATGGATGCGTTCCAGTCCGAGCGCGACCAGGGCATCACGATCGATACTGCGCAGATCTGGTTCAAGACCCAGAAGCGCGACTATGTGATCATCGATGCCCCC